>JAHLMT010000008.1 GCA_018920185.1 Candidatus Aenigmatarchaeota archaeon | reverse complement strand
AGATTTTTGTCGAAGCAGTATTACAGCCAGATTCTAACCAATAGCTTAATTGGGTCGAACCATCAGAATCGGTAAATCTTATATCACCACAATCAGAGCGCATCTTTCCAGTTGAAATAAGCTGAGCAGTGTCCAGAGTTAACATTATCTGATAATCTGTCAAGCCAGTTCCGCTATTACTTATTGTTACCTGTCTGAAAAAATTAAAATTCTGCGCAACAGAAGGAGATATTATCATTATCAAAGTCAAAGCAAATATCCCAACAGCTTTTTTCATATATAAATATTTAGATTTTAACTATTTTAATAAAAAATTTCTCAAATGGAATTAAAATCAAAAAAATAATTTATCTTTTTAACAATCTTGTCAAACCTTTACATACGTTACTCTTTGCCAACAAAAATAAAACAATCCCTACTCCAACAACTCCGATAATAATCCCTGCATATGTTTTTTGACTGTCCCCTTTTGCAGGAGTTTCTTGTTCAGCACCCACGATATAATTCAATTCAGCATATTTGACTATCGGCTCTTGCTCAAGCCTTTTTATGAACTGCTTCTCTTGTCCTTCGGGCACACCTACCCTTAAAACTTTTATATCCCAGAACCGTTCATAAACAGACAACCCGTAAGATTTTATTAAACTCTCAGCTTCATCTAATTTCACGTTTTCCTTAAATCCGACAAGCAACTCGCCTTTTGCATAAGAAGGTTCTCCTGGAACCTTACCGATATCTTTCTCAGGAATATCAATTTCTTGCGCCATTGCAGAGGATAAAAGAATAAAAGAAACCAGGAATACTCCCAACAGGTGATATATTCTCATATTTAATAAATAGCCTTTCAATCATATATATATTATATATGCCAAACCGTTATGTGATAGCTTTAATTCCAATAGGTATACTCGCGATTTCGATTTTTGTATATAGTAAGATCACCTCACAGGAGCTACCCGGTGAAGAAATGGAGATTAAAAAATTCGTTGAGAGTAATTTGAACAAAAAATACCAGCCAAAAAAGTTTTATTTTTCAAAGTCAGATGGTTCACAGATATTTTCTAATTGGACTGTGAAGTGGGACGATAAATATCCGCAGCTAATAGCCGGTAAATTCACCGATTTCATGCCAAACATAACACAAATCTTTGTAGCAGTTCAACTCCCACAAATTGAATTAAACAATGAAACAGCCAGAGCTTTGCATAAAGAATTCTTCCAAACTACTGGCGATAAGTGGGAATGTCAGACATTTCCTAACACAACAATTATCATAAACTGTAGAAGCTATTCCTCTCAGAAAGAGGATATAGTATTTAATTTCGAAATAGACAATCAAAAATTTACTTTTGTCCAAGTTCTAAAGTTTGTCCGATAACAATAGGTGTTATCGTCCTTTTTTCCCATTAAGAAATAAACAACAGCAGCTATAGCAATTATTTGCAAAAATCCAAGGAATCCGAATTCTGGCGAGCTATAGAAAGTTTATACGAGAAGGTTTATTACACACCTGAAACAAATAACCTATAAATGAAAAAGAAAACTTTATTAAGATTGATTAGAAGATTTGAAAAGCTCCCTTTACATCACATTGACAGCTCTATTGAGTTAGAACCTGGAGATACAGAAGATGGAAAATACTGTACAAAATATTTTAATATAGTAGGTTATAAATACAGAGGAAAATTTTGCATACCTGCTTTAGGTGAAATACTACTTGCTATTAGTTTTATCGCAGATAAAACAAAACAATACGATGCGTTGGACGTTTTTCTAAAACTTATAAAAGAAAGAAAAATAAGATTTGCCTCGGTTGAAAACACTGAAGAATATGTAATAAAAATCAAGCAGTTAGATAAAGGAATAGAGCCAATGGACAGACTTATCCTCGCTTGCGCAATAGCTGACGGTGCTGATACTTTTGTCACATTAGATGAAAAACTGATTCACAATGAAAAGATAGAAAAAGAATTTGGTATTAAGATCAGACATCCACATGAATTAGTATGAATTTTTCTCAAATCTCTTCAACGCCTTTTTCATCTGGTCGAACACACCTTCTCTAACCAATCTTTCGTATTTTCTCTGAGTTGTAATGTCTTTATACCTTGATATTTCAAATTCCTTCTTCATACTGTATAATTATTTATCTTTGTATTTAAACGTTTATTTTGTCAAAATTTTTACTAACCAAGAAATAAACAACAACAGCCATAGCAATTATTTGCAAAAATCCAAGGAATCCGAATTCTGGCAAGCTGTATTTCTTAGATTTCACAGGTATTACTATTGTTTTGCCTTGTGTATTGTCGCTGTTAACTATTGTGATGGTAAGTGTATTATCATCTTCTGTGAGTGTTCGTATATTAGAAAACACAGAAATACTCTTTCCCACCTCAACAGAATCGGTTGTTATGCGTCGGTTTGATATTTCTATGCTGTTAGAAGATGCTGGCGACAGATCAATTGTGTAAAAATCTGTGGAAACGCCGTTATTTCTTATACTCAGCTGCAGCATTGTTTGTTTACCAACAGTTGTTATTATAGTGCGTGGTGCTTGGATTTCTATAGTTTCTTCTCCTTCCCCTCTTATAACTATTGTTGGCTCTGGAGAAGCGTATTTCCGAACTCTTATCCAATCCCACTCAGATTGACCTTTACTCTGTATGTATATGCGAGAAATACTTGAAATAGGTACTGTTTTTTCCTTCTCCAAAACATTGTTGATGTAAATTTCCTGTTTACCATCCATAACTATCAAAGTTACTGGATTAAAGTTTCTCGTATCTGCCTCGTTCCAATTTTCTTGTTCTTGTGGAGTACCAAAAAGATAATCAAAAGCTCCCAAAGCCCAATTGGTCGCATACATAGTATTACCACTACCTACTCCAATTTGTAAATCATAAAGCGATGCAGTTCCCCCATTTTTAACATTTGTCTCAATAGCTATTCCAACAGACGAAGAAATTGACAAAGATGATGAGAAGACATGCGTATTTGCACTTGACCAATCTGTTGAAAAAGTCTGTTTCGCATACCCACCCTCTACATTCCAGTTGTTGGGCCAATCCCACTTTGTCGTATCTTTTGTAGAAAAGTCGTCAAAGAAAATAAATGTATTATCGCCATTACTTGCTGATGTTGCAGAAGGATCGCCGTAGTACAGATAAATGATTTTTGTTGAGTTCGCGGGAATTGAAGGAACTTTCACCCAGATTTTTGTCGAAGCAGTATTACAGCCAGATTCTAACCAATAGCTTAATTGGGTCGAACCATCAGAATCGGTAAATCT
>JAHLMT010000007.1 GCA_018920185.1 Candidatus Aenigmatarchaeota archaeon | reverse complement strand
AAGTTTTTAAATTTTTTGTTCTTGAGAGACCTATTCTACCAGCCCAACCGATTATAAATTTATCTGGGAATTTTTTCTTTAAAACTGGTTCATAACCATGGTGAAAGATTGAATGGTTTATACCATGATAAATAACGTTAATTATTTTCTCGTCTACACCTAATTTTACAAGTATGTTTTTAGTGTAATTACTTGGACAAATTATTTGTGGGTAATGAGATTTAGATATAAATTTTTCTACTTCTGGATATACAATTTTTTCGAAATAGTTCTTACCAACAATGTTCCATAAATCACCAAAAAATTCATGCACCATTAATAAATAAGGTTTTTTAGAAAATTTTCCAGCAATCCAGCCTGTGACTGCTGCAACGAAAGAATTAAATTGAATTACATCTGTCCTCTTGGATATTCTTAAAACTTGTGGAAACATAAAAATGGAATAAAGCAATCTAGCGAAAATTAGTCTGTTACCAACTAATGGTACCCAACTCCTATAGCAGTTGATACCTTCTATTTTTTCATAATATTTTGCATTAGAAATTTTCATATGATTCCAGTAAACTTCATTTTTCATCTTAATAAGTTCCTTACCTAGTTCCATCACATAGGTTTCCGCGCCGCCGAAAACTGGTGGTCCAAGATCGCTAACTATTTGTATTTTCATAAATCACCATGAGTTAATTAGCTCTTCATATACAGCAAGATGTTTATCTACGGTGATTTTCCAGTCGAATTTGGCAACATTTTCTGGGGCATTTTTAGCCAGATTTTCTCTTAAATTTCTGTTAGTTAAAATATTAATCAGATTTTCTGCCAAAGCTTCGGGAGACGTATCGTCTACAAGTATTCCGCTAATTCCATTACTAATAACTTCAGGTAGTGCTCCCTTGTTAAAACAAACTACAGGGACACCACATGCTTGAGCTTCGACTGCAGATAAACCAAATCCTTCTGATAAAGAAGGTAAAGCAAACACATCTAAAGATGAGTAAAAATATGGTAAATTTTCTTTAGTAGAAATACCGTTGTAAATTATTTCTGAATCTAAATTAAGTTTTCTCTTATTTATTTCTGGTAGAAAGTTATCAAAGTCGGGTCCGTCGAAAGCTAAAATAATGTTTGGTATTTCTTTCTTAATTAGTTTGAAAGCGTCTAAAAGCATTATAAGATTTTTGCTATGTGACAGACCAAATCTACCAGCCCAACCGATTATAAATTTATCTGGGAATTTTTTCTTTAAAACTGGTTCATAACCAGGGTGAAAGATTGAACTATCGAATCCAAGATAGATTACTTCAATCAACTTAGGATCTACACCCATTTTTTCTAAACTTTTTTTAACGTAGTTTGAAATAGTTAGTATCTTAGGATAAGGCATTTTAGTTATATAACTTTCAATTAATGGGTAAAGAATTTTTTCTATTGGATTTGATGAAATTGTTTTCCATAGATCTTGAAAAATTTCATAAACCATAATCAAATAAGGTTTGTTTAGTAGTTTACCTATAGCCCAACCGTTAATAGCTGCTATAAAGGCATTAAATTGAATGACATCAGCCTTCTTTCCTAACTTTAACGCAGGTAGGAGTGAAGTAAGTGTATATGTATGTCTTCCCGGGAAAATGTATCTGCCTATAATGGGGACTCTGTGAATCTCTATGCCATTGTAATTCTCGAAAGATTTTGTATTTGGCATTTTTGAAACTAACCAATTCACATGATGACCTCTTTGTGCTAATCTTGAACCTAAGTTTACAACGTAGGTCTCCCCACCGCCTTTATAAGGGTATCCAGAATCTGAACAAATCATTATTCGCATAACAACATAGAACAAAATCAACTTTAAATAAGTTAAGATATTCATCATTAATAAATGAGTTATTTAGAACTTCTTCATAAAATAATTGAAAACAAGTTTACTTTAGGAGTAATAGGAATAGGTAGGGTTGGTCTACCTCTTAGTGTGACGTTTGCACAAAAGGGAATTAATGTTATTGGTTTTGATATAAATGACGAACTAATTAAAAAAGTAAATTCTTTAACAGCTCCGTTTTTTGAGCCTAATCTAGATATATATCTAAAAGAAACAATGAAATCAAATAAATTTAGTGCAACAAATGACTATTCTTTATTAAAAAATGTGGATGTAATCATTATTACAGTTGGGACACCACTTAATGAACATTTCGTTCCTGATTACTCACAGTTGTTTTCTGCTTTGGATAAAATTGTGCAGTATCCTATAAAGAATAAATTAATAATTCTCAGGAGCACATCATCCCCTGGGACGTTAGAAAATATTGTGAAACCTTACTTGGAAAAGAAAACAAATTTGAAAGCTGGTGAAGATTTTTATTTGGCTGTTTGTCCAGAAAGGATTGTAGAAGGAAAAGCTATAGAAGAACTACAAATTTTACCAGAAATTATTGGTGGGGTAACAGAAACTTGTTCTAAGTTAGCGTCTGAGATATTTAGAAAACTGAACTCAAATAAAAAGATTTTTGTTACTACGCCGAAAGCGGCAGAACTCGGAAAATTGTTCACAAATGTTTATAGATATGTGAATTTTGCTTTAGCCAATGAATTTGGATTAATTGCAGAAGAGCATGGTGAAGATGCACATGAAATTATTAGAATTGTTAACGAGGATTATAATAGATGCAGAATACCAACTCCAGGTTTAACTGGTGGTCCGTGCTTGAGCAAAGACGGCTACTTCTTGACTCAACATATGCCATTTCCCGAGTTTATCCAGATGGCTTCTAAACTAAATGAGAATATTCCTAATCACATAATCAAAAAATTAAAAAAAGAACTTGAGAGAGAAGGTAAAATACTCACACTTTGTAAAGTTGCCGTTTTGGGGTTAGCCTACAAGAGTGGTATTGATGATACTCGGTTATCACCAGCAGTAAAAATAGCTGATCTTTTAAAAGACGAGGGGTGTGAAGTAAAGACTTATGACCCTTACGTATATCCAGATTCAAGCAATTCATTAAGCGATGTGGTGAGAGATGCGGATGCAATTATCATTGCAGTTAACCACCCTGAATTCAAAGATTTGCCAAGTATTTTGAATGTGTTAAATAAAGAACCGATAGTAATAGATTGTTGGAAGATGTTTGACGAGAAAGAGATTAAAGGAAGGTATATAGCTTTTGGAAAAGGCAAGTAAACCATTTTAACTTTTATTGCCTTTTCATTTTAATGAGTAATATGCAAGCGTTAGTTACAGGCGGTGCTGGATTCATCGGGCATAAGGTAGTAGAAAAATTACTAGAAAAAAATTATTTTGTAAGAGTTGTGGATAACTTATCAAAAGGTGAAGCAAAGAATTTAGAAAAACATTTTTCAAATCCAAATTTTGAATTTGTTAAAACTGATTTGTTAAATTTAGAAGCTGCAAAACAAGTTATGGAAGGATGTGATATATGTTTTCACTTAGCAGCAAAAATAGGTGGGATTGGTTATTTTCACAAATATCCAGCAACTATTCTTCGTGATAACAATGTGTTAACACTAAATATTTTTGAAGCTGCACGAGACTCAAATACTAAAATAGTATACGTATCGTCCTCAATGGTTTTCGAGAGAACAAATCAATTCCCAACACCTGAAACTGCGGTAGATACATCGCCACCACCTTTAACAGCTTATGGATTCTCTAAATTAGTCGGTGAATATATTGCGCGCGCCTACAATGCAGAATTTGGTATACAATTTGTAATTGGGAGGCCTTTCAATGCTTACGGTCCTGGCGAAATTCCAGGTGACTTTGTTGGATATGCTCATGTGATACCAGATTTAGTTAAGAAAATTCTTTCTGGTCAATACCCGTTACAAATTCTTGGTTCAGGAGAACAAATCAGATGTTACACTTATGTTGATGATATAGCTGAGGGGCTAGTTTTAATTGGTGAGAAAGCGAAAAATGATGATTTTAATATAGCTGATCCAAGACCAACTTCGGTTAAAGAGTTAACAGATATTTTATGGAAAATTTGTGGTAGAAAAGAGGAATTGAAATTCGAACATGTAGAGCCGTTTGAATTTGACGTACAAAAAAGAATTCCAGATATATCAAAAATACAGAAAAAATTCGGATGGAAACCTAAAGTTAGTTTAGAAGAGGGATTAAAAATAACTGTGGAATGGTTAAGGAAGAAATTATGAAAATATGGCCATTAGTATGGTGAAAGCGATATTTAAAATAAACTTTCATAAGGATTATACGAACAGGTCCTTCATAACTTTATCAATAGCGATTAACTCGAAATTTCTTCAAAAAATTCTATGTATTTTTTAGCAACCGCGTTTCTTTCGCATTTCTCTACAATAGATTCTCTAGCTCTTTCACCTATTTTCTTGGGCGGTTTATTACATATTTCAACTATCTTTTCTGCAAATCTTCTTTCATCAAAATTTTCAATTAAAAATCCTGATTTTCCATTTTTAATGACTTCATGAAAAGCCGGTAAATCCCAACATATACAAACCTTACCTGCACTCATAGCATTTTCTAAGCTATGCATAATAAGATTTCTAGTGGTTGTGAAAAATATACATGAAGAGTAAGAAAGTACTTTATACAATCCATTTTTATAATCTCCAGGATAGAACGTTTTCTTAACAAATGGCAGCACTTCTAAATCTGGATTATATCCATTTATGATTAATTTGATTTCAGGATCCATTTCATGAACTAAATTAAAAATCTTGAAAAGATATTTTGTACCCATTATTTTTCGTGTGTTAAAATTATTTCCTATTATTGTTGCAATTTTTTTATTTGGGGCATTTCTAGGTTTGAAAAATTCAGTATCAACAGGTAAATATATAAGTTTAGACTCTAATCCGGATATTCTTTTTAAATACTCTGCCCCATATCTACAAACTGAAATATGGTTAACCATATAGTATAGGGGTAAAATACGTATATCTGGAAACCAAATATGAGAAACTACAATAGGGACGTCATACCAAAACTTACGAATTTTATATTTTAAAGAAAAAAATATATTTTTAGGATGAGCGTCACAAAAAATTATATCTGGCTTTTCATTCACATCTAAAATTATATCTTTTGGCATTTCTACAAGTTTTTTGTTCCATGGAAATGGACTATTTTTTGGGATAACAATTTCATGACCAAAATAAATCCATCTGTCTATTAATTCGCTGTCTATTGGTTCATGTGCAGGTAGAAAAAATATTTTCATAGATTTTAATAAGTTTTAAAAAACTTAAAACTAAGTTTTGGTTATGTCTTTTACCGAGTTTGTTAAAAGAAGATATGAATTAATTATTTTATTAGTATTTTTATTGGTAGTTTTCATTTTGGAACTAAGAGTTACTATACATTCTCCAATTGCATTTGGTGATGAAGGTCATCACACAAGAATGGCTCAATGGATAGCCGAAAATAAAGAATATCCAGTTTATGTTCCAATAGAAGGTACAAAATTAATTCAGAGTAATTACGCTAGACCACCTCTGTGGCATCTTTTACAAGGTGGGTTTTATACAATTTTTGGATTTAGTGAAATTATAGTTAAAGTCTTAACACCATTCATCGTTTCTATAACTGGTCTGGCAACATATTTGTTAGTAAAAAGAATATTCGATGAAAAAAGTGGAATTATAGCTTCGATTATTACTGTAACTTTTCCTGCAGTTGTCACTTATGCTGTTCTATTTTACGTAGATTCCTTGCTTACTCTTTATTTTTCCCTTTTTGTTTTTTTGTTATTATTAGGTATAAAAGAAGAGAATAAAAGATACTTGTTTTTAGCCGGTACTTTTGGGGCGTTTTCATTTTTAACTAAATTGATTGGTGTATTTGTATTATTCATAGAGGGTTTAACTTTTGTTTATGGTGTTACTAAACTTAAAAGTAATTTCAGACAGATGATAAAAATATATGCTCTTCCTCTATTTGTTACTCTTCTTTTTATTCTGCCATTTCTTCTAAGGAATACAGCATTTTATAATACACCTCTTTGTACAACTCTACTACCATTCGATGTTAGTAAATGTGACATAAATGAATATACTCCGAAATATCAGTTCTCACAAGCTATAGAACAAGTTGGAACAAATGTTGGTTTAATACGATTTGGATTAACTGACTATCTTAGATTCGCTTACGGTAACATATGGTTTGTAGGTATAAGCATTGTTGGAGGGTTGTTTCTTTTAAAGAGATACGAAGGTATCAAGATTTTTGTAATAGGGTTTACTATTTTAGGTTTTCTCGTTCTTTTTATTAAATTGTTAAATGTGAGAGCAGAAGATGTTGCAAGATATACACTCTCCTGGTCGCCAGTAATAGCGACAGTTATGGCCGTATATTTATCAGAACTTTATTCGTTTTTAGAACAACGTCAGAAATATTTGGGTATTGTTATAATTTTACTAGTGATCTTTTTCAGTTACACAAGTCTAACTCAAAAATTGGATGTAATGAAAACGGTTAAAAAGTTTTCGCCACTCTTTTTCGAAGCATGTGATTGGGTTAAAGAAAATTTACCAAAAGATTCGATAATATCAACAGTCTGGGGGCATCACACAACTTATAATTGTCAAAGAATGGCTGCTGGAAACCTCGCAGATTTTCAATTAAGTAACGATCCTGAATTTATTGTTAAATCTGCTAAAGAAAATGGAATTACACATATTTTTGTACAAAAATTTAGCATCAGGAATCAACCCTTGCAAGAAGGTTATACAATTGATTTTGTGAAACTGTTAGAAAACAATCCAGACAAATTCAAAAAGGTTTATGAAAATGGACCTGATTTAAACTCTTGTTTATCACGGGGCGGATGTGATGGAAATATTATTTATGAAATTGTTTGAGGTAGAGTAAAATGTTACTTGAACTTATTGCACCGTCATTTTTATCTTTTCTAATAGTTTTGATTTTCACGCCTAGAATTATAAATTATTTTAAAGACGCGAAAATAGTAAGTAGAGATGTTCATAAAGTAGGTAAGCCGTTGATACCTAATTCTTCGGGAATACCAGTTATTTTAGGTGTGTTTATTGGACTATTTTTTTACATATTTATTAAAGTTTTTTTATTTAGAGAATATACAGAGCTAATTGTTTTGTTAGCATCTATGTTAAGTATTTTAATGATTACCTTTGTTGGTTTTGTTGACGACATAAATTCTTCTCAAGTAAAAGTTGCTGGTTACATAGAAGGTAAAAAAGGGTTAAAAAGATGGCAAAAACCTCTACTTACTTTGCCTGCAGCCCTGCCTTTAATGGTTATTGCTGCTGGGACAACCACCGTTAATCTACCTTTTGTTGGTGTCATTGATCTTGGTGTGCTATATCCATTAGTTATTGTTCCATTAGGAATAGTTGGTGCCTCGAATATGGTAAATATGCTCGGCGGACTTAATGGTTTAGAAGCTGGTATGGGGTTGGTATATACCTTTTCACTAGGCTTATTTTCTTTATTAAAACAGAGTATAATTGCTAGTTTACTTTTCTTTACTGTGTTTTCTTCACTTTTAGCAATTTTAAAATATAACAAATATCCAGCGAGAATACTAGCTGGTGATAGTCTGACTTATTTATTGGGTGCCACAATTGCTGTAGGAGCAATAATAGGTAATATAGAACGTGCAGCTATAGTTGTGATGACGCCTTTCATTATTCAGGGAATTCTCAAATTTTACTCTCTGTTTAAACTTAAGCATTTCGCATCCGATTTAGGCATTTTACAAAAAGATGGTACTATAAAATCAAAATATGGTAAAAATATTTATTCACTAACACATTTTGTAATGAACCTTGGAAAATTCAACGAAAAACAAATTGTTTTTATCTTGGTTTTAATTCAACTTGTTTTTGCCGTTATACCGTTTTTAAATATATTTTGAAATAAAATGTAGGAAAGCCGATGCGAGTTTATTAACGAGAGGTAATCTTCTTGCGATGTAACTTAAAACTCTAATATCTTCTTTTCTATAAAATTTAAAGACGAATAAAAGTAAGAAGTATGCTGCTAGACCGATTAAAAGCAACAAAATTTTAACCATAAACGGGAAAACTTCAAGTCTTGTAGATAGATTAACTAATAGAATCAAAACTAAACTACTGGCAATTATTTTGACCAAGTTATTGAAAATTCTAAATTCCTTTAAGGATTTCTTGAGATAAAAATAACTTAATGCCGCTAACAAAAAAGTAGACAATAAATAAGCTAACGCCGTACCTATTGCTGAAAAGTAATAAGTTAGCAAAAATGAAGATATGGCATAAAAAACTGCCGACATTATCCATATAATCATGTTAATTTTTGTTTTACCTAAAGCATACAAACTAGAAAGCATAATATTAGCGAGGCCAAAAAATATTGCTGCAATACTTAATGGTGGAAAAAGAATCGTTGAAGCCAAATACTGTGGTTGTGAGAAAAACAGAATTATTGGTTTAGATAAAAATATCAGTATCATTGCTAACGGGAAAACTAAAAACAGGGAGTATCTTGCTATGAGGTTTATTAGATAACTCTGCATTCTAATATTTTTACCAACATTAAGTTCAGAAGTTACAGGAAATAAAGCACCGGCTAAAACTTGTTGTATCATAGCAATGCTAGAAGTTAATAAGAATGCAATAGCAAAAAATCCGGTTATTTCTTGATTTTGAAGAAGAGAAATAATAAGAAAATGCGAACTAGAAAAGACCAAAACTGCTAAACTAGAAAAGAAAAGAGGTAAAGCTAGGTCATAGAAAATTATTTGTTTATTAATATTTGACAAATCATTATTGTGAAAATAAGACATGTTTATTCTCAATAGTCCAATTATAAAAAATGTGAATAAAACTGCTAAAATAGGGCCGAAATAACTAAACCCTAAAAAAGAAAAAACTGCTACGGCGGTGATGTTAAAAATTCTTCCTATAAGATTTGTTAAAAATAGTTTTTTCATATTTTGAAATCCGTATAAAATATAACTTAAAAAATTAGCTAAGGACATTATTACTATTAAAACCGCTGTTAGATAAACTACTTTTAAAGGCAATTTAACTAGAACTGTTATTGCTTGGGAAAAAACGAGAAGAAAGATGGCTATTATTAAGTTAGATAACAGAATGATTTTTAAAGTGAATTTATTCAATTCAACTATATTGCCTACTTGTCTTTTTTTAACAAATTCTGGGATTAGCTTTATTAGTGCTCCGTGAAACCCAAAAAAACTTATTCCAGATAACAGTATAGCAGTGTTTATAGAGGTTGATATTATACCAAAAAATTCTGGCAACAAAGTTTTTCCTATAATAAACCAGAAAAGAAAAGAGAATGCGCTTGTAACAAGCCAGTCCATGAGGAGGTATACAGTGTTAGAAAAAACTTTTTTTTCAACTTTCATAGAGTTAAATATAGGTTGCATAATTAAAAACTCATCTTTTTATTTTGAATCATCAAAAATTGCTTAATTATTTCATATATTTTTGGATTTCTTTTTATGAGCTTCGGTTTAAATTTTTTTGCCTTTTGAATAATTTTCTCTAAATACTCTAAGTTATAACATGCTAAAACTTTTTTTTCTTTTGCGAAGGCTTTAGCAATCTGAATTTGATGATCATTTATATGCTCACCAAATTTTTTAAGTCTTGGTATAACTATAATAGGTTTTTTGAATTGCAAAGCTGTGATAATATTCCCTATACCTGCATGTGAAATAATTAATTTTGCTTTTTTATTTATCTCTAGGATCTTTTTTTCTGAAGAGAATTTAAAATAGTCGTAGTTTACCGGTTTATACGTTGAATTACCTATTTGAGCTATAATTTTTTCTTTTATTTTATTATTTCCAATTAGTTCATCAATTTTTTGAAGAAGGCGATTAAATTGTTGAGTATGAGTGCCTACAGTAACAAAAATCATATTAATTGACCGCCGTAGA
>JAHLMT010000006.1 GCA_018920185.1 Candidatus Aenigmatarchaeota archaeon | reverse complement strand
TAATCCACTTCGTCATAAATTACGGCATAAAGATATGAAACTCAAAGTTATCACATCAGTAGCTATAGAAAAAGACGGTAAATTTCTAATTTTGAAAAGATCCTCATATGACACACTACCAGGTATGTGGGAATTCCCAGGAGGTAAAGTTAAGCCGGTAGCGATACTGTAGAGTTCTTTAAACTATACTAACGAACTATCGTAGTCACAAATTCTGGAATTGTTTTCTAAAATATCTTGAACCTATGAAATACCATTAAAATGGACGCTGATTTCTCCTTTGTTCAAAAAGACTAGAAATGTTACCGGTTTTGTTTACTATATCATTGTAAAACATTTCTAGCTCCTGCTCTTGAAGCTTAGCTCGTTGATCCGCTTCTATCAAAACAGAAGGAATGCCATAGTTAGAATGCCCCACGAGCTTTAACAAAATTGATGAAATGAAATTAGCTTTATCTATCACACCTTTATCACCAAGAAAATCAATTCTTATCGGTCTGTCAAATTCAACTGTTCTTAAATAGAAGGTAAAAATCTTGTCCTTCACTTCAAATTCTCTTAATATCGGATGCTGAGATGCTTTTGACGAATAAGGAAATACAAAGCTTCTTTCTCCTTTCTGCAAGATATACGATAGCAAGTTAGAATCTTTTGTTCGAGTTAAAACAATTTTCATTTCTGGCGGTAAATTAGGATTAAACTGAGTTAAGAAAATATTATTCAATATCTCACAAAATCTTACACCTCTGCTGTCCTCTATTACTCCTGCAAGAATTGTTTTCTTTAGTTTTACAGCTTCAAACAAATCAGTATAAGCCAAAATCATTCTTTTATAATTTTCGTGAAGTAAAGAACCTTTCTCAGGAACAAATGTGTAGTGAGGAATTACAGAACCATGCATAAACAATATGTCAGGCTCAAATTTATCTACAACTTCTGTTGCAGTTAACACTTCCTTTATTTGTCGTTCAATGTGAGAATTGATTTCAAATTCCAAATCGTTAAAGGGGTCCATTATAACTTTTGGTTCTGGTGTTGATATAGCATCTGGATAATATTCTGTGTTTGATAGTTTTCCATTTTGGTAAGAAAAAATCACACCTATTGATTTCAGTAACATAAGGTCGATACCGTGGAATGATTTTTTTAATAACCCACCGTCAACGCCAGCTACTTTCAGATTTTCTAAATTCAATTCAGGAACTTGAACAATTATTTTATTTTCTAAAATTTCATCTGTCACTTCCAGATCCGTCAATGAATTAGAATCTCGCAAAAAATTTCCTACATTCTTTCTTTGATTTTCTAGATTACTTATAATTTTCGCAAGATTATCCGTTATTTCGATAAAGTCTCTCACAAGCTATAATGGGTATCAAAAATTAATATTTTTATAACTTACAAAATTAAATCTCATAAAGGTGATTGTCTTAGCTAGAAAAAAGTTCTACATCACAACTCCAATATATTATGTTAATGACGTTCCACACATAGGTCACGCTTATACAACAATAGCAGCCGATGTGATAGCAAGATGGCACAGGTTAAAAGGTGAAGATGTTTTCTTCCTCACAGGCACCGATGAACATGGTGAAAAAATACAACAAGCTGCAGAAAAAGCAGGAAAAGAACCCAAGAAATTCTGTGACGAGATAGCTAAAAAATTTAAAGACGCATGGAAAATATTGAATATAAGCTACAACCACTTCATTCGAACAACAGACAAATATCATGTAAAAGCTGTGATAAATGCTTTGCAAACTCTTTACAAGAATGGGTATATCTACAAAGGAAAATATCAGGGATTGTATTGTGTTGGTTGCGAGAAATATCTGACAGAATCCGAACTTATCGATGGCAAGTGTCCTCTTCATTTGAAAGAACCACAATTTTTGAGTGAAGATTCTTATTTCTTCACTCTGTCCAAATTCCATACAGTTCTTTTGAACAAGATAGAAAAAGACGAGATAGTAATAAAACCCGAAGCAAGAAAGAATGAAATTATATCTTTCCTCCAAAATAATAAACTCGAGGATATATCAATTTCCAGAAGCAAGGTAAAGTGGGGAATAAAACTACCATGGGACGAAAGTCACACATGCTATGTATGGATTGATGCATTTCTGAATTATGTCACAGGCATAGGCTGGCCTAATAAAAAATTTGAGAGATATTGGCCAGCTGATCTTCATTTGATAGGCAAGGATATACTCCGTGTACATGCAACAATATGGCCAGCTGAACTGTTAGCAGTAGGATTGAAAGTTCCAAAACAAATATTCGCGCACGGTTACTTCACCATTAAAGGTCAGAAAATGAGTAAAAGTTTAGGTAATGTTGTTGATCCAGTTGAACTATCGAAGAAATATTCTGTGGATGCTGTAAGATATTTTCTAATTAGAGAATTTCCGTTTGGCGAGGACGGCGATTTTTCTGAGGAAGCTTTGATTAATAGAATTAACGGTGAACTTGTTGCAGATTTGGGTAATCTAATTTATAGAGTTCTCACTCTTGCTGAAAGATACAAAGGAAGGATAAAAGGAAAACCAGAACTTGACAAAATCTTGGATATATCATTAATAGACAAACACATGGAAAATCTAGAACTCCAAGACGCACTAGGAGCAATCTGGGAATTCGTCAGAAATACCAACAAATATATTAATGAAAAGCAAGTATGGAAATTAGAAGGTGAAGAATTAAGCAATGCTTTGTACAATCTTCTGGAAGCATGTAGAATAATTTCTATTTTGATTTCACCTTTCTTGCCTGAAACTTCAGAAAAAATAAATAAACAACTTGGAATTAAGGCTGGTAAGTTGAAAGATTGCAAATTTAGAAAGTTTACTGGAAGAATTAAGAAGGGAGAATACTTGTTTAAGAAAGTTGTTAAAATGTGAATAAATTCATGAATTTGAAATATTATAAACTTGTTACAATTTCAATTATCTCTCCAACTCATAAGCATTAGTAATTTAATAGATTAAGTGATTTCTTTCAAAGTTTTTTGTTTCTCACTAAGTTTTAATCCCGAGACTCTAACACCAATTAATCTTATTTTCCTACCAATATTAAGAAAAGGCTGAACTAATTCTTTCGCTGTATCTTTTATAATTTTCTTATCTTTTGTGTAGAATTCAAAAGTTCTTGCACGTGTATGTGTTTCAAAATTTTCAAATCGAATTTTTATGCTGATAGTTTTAAACTGTATATCTAATGCAAGCAATTCTTCATGAAACTCATCAACCAACTCATCAATTGTGTTAAAAATTATTTCTGGGTCATCAATATCTTCTTCAAATGTTTTTTCTCGACCGAGAGATTTTATTTCATATTCTTCTGTAACTTCGCTTTCATCTATTCCCAAAGACATTTCATGCATTCTGTAACCAAAAACACCAAAAGTATCAACCAGAATTTTAACATCGACTTTAGCCAAATCATCAACAGTTTTAATTCCCATTTTGTTTAGGACACTTTCTGTTTTCGGTCCAATACCAGGTAGTTTTCGAACATTTAATCTTGAAATAAACAGTTTTACATCTTCAGGTTTAACAACAGTTGTACCATAAGGTTTTTTATAATCTGATGCAAGCTTTGCAATTAATTTATTTGGACCTATACCTACAGAACAAGTTATTTTTTCTTTATTTAGAATTTCTTTTTTAATTCTTTCAGCTAATTTTTCAGCTTCTTCATAATCTTTTACCTTATTGGTAACGTCTAGAAAAGCTTCATCTATGCTTACTTGTTCAAATTTATCTGAATATTTTTTTATTAATGACATTATGTTGTAGGAGACCTTCTCGTATAATTCGAAATTAGGTCTAACATATATCCCCTGCGGACATAATTTCCATGCTTCTGATATAGGCATTGCAGATCTAACACCAAATTCACGAGCTTCATAAGAACAACTAGCTACAACTCCTCTCCCCTTTCCTTCTCGTGGGTCAGCACCTACTATTACAGGTTTTCCACGCCATTCGGGATGTTCTCTTTGTTCTACAGAAGGGAAGAACGCGTCCATGTCAATGTGCATAATAATTCTGTTATCTACCATGCTTCATACCTATCATAATGCTTTTATAAAGTTTCACATACTAAATTTCTCGTATGGAAGTATCATTTGAAGATTTCAAAAAATTGGATATACGCATAGGTAAGGTGAAGGACGTACAAGATATAAAAGGTTCTAAGAATTTGATTAAATTAATTGTAGATTTTGGTGATGAAGAAAGACAGGCTATTGCCGGATTGAAAAACTACTACTCGAAAGAAGATTTGGTTGGTAAAGAATTCGTTTTTCTATTGAATTTAGAAAGAAGAAAATTTATGGGCGAAGAAAGTCAGTGTATGATACTTGCCGCTGATAATGAAAATGGAAAAATTGTCTTGTTAGTACCTGAAAGATACATAGACATTGGTAGCAGAGTGAGGTGAAAGAACGTACAAGCAAAATAAATTAGTTCAACCATAAATCGACTAAGAAACAGAGAAAACTCAATAATATCTGAAAGAAAAATAATTAGAAAAACCCAATTCAATAATATGAAGCTTGTGAAAGACTATATGAAAACAAAAGTATACAAGATCAGACCGACGCATTCTATATTCAAGGCAGCAGAGATGTTGTCTAAATATCACATATCCGGTGCCCCTGTTGTCAGAGGAGAAAAAGTTGTTGGCATAATCACAGAATCGGATATAATAAGATTTATGAAATTAGACCTCTCGAGAACTCACTCAGAACTTGCCGGTGAACCTCATACACTCAGCGTAATTCTTTTAGCTCTTATAAAAGATCACCTGAATGTTAAAAAACATCTGAAAGAATTATCTAAAATACGAGTCAAAGATTTCATGACCAAAGATGTAATTTCGATATCTCCAGAAGAGAGCATTATAGAAGCTGCCAATTTGTTGGAAAAACATAATATAGATAGGTTACCTGTGATTAAGGATGGAAAATTAGTTGGTATAATTTCAAGATGCGACTTGATTAAAGCTCTTTTAGATTAAATTTCAGATACTAGCCAATCTACAGCATCTAACACTATAGCTATTGTCAACCATTTAAAATCGAAACTTAGATCTGCAAAAAGAACTAACAGAAAGTAAATCATTGTAGCTACTGGGAGCTTTGATAGAAAATCAAGAAAAATGCTTTTCATAGTTTTTTAATTTAGTCACATCTTCTTAAATTATTTTCTATTTAAATTTACAATTTCTGAAACTTTCTCATTTTTTCAACTAAGGAGGAAAATTGTTTTCGTTCATTTTCATCCAAGTTTAATTCTATAATTTTTTCTACGCCATTTCTGCCAATAACGCATGGAGTACCCATATATAAGTTTTCAACACCATACTGGCCATTAAGTAAAGTAGAAACGCATAAAATTTCCTTCTTGTCATTTACAATAGCCTCAACTAATTTGGAAACATTCTGTCCTGGACCATATTGTGTATAACCAGCTAATCTTATAATTTCGGCAGCTGCGTTAACTAACTGTGAAGTAATCTCGTCTTTCATCGATTGCTCCAAATCTTTACCTACATTTGTTTGACTGAAGACTGGTATCATCCCATTACCATGTTCACCGATAACATATGCTTCTATTTTACCAGCGTCAATCCCTAACTTTTCTCCAAGAATAAATCTGAATCTAGCCGTGTCAACTTGATTACCAAATCCTATCACCTGACTTGAGTTTAAGCCAGACAATTTCCAAGCAATATAGGCCATCACATCGCTTGGATTTGAAACGATTATAAGTATAGCATCTTTTTTAGGTTTGAATTTTTCAAAAATTTTTTTAAATATTTCTGAATTCTCTTTCAAAAGATCCATTCTGTCGAATTGTTCACTTCCGGTAATCATAGCTATGCCAGCTGTTATAATAACTACATCACAATTATTCAATTCATCATAACCACCAACAATTATTTTGTTACCTATTTCAGGAAATGCATGACATAAATCTAATCTTATACCATAAACTTTGTCTACGATGTCGTTCAAGATAAGTCTATCGAATTTTATATTTTCATTATGCAGAATGCTGAACGCTATTCCACTTCCGACATTGCCTAAACCAATGATACCAATTTTCATCTAGTTCACGAATGTAATCTAGATAATAGAATTTTAAAAGGTTAGTGAAGTGGAAATCCAAGAATGGGGACTTGTTCCCCCAAGCTAGTTAACTAAAACCAAGCCAAAATAACAGGAAAGTTGATCTTGAGTAATTTTACATCGTCTTAATGATGTGGTTTTCTACGAGCGTATCTTCTCACCAATGAACCCAATTTACCTATGCCATACCGTAAAGCACTTCCAGCTGCTAAACCACCGACAATTAACCCTAAGCCCACTGCATAACTTTCTGGTAGGTTAAGGTCAGCAAATCTTGAAAGGTAAGCAAAATCGCCCTTACCCGACCCAATTGAATAAAAAATATAGGCAATTGAATTTACAAAGGAGTTACCAGAATACCCAACTTCGGCCGCACCAGCTACCATATCCAATAAAGACCTTTTCTTTATGCCGTCTCTAAAACGAGAAATTCCATCAGCTCCGACTAATCCCCCAACAAAACATTCTGTTAATGGCCCTGCCGCATAAATGAAAGGCATTGCATTGTTTACTTGAGACATGCTTTCACAATAGACCGCACCATCGAATTTTTTAATAACGGGAACTTTATCAAGCAAACTCTGACTATTTAACTCTATCTTGCAGTGACTTAATCCTGCAGCTTTTGCAGCTATTAAGTGTCCTAATTCATGGACATACAATGACACTGGGGTTACCATAGCATTTATTCCCTGTACTATTTCTCCAACTACAGGCGGTAACACCCCAAAAAATACATCCGAGCTATTTATTCTCCTTCTTCTTTCATGGAGTCTTAAATTCCGCTGTACTATTCCAGACATATCATTCACTACTTATAAGTGGTTATTTAGACTATTTAAAGATTACGGTAAACTAGTATATATTTCAGAATTGGATTTGAAAATGTTTCTCCTTACAGTCAGGTTTCCTGTACAGTATTGTGACATTATTTTAAATGACATTCGATATTTCTGTACGATTCAGAATATGCTTTATATAACTATTCGCAATTAGAATATCTTGGTATAGAATAGGAAAGTATTAATTCTTTTACTCTATGGTTTTATTATGCATCTCATAGATATAGGATCGTTGGTATGGTTTATTCCTAAATTGATGTGATAGAAATGAGAAAGAAGAAAATGATACATAGGGAATCTTCAAAAATGGTTTCAAGAAGTTGGTGGAACTATTTGGTAATAGGATTTGCATTCTATTATGCTTTAGGTTTTATAGGTTTGTTTTTTATGACAGCTCCTATAATGCACTTACTAGCTGAGTATGAGCCAACGATGTATACTTTATCTTATTTTCAAGTTATTGGTGCTTCCATACTTTTAGGCTCATGTATAGGTATTTTACTAAGGAAAAAAATTGCATACTACGTCGCTTTCATTGCTCTATTCGTTATTGGATTTAGTGGCATAATAAAAAATATTGCGATAGAAGTTATGACTCCTGTAATACCAGCAGGTCCTGGTGGTTTAATTCCAGATATTTTCTGGTATGTTGTTGTTCCAAGCGGTATTGGTGCCTATTTCTTTTATAATCTTAAGAAAATTGAAATTCAACAATCATCCCAGAAGAGTAGAAGAAGAATTAAACACCTTCCACTAACAAAAAGAATTGGAAAATTTCTCCTTTACCTTTTTGCAATAACTAGCATAATTTTTGTTATTCTCGTTGCTTATTTTTCAATATTTCCAGGAGGAATCGTTCCACAGGAAGAAAATAAAACAGTAACTGCTAAAAATGAAACTTATAGAATTTACGAAGAGATACCAATAACCGAAAGAGCTATAATGAAGATAAGGGGAATAACATTGGAAGATAAGTTTATTCGAGAGGGGTTGCATTTTAACTGGACTTGTTCCCCTAAGCCTGACCATAAATTTATTAAAGTAGAATTTTGGAGAGAAGGCAAACCTTATCCTCAAAGAAATGTTGATTTACCTCAACTCTATCCTTTCCTTTTAGTAACAAAAAAGGGTTATGTTTATAGAGATGTACTAGAAATAATTAGTAAACCTTGGGAGAGATGTGAAATAACAGAAAATTGGGAGATAGAAAAATATTGGTGTGATTATTTTAAATGGACAGAAACTACACTACACTATCCCGCCATAACATTAGAATGTGCTTTTTTTGAAATACCTAAAGATGAAGAGATAGCTAAATTCATTTTGGGAATAGGAAGCGAACCAAGAAGGTGGATAAATATTTTGCTAGAATAATAACATAATAGAAACGCTATGAATCGTGGAAGAAAACCAGTAGAAAGATTTTGTAGATTATGTGGCGAATCTTTAGGGTTTTATGTTAGTGTAAAGTATTGTTCTGAATGCTTGGGAAAAAGAGTTGCTGGAAGTATTGTTATGCTTCAGACCAAAAGAGGTCCTGATTATAGAAATGGTTTAAGAATAGAGTGAAAGGTCAAATTGAATATGCTAAGAAGTTGGAACAAGATCTTAAATAGCTAGAACATGAGTTCTTGTAAACAAGAACGATAAATGAAGAGGTATAAATCCTTTATAGTTATTACGCTCGGAGTGGGATTTGAACCCACGCGTACCATTAAGGTACACCAGCTCTCCAGGCTGGCCCGTTTACCAGGTTCCGGCATCCGAGCTCATAGATTTTATTATAAAACCTATATTCTTATCATGGATAAAAAGATTCCTTCTAAAGAAAAATTAATGCAAATAGTCAGACAAGTCGTCTCACAACATTTGAAAGTTAACTCGCAAGAAGAGTTAGCTCGGCTGGTATTGAAAGTGTTGAAAAAAGAAAATAAAAATTATGTCGTATCTCCTGTAAGGGTGAAAAGAATAGCTTTGGATATACCCGAAATTGAAGTTAAAGCTAAAACAAAGAAAACTGTCAGGCTACAGAAGATAACCAACTGCCCGATATGCCATTCACAAATAAAACCTTTGGAAGTAAAGAATTTGCTTGGCAGAAAAGTTTTGATTGGCTACAAATGTACAGAATGTGCTTATCAAAGTGACTTGGAAGCGTTTATGCCAATGAAGTATATTTTCATTCTAAAACAAAGATATAAATAGCTGAAGGAAACATAGTACTAGCTGATGAGTTATACTTTAGAGATAATTCAGGACCAAATAGAAAAGATATTGTATCCAGAAAAATTCACGCACTACAAAAATCTTCCTCCAAAACTAATGCCTTCTCAGTTGAAAGTTTTGAGAGAATTTTATAATCAGTGTAATGCCGATGGTTTGAGTCCAAAAACTACTTTAAACTACTTGAGACATCTTAGGACCTTAGGTTTATGTATCAAGAAGCCTTTTGAGAAGATGACAAAAGAGAATTTGGTTTATTTCCTAAATGAAAGACAAAAACCAGATTTTCTAAAGAAGTTAGGAGTAAAGTTCCCTTTACTTAAAGAAAAGCAAGTTTCAGCTAGAACTATGAATGAAATTAAAGTCGTCTTGAAAAAGTTTTACAAGTGGTACTACAAGACAGATGGTTGGGGAGTTTATCCTGATGTCGTTAGTTGGATTAAAACTCCAAGAAAGTTAAATATTAGTCAAAAATTACCAGAAGAATTGCTAACAAAAGAGGATATCAAGGCCATGGCTGATAAGGCTAGCAATCCAAGAGATAGAGCTTTAATAATGATTTTGTATGAATCTGGATGTAGAGTTGGAGAAATTCTTTCTCTTAAAATGAAGCATGTTGCATTCGATCAATACGGAGCTGTGATAATAGTTAACGGAAAAACCGGGATGAGAAGAATTAGGCTGATAGATTCTGTTCCTGATTTGCAGTTATGGGTTAACCATCATCCTTACAAGGATAACCCAGAAATGCCTTTATTCATCGATATCGGAGCTTATGTCGGCGGTAGACAGTTAGGTTATTATGCTTTGCTTCATATAGTAAAAGTTTTAGCAGCTAAAGCTGGAATTAACAAAAGAGTTCATCCCCATCTATTTAGACATTCCCGGTTAACGAATTGGCAAAACTTTTCACAGAACAAGAATTAAAAGTCCTAGCAGGATGGGTTGGTTCTTCCTATATGCCAAGAATTTATGTTCATTTGTCAGGAGCTGATGTTGAGAAGAAATTGTTAATGCTGCATGGAAAATTAACAGAAGAAAAGTTAGAGGAAGAGAAGAAAAAAGATGAAATATTAAAACCAAAGAAATGTCCAAGATGCAACGAAGTTAATCCTTCTAGTTTTAGATTTTGTGGAAAATGTGGTATGGTTTTGGACCTGAAATCTGCAATAAGTATAGAGAAAATGAGAGAGAACATCGATGGCCTTATGTTAAAAATACTCAAAGATCCTGACACACTTGGTTTTCTAGTTGAAAAAGTAAAGGAATTAAAACTTGGAAAGGAAATTGAAAAAATATCTTAAATATTAGTTTTTTTAACTTCAAGCGGAACATATTTTACCCTAAAAATCATAACTTCTACTTAAAATTATCATTTTTCTGAAAAAACTTTTGTCGGGTAAAATGATAACTTTATAGATAACTTCTGCACAAGTAGCACTTGTAGGGAAAAATTTTTCTAAATTTTTGGTTGGTGGTATGGAAGAGAAAAGAATAGAAGAACAAGAAATTTTGTCGAAGTTGCCAGAATGGTTTAAGATTTTGAGAGAAGCTTATCTCAATTCTAATTCTAAAAACCGGGAAGTGAAAGGAAATGATGGATAAGAATATAGTTAAACAATTTGAAGGAACAAAAGTTGGAATTCTTTATAATGATACAGGAAAAAAAGTTTACGCTAGAGGTTTAATAAAATCTGTTTCTGATAATGGAATAATTTTAGAAACTAATAAAAACATCGTTGCTATTTCTCTCGATTCTATTAAGAAAGTAAAGATTGGAAAGGATGAGTTAGATGAGCGAAGAGAATAAACTTCCCGGTAATAACACTTCTGATACCGATATGCACACATCCGCTATTGTAACAGGGAGAGAGATAGATCTAGATAGAGAGAGGGCTGGAAAGGGAGAGATAGCTAGTAATGATAATTCATCTTCTATAGAAACCGGGAGCTTGGATACTAATACACATATGCACACATCGTTGTCTAAACTCAAAAATATTTCACTCAGCGACGGAAGAATACATCTATGGTTGGGTAAGGACCTCAAGAAAGCTGTTATTAAAGCAGGTATAGATGTTTCTGAATTTTTAAGAGCCAAACTCCTAGAAGAACTAAGAAATAGAAATATCCAAATAGAAATAGAAGATCCTGAATTAATAGTAAGAGTAAGATGTATTCATTGTGGTTTCATACAAAATACTTCCACTATTAAGCTAGTAAGGTGTGTCAATTGCAATCGTTTCTTTAGAGTTTTCACGAAAAAAGGAAGTAGAATTAGAGGAATCATTAAAGGCAATGAATATCTTCTTCAAAGGTTCTATTATCGAGTATATGGAATGAGGGGAAGTTATTGATTTTTATATTGAATATTAAGTTCTAGTTTATTTAGCTCTTTGTTCGTTAAATTATCACATAAATTGTTTATTTTGCCATTAATGTGCACACAATAACAGAAATTCTGATAGATTTTAAGCTAATTTCATTGGTAGATACTCTTGATGTATAGTAAGAAAGAAAAATTTTTTAGTTCTAAGTTGGCAACATGTCAAGAAATTGTTTATTATACTTAATCTGTGTATTTATAAAATTCTCTATACTTACGAAGCTCTTTGGGTTTACTAGATAATTTCGAGCATTAAATGGTTTAGCCCCAAATGCACTTCTTACATTATCTATATGTAAAGCTAGCTGATCACGAAGCCACTCATAAATTTTATTCATTACATCAGAGTTTTGTAAAACTGTATTATGAATTCTCTCAAAATCGTAATCTTCACCATATTTGTTTTCAAATACAAGGCCGAAAAGTGCTGTAATGTGTGTGTCAGAATGTGGTAAAAATTCAATTAGCTTTTGCATATATTTTAAGTCTTTTTCTTTAATTCCCTGAAAATTATTTTTCTCGAGTTTTTTATAAGCTTTGGTGAATTCTGCTATCTTCTCATTAACAAATGTAATAATTTTATAACTGACTAAAAGATGATAGGGAGTTGTTTCTGGATTGAAAATTTTTTCATAATAACCACCAAAATCTTCTAAAACAAATATCTTTTGTTTTTCGGATTTTGCTTCTGCTGGCATCTTAAGTTTCAAAGCCATAAATCCCTTTGCACAAGTTTCATTATCTATTATTCGCTTTGCTTTTGTTTGCTTATCTACATATTTTAAAGCTTCTAACCTCTTATTTTTCCACAAAGAATCCCATTCTTTCCTTTTTCTCTCGTAAAATACAGGTGGCCTAATTTTATCGAATTCTTTTTGTAATCTTATTTGTTGATCATCTTCCGAAAATAGGTCTCTACCTTTAACTGGCGATTGGGTATTATTTGATATAGCGATTCTAGTAGCTAAATCAAGATCTTTTGTTTCAAAAACCCGTAGTAAAACTAAAACATTTTCAAGCTTGTCTAAATTAAGGAATAATGTGTTACAAGTTTGTGCACCATTTATTATTCTAAAATTCTTAAAGTGCATGCCATTCTTCAATGGAGTAAACTTATCACAGATGGCATTTATTCCTAAATTATAATACCAGAAAAACTTTCTATCTTCAGCATTATCTAACGTTTTTTGAATTTTTTTATTTACAGGATTACCCCGACCTAAATAATGCCTAACGTTAATTTGAAAAATTTCAAAGGGATACTTTGAATTTTTTTATTTACAGGATTACCCCGACCTAAATAATGCCTAACGTTAATTTGAAAAATTTCAAAGGGATACTTTCCAATCATAGTTGCAATTTCTTCACCTTTAACATTACAAATAACAGCTCTTGGTAATCTTTTCATTTTTATTATGAAAGGTTTGAATACCGTTTTTATCGTGATATCAGGACCTTTATCTCCATAGACTTCTGACTTGTCAACATATCTTGCTAATATTTCGTCGATGTAAAAAGCTTCTATTTCACAATTCAATTCGTTTCTCAAAAGAGCTAGTTGTGAATTAGTATCTGGACTTGATTTTCCAAAAAATAACAATACTAACCTATCAGAATAACCCAACTTTTTATATTCTCTATATTTGGCAATAATACGTAATAATTCTGGTTTAAGTCTTTGACCCGCTACGGCAGGATTAGTGAGCCAACTGTATGCAGATCTTAAATCTTCGACATCATTTCTAGTAGATTTTTTAATTTTCTTCTCAGAAAATTTCCCCTGTATTATATTTAATTTTTTATTTTGCTCATCTGGAACAAAAGCATCAAACCTTTTTCCTTACCAGCAACACCAACAAGACAAAATTTAAATGCATCATTATCATCTAAATCAAAGATTAATTTGGTAGCTAAATGCACAAAGGCATCACCTAATTTTGGGTATGTGAAGTTTTCTTTAATTTCATAGACTTCATTTCTAAAAGCGTCAATTAATATTTTATTCATAGTAATCATTCATATACCTAAGCATATAAATTTTAAACATATTTCTTTTAAATTCTTAAATATTTTAATAGATTTACTTTTCATTAAGTTTTTTCTTTATTAATTCTTCCAGTAATTCGGAATAAGATTTTTCTTCATTAATTGCTCTTGTTTTAAACTTTTTAAGTAAGTCTTTGTCTACAAGAAAAGTAGCTCTAACTTTCATAATTGTAATAAGTATGAACAGTAATATTTAAATACTTATGTAATATATATTTAAAGTAATAATTATTACAACAACTCGGGTGAGTGCTAAAATTATATAATAGAAAGGTTTAAAAGATGTTAAATATATATTGGTGTTAATTGATGGGAAAAGTATACTATTATTTTAAGCTTTTTAACAGCATAAAAGATCCTACAGAGACTGTTTTTGCTGAATTAGAGCTCCAAGGATTACTTGGAAAAGTTACACAAATCAAAAATTTCACTGATATCCTATTAGAACGTCCTTTAAGTTTGTTTACCAAAGAAGGAATTCGAATTCAAGATATCATAACATATGAACTTCCGTATGGAGAGGTTCAAGGGTTTTCATTCGTTTCTGATAAAATTCAAGATATTTCTCATTTAGTTTCAAGATTAGCTTATACTCGAGAAATTTATATTATAATTGAAACAGATAATCCAGAAAAAACATTAAAACAAATATTTCCTAATGCTGTTTTAGATAAAAATGCTCAATACTTTAAAGTAGATAAATTTACTCTTTTCAGATTTATCACTCATCAATATTTTTTAGAAAAATCCCAGTATATCTCAAAGTTAAGCAGAAATGAAAAAGAAGTGGATAAGAATGTGGAAACATTATTTGCATACCCCTTTAAGCAAATTTATAGAATTCCTGCCCCAGTTACAACAGCTGTTGGTAAGCGATTGGAAGACTACTTCACAACTCGTGAGGAACCTTCACTTTATTTGAATCATTATATGCACCCCTACAAAGGGAAATTCCATCCAAAAATGGTAAGAGCACTATTAAATTACATATGTCCACAAAGTAAAGCTGTTGTTCTAGATAATTTTGCTGGTAGTGGAACACTTTTAGTGGAAGCATCATATCTAGGATTAGACAGTTTTGGTGTAGAAATTAATCCTCTCTCTGTTTTAATGAGTAATGTAAAATGTAATTCAGTAAAAATTCCTATCGAGAAATTGAAAAAAGAAATCGATAGGTACATTAAAATGGTAGAAAATGAAATAAATGCATTTTCTTCTGGTAAAAGTAAAAGTTTTTTCTTTAGAAGTAATTTAAATTATGATGAAATAAGAAAGGAATCTAAGCAACTACAAAAAGAATTAGCTAATCCTACCGTCGCATATAATGGAGAAGTTTTTAAGAAAAGTGAATTCTTGGTCCAAAAAATAATCATAGCAAGAGAGTTACTTAAAAAGATTGAGGATAAAGATATAAGAGAATTTCTACT
Source organism: Candidatus Aenigmatarchaeota archaeon (assembly GCA_018920185.1). Classification (GTDB taxonomy): domain Archaea; phylum Aenigmatarchaeota; class Aenigmatarchaeia; order CG10238-14; family SCSR01; genus JACOWB01. The sequence goes on along the minus strand of JAHLMT010000006.1, from coordinate 30,499 downwards.
TTTGTCATTGAGTGGTGCAATAAGCGACATCGCTAGGAGAGTAAGAAATGAATTTGAAAAAGTTTTGGCAGATAGAATTAATGATCTTTATCTGAGGCTCTATTTATTTCATAGATTAAATGAAGTTTTGAAAATTAATTTAGGTGAAGCTTATACTTACTGTGATGATACAAGGGATATGACTAAAATTATAGAAAGTAATCGCATCGATGGAATTGTGAATTCTCCTCCATATTCAACTGCTTTAGACTACATTAAAAATGATTATCCGCAGCTGATATTGCTAAGACTAGTAAATTCGATGGAAGAGCTAGAAAGAAACATGATGGGGAACCCTAGAGTAAACTATGATAAAAGAGAACTTTTGAAAATGATTAAAGACGAAGAGAAAGACCCATTAAAACTTTCTACATTAGCTAAGAAATATGTTGATATATTAATGAGTAATGGTAGACAATCTGCTGGATTAAGAGTTTATAAATTTTTTATTGATATGCTGTTCACATTAAAAGAAATGTATAGAGTGATGAAAAAAGGAGCTAAAGCTGTTATAATTATAGGCAATAACCACTTTTTAGTTAGTAATAGATATATTGAAATACCAAATGATGAGATAATTTTAGAGATTGGTAAAAAGATAGGATTTAATGAAGATAATGCTATAAGAAGAGAACTACAGAAAAGTAGTGTTGGCAATATTAGACAAGAAATGGTAATAATCTTTGAAAAATAGTACTCACAAATTCCTTTAAAATCAACTACCTTCTGGATATTTCTATAACTTAAATCTGTCAAAAATTAACAAATAAATAATGGAAAAATTTGAATTAAGAATAAAGGATGTAAAAGATATTTATCATGAACTTGCACTAGCTTTAATTCCTCATAGAAATAAACCGGTCTGCTCTGTTGAGTTTATAGTAGAAGGAACTAAGGAAAAACCTATAATAGGGATAAGGTACCCTGGTAGAAAAGTTGTAAAAAGAGAGCTAAAAGTAAAAAGGGCTGATTTTGCAGAATGGGGCAATTTATTGGATTTTGTAGTCGTGCCTTATATTGATGGTAAAGAAGCAAAAGAACAAGATTTTACATTTGAAAAAATATTAAAAGATTTCGAAGAAAATAAACGAGATAATGAAGAGTTTTGGAAGCTGATAGAAGAAGTTTATTACAAGAATGTGTTTACCAAAGAACCTCCAAAATTGCCTGGTATAGAATCTAGACTATTTCTATTAGTTTTAAAATGGATTTGGATACAAGAAGACCTTAATTATAAACTTAGTTGGCAGGATGTGGGTTCACCTATAAAATATATTTTAGTTACAAAATCTGGTAGTAGAACAGAAAAAGGTGCAGGAAGAGCTAAATTTTTCGCAGCTTTAATTTTACTAAAACATCATTTCAAATTTGATGAAGTAATAAAAATAATTCCTATGTATGCTTGAAAGCCGCGTTTTAAAATATAATTAACCTAAAATTTAATATGGCATATGGTTTCCCAGAAAAAACTCAAATACCTTGTCCTTTCTGTGGTGGCCCTATAACTGTTCTTTGGATACCTGAAGCTAAAAGACCAATAAAAGCTAGTTGGGGTGGTTCAAAAGCCCATCTTAGGAGAACTAGATCAGAAGAATATTTAGTGCAAGAAAATTGTCCAAGTTGTAAGAAAACGAAGGAGGAAATTCAGAAGGTTTTAAACGAAGAACAAAAAGAGAAACATAGAATACCGTCATCGGTAACAAAATATAGCATTAGAACTGGTAGAAAGAAATAATTTATATAAGACCTCTAGTTCTACTATGCAGACTACAGAAAAATTCCAATTTAAATGTAGAATTTGTGGTAAAAAGATATCTGCAAATTTGAAAAACTACAAAACGATGAGCTGGGCTATTTATAGCCATGTGAAGTCTCATAGGTTATTTGAACTGTTTCCAGTTCCTTACACTTTTGTTATGAATAAAGATTTAGTAGCAAATTTCATAAAAATAAAAAGAATTGTAATTCCAATCCAAACAAAAGTTAAAACTTCTGGTATACAGCTTAGGGAGTAGTGTGGGGGCTAGCCCCCTGTTTAAAATGTTCTACGAGTCATAAATAACTCGATAGTTCTTTCAAAACACTTTGAACAGAGGTTGCTAAGTTTTTGATTTTCTTAATCTCTCCTAAAGTAAACCATTTATATTCGCTATGATCTTCTTCTCCAAGTGTTACTTTACTTGATCTGGGTCTGCATAAAAAAGACAGAACAATTTCATGCTCTTTGTCAGGCCTTATAGTTGAGCCTATAGCAAGAAGTTTTTCTACCAGTACGTCTAAGTTTGTTTCCTCTTTAACTTCTCTTTTCGCTGTTTCAGAAGGATGCTCATCATATTCTATATTACCAGAAGGAAATTCCCAAACATCTGGGTCTTTTCTATGAAGTAAGAGAACTTTCTTATCTTTGATTACAGCGCCAGATACAAATATACTAATAAAGCCTTTAGATGTTTCAAATCTCATAAGAAAAATTTAGTAATTATAAGAATAAAACTGTCTTTAACTTTTTATTGATCTTAGCTGTTCTCGATTCTTGGCAAAAACACTTCCTTACCTTTCTTAAAAATAGTATAGCATGATCTTCACAGAATGCTTTCTTTTTATTATTAGGTAAATGAAATTCTGCCTTCTTCTTACAGTTCTTATAGCTACATTTCATCAAATCTAATAATTGCTTTACAAACTAATAGAACTTACGCTATCTGAACGGGCATAAAGGTTGGCAAAGATATGAAGTACTCGATGTCTTGGAAGCCTGCAAAGGGAAGGATTTAAATATCACGTTATACATGTTATACATATGAAGAAAGAGTTACATGCGATAAGAGGTATAGATGAAGATATTTATAGGAAATTTAGAGAAAAAGCTATAGAAGAAAGGTTGAAAGTTGGCAAAGCATTAACTTTAGCTATGAAAGAATGGATTAAAAAAAGAAAGAAAGAAACTATTAATCCTAGAAATTTGCTAAAAATAAAGCCATTTGACTGGGGTAAAGGGACAGAAAAAACTAGTAAAGAAATTGATGAAATTCTCTATGGTAGTAAAAAATGATAATTTTAGACACTAGTTTCATAGTAGCTTTCTATAATATCCGAGACGAGAATCATACAAGAGCTGCAAAGTTAATGAGAGATATAATAGCTGGTAAATACGGAGAACTTTTTATAACAGATTACATTTTTGATGAGTGTATGACTGTTATTTTTATTCGATTGAAAAACCTATCAGAAACTGTGAGAATCGGTGAATTGATTAGGAAATCGACAAAATTTCTAGAGATAGAAAAATCAGATTTTGAAGAAGCATGGAAGTTGTTTAAAAGACAAAAAACCACAGCTTTTAGTTTTACTGACTGTAGCACATTAGTTATAGCGAAAGAAAATAACATAAAAAACATAGCTACATTTGACGAGGATTTTCTTAAAATAAAAAGAATAAACGTAATAAGAACATAATAGGATATTATAAAAGATTAATGACTTGAGAAAAACTTTAGATAAAATTGTCAAACTAGGGAGACACAAATATTTTTTAAATAACGAATACAATCTCTTTATAGGAGGTTTTGTATGGCAAAAAAGAAAGCATTTGGTGGATATAACATAAGCTTCAAAGGGGTCAAAGACACTCTTGAGTCTGTATTTGGTACAGCAGCTTTAGCACCAAGTGAGATGACTAAAAAACTGTGGGCTTTTGTAAAAAAGAGAAAATTGGCTAGAAAATAGCTGAACTTTTTGGAGATTTTTTTATTTTTTCCGATTTATTTTGCTACTCAATAATTTAGTGTAATTCTCTAGAGACATAAAATTTTAATGCCAATCTCACAAAAATGGATGTAGTGTTTATTAGGAAAAATGCGCCGATCGGGATTTGAATTCTCGGATGCGAGTAATAAGCTCTGCATCTCCCGAGCGACGAGCTTGGAAGGCTCGTGTCCTACCAGGCTAGACCATCGGCGCTTATGTTAAATTTAATAATCATAACTTATTAAATATGGTATCTAAACTTTTACAATACCACATTATTTCATGTAAATATTACGATAATGAGAAAGAATTAAAAATTATTGAAAATTTATGTAACGGTTTTGTAGATAAGACTATTCTTGAAGTTGGTTGTGGAATAGGTAGATTATCGTCTCTAATAACACAAAAAGGTGGTATATATACAGGCTTAGACTCTAACAAAGAATTCATCACATATTGTAAAAAGAAGTATAAAGGACTAAAGTTTATAAAATCGAGTTCGGATAAATTACCTTTCGAAAATGAACAATTTGACGTTTTGTTATATCCTTGGGTTCTACCTGATGTTAAGAATATATTACCAACCCTAAGAGAAGGTTATAGAGTTTTAAAAAAGAGTGGTATTGTTATTTGCGTTGACGGCACTTTTATAGGAGAGTACGGAATTTTGATAAAAGAATTTTTCAAAAAAACAAGAATGCATAGAGAATTTTACTTCAAAATATTAAGGGATTCGTTAATCTCTGTATTTAGAAATATACAATCATTTGATTTAGTGAAAGTACCATATGTCTTTCCTAATTTGAAACTTGCTGCAAAAGAAATTATCATGGAACTTAAATATTTAGAAAAACTCAAGCTTACAAAAGCTGACGAAGAGAGGATAAAGGAAAAACTAGAGAAATTTAAGCTCGATGATAAAGTAGTAATTAACGAAACTGTAGCCTTTCATAAGTGTGTGAAATTGTGAAACTATGCCTGTTGAAGAAATTATCAGGAGAAGAATTAAGAGGTTAAAAAAGATTCATCCTGAGTTGAATGAAAAACAGTTGGAAAAGGAATTAATTCCTTTAACTGGTGAAGAGGTGGGAATAAAAACTTTGAAGAGAAGGAAAAGATTATGAAAATTGGTTATGATGAGAGATTAAACGAATTATTTAGAGAGTTGCAACTTGTTCCTTATCACCTTTCTGAAGAAAATCTTATTATCGGCAGACAGCTCATTAAAAATGAAATTAAGAATATTTTTAACCTATCCAAATATTTTTACTTGGACCAAAGAAGCCAAAGAAACAATAGGCCATATAAAAGAAGAGTTTTTGTACATATGCATAGCTACTATCTACCAGATTTCATTAGAGGTATGACAGATACGGTAAATCATATCTGGATTAATGCTAAGGAATATTTTAAAAAATTTGTTTTGAGACATGAAAAAATACATTTTAAATTCCCTTGGTTATCCGAGGAAACAGTCAGAGAATTAGATGATTTTTATGATCCTTATCTTCCGGATGTGGAATTTGTCTATTTATGAGATGTCAACCGTTGCAAACAATTGTTGATATTATAACCATTTAAATTGACTGATTGTTTTGTGACACATGTCGCATTTGTAGAACATCTAAAGGATGTATGTCATCTATGATAAGTGTAAATCAAGTTTGTTGTATATCTCTTCTAATCATTTCTAGTTCTTCTTCTGTCCATTCACGTTCTTTTTTAACTGGCGTCTCTTCAACTTTTTCTTTGATCTTAGGTTGCTCAGTGGGAATAGCATTTCTTATCTTTTCCATAGTTTCTCTCATCTCCTGCTCATTCATCTGCTTGATATTAGAAGGATCAGGATATAAGCCATGACCATCATTTTCAAATCTTGGTACAACATGTATATGCGCGTGAGGAATTTCCAAGCCTGCTGTGACAAACTGGACGAATTTAGCTTCTAATGAATTAATAACGGCGAGAGCTACTTTTTTCGCAACTTCACAATAAGCTCCAAAATCATCAACATCGTATGTCCAGCGGTAATGTTTTTTAGGAATAACTAACGTATGGCCTTTGTTAACAGGACGTATATCCAAGAAAGCCAAGAATTTGTCATCCTCATATACTTTAAACGATGGTATCTGATTTTCTACAATTGCACAAAAAATACATTTCTGCTCCATAATTTCAATAAACTATTAACATTTTTAAAGCATAAAACATTTCACCATGAGTATTCTGTCAAGAAAAAAATCAACAGCAATGACTAAGAGCTATAAGGCTACAAAACTGAGATTCAAATTGGATTTAATATTCTGCAGAAATTTTATACCTCTCCATAAACATTTAAATATCTTCATTATGTATCATTAATTATGACCCTCGTTCGAGAGGGAAGTTCGAAAGTTGAGAAATTTGAGGGCGCATCCACCGCCTTAATAACTCCTTTAACTGATGATGGAAAAGTTAGTTTTGCGACCCTAGAAAGATTAGTTGAATATCAAATAGAAAACAATATTCATAATTTAGTTCCATTAGGAACAACTGGTATGGGACCTCTACTAAGAGAAATTTCTGAAGATGATTATTATAAAGTACTTAAAACTGTAATTAAAACTGTAGACGGCAAAGTACCAGTGATTGCTGGTTGCGGAGCTATACCAACAGAAGAAGCTGTAAAAACAACAAGAAATGCTAAAGAATTGGGTGCCGATGCTGCATTGCACGATACTGGATATAAAATTGGAACTTCACAGGAAGGTTTTAAACAATATTTTGAGAGAGTTGGAAATGTTGGCATACCTATTATCATGTATGATGTACGTGGTAGGGGACATCCACCAATCGAACCTCTAACAAGAATTTATATTGCAAAAAGTGTTCCTGCTGTAGTAGGGATAAAAGAAGCAAGTGGAAATTTTGATCAGATGAGAGAAACGAGAAGATTGGCCCGAAAATATGGTTTTGATAAACATACATTTAAAATAATTTCAGGCGATGACCCCAACACTTATAAAATTTGTTCCGATCCAGAAATAGAAGGTGTGGGTGTAATTTCTGTCATGAGTAATTTGCTGCCACATAAGTATGTTGAATTGCTAGAATTTCTACTAGCTGGAGAATATGAAAAAGCGAAAAAGCTAGATGAAACATTAGGTGAATTAAATGGTATTGTAGGTGTAAAAACTAAACACAGAATTCGTATCGATGGCGACGAATATGAAATACAAGAAAATTATAGAAATCCAGAAGCTATACAATTTGCCGCATACCTGTTAGGAATGATACCAAGCCCAAGACTAATCCATCCCCTTGGTGTATTAAATAGAGACGGTCAAAAAATTGTAGAAGGTACTTTATTTAACTTGTATAAAAGTCATCCAGAATACTTTGAGCCGTTAATGAAATTCTTTAAAGTAGATATCGGTAGTAGATTCAACAACTTCTACAAAAAACAATTATTCTGAATTCGGATGAATAGGTTTTTAAATCATTAAAGTCAATACTTTTTGAAGTGATTAGATGCCAGAAGTGAAAAAACCAAGAGAAGGTTCTAAAGGATATTGGCCGAGAAAAAGAAGTATTCGAATATATCCTAACATAACGACATATCCAGAATCGGATAAACCAAAGATAATGGGGTTTGCAGGTTACAAGGCTGGAATGTTACATGCTATTCTATTTGATAATAGAAAAGGTTCTCTAACTTTTGGTCAAGAGATTTCTGTACCTGTAACTGTCATAGATTGCCCACCATTAAAAGTTATTGGTGTGAGAGTATATCAGAATTCTGTTGATGGATTGAGAGTTTTATCCGAAGCTATAATTAAAGATTTGCCTAAGGATTTATCACGCAAGATTAAAGTTGGAAATTTTAAAACTGAAGAAAAATTAGCTGAAATGGAGAAAAACATTAATAAGATTTCTAGAGTCAGACTAATAGTCTCAACACAGCCCAGATTATCTGGAGTAAGAAAGAAAACTCCTGAAATATTTGAGCTTGAAATCGGTGGTAAAGATGTTAAAGAAAAACTAGAGTTTGCCAAATCTATGTTGAACAAAGAAATTACAGCAAAAGATTTTGTTAGAGAAGGTGAATTGGTTGATGTCATTTCTGTTACTAAAGGCAAAGGTACTGCGGGACCTGTGAAAAGATTTGGTGTGAAAATTCAAGTTAGACATGCTAAAAAGAAACTAAGACATGTTGGCTCTTTGGGACAAGAAAGACCAGGAAAAGTTAGATGGTCTGTCCCCATGGCTGGACAGTTGGGATTTTTCAGAAGAACTGAATTAAATAAACGTGTACTGAGAATTGGTGATGGTGATATAACTCCGAAGGGTGGATTTGTAAGATACGGAGTAGTTAAAGGCAATTACATTCTGCTAGAAGGTTCTGTCCCCGGCAGTAAGAAAAGATTGGTTTTGATGAGACATGTTATAAGGCCTCCTAAATTGAGATTTTATTTACCTGAAATTAGAGAAATCGTGAAGTAAGATGGTTACTAGATCAAATAGAGTTAGAGTTAATTATAATAATGGTAGTTTCCATTTAAAAGTTGAAGGTAGAATATACACAGTGTCAGAAATAAAAATTGATTCTGTTTTACCCCCATTTGAAGGTATGGAAGATATGGGTTGTGAATTTGATATATATTTTAGTGACAATGGTTATGAAGAATTCTTAAAAAGATTAAAAAGATATGGTAAAAGAGTGGGAAAATGAAAGTTGATGTTTTAGATTTAGAAGGCAAACCAATAGGAAAAATAGAACTACCGAAAGTATTTGAAGAACCTATAAGAGAAGATTTGGTTCTGCGTGCAGTATTATCTAGCCAAAGTAAACGGAGACAACCATATGGACCAGATCCTATGGCTGGCAAAAGAACTTCTGCACATTACCATGGTGTAAGAAGGACAAGATATTCGATGATGAACAGAGAAATGGCAAGGCTACCAAGACTCCACGCAAAAACAGTACCGTGGTTGCAAATGCGCGCAAGATTCGTTCCTCAAGCTGTTGGTGGGAGAAGAGCTCACCCACCGTTAGTTGAGAGGGTGTGGGCGCAAAAAATTAACAAGAAAGAAAGAAGGAAAGCCGTTAGAAGTGCCCTAGCTGCAACAGCTGTAAAAGAAATAGTTGCTAAAAGAGGCCATCAAATTCAAGATGTGAAAGAATTACCAATAATTGTTGAAGATAAGTTACAAGAACTGAAGAAAACAAAAGATGTAATAAAGTTTTTAGTTAAGATTGGCTTAGAAAAAGAACTTGAGAGAATTAGGAAACGAAAAATAAGAGCTGGTAAAGGAAAAATGCGTGGGCGAAAATACAAAACTAAAATTGGTCCTTTGTTTGTTATTACAACTGATGACGGGATTAATAAAGCTGTGAAAAATATCCCAGGATGTGATGTTTGCAAAGTTGAAAATTTATCAGCAGAAAAACTTGCACCAGGAGCTCATGTTGGAAGATTGACTATTTTCACAAAAAGTGCTATTGAAAAACTCTAATGAATGTTCATATTAGTGTATCTTTATAAATTAAATTATCTAATGCTTTAAGTAAATAAAAGTGAACTTATGGATCCGTACAAGGTAATCAATTACGCATATTTAACAGAAAAAGCTGTTGGATTAGTTGAAAAGGAGAACAAGTTAGTGTTTATAGTAAACAGGAAATCAAGCAAACGACAAATTAAGGAAGCTATTGAGAAAGCATTTGATGTGAAAGTTGAGAAAATAAACACCCAAATCAAGGGTGGGGAAAAGAAAGCTTATGTAAAATTGAAACCGGAGTATAAAGCGATAGATGTGGCTGTTAAATTGGGTTTGACAGTTTGATATGGTCCACGTCACCTTTACATAGCGGGCACAGTTTTAAAGGTGTGTAACGTTCACCCCTCCGTGTATTTAGAGCGTTAAATACTTCTTCTGGATCGTATCCCGCGGCAGTTATCCAAAATCTCCCACACGGACCTCTTAAATAATCTAAATAATCACGACCATTACTTTTTCTAGCACATTCTATTACAGCTGCAATTAAAGCTTTACATCCTTCTATGTTATAACCATTTGTAGTTGCCATTATTTCAGAGTGTTTAATTAAGTTTAAAAACTTATTTATTTAAAGTCAGAAAAAGACAATAGGTGTGAAATGGGGAAAACTTTAATAGTTCAGGCAAGAGGAAGGGGTGGACCAAGATATAGGACACCATCACATAGATTCTTGGGTAGAGTTCAGTATTTTCCTTATGGCAGTTTTACTGCGAAAGTTGTTGACATTATGAATGATCCTGGACATTTTGCACCCGTAATGCTTGTCAGAGATCCGAACGGTCGAGAGATTTTACATATAGCTCCTGAAGGAATACAAGCCGGTGATTACATTCATTATGGCCAATATTCTGGTATAGGTAGTGTTGTTGAATTGTCAAAAGTGCCTATAGGTACTAAAATTTCTTGCATCGAGACTTATCCAGGTTCTGGTCCTAAATTATGCAGAAGTTCTGGTAGTTTTGCAACAGTAATAGGAGCGAGTGGAAATAAAGTGACGATACAGTTTGCTACAGGAAGAGAAAAAACTTTAGATGGTAGATGCAGAGTTATGATTGGTGTACCTGCTGGTGGTGGACGACTAGAAAAACCATGGATTAAAGCCGGTAAAAGATTGCATGCAATGATGGCTAGAGGAAAGTTATATCCCCGAACAGTTGGTGTGGCGATGAATCCCGTTGACCATCCTTATGGTGGAAAGAAGAAATCTGCTAAATTCAAAACTATATCAAGATTCGCACCACCGGGAAGAAAAATCGGTAGCATCTCAGCCAGAAAAACAGGAAAAAGAAAATAAAATTAAATTTAAAATAAATTTCTTGTTTTTAGCTATGAAATATAGAACAAATTATGTAAAGGTTGTTTATAAAGATACAAATTTTAAATATACAACAAACATATTGTTGATAATATGGCTAAAGAATTCAGCTTACGCGGGCATAGCTTTGAAGAATTGAAGAAAATGTCTATTGAAGAGATTGCACGCTTACTGCCATCGAGGGAAAGGAGAAGCTTAAAAAGAGGATTAACCGAACAACAAAAGAAATTGTTAGAAAAAATAAGGAGACATCCTAATAAGTTTATTAAAACTCACTTGCGCAACATGATAATTTTACCTGAGATGGTTGGTAGAAAGTTTGGTGTTTACATTGGTGGTGCAGCTGAAGGTGATAAATCTGGTAGATGGTTTACAGTCGAAGTCAAGCCTGAAATGATTGGATTTAGGTTAGGGGATTTTGCTATTCCTATAAAGCGTGTACAACATTCAGCACCTGGCATCGGAGCTTCTAAATCTACAAAGCACGCAGCTATGAGAACTACATAAGGGATATAATGAAAACTGCACTTGCAAAAGAAACAAATGCTACCGTGTCTCTAAAAACTTCAGAGCTATTGTTGAAGTTGATTAAAGGTAAGAAAATCGATAGAGCTAAAAAAATTCTGGAAGATTTAATCAATCGGAAAAGAAACTTGAATGGACAATATCACACAAAAACCGCACAGAAATTATTGGAGATTGTTAAATCAGCTGAAGCAAATGCTAAAAACAAAGGTATGAATGTTGAAAAATTGTTCGTCAGAAATGCTAGAGCAGACAAAGCAGAAAAAAGAATATTTGCAAAAAGTAGATTTCCGCATAGAGGAAGAATAGGAAAATCTGCAAATATAGAAATTGTTGTAGAGGAACGATAATGGCTGTTGAGAAACTCTTTGTTAAAGAAGGAATCAAAATATCTGAAGTAGAAGAATTTTTAAAGAAACGATTTGAAAAAGCGGGATATAGCCATAGTGAGATACAAAGAACACCACTGGGAACAAGGATAATCATTCACGTACACAAACCAGGATTAGTCATAGGCAGAAGTGGCAGAAAGGTCAATGAGATAACAGAAGAAATTAAGGAAAAATTTGGTTTTGAAAATCCCCTACTTGATGTAAGAGAAGTTAGTGAACCGTTTCTTGATGCTAACATAGTTGCAAGAAGAATTGCTAACTCAATTGAAAGGGGAATAAACTACAAGAAAGTTGCCAACTATTATCTGGAAAAAGTTATGGAAGCTGGAGCTGTAGGGATACAGATTGAAATTAGTGGGAAAATTGGTGGTGTAGAACGCTCACGCGAACAGAAATTCAGAATGGGATTTGTTGCTCATTCAGGAGAATATGCCGAACGATTAGTAGATGTCGGATATACCCAAGCTAACATTAAACCGGGAATAATTGGAGTAAAAGTTAAGATAATGAAAGCTTTACCGAAAGAAGTTATTGTTGAAAAGAAAGTTGAAGTTAAAGAAAATGTTTAAATATTTTAAAATAAATTTATAAAAAGAGGGTTACTAGTTGAAGACCAAAGAATTACATTCGATGGACACAAAAGATTTGGATAAACGACTTTCTGAATTGAAATTAGAGTTAATGAAAGAAATCGGCAATGTTAAACGTGGTAGACCTATCAAGAATCCTGGTAAAATTCGTGTTCTCAGAAAAGATATCGCTCGGATATTAACAATTAAAAGACAAAAGAGTGTGGTGAAGAAATAAGATGGTTGTTTGTCCCAAATGTGGAGCTCAGGCAACTGCAAATACCTGTTCTAAATGCGGATTACCATTTGACTTATGTGTTTGTGTAACTATAGAAAGGGAAGCAGAAAAGATTAGAATCACTACGGAGATGAGAAGATTTTCCAAGCCAATAACAATTATTGAAGGTATTGTTGAAAATGCTAAAGATGTTGCCAAACAGTTGAAAAGCAAATTAGCATGTGGTGGAACGGTAAAAGAAGGTCATATTGAATTGCAAGGGGATCATAAGAATAAAGTAAAGGACATTTTAGTTAAACTTGGTTATTCTGAAGAGCAGATTGAAATTAGTTAAAGTTTTCACTTGATACACATAAGTAGAATGTTCTTATATTAAAGATGTAAATCTAAAACTATGTCAATCACACCTCACAATTTAGTTAGACATGAATTAATCGGCTTAAAAGTTAAGGTAGAAAAATCTACTGACCCGTCACAAAAAGGTATATACGGCACCGTAATAGACGAAACTTACAACACTTTAAAAATCGAGACTAAAGACAAAGAAAAAACTGTAATAAAAGGGAATTGTGTATTTGTTTTCACCCTTCCAGACAAAACTAAAGTTCAAGTCGATGGTAAATTGCTTATATCACGACCAGAAGATAGGATAAAGAAAAAATTCTCAAGATGGTAAGTTACCATATCCTAAAGTTTTCTATAAATAGAATTTTCCCCATTCTAATTACTTTATCAATATATAGACTTTTCTTAATAGTATGAAGAGAATTTAAAGCTTCGGGATCGTAAGTTTCTAAAACTCCCATATAAGTTTTCCCATTTCAATTGTAGGTTTGCATCTTATACTATGCGGTCTGTGAAATACGCAATTTAATTCTGGGGGATAAAAAATTGTAACCATACATTTTCTAAAAATTCTTCTTGATTCTTCGGTATACACTCCATTTACCAAAGAATTTCTTAAAATTTCTTCTTCATCTTTTGTCAAAATAAAAGAGAAAATCTTTCTGGCGACCTACTTATGTAGATGTAATTACTGCGAATCTGATGGGGTAAATCTAGTATTCTGATAACCTCTAACATATTGCTGGTGGCACGTACTTCCCCACCTGGTTTAACTCCCTCATTTACTAAAATAATGATTGGTTTATCTTCTACTAAATAAAGCTCATTCGACTCTCTATACTGGGGGATGGACAGATATTTCTGATCTACCACTTTTATCATATTATTTATAAAAATATTAAAATAATTTTCACGAAGAATATACCGTTAAACGATAATTAATAAAAACATATCTTTTGTAAATAATAGAGTTGATATGGCCGTGAGAAATATCGGAATAGACGCAATACCACCCAAGAATGAGTGCAATGACAGTAAATGTGCATGGCACGGCAAGATTAGTATTAGAGGTAATATTCTCCAAGGTAAAGTTGTATCAACAAAAGCTAGAAAAACAGCCATAGTCAAACGCGAATTTTTACATTACCTGCCGAAGTATGAAAGATACGAAAGAAGACACTCCAAGATAGCTGTCTACAATCCCGATTGCATATCTGCGAAAGAAGGTGATACAGTTACCATAGCCGAATGCAGACCGTTGAGCAAAACTAAGCATTTTGTGATTATAGAAAAAGTGAGTAGATGAAAGGAATAAAAGCATCTGTTACAAGAGGGTTGAATGTTGGCAGTAGACTTGTGTGTGCCGATAATAGTGGTGCAAAGATAGTCGAGATAATTTCTGTTTCTGGTTACAAAGGTAAGAGAAAAAGAATTCCTAAAGCTGGGGTGGCTGATATAGTTAAAGTTTCTGTAAAAGTTGGTGATCCAAAAGTCAGAAAGCAAATATTCAATGCTGTGATAATTAGACAAAAACAAGAATATAGAAGATTAGATGGAATGAGAGTGTCATTCGAAGATAATGCTGTTGTTCTTACAGATGAAGAAGGAACACCAAAAGGAACAGAAATTAAAGGACCTGTTGCAAGGGAAGCTGTTGAGAGATTCCCACCTATAGGAAAGATTGCAACGATGGTGGTTTAGTGAAGCGACCAAAATCTACAAAGGCTAGAAAACAGAGAAAATTTCTATATAATGCACCACTACATATAAGAAGGAAATTATTATCATCGCATTTATCAAAAGAACTAAGGGAAAAATATAAACGAAGAGCTCTGGCATTAAGGAAAGGTGACGAAGTTCAAGTCATGTGCGGTGAATTCAAAGGAAGGACAGGAAAAGTAGCGCGAGTTGATTATAAAAATTATCGTATTTATGTCGAGGGTATAACAAGAAAAAGAACTGTTGGGACTGAGGCACAAGTACCGTTACACCCGAGTAAGCTAAAAATAATTAATCTAAATCTTGATGACAAAATGCGACTAAAAATCCTTGAAAGAAAAATTAAATTAGAATCTTCCGACCAAAAAATGATTCCCTCTACCTGATCTAGAATCTATTCTCACTATATCTAAATCTGTTGCATCCTTGAGTAATGAAAGAAAGTGAGAAACGAATCCTTCATCGTCAACTAACCTTTTGATATCATTTACTGCAAAAGGAAGAAATGCATATTTAGCTCCATTAGAGAATACACTTTTTATAGTACGGATTGCTCTTTTAAGCGGATCTTCTTCGTAAGAGACTGTATCCCAACTTACAAAAATTCCATAGGGCACGAAGAGTGGATTCGGATATCGATAATAAGGAAAAAGTAAACAATCTGCAAGTATGCACTCTCTTCTTTTCTCTACAACCTTTTTTGAGAGAGTTAGACAAAACAATCGGCTATTTAAATTTTGTGCTAAATCGTACAATTCTTTTTCGAGTATAGTGGGGCTTTCAAAAGCAGCAGGGGCAAAAAATAAAGTAGCACCATCTATATAACGTTCAAGTGCTTGTTCTACACCTTTAAGAGTATACTCTACTGTGTTTAGAATTAGTTTTCTTTCTGTTAATAAAACCATTAATTTAAACTTAACCTAAAACAATTTAAATATTGTTTATTAACTGTTGAGAATATGACACACATGAAAAGATTGTTAGCTCCACCATTTTGGAGAATACCTAAAAAAGAGAAAGAATGGGTAGTCACACCTCGCCCCGGTCCACATCCTAAACTATTTTCTATCCCATTGGCAATAATATTAACTCATATTTTGAATATTGCAGAAACAACTGCAGAAGCCAAGAAAATAATAAGAAAAGGTGAAGTATTTGTTGACGGGAAAAGAAGAAAAGATTATGCTTATCCGGTTGGATTATTCGACATGATTTCAATACCTGTATTAAAGAAATATTACAGAGTCGTACCTGGTGAAAAAGGTTTGAAGTTAATTGAAAGTAATGAAAAAGAAAATAATCTTAAAATCTGTAGAATCGACAATAAAAGTATTTTAAAGAAAGGTAGAATACAACTGAACTTACACGATGGTAAAAATATATTAGTTGAAAATAACAATTATAAAACTGGGGATTCGCTACTCTTAGAGTTACCTTCGCTGAAAATTGTCGAGCATTTGCCTTTAGAAAAAGGAAATTTAGGAATAATCTCACGCGGAAAAGCAGCAGGCAAGTTGTGTAAAATTAAAGAACTACTCAAAGGCACCATACGAGAACCGCAAAAAGTTGTTTGTGAGATTAATAAAGAAGACAGAATTGTAAGCAAGGAGAATTTTATTGTTGTCGGTAGGGAAAAACCAGTTATAAAAATTTCATAGTGGTTATTATGAAAGAAAATCCGATGCGGCAAATAAGAATAGAAAAGGTTACTTTGAATATTGGTTGTGGCGATGATAAACAGAAAATAGAAAAGGCTCAGAAACTTTTAGAAAAAATCACAGGAAGTAAGCCTATAATAACAAAATCTAGAAAACGTTCGACATTTGGTGTTGCTAAAGGTAAGCCCTTGGGTGTGAAAGTTACATTAAGAAAAAAGAAAGCAGAAGAATTTTTTAATTCTGTCTTAAAATCAGTTAATAACATCGTAAAATCCTCTCAGATAGATAACGGCGGTAATATAAATTTCGGTATCAAGGAGTATATTGACCTGCCAAATGTCAAATACTCGCCAGAAATTGGAATACTTGGAATGGATGTCGCGGTTACATTAGAACGTCCAGGATATCGTGTGAAGAGAAGGCGGATAAGAAAAGCTATTATAGGAAAAAAGCACAAAATTTATAAAGAAGATACTATAAATTGGCTTAAACAAAGAGGTGTTACAGTTGAATGAAGATTTGCATCATGTAATGGAGATGGCCATTGAAGTGAGTGGGTCAATCTTGAGACAAGCTGAGTGGGAAAGAGACTTTACAAAAATTTATACGCGTGTGTTCGAGAAGATACTCGAGCTGCAACTCACAGAGAATCCGGAAATTCTTCAGATTCTTGGTAATCTGGGTGGATAAGTGCCGAAAAAGTTTGGTAAAGCCACTCGTAAATGTCGCCGTTGTGGCAATTTTCGCGGTGTGATTAGAAAATATGATTTATTTTATTGTAGGAGATGTATACGAGAAGTAGCAGAAAGTTTAGGATTTAAGAAGTATGGGTAGTCCAAAAAGAATTAACGATTCTATGTATATCTCTTTTTATTCGTTTATATTCGTGAAAATTAGAATTTCTTAAAAACTTCAAAAATCGGAAGTAACTGTATTCAATTAATATGTGTGTTGAGTTACTGGTAGTCAACAAGTATATATCTGTATATGCTGATACATGACATTCTCTACTTATAGGATTCTGATATGCGATTATACTTAACGACATAAAAACCTTAAATTAAATAAATCCATAAAAGATAAATTAATGATAATCAACTACATTCCTTTAGCTACAGCATTGGCTGGTACAACTATTGCAGCAATCTGGGATTTAAAAACTACAGAAGTTCCTGATCAACTACCGTACATCATGATTGCTATTGCATTATTTTTTTACAGTTATCAGTCAATAATTGAATGGAGTTTTTGGCCTATTGTAAACAGTCTAATTTATGGTTTGGCATTTCTTGGATTCGGTGGTTTTATGTATTACATCGGTCAATGGGGCGCAGCTGACTCGTGGATTCTTGCTGCAATAGGATTTTTGTTACCTGTTACATCTCAGGGATTCGAATCAACTATTCTGCCATTTCCCCTAAGTTATTTTATTAATCTATTTATCATAGGTGCAGTATACATGTTGTTGTACGCATTTGTTTTTGCATTAAGAAATCGAATAGTATTTTCAGGATTTGTTACCGACTTAAAAGCCAGTGTCAATATTTTAGTTATTGGTTTTATAGGTTTGTTTATTTTGTTTTATGCTGTAGGACTAAACATCACTAAAATACTATACGGTTCTATAGATTTTACAAGAGCTTTTTACATCTCTTTATATCCCGTGTTTTCTGTTAGTGTTTTGTACCTTATCTGGAAGTTTATTAAAGCTGTTGAATTATACGGCTTCAGGAAAAAAATACATATATCAAAATTAAAAGTTGGAGATATGTTATTATCTGAAAGGAAATTAGTTGGCATTACAGAGGAACAAATTAAACATTTAAAAAAATCTGGTAAAAGGTATGTTGATATCAGATATGGAGTTCCTTTTGCCCCAGCATTTCCAGTTGCTCTGTTAATTACATTATTCTATGGTGATTTGATTTTGTTTTTGATTAATTTTATTTAGAATTTTTCTTCACGTAAATGCACTCTAGCTATTAGTGCTGAAGTTACCAAAACAATTATACCTCCTATAAAAGACCATAATAGCTTGATTTCATATTTACTAACTTATCCGATCTAAATTAATTAAAGCGGGGTATACATCATTAGAAGCCATTTGAAGTGCATTTTTGTTATTTATTTCTTTTCCAATTTCTCAATTCCAAACATGTACGGCCTTAAAACCTTAGGAATGATAACACTACCATCTTTCTGCTGAAATTGTTCTATTATCGCAATCATGGTTCTGCTTGTAGCTAATGCTGTGTTATTCAAGGTATGAACAAATCCTTTCACCGGTTTCCCTTCCCCTTCTCTAAATCTTATTCCTAATCTTCTTGCTTGATAATCTGTACAGTTAGAATTACTACCAATCTCACGAAATTGCCCGTCAGCCATCCAGACTTCGGTATCATATTTCTTTGCAGCTATACTCCCAATGTCACCGGTACAAACATTAACAACACGATAATGCAATCCTAACGATTGATATAACAATTCACAGTTTCTTTGTAATTCTTCATGTAATTCCCACGATTGTTCTGGTAAACAGAAAACAAATTGTTCAACCTTGTTAAAATGATGCATTCTGAATAGTCCTTTTGTGTATTTTCCATGTGCACCAACTTCTTTTCTAAAACAAGGCGACACACCAGCTAACATTATCGGGAGATTATCGGCATCAAGAATTTCACCCATATACATCGCTGCCATCGGATGTTCGCTTGTTGCGATTAGATAAGCATCTTCATTTTCAATTTTGTAAATCATTGCTTCAAAATCCGGTAAATCTACGACACCTTCGTAAGGTTTTCTTCGTAGCATGAATGGGGGTTCGATTATTGTGAATCCTTTTTTCCTCAGAACATCCAGAGCAAATTTCTGAATTGCTATATCAAGAAGGACCAATTCATTTTTTAAAAAGTAAAATCTCTCACCAGCAACTTTTGATCCACGTTCTGTGTCGATTAAATCAAGGTTTTTTAAAATTGTTAGATGATCTTTTGGTTCAAAATCAAATTTAGGTGGTTGACCCCATCGTCTAATTTCAACATTATCATTTTCGTCTTTACCAATAGGAACACTTTCATGAAGGAGGTTAGGTATACGCATTAATAACGATTTTTCCTTATCTTCAAGTTGTGATAATCTTTTTTCATTTTTCTCTATTAAAATATCGACTTTCTTGGCTTCCGATAATTGTTTTTTTGTCGACTTTTCTAATTTTTTAAGCTTGGCTATTTCGATGCTTAACTGGTTTCTTTTTTGTCTCAACTCGTTAATTTCTGTCTGAGCCTTTCGCCATTCTGCATCCACTCTTAGTAGTTCGTCAAAAAGTTTTAAATTCTCAGGATTGTTTCTTTTTTCTAGATTTTTCCTAACAAAGTCTGGATTTTCTCGTATTAATCTTATGTCAAGCATAACTACATTTAATAAATTAGTTTTAAAATAAGTATATGCAAGTTTCTTCAGCCTTCTAGAAAAAGGCCCGAGAATAAATTATGTTAAATTCACAGAATGTAAAATAGACAAAAATATCTACAAATTCAAATAATATTGATGCCTAAATTAAAAAGAGAATTGGGATTATTTGCTGTTACAGCTTATGCTGTTGGTAATATTCTTGGTGCTGGGATTTATGCACTAATAGGAGAAGCTGCTGGATTAACGGGTAATTCTGTATGGTTGTCATTTGTTATCGGTGCTATTGTTGCATCATTCACAGGACTAAGCTACGCCGAACTTTCTTCAATGATGCCTAGAGCGGCAGCTGAATATGTCTACTTAAGAAAATGCGGAAGCAAGGTGCTAGCATTTCTAATAGGATGGTTGATACTCTTCACAGGAGTTGTATCGGCAGCTACTGTTGCACTTGGATTTGCCGGATACTTTCACGGTATATTTGGATCGTCGATAATTTTGACTGCACTAAGTTTGATTGCAGTACTGTCTTTCCTTAACTTCTGGGGAATAAAAGAATCTTCAAGATTTAATATCTTATTCACTGCAGTAGAATTATTTGGACTTTTGGTTGTGATAATTTTAGGATTCTCAGTTTTTGGAAAAACGGAAGTGAATTATTTTGAAATTTCTAACGGTGTGAGAGGGTTATTAGCTGCGTCGGCGCTTGTATTCTTTGCATATATAGGATTTGAAGATATTGCTAATGTTTCAGAAGAAACAAGGAATCCAAAAAAAGTTTTAGCAAAAGCATTTATCCTTGCAGTTCTCATAACCACAGTTATTTACATCTTAACATCGATAGCTGCAGTTACTCTGGTAGATGCGAAAGAATTAAGTGCATCAAAATCGCCATTAGCGTTAGCTGCATCAAAAACTTTCCTCGGTAACAAAGCTTTTACAGTTTTGTCTTATGTAGCTTTATTTGCAACAGCAAATACAGTTCTAGTAATCATGATTGTTGGTACTAGGATGATGTATGGTATGAGTAGAGGAGGGTCACTACCAAAAATTCTAGGAGCTATTCATAAGACAAGGAGAACTCCACATGTTGCGATAATTGTTTTCATGTTATTTTCTATGCTTTTTGTTTTCTTTGGCGAGATTGATATTGTTGCAAATATAACAAGCCTTGGCGCATTCGTCACTTTCGGACTCGTCAACGCTTCACTAATCTGGTTAAGATTCAAATACCCCAAAGCCGATAGACCATTCAAGACACCTGTAAACATCGGTAATTTCCCCGTTCTAGCATTCTTAGGTTTGGTGACAACTATTTTTATGGCACTTCAATTTAGCATTGATGTAATGCTTTATACAGGAGTAGCAATGGCTTCAGGATTAATCTTATACCAATTGATCGAAAGAAAAATTATCTCGTGATTTCCTGGTTTTTAACAAACTCGTACAATTGCTTAGCTTTTCTGTTCTTTTCAAAATGTTCTCTTATTGGTTCTATCATTCGGTTTAAGTATACGACAACTGCATTCTTCAAGTCAACTGGATGCAATTTTCCTTCTCTAAATGTATTCTCAAGTTCTTGATAACTATAAAGTTCTATATCCCCGCCAAACTTTTTATCTCGTTCAATTTTCATTGACTTGAATTTCTTGAATATTAGGTACTTGGAATATTCTAACACAGGATTTCCTTCAACAACTTTCTCAGGACAAAACGCGGAATTAATTTTCTTCTTTAGCTCTTCTGGAGAATCGTGGACAAATATTGCCGTTTGCGGTTTCGACTTGCTCATCTTTGATGAGATTTCTATATCCAATTGTTTATTTTCTTCATATCCTTCTGGTTGTTTTGCTCCTTCTAATCCCATTAACATATGATGCGAGACTACAACTGGTTTTTTCCATTTTAATTTTTCTGCTATATCACGCGCAAGCATGTTAGCTCTTCTTTGGTCTAATCCTAGTTGACAAATGTCCGCATTTAAGTAAAAAATATCCGCAACCTGCATCATCGGATAGAAATATTGGGCAACTTCTTGTAACTCACCCTCTTTTCTTCCCATTATCGTCAGGGCACGAGTAGCACGGTGAATTGTTGTATTTTTTGCAATTAGTATGACTTTCTTCCAATACTCTTTATCAGAAAAGGCATCGGTTGCCCAGAGGAATTGAACATTCTTACCTTCTTTTATTCCAGCAGCTTTCCAGACTTCTATAAAATATTCCCCGACTTTTCTTATTTTTTCTAAATTTCCCCCCATTTTGTTGTTAATCCAAGCAAAAGAATCAGCTAACCATAGTTTGAAGTGAACACCGGCTTTAAGAAGATCTTTTAATAATAATGGACGAAAAACACCAAAAGGTAGATGTGCCAAACCAGATGGCTCGAAACCGTCGTAAGCAATTGGATGTAATTTAGTTTCTAGTAATTCCCTTAACTCTTGTTCTGTAATTATTTCTTCACCAACACCTTTTATCAGTTCCAATCGTGTTTCAATATCCATAAAAATAATTTCGCATTATTTGATAATAAGTATTTATTGAAAATATTCCTTGTAATGACTCTGGTTGAATGATGTATTAAGTTTATAAATTATTGGATGGAAAAGTTATCCATGTTTTCATAATTTATTAAGTTGCTTGAATAAAATAAGATAATGATTCAAATTTCTTTTCATGGCGCCATGGCTATAGTAGGATGCTCTTCCGTTGTAGTTGATACGGGTGTTGAAAAGATAGTTCTTGATTATGGGACGAAAATACAAGAAATGCCACCACTTTTCCCCATACCAATACAAACTAAGATAAATGCTGTATTGCTTTCGCATGCACACCTAGACCATTCTGGAGCTGTTCCAATTTTGGAAGCTAAGAAAAATAGTGCACCTATATATGCCCCGAATGTTACGAAACAGTTATCAGAATTGCTGTGGTTAGACTCGATAAAAATAAGTCACGAAGAGAAAGTAGAGCTGCCATTCAATAAAAATGATGTCAGAAGAACTTTGAATAATTTTGTAGTCACGGATTTTCGAAAACCGTTCACACTAAAGAAAACTAAAGTTACTTTATTTGATGCGGGACATATTCCAGGAAGTGTGATGCCTTTTCTAGATACAGGTGAGAAAACACTTCTTTACACAGGCGACTATAAGATAGCTTCGACAAGATTGATGAGAGGTGCTGATACAAATTTACCAGATGTCGATATACTGATAACAGAGTCTACTTACTGTGATCGCGAGCATCCAGACAGAAAATCTCAAGAGAAGGAATTGATAAAAATTATTAACAACACTCTAGCAAATGATGGCATAACTCTAATTTCGGGTTTTGCAGTTGGTAGAATTGATGAATTGCTTCTCGTACTTGATCATTATGGAATTGATTATCCGGTTTATGTCGACGGTATGGCAAAGAAAGCTCTTACTATAATTAACCAGCATAAAAATTTGTTAAAAGAACCAAAAAGTTTGGATAAAGCATTAGAAAAAGTTGAATATGTTAAAAATCAGGGGATGAGAAAGAGAATTATTAAGAATCCTGGAGTTATTCTTTCTACTAGTGGCATGTTAACAGGCGGGCCTATTGTTTGGTATATCAGCAAACTTTTTGATAAACAGAATTGTAGTTTAGTACTAAGTGGATTTCAAGTCGAAGGAACGCCAGGAAAAACTTTATTAGAAACGGGTAGGTATATTAACGAAGGGCTTGACGTCGAAGTTGATATGTTTGTCAAGAGATTGGATTTCTCTAGTCATCTTGGAAGAAGTGAATTATTTCAGTTTATTAACAAGCTAAATCCCGAAAAAATATTTTGTGTTCATGGTGAACATACAGAAGAATTTGCCAATGAATTGAAAGAAAAAGGATTTGATGCCGTGGCACCTTTAGCTAATAACAGGATTTTTGAACTATAATTTTTCATTATTTCATTTCTCTCTAGCTAATTTGTAGTATTTCTTTTATTCAACTCTTCTATTAAACTTTCCGCCCTATATCTAGAAGCAAACTCGGTAGCCTTGGACCAATTTTCGTCTCCTTGAAGCAATAGATGCTTAGATAAAACATCACCTACTCCTAATTTATCTTCTCTTCTCAGCTTCTCGTATTCTTCATAATCTCCTTTTTTAACTGCATTGAGTAGCTGATTATACAAATCTACAGAACCACAGGATTTGTATCTCACATGGGCATTTTGTATGTACTCTCCGATTCTGGATGCTTGATGAGGGGGCACGGCCGTTAATAAGGCTAACCAACATAGTGGATTCGGACACTTTTCATATATAGAATAAAACCTTTCAAAATCTTCTCTATCAATAGCTTCCATGACAGATTTTATATCCTCTTCCGATAAAGGATGTTGAAACATATTCTTTTAAATAAGAAAAGGGATATATAAAGATTTCGCTACTGAAGAATAGTAAACTTTATAAATATGCACTACTTATAAGTGACATATGTCATTAGAGACCCAGATAGCCATTTGCACAGAACATTACAATATGTGGAAAGATAAAGCTTTATTTACTAATGATATTTGTCAAGCTCGCAAAGCATTGGAAAGAGCATTTTTTTGGTTAGAATTAAGATCTGCACTTTTATTTTTATTAGTTGTAGAAAAGACTAAAGGTAATAATCAAGAAACTAAACGCAAGCTAATCGAGGCTAAAATAAATCTTTCTAAAAAATTGACTGATTACTTGAAGGAAATGATAAATGAACTAGCCTAAAAGGGGAGTTATTTTCTTACATACTTTACAATCACAATTTAATTTCTTTACTTCGATAGTTGTTATCAGTTTGTGAGCTATGGTTATTTGGCCATCGTCTTTAGGTAAAGGTATTTTTTGTTTTATCATCTGTTTCTTCACATTATTCAGATACTCTTCGTTAATCGTGCAAATCATGATTTTTCTATTCATATATTTCATAAAGTTTGTATCTTTAAGAATAAACATTTGTTCTTTAAGCAATCGTTCGGTCGACTATTAATAAGTCAATTGTTATCGCAAATAATGTTGCAAATAAATTAGCAAATACGGCAATCCTTAGATAATCTGGAAGGAATCCAGCTACTGATAACTTAATAAAAGAATTCAATACACCCATTTGCTTCATCCAAAAGATTATTAATAAGGAGACAAAGAATCCAACTATGTAAACGATAGCTGATCTTTCTATGGGGTATCTAACACTTTCTACAAAAAATATACCCCTACTTTTATATATATTGCTTATAAACTTTGTGAGAAGGTAAAGTAGAACAAAATTAATAATTACAATTCCTACAACCAGTACATCGTTTAAGATTGCTCCAATATTCCAGAGTTCATTTGCACCTAGAAATACCATCACACCAAAAAAAATACCAAAAATTATTTCTACAAAGTCTTGAAAATCTATTGCTGATAAGTGAACATATCTTAGTCTTTCCGCCATAAAATTATTATCTCAGTGTGGATTAATAAAGCTTGACAACAATTTGATATAATGCCTCCGATAATTGTCCAGGAGAAATGCATAGGCTGTGGAGCTTGTGTTGCTGTTTGCCCTTACCAAGCTCTAGAGATGGACGAAGATAATATAGCTGAATTGATTATAGAGAAATGCAAAGATGATTGGAGTTGTGTTCCAGTGTGTCCGACAGAAGCTATTTTGAAGCCTCCAGCAGATTTCAAAGTTACTAAAAAAGTTTATAGTGAAAAAGAATTGGAGGAATTGGGATTAGAAATCAAAGGGACTACTGCAGTTTGGAAAGAGAAGAAAGATTAGTTGACATCTATTAGTAACTAACTCAGAATTATGTAGCTTCTGGTAACTATCTCAAAAATTTTATGCGTATCAAAATTCAAATCTCTATAAGAAAACATGAGAATCGAAGATGTGGCTTCAAGAGAAGTTCTTACACAAAATTTACAAAAGACTGTAGAAATAGAAATAAAAACCAAAAAAGGAATTGCGAATTCCATCGCCCCTATCAATAAAAATGGGATATACCGAATTCGTTCTTTGGCTGCTGAAGAGCTGATAAAAAAATTCTTAGAAATTAAAAGATATTTTGTTAACCAGACATTTGACGATATACACGAAGTAGATAACTTTTTACATGACATAGACATTTCAATTGACTTCCGCGAAATCGGCGGTAATCTTGCTTTTGCTATATCATCTGCATTCTTGAAGGCATTCGCGCAGTGGGAGGGGATTGAAGTTTTTGAATATTTGACAAAACAACCACAAATCCCCGTACCTTTACTTGTAGTTTCAGATAAAAAGAAAACCGAAACGGATTTTAAAGAACTTATGCTTTTCCCCGTTCAAGAGAAAATATTCTCCAAAAGTATAATGCGGCTAGTTGATGTAGCTAATAAACTTGAACTAAACAAGAATATGACGAATGAAAAAATTTTGAGAAATCTTGCTTCATTTACAACAAAAAATGCTCTTCATCTTGGAATAAACTTCGGTGCAGGAGATATATGGAACGGAAGAAGGTACACCTACAGTACAGGTGAAAATCTTATTACGCAAGAACAGCTGTTGTTAGTACAAGATGTTGCGAGAAATTATCCCCTAGGGTATATCGAAGACCCCTTTCACGAAAATGATTTTATTTCATTTGCCACGCTCACCCATAGATTGTCTACCCGACTGGTGGTTGGTAATGAGCTATACTCGAATAATTTTGAAAGATTTAAAACAGGAATTGAATTGAAATCAACAAATGGAATTAACATCTCACCAACTCAAATGGGAACTATTACAGATGTTATAAGCATGGTAAAAGAAGCGAAAAAACATAAAATTGCAACTGTTATTACAGGAGAGATTGACGATAGATTAATTTCTGATCTTGCTGTTGGACTGAAATTCGATTACATAAAACTAGGTGTAGATTCCATTTCAGCTAACAGGGTAAATGAATTAATTAGAATCGAAAACAAAATTTAAAAAATGGGAAAATATTCTTACACTGTTAGCTTAAGGAAACGAAAGGTAGAAAAAGCAATCAAAAAAGTTAGAACATTTCATCTAAAACATCAAAATACAATTTTACTGTTGATAAGCTTTATTTTCACTTATTATCTCGTTAAAACAGGGATGATTCAAACTGTTGTTGAATTTTTAGGAAATTTCGGATATCTGAGTGCATTTATTTTGGGTTTCCTTTTTTCTTTTGGATTCACAACTACACCAGCATCAACAACTTTATTCTTTCTTGCAAAGTATATTGATCCTTTAGGTATGGCTTTTATAGCAGCAATAGGTTCTGCTATTTCTAATTTAATAATTTACTTGTTTGTTAAGAATGAGTTGTTAGATGAAATAAGATACATTTTATCAGAAGAACTGCGACTTGAATTTTCAAAATTTGAAATTAGATTAACGCACCAAATGTTGAAAAAGAAATGGTTAAGATTCTTTGTTCCTGCTCTAGCTGGTATTCTAACTGCCATGCCAATACCAACAGAACTTGTAGCTGCGATTTTATGGAACATAGCAAGGTATAAACCGCAGATTGTTTTATTATATTCTTTCATTTTTAGTTTTATCGGGATTTTTATTTTGGGGTTATTCGGTATTAGTCTTTGAAAAAGTTGTCTTATAATTTGAACTTATATATTCAAACAAAAATTTTATTTTCATGATAACAATAGACGGTTCCATAGGTTATGGTCAGGTATTGAGAACATCGATAGCTTTATCTGCGCTAACTTTGAAACCTGTGAAGATAATTAACATAAGGAAAAATCGTCCCAAACCAGGGCTACAAGCTCAGCATTTAACAGGTGTGAAGATTGCCGGCGAGTTTACTAACGCTGAAATAAAGGGTTTGAAATTACATTCTACAGAAGTTGAATTCATCCCCAAATCACATAACATAAGAAGTAGGAAAATAGATATTGGTACTGCAGGTTCTATCGGACTATTATTTCAAACACTTACTCCTTTGTTAGTCTTTGCTGAAAGAGAAGTAACTTTAGATATTATCGGCGGGACTGCAGGATTAGGTGCTCCGACTGTTCAATATATTCAGCATGTAACTTTCCCTGTATTAAACAAGCTTGGTATACCCTTGCCAGAAATTGAAATTATTAAAGAAGGGTTTTATCCAAGAGGACAAGGTGAGGTTAGAATAACCTTTCATCCTGTTGAAAAATTGAATTCTGTGAAAATGTTGGAAAGAGGTGAAATAAACTCAATTAAAGGTATATCTGTAGTCGGCTCTTTACCAGAAGATATAGCTAAAAGAGAAGCTAATAGTGCAAAGAAAACTCTAGTTGAGCATGGATATCCAGATGCACAAATAGAAAAGAAAGTTGTTAATACGGCGTCACAGGGAACATCGATAACACTGTGGGCTGAATGTGAAAATTCTGTTTTGGGTGCTGATACACTTGGTGAAAGAAGCAAACCTGCAGAAAAAGTTGGTAAAGAATGTGCAGATGAATTAATCAAATCATTAAATTCTCGTGCAGCATTAGACAAGTGGATGTCGGATCAAATTATTCTTTTTCTCGCACTTGCTAAAGGAAAGTCGGAGGTGAAGGTTGAAGAAATAACCGACCACTGTAGATCAAACATACTTGTAACAGAAAAAATTCTTGACATCAGATTTGATATTGACGAAAATAATAAGATAATTAGAACATGATGAACAGGAAGAGAAAGGTGATCAACCAAAGTTGGCACATTAAATTAGTTTTCATGTCACATAAACTTTTATCAACAAAAATTTTATTCTAGTGTGAAAAATTTTATAATATTCTGCTGTATTTTATAAGAATTTCTATAAAAGGATTATTTAAATTTCAACAGTTCTTCTTCCAATTCTTCAAGAGACCTGACTATCTTTACAGACTCTTGTATCATAAGATTAACAATCTGATCTTTTCCATGCAATCTACCATCAGTTTTGATTCCAATTACTTTCTTCCCCTTAGCTATGCTATAGCCGATTTCCCATGCTGTCCCAGAATCTACATCCGAACCATCCAGGACAGCAACAACAATGTCTGATTTATCTAGAAATTCCTTATTGAGTGCGTATATTTTGTACGTCCAATCTTTACCGCTCAATTCACCTTTTTTAATCAGTTCTTTTTCGTCACGCCATGACCAAAGAGCTCTAAATCCAAGTTTCTCTATAAGCGCGACTATCTGTTTGTCAAACCATATCTCGCCTTCAGAAAATAAAGGACCTGCAACGAAGATTGTTTTGGTCATTGTTAAATAATTTGATTTTATTTAAATTATACTTTTTACAAGCGCTCATGAGTATGAAAACAGCCAATAGGATTCTACAGTTTGTTTAAAATAATTTTGTAATAAACCTTCTTCGCCAATCATTACAATTTTTATAATATCTGTCATAATTTAGTGACAACAGAATAGAAATCTTTATATTTAATAAGATAGAATGCTAATTGATTTTATGAAATGGGTAATTGAAAAGGAGATAGAATTGCACGGTAGGAAAGTGAAAGCGATAGTTCCTAATCCTAAGGTATCTAGAGAGCAGGCTTTTAGAAGGTTTAAAGAATTAACAGAAGAAATAGCTAGACGTAAAGCTTCCTGAGGTCTTCATAAGTTAGAATTTTGTCATAATATTCTTTGTATCTATCTTTCAGCTTTTCCTCTCCAGTTATGAAATACAGCCTATTTTTCTTTGCAATTTGTAAATGAATCAATTTAACTAAAGTTTTCTTTCTAGTTGGAACTTTTTGAACTATTGTCAACAAGTCATTAAAATCTATTTCTCTTACAATTATCAGAGTTATGTTGAAGTTATTAACGAAAGTATCCCAGTATTCTTCAGCCTCAGGAATAGAACAACTCCATTCGGAAATAAGATATCTAACAATTTCTACCTTTGTTACATTTGATGTCAAAAGTTTGAATTTTCCCGAAGATAAAAATTTCATCACATCTGGTAGTTCAAATGTTTTCCTTTTCTGACATTGTTCATCAAATTCCTGAACCAGCTATGAATCATGTTTGTATCAAGATAAATCTCTTTCGGTAATTCCATGGTGATTAATTATTTTTGTTCGTAATAAACTTTCAACAGCATTATTACAAATTTTCTTATAATATCTGTCACTTGTTGGTAGTATAGGATAGAAATCTTTATATGCTAACATGGCTAAGTAGAATATAAGGTAGTAGGCATGAGATGGTTTACAGGATATCCTGTTCCAAGAAGGATTCCTTTGATTACCTCTTTGGTTGGTGCTGCTGCAATGTTAGCAGTGCTGGGTTATTATCTTGTTAGAAGAAATTACAACCCGCCTCCAAGGGAGCCTCCAAGGGTTGAAAGGCAGATGTCACAGCCTTTGATAGCACCGATGATTGACCTAAATGCAACACCTACTCCTATGGCTATACCAACTCCGACAGCCACACCTACGCCATTACCAACCCCGACACCAACTGCAACACCGACAGCTACACCAACGCCAACACCGACAGCTACACCAACGCCAACACCAACTGCTACACCTACGCCATTACCAACCCCGACACCGACTGCAACACCTACGCCAACACCAACTGCTACACCTACTCCTACGCCAACACCGACTGCTACACCTACACCGACTCCCATTCCCTTACTGGGTAAAGATTATCAGGAAAGGCTAGTTAGAGCAGGTTATTCTCAAGATATAGCGCAGAGGATAGCATCTCTGCAAGATAATGTAACGAACAGAAGATTTGCCGACGAGCTTTTGTTGATAGGTGAGAAGGCAGGATATGCCAGGCAGGCGTTTGTTGAAAAAGTGCTGCCTTATATGATAAAAGGCTGGATAGATAATAATGAGCTTGTTGCCGTTCGTGATATTGATGGAGATGGTATAGAGAATGCTATTGAGATTAATAAAGGAAGCAATATTCTGGATAGATACAATAAACTGCCACCGAGTGTTGAGGCTTTGGCTGTGTTGAACGATGAGCTGTATGCTGTGGTTGCAGGGAATGATGAGCTGAGTTATGCGT
>JAHLMT010000005.1 GCA_018920185.1 Candidatus Aenigmatarchaeota archaeon | reverse complement strand
TGGCTTGAGGTGTCAGTCCCTTAGAATTTTGAGGAATGGGTTCGTGGGTTCAAATCCCACCCCCTGCATACACTTTAAGTATTTAAAGCTATCTCTGTTCCCAACGTTAACGGAAATTCCCTCCCGCCCGCTTTCTCTAGAGCTTAAAGCTGGAGAAGGTTGGTTTGGGCATGAGCTATTGGCTTGATGGAAAACTGATAGAGATAGGAAGGTTTTTGAGGAAGCAGAACTCCACCTGCCATTACAACGATTATGTTAATGTTTTCAAGGCAAGGTATGGTTCTAGAGTTTCAGTTGCAAGTATTTGCAGAACTTTGAGAAAGCTTTAAGAGAAAGGTTTAGAAAGCGAGGATATTTCATATTTCCTAAGAGCAATTTTTAGAGAGGCTATAAGGGATGAGGTTGAAAAAAAAATGCGGTGATTAAAGAGGGATGGATTAGCAAAGAAGAGTTAAAACAAACTTTAATTGATTTTATGATTTACTATGGAGGAGGTTGAATATAGGGTTCCGTATGCAGAGTGACTGAGGAAAAGGGAGCTGTTAAATTTAAGAGTTGATATTTTTTGTTCATATGTTTAGAAAGGAAATAATTGATGCTGCTGGTTTTGAAATAAGTTAAAAGAATTAGGATTATCTACAGAGAATGTTAATTTGATAGTTGCTTTAGAAAAAGCTAAGAAAGGACCGGTTAGTTAATTATCTTAAGTTTAAAATATTTCTAATATAAGTGATTTTTATGAGAGGTCAATATGAAGAATTGAGTTGTCCATTTTGTGATAAAGGTAAAATTCAATGTTGGTACATTCCTGGGGCTATTTCCATTAAAAGGTCTGGAGCAAGGTCTTTACCTGGAAAATTTTCTAAAACCAAGAGCTCTGATGTTTGGATTGTAAAATCTGGATGTAATGTATGTGGTAAAAGTTTAGAAGAAATTGAACAGAAGTTAAAAGAAGAAGGAATTATTTAGATTGGTGTTCTTTCAAATTAGTATAACTTTCTTCGATAATCTTTACCCATTTATGATTTTTTATTTTATTAATTTCATCTGTTATTTTTTTATCTTTGCTAATTTTTTCAACAATTTCTTTAATAACTTTTAACTTCTCTTCATTGGTCTTAAATATTGTTAGTTGTTTTAAGTGGCGTTCCATTAAAACTAAAAAATTAGTTTTAATTAAATCTTTAAAATAAAGCGCATAGATAGAACAGTTTAATAGTTCTATTAACGCTTCTAAAAGTTTTTCATTGTTTACTCTTTCTTTTAAAGAAAACAGTTTAGTGAGATAAATGTAATTTGACAACTCTTCGATAAGATGAATTTCGACTGCATTCTGCGGAATGTAGATAGGCAGTTTTTTCAAGTAACTACCATTAAATCTTAAATACCCACCTGCCATATGTGTAGCGCCATATAAAGACCTAAAATAAAAATCTAATATTTTGGAGTTTAAAAGTCCCAATAAATAGAAGTATGAAATGTTTTTGTTATTAATAATTAACATATACATCCCAGTTAAGTTAGCATACTCACCTTTATCATATGCTGTAGTAAGAAATAGGGCAACTTCCTTAATTAGCAATTTTTCCCTTTTAAAAATGTCCCAACCTTCTTTTGGAAATTTTTTAGAAAATGCTAAATAACAATTTTTGAAAACCTTGCCCGCTACTTTTAATTGTATTTCTTCGTTAATAACAAATGGTGTTATGTTTGCTGTTCCTATAAATTTTAAACATTCGTTTTCTGACTTTTTGTTAATCACTAAGTTTAATATCTTGTTCCACCCAGTAAATCCTAAAACTCTGTAAAATAAATCACAAATGTTACCGAGTGCGGTCACGTTTTTACTTTTCCGTATTTTTTCACAGATTGGTATATTTCCAGAAGTATCGAGGATGTAGTCGGGAATCTCTAAAAATTTACTTTGTGGAATAAATATTTTGTTAAAAGAACTATCAGAAAGAGAAGATTCGTCTCGGATTTTGATTCCTAAAAGAGTCTTAGCTTTACAAACGTCTTTTTTGAAAATAATTATAATAGGATAAATTGCTATTCCTTCAAAAACTTCTATGTGAGAAATATCTAAAAGTTCTCTTAGTTCTGTATGTTTAAGAATCAATTCTCTAATTTTTATACCATAATCTGTAGAAGTAAATTTGTTAGTAACTATATAGGAAAATAGACCACCCTTTTTTAAAATCTGATAACTTCTTTCAATAAAAACAACAGCATAGTCAAACAATTTATAGGCTGAATTATAAGTTTCTTTAAGTATATTTTTTTCAACTTCGCTTTTCATTTTTTTGTTTTCAATATATGGAGGATTACCAACAACAACATCAAATCCTTTTTCTTCTTTAGATTTATACGGGTTAAAAACTTCATAAAATTCAAACCCCCAATGAAATGGTTTTAGCTCAATAAATTCATCCCATTTAATCTCAATCCCTTTTGATTCTAACTCATGAAATAGCCTCTTATTTAGCTCTAATCTAATTTCCTTGCTTATTTTTTCGATATCAGACTTCATTTTTTTTGCTTTTTCAGAATCATGCGTCTCTTTGTATTTGTTAATTAGCTGGTCACGCTCTTCCATCAATTTCCTTATTTTTTGTGGGTCATCAGAAAGTTTAGCTCCCCACTTTTGTGGCAATTCTATGTATCCAATTAAAGAATTTCCACACATTATATTAAATTCCAAATTAGGTAGAGGTTGTATTTCTATTTTGCTATTCGAAGAACTTATTAACCATAACCAAAGCCTTAGTCTAGCTATTTCAATGGCACCTTCCATTATATCTACGCCATACAAATTGGTTGTTATTATTTCCCTTTTAATTTCGTAGTCTTCCGTTTCTTCGCCTAGACTTTTCCTCAATCTAAAAAGAATTTCAGCTGCTTTTACAAGAAAAGCTCCAGAACCACAAGCATTATCACAAATTTTAATATTTTTCAAAATCTCTATAGCTTGTTTCTTATCTCTATCAGATAATGAATTTAATAATTCTTCAACATTTTTGTATTTCCCGTTTAATTTATCAAGTAAGTAAGGCTCAATAGTATTTTTGCAAATATATGTTGTTATTTCTTCTGGGGTATAATAAGCCCCTATTTTCTGCCTTCCTACTCTAAACTCTTCTTGTGTGACATTTAATTGGTCCAGTTTAATCCTTTTTAAATCGGGAAAGTTTTCTAAAGATATAATAAATTTCTCGTATATGTGACCTAAGATCTCAGGAGTCAAAACAGAAATTACTTCTTCATCTTCTGGTAATACCTCCCCAACTACCCAGTTATAATTATTTAAAAGATTAAATAAATCTTTAATTCCACTAGTGATCTCTATTTTTCTTTCTTTTATACCTTCTAATTCTCCCTCTCTAAAAATGGTCCCATCTAAAAATGGTCCCTCAAATTTTATTTTCTGATCCTCAACCTGGAATGTTATAAAATTTCTCTTATTTTCATCTTCCCCAAAAACATCAAAAAAAAGTTCCGTTAATATTGAAAATAATTTAAATTCGCTAAGCTTCTCATTTAGCCAATTGAAAAACTTTCTTACAGTCTCCTTTGTAAGTTTCCACTCACGTTCTTCTATATTTATAGTTAGAACATTTAACTGAGCTAAAAAATATGTGAAAATTAACCTATCAATAAATTTTTGAGCAGCTAACAATTTGTTTTTGTCATCTTGAAGGTTTTTTATAGATTCTGCCATTTTAATTCTAATTTTCCATAGTTCTTTATAGAAACTTTCAACAATATATTTCACGTCAAAAAGAACATCTACATTTTCTGGTGAGAATTTATTAATTTTATCTTCTTTACTTTTTATATAGTCTGTTCTTTTGAAATTTGGATTGAATGTGAACCATTTTACTTCACCATAATTTCTATAAACATAAACTACATAAGACCTTGGATTGAAAAACCATACATAGGATACATCTGTTTTAGTTATATCTTTAATTACTTCTTTTACCCACTCTCTGTCAGAAGTAGTAACATACAACATTTTATTTTTGAGGTCTAATATGCCATACTCATCAGTTTCCTGTTGTTTAAAAAATCCTTTATTTTTCAAGAATTCTATATCGAGTTTAAGCGACATATTTAATAAACCCTAGTAGTCTATAACCTTTTTCTAATTCTTCTACTGATTGGATTGACATACTTTCAATAAAACTTATCACTTCCCTTTTCTTTTCCTCTTCTTCCCAAGGTGCTACTTTTTCTAATTCTTCTAATTTATTGAGAATAGATTTGTATTCACTTTCAGTGTAAATTTTCTCTCTTATTCGTAATTTTTCGTAATCTATTTTAAGTTTTTTACAGAGTTGTATTATCTTTCTTATTTTTGATTCTTCTATTTCAGCATAAAGTAATTCCTTTTTCTTTTCCAAGAAGGATTCTTCAACTAATGAGTAAATCCTTTTTATATCATCTTCTGAAAGTTGTTTAGCTTTTATTAAAGAGCCTAGTTGTAATTCTCCAAGCTGTTCAACCTTTTTATCTCTTTGAAAACATAAATAGAAAAATTCTTTACCGTTCTCAGATTTAAGAATAGTATACACTGGTTTTTTATACACTCCAATACTCTTTACTAAATCTTCGGTTATTAAAAATTTCTCTATAGCTTTTCTTAAGACTACGTCTTCCTTGGACCAAGTTGGAATAAGATGTTTTATAAGTTTTTCTGGAGATTCTTGGGATAGCTTTTCTTTATACTCCCTAACGAGTTCAATTACTTTTTTTCTATGTTCTTCATTCACTTGTTTTATTTTATTTTCCTCAATCGCCCACATTGCAAAATCTAAACCAATAAATGTCAAAATATTATTAACACGCATGTTAAGCTTTTTATAAATTTCCAATTCTTTATCAATTTCAGCTTTTGGAATAAAATTAAATATCTCAACCTTTTTAGGATTGGTTATCCTGATGGCTCTTCCATCTCGTTGAATTAATCTCACAGGATTGTAAGGCAAGTCATAATTTATTACTATTTTTGCTCTAGGTAAATTAACAGCCTCAGATAACACATCTGTTGCGATGATAATATCAAATTTGCCATTTTCAAAATCATTCACAAATTTCTCTTTATCTTTCTTAGCAAGACCATGAATGAAGTTAATCTTTTCTTTAATTTCCTTTAACTTACTTAATTTTTTGTAAAGATAATTTACAGTAGCAATATAACTCGAAAAAATTAGCATTGGTTTTCCCTTATTCCTTCTAATTAATTCGATTAGATTTTTTAATTTTGTGTCGAAATTTTCAATACCTTTTTCTTCTAATTCATCAAATTTTTTAAGCATATTATTGCAGAGGTCTATGTCGCTTTCTATATTTTTCACAACTTTTTTTCTCTGGTCACTATTCATTTTATTTAAACAGTTAAGAATTGGTTCGTACCTATCTTCTCCAAAATATTTTATTAATTCTTTTTTATCATATGACTTACCACTCATAAAATTTAGAAGGAGTTCATTTCTTTTAATCATCGTTTCTAAACTTACTTTAAATGCATAAAGGCTACTCTCTAATCTTTTATAAAGTATCCATTTATACCAAAAAATTAAATTCTTATCTTCTACATAGCTACCTTCCCACATTTTGGCGTACTCGTAGTTTAACTTTTTCAAAAAATCAACGACCTTATCGAAAATTAAAGTCTTAACAAGAGTAGGATATGTATATTCATTTTCATTAACTGCTGGTTCTTCAAAAATTAAGCCACCAGAAATTTTCTTAATATCTTCAGCGAATAATTCACTAATTGAATGCCAATCAAATCTTATGACAAATTTCTGTTGTAATTCTTTAAGCAATTCAACCGCTTCTTTATCAATATTATCGAGCTTTCTTATTAGTTCTCTAATCTTTTTTGTTATTCCCTCTTCGTCCATTTTTGTTTTGTATTTTCCTCGAGAGAATATACTTATAAGATCTATTAAGTCTTTTGGAGATAGATTTATTGGAGTAGCTGTTATTAATAGCACTTTTGCATCTTCATTTTTAATACAAATGTTTTCTAAATTTTTTCTTCTATTAGATTTCGGTTTAGATACTCTGTAATTATGCGACTCATCAACAACAATTAATCCAAACTTATTTGAATATGATTCTAAATCAAAATTGGCTTGATGTAATTTGCCAATGGAAATAATTTCATTGTATGATAAACTCACTCCACATTCCTTTAAAATACTTTTCCAAAAATCAGTTGATGCTGGCTTTATTATCATCAATGCTTTTTTCCCAATTGAATTAAAATATTTCACAATAGTCGCAGCAATGACGGTTTTTCCTGTACCAACTGAGTTTGACAAAATACACCCGCCATAATTGTTCAAAATATCCAAAGATGCAAAAAAACTTATTTTTTGAAACTCAAGTGCTTGCGCTTCTTCCAATTCTATATTCTCAAAAAGGTAATATTTATTTAGCTTATTTAGCAAGAACGCAAAAAATGTTTTAGGATCTAAATAAATAAAAGGTTTTTCCCCGACCTCTTTAACAATTACATCAATTACTTTAAGGTCTTCTAATCTATCTGACGAATTCTTCCATAGTTCTTCAAAAAATTCCTTATAAATCATTCTTGAATATTCATCAGTACCAGTAGGAGCAATTAATTCTATGTTTTCTTTTAAACCACCTCTTGTAAAATTAGCAGAACCGACCCACACTTCAACTATCGTATCATTTTTATAGAACATATACAATTTTACATGAAATCTTCTATCTAAATAAACTCGAAATTCTATTTTTTTATTTTCATATAACTCTTTTAAAAATTTTATATCTTCATCATCAAGTACAGAAACATCACGTTGTAAAGATAGTAGAGCGTCTTTAGTACTTGGTGTTGTCTCCATACCCATGATTACTTTTATTTTTCCAAGTTTACCATTCTTATACAATTCTTTTAAAAATGGCGATACTTCTCTAAATCCTTCAAAAAAGAAAAACCCAACCGCTATGTCTATATCTAATTTTTTCTTATTTTTTATTGCATCAGAAATATGACGTTTAAAGACATCGATAACCGCTTCTTCACCTTCTATAACACCAGCCAAATTATCAACTAATTTCATTTCTATCTTCATTTTTATAGTTCACCCCAAATATTTTTTCATAATATAATCATTGAATTTGATTAACAAAAAATCAACATATATTCTTTTAATCTGTTTCTCTTTATTCTAATCACTTTTAATCTGTTTCTCTTTTCTATTTTGGATGAATAATGTTAAAGCAATTTTTGTTGGATCTAATTGAATACACTCTTCAGGACATTTTTGCTTAATTCTCTTCATAACATCGAAGCTGTCAACTATTGCTTTCTCCATACCGCAACTAATTCATTCCTCTTTCACCAACATGATGCTGTCCACATAAAATAATCATCTCCAATTGACAGCCCGTATGCAAACATCCTCATAAACTGAATCACAGTCATTATCTCATTGCAACCGATGTTGTTATTTAAGAAAATGGGGTTTAAGGAAGTTATGAGAAGGGTGAGTAGGAAAATTTAATCTCTCTTTTGTATTTGATTACAGTATAGAATGCCAGTTGCACCATCTAGATAGTATCTTGGAATTGTGGCAAGTTTATATGAACCTAGAATATCATGGAATCTCATGACATCAGGATTACTAGTCATAGTAGATGCTCTCACAAAATTATTTCTTCTGTAGTATTCGAATCCCCTACTTATAATTTCTGTGCCTATACCAAATCCTCGGAAATGTACTAATGTAGTCTACCAATGAGTTTAGCAGTATAGGTTTCTTGTTGCGGACAAAGATATTCTGTTTCTTGATTCAAACCAGAACTAGCTTATGTGGACAGGATCCCCATCCTACAAGGATAAGCTTTTAAACTACACTTTCAAAAAGATAAATAGGAGGCTTTCATAGATGGTAGAAAAGAAACTCGTTGGTAAAGTCACACATTATTACAACAAGATAGGTGTTGCTATAGTAGAACTTGAAGATGACCTGCAACAAGGTGATCAGATTTCTATAGAAGGCACCACCACTAACATACAACAAATCGCCGATAGTATGCAAATAGAACATCAACCAGTAAAAGTTGCTCACAAGGGAGATTCCATAGGATTGAAAGTATCTGATAAAGTTCGACCTGGTGATGTTGTCTACAAGCTTGAAGAATAGTAACACCAATTTAATTACATGAAGATTGTGATTTCTCTTGGTGGATCTGTCTTAACTAAAGAATTGACAATGGAACATTTCAAGAAATACATTGATACAGTAAAGTTACTTGCAAAAAAACATAAACTTATTTTAGTCATAGGTGGTGGAAAAGTCTGCAGAGAGTACCAGAAAATCGGTAAACAATTGGGCGGCCAGAGTAAAAGACTAGATTTCATCGGCATAATGTCAACTCACATTAATGCTTCTACATTTGTTTGTGGTCTAGGCGATAAAGGTTATCTTGTGACATGGAAACCTCTGAAAAATACGATTAACGAAATAGGAAAGAATTTTGGTAAGAAAATAATAGTATGTGGTGGATACGATGCTGGAACTTCTAGTGATTATGATGCAGCTTACTTTGCCAAGCTTGTAAAAGCCGATTTATTAGTTAATGTTTCAAATGTTTCGGGTGTTTATTCAGAAGATCCAAAAATTAATCCAAATGCAAAGAAGTTTGATAAACTCTCACATGATGAATTTCTGAAAATAATCCAAAAGAATGCTCAGATACCTGGTGAGCATAGGCTGTTTGATTTGAAGGCAGCTAAACTCATTAAAAAATATAAAATAAAAACAATTTTGATAGACGGAAATAACCCAGATGAAATAATTAAAGCTGTTGAAGGAAATCATAGTGGTACTGTTGTCGGATGAAATTATTTGAAATCTCTGTACGCGACAATGGTATCAAACATAATGGAACATAAAAGTGTCGTACGTATGAAAGTCTCATATTTACAACTATCCTACATCAAGTGATAAATTAATTAACATGCAAGTAAAATCTATAAGATAAGCCTCAGTAGCTCAGTTAGTAGAGCGTGTACGATTTGCGGCGCAAGCATGGTAAGCAATGAATTTATAAACAAGGTCGCGAGTGCAATTCTCGCCTGAGGCTCTTAGTCAAATGAAGTTTGTGTTATATCAATATTTGTGAAAAGAACGGTTTATTCAAAGTTTTAAACCTCAACAAAAACTTCGCTATTTTCAACTTTTACTTTGAATGTTTGCTCATCTTCTATGTCTTCGCCAGTAGCGGGATTAGCAACTTTTTTACCAGTCTTTACATTAAACTGAGCTAAGTGGCAAGGACATGTAACAACTTCATCTTGTAAAAATCCATCAGATAAAGGACATTCCTCGTGAGTGCAAATGTTATCGATAGAGTATATCTCCCCATTAATATTCACAACTAACAATTCTTTTCCTTTTACTTCGACTTTTCTCATCTTACCCTCTGGAAAATCTGACAAAAGGCCGATTTTTACAAATTCCATTTTACTCAACAACAATTCTCATTGGTGTGGGTAATTTCAATGCAGCCTTCTTCAGGGCTTGTTTGCCAATCACAAGATTGTTTTTATTTATCTGTAGAATCAAAAGTGCCTGCCCTGTATGTATTTGTACAGCTTTTCCTACAGGTTTGCCGAATGCAAGCTTCATTCCTCTCGAATATCTGTCTGCCCCGGCACCTTGCGCTATTGGTTTTTCCCTGAGTATCTGATGTGGATAAAGAAGGAATCTTAGCATGTATCCTTTCGGTAATTTCTTTTCCAGGAAGTTAGTTGCGACAACCCTTGCAGCTTCCAGAGCATTATCACGTATCTGTGCGGGTTCTTTAGCAACAAGTAATAGAGTAGTGTCAAAATTATTATTCATTTCGCCTACTATGAATTGATGCAATTTACTCGGTGGCATTGTCGGGATGTAGCTTTTTGTCTTTTTTACAGAAAATCTAGTCCACGGTCTCTCTATCTTGTGTATGGTTCTTCCCGGTCTCAGCGTCATAAAATCACTTGTAATCTCTTAGAATTTAAATTTAAATATACCTTTCAATAATTAAAAACATGATTTTAGGTACAGATATTTTATTAAAGCTAGTGAAGGAACAAAATCTAGTTGAAAATCTTTCTGAAAGAGAGTTGACAAATCCTGAAGGTGCAGGTTTTGATTTTCGTGTCGGTGAATTGTATAGAATAAAAGGAAATGCTTTTTTAGGAATAAACGAGCGACAAACCCCCGAAGTAGAATTAGTAGCTAAATACGAAGATGGTAAAGTCAATTCTCATGTTATAATGCCAGGAGAATTTTATCTAGTAAAAACTATAGAAAAAGTTAACACACCACATAACATAACAATAAATTTCAAGCCTCGAACAACAACTTTTCGTTCAGGTTTGCACATTAGGACTGGTAACGTAGCCCCGGGATATAAAGGTGAACTAATTTTTGCTTTAAAGAATGACGGTCCGGTTCCAGTGACATTAGAAATGGGGGCTAGAATTGTTCACGCCCAGTTTCATCTTGTTGAGGGTAATGCCAACTCTTACAAAGGTCAATGGCAAGGCGGAAGAGTAACTACAAAAGGTAAGGAAAAACAGATCTGATTTCATTTAATTCTTTCGTACTCAACAAAACTAAATCCCTCGTGTATTTCCTCATTTATTTTTTTCCATTTGGCCGAAGCTATTTTCGGAAAGAATACGTCCCCATCAACTTTCTTGTTCACATGAGTGATGTAAAGCTTATCTACCAAATCTATTGTTTGCCTATATATCTCACCACCACCTATGATAAAAACATCTTCGTTCTTCAAGTCCTGTAAAGCTTTATTCAAATCGTTATAAACAACAACACCTTCAGGAACATGATAATCGGTTTGGGAAGTGATTACCACATTCTTTCTATTTGGTAGTGGCTTTCCCGTCTTTTTGATAATCGACTCAAAAGTCTTCCTTCCCATCAAAACCGTCTTTCCAGTCGTCAATTGTTTGAATCTCTTTAAATCTTCAGGAATGTACCACGGTAGTTCATTAGCTTTTCCTATAACATTGTTTTCAGCAACAGCGGCGATTATTGCTAACATATTAATAAACTTTTCTTCTATCTTTTTCGTTAAATCCACCAGCCACTGTAAGGGGGGCTTTAATTGCGGGGTGTGGGTTATAATTTTCTAATTTTATATGCTCCGGCTGAAGTTCGTCCAAAGTTCTTACATTAGCATCGATAGTAACTTTGGGAAATGGTCTTGGTTCACGTGACAGTTGTTCTTTAACTTGTTCAAAGTGATCGGCATATATGTGAGCATCTCCGAACGTGTGAATAAATTCATGCGGCTCATAGCCAGTTAAATGAGCAATAATTAAAGTTAAAAGAGAGTAACTTGCAATGTTAAACGGAACACCCAAAAACATGTCTGCACTTCTCTGGTAAAGCTGACATGAGAGTTTGCCATTAGCAACGTTAAATTGAAACAATACATGACATAAAGGAAATACGGCAGCCTTTCCTGGCAATGCCATTTCATACATATATTCAGGATTCCAAACAGAAACCATGCTGTGCTTTCTATCGGGAAATCTCTTCAGGTTATCAATTACCCAAGCTATCTGGTCAATTGTACGCCCATCCTTAGCAGGCCATCTCCGCCACATTTGACCATAGATATAGGGAAGCTCACCCCATTTGTCAGCAAATGCTTGGTCGGTTTTTATTTTTTGAATGAAATCTTCTAGCGTAAGAAATGGAACCTCACCTTTCTCAACAGCATTCATGTAAATTTTGTAAGGATAAGCATCCCAAATGTGGACATCATTATCAACAAGGTATTTTATGTTGGAATGTCCTTTCAAAAACCAGAATAGTTCGTAAAGTACTCCTTTCCAAAACACTTTTTTAGTAGTTAACAGAGGGAAACCTTCTTGTAAATTAAATCTTATCTGACGACCAAAGACACTCCGCAAAGTATTGCCTGTATTGTGGTCCTTTTTATCGACACCATTCTCTAGAATATCTTTCAAAAGATCAAGATACTGATATTCGGGATGCCTCTTCATACTTACCTATAATATTTAAATGAGTTATTTATTCTTTACTTTAGTAGTGAATTTATGGAGTGGATGAAAACTTTAAAAGAAGTCGATCCTGAGATCTATGAAGCTATTCAGAATGAACTGGATCGACAAAGAAATGGATTGGAAATGATTCCTTCTGAAAATTTTACTTCCCCTGCTGTGTTACAAGCGATGGGCTCTATTCTAACAAACAAATATTCCGAAGGATATCCTGGTAAAAGATATTACGGGGGTAATCAATTCATTGATGTTATCGAAGAGTTGGCGATAGAAAGAGCTAAAAGACTTTTTGGTGTCCCGCATGCTAATGTCCAACCTTATTCCGGTTCTCCTGCTAACTTTGCTGTTTATTTTGCAATTTGTAAACCTGGAGATGTGATAATGGGGCAAGAATTGACCCATGGTGGACATTTAACTCACGGATGGAAGTCTAGTATTACAGGACAGTATTTCAAAGCTGTGCAATATCATGTAAAACCAGATGGTTATTTGGATTTGGACGAAGTCAGGCAGTTGGCATTGCAGTATAAACCAAAATTAATTTGGGTAGGTTCTACTGCATACACAAGAGAATTTCCTTTTGAAGAATTTTCAAAAATTGCTGATGAGGTTGGCGCCTATCTTGCTGCAGATATAGCACATGTTGCCGGATTAGTTATAGCAGGTGTGCATAAAAATCCCGCTCCTTATGTTCATGTTATTACAACAACTACACATAAGACATTGCGAGGTCCGAGAGGTGCAATAATAATGGTTACGCAAAAAGGTTTGGATAAAGATCCTGAGTTAGCTGATAAAATTGATAGGGCGATATTCCCCGGGTTGCAAGGCGGACCACACGATCATACTACTGCAGGTATAGCAGTAGCTTTAAACGAAGCATCAAAACCAGAATTCAAAGAATATGGTAAACAGATTGTGAAGAATGCAAAAGCTTTGGCAGAGGAATTGATCAACAATGGATTGAAACTAGTTAGTGGCGGAACGGATAATCACATGATACTTATTGATTTAACATCATTTGGTAAAGGTCATGGGATATTTGTGCAAGAAGCTTTAGATGTTGCAGGTATTACGGTAAATAAAAATACAATTCCTAATGACCCTTCATCCCCATTTTATCCTAGTGGAGTGAGATTAGGTACACCAGCTCTGACAACAAGGGGAATGAAGGAAGGTGAAATGAAAATTATAGGAAAGCTGATAGCCCAAGTTATATATGCTGTGAAAGACTATCGGTTGCCCGAGGATAAAGATGAACGTGTAGAATATTTGAAAAAGTTTAGGGAAGAAATTAAAAATAACGAAATGATAAAAATTGTTAGACAGCAAGTGTCAGAGCTTTGTAACAAATTTCTTTTATACCCTAATCTGTAGAATATCTTACTAAAGCTGAGGAACGGTACTTAAAAAAGTTAACTGTTGTATTCTAAGTATGGCACTAAACTTGACACAGGACTTTCTTATATTTTCAGCAGTATTTATCGTGATGAATTTTTTACTGGATCTATTCTCTAAAAAAATTCTACATATTGACGGGACGGATTTTCTATTCTTTGCTCCCTGGTTAGCTGGAACTAAATTCGGTATTATTGAAGGGCTTACATTAGCAGCTATAATTCTTGTTATCCATTCTTTGATGCA
This sequence comes from Candidatus Aenigmatarchaeota archaeon, assembly GCA_018920185.1. GTDB lineage: Archaea > Aenigmatarchaeota > Aenigmatarchaeia > CG10238-14 > SCSR01 > JACOWB01. The sequence continues at coordinate 34,953 of JAHLMT010000005.1, read as the reverse complement.
TTTGAAAATAGCTCGATTCATTTTGGTATCTTTCCCAGCTCAGATATTGGCTGTATTTTTTGGTTATTTGTTTGGATTAGAAGGATTCTGGATTACTTTGGTAGCTTATTATTTCATTTCTACTATCATCACTTGGTTATTGGGCGGATTAGGTAGCGGGTATTTCGTGTTTCTTTTGACTAACTCTATTACAAATATTGTCGCATTTTTTGTTTATCAAGTTTTAACTTAAAATTTATTTAAACTCTTTGAAAATCTTGCTTTCTTTTATTTCTTCCTCCGCTTGATATTTAGCCCCTTCTTTTAAACCATAATGCTTTTCTGGTGGGGATGACATCTTAATAAAACTTAACTTACAAACTCTCATCCCAGGATATAATGCAACAGGCATTTTTCCGTTATTTGAGATTTCTAAAGTAATTTTCCCTTCCCATCCAGGATTTATTCCAGCACTTGTAGTGTGTATACCTATTCCTAATCTTCCTAAGCTAGTTCTTCCATCTATCATACCAACTAAATCATCGGGCATTTTGATATATTCCTGTGTTATACCTAAAACAAATTCCCCTGGGTGCAAAATAAATGGTTTGTTATTATCTAATTCCAGAACTTCGGTATAACCTTCTATTGGTTGTTTAGTGTCTATGAAGGGAGTTGATATAGATTTGAAAATACGAAACTTATTTCCCAATCTTAAGTCTATACCGGAAGGTTGAATTTGTATTTCTTCATCTTCTAAAGGACCTACACTTAGCTTACCACTTTTCAAATATTCTTTGATGTCTCTATCTGAAAGAATCATTTAACCAATACTAATTGAATAGTATAAGTTTAAATTTTTAATCCCAACGGATACCAATTTATATTTTAAAACCAAATTTTCTATATGAAAATAATAGGGTTAACCGGTACGATAGGTTCTGGTAAAGATGTTGCAAGAGAGATTTTGGAAAAGAAATTCAACACGGTTTCTGTGAAATTATCAGATTTGCTTGATTATTCTAGTTTAAAGAAAAGGGGAATTAATATTACAAGAAAAATACAACAAGATTTGGGCGATCAATTAAGGCAAAAGTACGGTACTCACGTGCTTGCTAAAATTGCTATAGAGTTTATGAAAAAAAATGACAATGTGAAAATAATAGATGGAATTAGAAATCCTGGTGAAGTTGATTTTTTGCGTCAAAAATTTGGAGAGGATTTTAAATTAATTGCAATAGACGCACCACAGCAAATAAGATTTGAAAGGATTGTTAAAAGAAATCGTCCTACAGATCCAAAAAATTGGGAAGAATTTGTTGCTGCTGATGAGCGTGACCAAGGAAAAAATCAACCGGAATACGGGCAACAGGTTAAGAAATGTATTGAAATGTCGGATGTAGTTATTCAGAATGATGGTAGCTTGGAAGAATTTACAAAAAAAGTTGAAGATGCTGTAAAAAACCTGATGCAAAGGTAGAAGAAAGTTCAAAATTAAAATAACATTTAAATATCCTAATCCAATTAAAATTATCGGAGGTGTATTAAAAAATGGCGTTAGCCGTCAAATCTGCTGTTAGAGCTCAATTGAAAGGAATGCGAGCAGGTGAAGATTTCTTCAAAGAATTGGACAACAGAATCAGCTGGAAAATCAAGCGTGCTATTGAAAGAGCAAAAGCTAATGGAAGAAAAACTCTCAGAGCTTGCGACCTGTAAAAGAATGTAACAAGTTGTAGAATCCGATTAAGTTTTTTTATTTTTTTTAATTATGTTCAATAATGACGAACGATATAATTTTAAATTATTTCCGCTCCTCTAATAATGTTATGCCGACAGTTCAAGAAGAAATGCAAGATAAGGCGAATATAGTTAGTTATGCTAGAGGCATTTATCGCGCTGCAAAAACAGTTGTTCAGAAAGCTAATAAAGAAGGTTATGATGGAATAATAAACCCAAGCAGAGGAGCAAATCCAATTGCCCTCGGTGTATACTATATAGTAAAATATATGGCAAAGTGGGATGATGATGCTAGAAGCTTAGCTGAAAGGATGTATTTCGGTATTAATAGAAAAGACAATTATAATTTTTCAATTGTACCCGTGCCATTAACTGCAGATATTAATATGGATAATGATGATTTAAAACGTCTAAACCGTCTCAATTTGACACCCGATCAAGTAATAGACAAAATGCGTTATTGGGGAGCAGATTTCATAACAGCACTTTCTTACAATAAAGAAAAAAGAGTAAAAGATAAAAACTTCCAGTTAATAGCATGGCTATTTTCTGAGATAGAGAGAAGACATTATGTTAGAGAATTTTATGAAAATCTGCCCCCTCTAAAGAAACCGATATTGATTGATACAGCAATCTCTGGACGTGCGTCCTCTACAATATTACAAGGTCTTCAAAAAAACGAGCTTGATGTTTATTCCATAATTATTGGAGATGGTTTCGTAGAAGGGAAAGAAGCAACTGGTAGATTGAAGGATAAGTATAGAAGGTATTTTGAATCCCTCATACATTCAGATAAATTGGAACTTGTTAAAATGAGAAGAATAATAACCGAAGACCAAGGTGCAGCCTTGTTAGGAGTTTATGCAGCATTCTACCCACAAATATTATTGGCTGCATTAGAAATGGGTTTAGGTAATGCCTCAGCTGTTACTTGGTATGATGTGAGTCGGGATGGCAAACGTCCTTCAGATCTGTCTTACAAAGAAACATACCAGAGTTTTATACAACTTGTAACAGGAATAGCAAAAATGATATGTTCTATTGAACATCAGTTAGGTAAAGAATTTGAACAATTAAGCGATAAAGATGTTTTGAGTCTTCTATCAGTAGATCAGATAAATGAGATGGATAAGATGATAGAAGATGTTGTAGGAAAGCTCAAAATGTACAATATGCCTAGAAGGGAAAATAAGAATGTGATAAAACGAGATTTCAGACTTCCTATATCAGACGCTTTTGAGACGAGTTCACATGTGGTACATATCAAATTACAACGTAATTATCTAGAAAACAAACTCAGACAACTTAAAGAAATTTTGGGAGTTTAAAATCCGAACCAGCCTTTCTTCTGTTCCTGCTCTTCTCTTCTTTTCATCATCTTCGCTATTTCATTAGCTTTCTTTTCCGCAGCTTCAGCACTTTTTTTATCGTTACCAACACCACTTGTATTACCCACACCCATGATAATAATCGTTCCTTTCCTTTTTGTATTCTTTATATTTTGTTCAACAAGATGAATAACTCTTGGCACGGCTTTTATCACATCAGGATGCATGTTCATTATCGCCTCTTCTGGTGCCATCTTAATTGCAATAGATTCCACTGGGATTTTCTTCTCTGTTACAATATTTTCTATGAATGCACGATAGAAGCTCCCCATAGCCACACCAATACCTTCCGCAACATCTCCTGTTTTCTCACCTTCAAGTTTACCGGCAGCATCAATAGAAATAATTTTTGCAATTCCACCGCGTTTAACTTCCCTTTGGATAATTTCCCATGGTTTACCTAACCTACCACCGGGACCTTTAGCTTTCAGGATAATAACATTTCTTCCTTTAATCTTTTTCCTGACAACTATGGTATCCGCTATTTCTTTACCACGCGAATCACCTATTAGATATGATGCAACCATTGGTCCAATCGAATCTCCCATCGGCCAGCCGTTTGTCATAGTTTCAGTTCCGTTTAACACGGCTTTAGCAATCTTTTCAATAAACGGCACCTGCATCTGAAGCACTAGCGCAAGTTGAAGATTCTTTGTTTTTTTGACAGTTTCAACGAAGTGTCTGACTATCTTCGCTATCTGGTTCATCGTAATGGCTCCTGATAGTCCAGCAACTAGACTAGCCTGCTCTTCAGGATTCATTTTTGGTGCCACTTCTTTGCTAAAATCTTTAAACCTATCCTCAACGAGTTCTGCCAGATGACTGAGTTTATTCAATATTCCATAAGGATCTAGATTCACAGGTTCTATAGCAAAAAATTCCATAAAATTTCCTATTTTTTCTCTGAGTTCACGTGTTGGGTTTTTGGATATTTTCTTGAGCACAATCTGTTTGGTTTTTTGTGTGAATCCTTCAAGCATCAGCGCTGTACTCTCTAATTTTCCTATCATTTGAATTAACATTATCCGTGGGTAGAAGAACATCATCAGCAGAAAGAATACTATCCAAATTATAGTTCCTATAAAGCTTGTGTCTCCGAGTAGAGGCATCTCTCACCAAGCAATTCAGAATTAGGTCGTTCTCATTTAAATAAATTCGGATTAAAGCACCAGCTTTTTTTCGTTCAGGGCATAAAGTGCGAGCTTGACACCAGATACAATAGTCCATCCTATTCTTTTTATCTCACCATAGCGTTTTAACTTCATTAAGCTAATGGCAACAGATGTCTTGCTTTTACCTGTATGTTCGATGAAATCTTTTATCGTGCCTTTACCTGTTTTTTTCAAATAATCCAAGATCTCTGCTTGAGACATGACATCACCACAAAAACTCCTGATTTTTAATATACCTCTTCGATTTTTATCTTTTCAAAATCTTTCTCGTTCTTTGAAGAAGGTAAATGGTGACAAAACCCTTCCAATAAATTCATTAACTGCTTATATAAATAAATCTCCAATTATATAATAGATTACATGGCAGAAGATGTTAAAGGCGGGCATTTTAAGCTTATACTTGCTCTAGTGTTAATAGTTGGAATATTGGGATTGATAGCTTATGCCAACATGGGACAGCAATTTCTGAAAGTATTTAAAGTAGGGAAATTCGCTGATGTGCAAAAACCAGCAGCAAAACCGTTTGGAATAGTCTTGAAGACAGAGACTACTACACTGTATGGCAAAAGTTTAACCTTGACCAATTCTGTAGTGAACCTGAAGGGGGTGTGTAACACTATAAAGCTGGATACTGTGAAAACTAAAATTGAAGATAGATGCACTTTTTCAAGTGACGACGTCACCGGAAATTTGCTGTATGAAGCTGGAAGCATCATAGTTCGCGGGACGTCCCCTTCAATTACTTTGGATTCGAGAGAGTCGACAAATGATGCAGGAATGGTAAATTTTGAGATTGAACTTATACCAATAGAGTTTTCTGTATCTAGTGTCAGTGCCGACACGTTGTCAGTTAATGCACCATCAGGTCAGATAGAAGTATATAATGATAAAGGAGAATGGCAATTAACGGCAAACTTGAAGCAGAGTTCACTTACTCTAACAAAGTTATCTGGCTTAATAACTTTAAATAACGGTGAGATAAAAATTAATGGTATTGTTACATCGTTAGAAAGGGACGGTAAACAATTGTACTAAATTCTCAACTAAAGGGGGAGTGATTGAAATGTATCCGCAAAGAAGAACGACTAGAAACGAGTATGGTAGTGTAGCTATATTTGTTGATGGTCCTAACATGCTTCGTAAAGAATTCATGATCGACTTGGGTGAGGTGAGAAGAATAGCACGAAAGTTCGGAAGGATATCGATAGCAAAAGTTTTCATTAATCAGTATGCGCCCGAGAAACTAATCGAAGCTGTCATCAACGAGGGATTTGAATGTGAAATGGTTCTTGGGCAAAAAGCTGACATGGAGACTTCGGCAGATGTTGATGTATCATTAGCAACAGCAGCAACAGAAGCTATCATCACAAAGAATATCGATACTGTAGTTATAGTTACACGCGATGCAGATTTTCTGCCCGTTATTCAAAAAGCTAAGGAATACGGTAAAAGGACAGTAATCATAGGGGCGGAAACAGGGTTTTCAGCCTCTTTGCAGAATGCGGCTGATGTGGTGGAGGTATTGTAAATCTAGATCTTTTTCTAGATTCCATCGCGCAAAAACACATTTTTCAAGCGACTCGTCAAAAGTACTTATATAAGTTTATTCAATTTTTCGATATCACTTTTTTCCAATTTCCATCCAACAGCCCCTGCATTTTCTTCCACGTGCTTGATATTTGCAGCTTTTGGAATTGTTATTACTTGAGGTTTGGATATAAGCCAATTCAACGCTATCTGCACATGCGTTTTTCCGTATTTTTTAGACAGTTCATCGAGTAACGGAATCTTCTTACCGACAACATATTTTATAGGGCTATATGCTGTTAGAATTATCTTGTTCTTTTGACAAAATTGTAGCACTCCATTTTCTTCCGGTTCACGATGTACCAAGCTATATTCAACTTGATTGGTGACTATCTTTGCTTTCGTATAGGATTGAGCTTCTTTCATTTCTTCAACAGAAAAATTGCTAACACCGATGAATCGTGTCAGATCTTGCTCCAGCAGATACTCCATTGCTCTCATGGTTTCTTTCAAAGGTATATCTGGATTAGGCCAATGAACAAGATACAAATCCATCTGGTCTATCTTTAATCTCTTTAAACTTCCTTTCGCAGCTTTTATCACATCATTGTATCTAAGATTTGTTTGCCAGACTTTTGATGTTATAAACAATTTCTCACGATCAAAATCTTTTATCGCTTCTGCAACTAGTTCTTCAGCATGTCCCGAGGAATAAATTTCTGCTGTATCGATGTGTGCCATTCCAAGTTCTATCCCACGCTTCAATGCCGCTATGCATTCTTTATCTTTGGATTTGTCTGGTAAAATATCCCCACCCATTTTCCATGTGCCTAAGCCGATGACAGGAATCTTCACACCTTTCACAAGTTCTTTGAACTCCATAAAATAATATACATGACAAGATAGAAAAACCTGAGAATGTAGCCGAAACGAAAACTTAAAAAGAATTGATACCAATTGTAGTTGATATGGTAAAAGGAACGCCCTCTATGGGCAAGTTTCACGCAGGTATAAAACACACACGCTGCCGTCGCTGTGGTAGGGTATCGTTTCACATACAGAAAGGTAAATGTGCCGCATGTGGATTTGGTAGAAGTGCGAAGATAAAGGAATACAGCTGGAAAACTCATGATATTAATCGAGTGAGGAAATTATAAAGTTTAAATTAATTGTCGTCTTCATGAAGATAGTGTCAGACATAAGGAACTAAGGATATATGTTTCTTTATGACAGGCTTGGTGAAGACATAGAAGATTTAAACCATTCAGCTATTAAAATTTCTATAATCAATAATTATCAAAGGGTCCGTAGCTCAGCATGGTAGAGCAGCTGTCCTCTAACAAGAGGGTTGAGGCTTTTAAGCCACATGCTGAAAAAGCTTTGATTAAAAGATGAAATGAAATAAAGCCTTTACTATGAGCTAACTGGCGGAGATACCAGAAGGTCGTGGGTTCAAATCCCACCGGACCCATGGCACTTCTATATAAAGCTATCACAGTCCTCATCGCTGACAGAATTTCTAACGGAAATTAAGAGGATATAATGGCATTTCCTGCCAGATAAACTTTTACTCTTATTAATAACTATTAAAATTTTTATAACCTAATTTTCTTGCTATGTTATTAACTATTCTGTATATGCTATTTTCTTGTGTTACATGCTCGAAATTTTCAGAATCTCTCGTAATCGAAATCTCTTTTGTAATTAAATTAACTATTATAAGATAGTTTTCGTTTGTAGAGTTGTCTTGGATACGAAATGAGACAGCATACAAAGATAACGGTAGTGATATTTCTTTAGGTATGCTTACTAACTGACTTCTTTCTTTTAACAGAAGTTCTAGCAATGGTTTTTCATCGTACCATAGTCTATAACCGTTAACATCAATAGTAATATCATCTCTATTGAACTCGGGGATGTTTTCTTTTATCTCGTAGATTAAAGTATCGATATGAACCAAAAAATTACTACGGAAAAGTTGAGATGTAAGTTGATGTAAGATTAATAAATTATTTTCGATAAGCCTTACCCGCTACTAGCCAGAAAGCAAAAGATTTAAGAGAGCAATTTTGGTTACAACAGCCAGTTGCTCTAATGTTATCATATACGTTTTCATATCGATATGGTTCAATCTTCTTATCTTCTAATAACTGAACAGACATTAACCCCTTATACTTTTCTAACTCTCGTTTTCATATTTATATGATGAAAAAATATTAAATATGTATACTACAAAAAAAGTAACACAGTTAAGAAAATTGGAGCGGAAGGGGAACGAATACTTGTTTAGAGTTCATCGACTTTGGATAGAGAATTATTTAAAATTAAAAGAAGGTGACTTAGTCGATATAACTATTGAAAGACCAAAAACTTTAATTCCTCCTATCACTGTATTAAAACTTTTTAAAAAATACTTTCCAGAGTTAAAAAAATTCTCCTTTAAAAAGCTTGGGTTATGCTTTTCTTATCTCAGAATAGAAAAATCGCTATGGCCATTATATACTTCAAAAAAATTAGAGAAAATCATACAGAACTATGAAAATAAGATAAAAAAGAAGATGGGTAAAAAATTTTTAGAGGATTATAAACTTTTCAAAAAAGTTATTCCAAATATAGAAAGATTGAGATTGGTAAAAAGGGAGGCTTCTAAAAAAGACAAAAAACTTCGAGAAGAACTAAAAATTGGAGAGGCTGTAGCTAAATTCTATGGATGTAAGATATGACAAAAATATGACTAGGGTAATTGTTCAATATATTGTTTTAAGGCCTCTGGTGATTTCTCATAAGTTTTAACATAGATATACAATGCTCTTACAATATTATCTCTCAAGGTAGGACAGACTTCTTTCTCTCTAAAGAAAGTTTGTCATTTTTCTGAAGTAAGCATGGCAAGGTCTACATAGTCTCACAGCTCAGCATGTTCGACATAAAGTCTGGTGCTGGAGAAAGTTGGTTGTTGGAAGATTCAAAGCTGGGTTCGTCTGCGGTTCAAACCCCTTCAGACCCACAACATTTATTAAATTTTGGATTCAAATGGAAAACATGATTGTAATTGATATCGAAACTACAGGAAAGGATCCCAAAAAATGCTCGATTGTTAGCATAGGTGCAGTAAATTTCTGCAATCCTGATGAGGTGTTTTATGGAGAATGTCAAATGGAAGAAGATAAAGAAGTAACTCAGGAGGCATTGGAAATAACAGGATTCACACTCGAACAAATAAAAGATCCTTCTAAGCCACCTGTGAAAGAGCTATTATACGAATTTTACAATTGGTCACGACAATTTAAAAACAGAACTTTAGCTTCTATGAACCCACAGGCTCTAGATTGGCCGATACTTATCGAGGCTTTTGAAAGATACGGAATCGAATGGCTGTATGGTCATAGAGCAGTTGATTTACATAGTCAAGTTTATGCCGAATTTCTAAAATTGGGGATACCAGTTCCGCTAAAAGGAAATGTCTCTGCTCTAAGTTCTTCACATATTTTTCAACTTTTCGGTTTACCAGAAGAACCAAAACCACATCATGCATTAATAGGTGCTATATGGACAACTGAAGCTTTTTATAGACTACTATTAGGCGAACCAGTAATTCTTTCTGAGTATCCCTTTCGTAGTCCATTTTTAGCTTCTCAATTTCACAAAATTATTCGTTATATTTAATTTTTGATTGTATTTTAGGAATTGTTTTCTGCATAAAAATTCCAACTAAATAGATTTCTACTGGTTATTAAATTGTTTGTAATTAACTATCGAATGTCTCATTATAGATAAAGGAAATAATTTCTGAGATATCGAATGTGACATCCTATTACCTGAAGCAGGTTATTAAAATGCAAAAAAGTGATATGGATTTATTTGACTTGATTTTTACATCGGTCAAAGAAGATGAGTCCTGTTAACTTACATACAGTTTTGCGATATTGTTCTCTTCATTTAACTCTTCTATCACATTTTCGGGATCGATAATTATCTCAACTACATTAAAATCATTTTCAATATGCAAATTCCCAAAGATAACGTTTAACCTGTTGCCGAGAGGTATGTCGGGCAAAATTTCTTGTTTTACTTTAACATTATCAGCATTTATCAGCAAGTGTGGTGAAGTGGCATCGAGTAGTCCAGTGTTTTCTACCATCAAGCTTATGTTAGCCAAGTAGAAAGTTGTGACAAATCTTTTAACAGTAGCTTTACTTACATTAACTTCTACTATCCTCAAGTCTGGTTTTGGTTTTATTGCATAAATTTCTTGCAATTTTTGAATCTCTTTTTGGGAGATAGACTTTATTTCTTTTGTGGGAATTGTTAAAGTCGGGTACATAATATCGTTTTCGTCATTGCTATGACTTAAGCCGAGAGCATGGCCTATTTCGTGTAAAGCCAAGTTAATCATATCAGTTTCTGATAGTTGCTTATTGTTTGTTTTTGTCAGTAGTTGTATTTTAGCTTTTTGAATTAAACCAAATCCACTAACATTAATGAATTTTATGTCTGTATTTCCAAGAGTATCCAAAGCTTTTTCTTTTAAATCTGGTACCCACTCCACAGTTAGGTCAGCTTCAGGTGAAGTGACCATAGAAAATTCCACAAGATTTTTTGTTGCAGTCTGCCAGATGTTTAAAGCCTCTCTAAAGTTAGTTGCATATTCAGGTTTTTGTTTTATGAAATCTGTTTGCATGTAAACTGTCAGAGGAAAGTGATTCCATCTTAAAGTAAAATTCGACATAGGTTCTTCGGGAAGAGTTAATTTTGTTGTATTTGCACTCTGTAATACTGGAACATTCAATTCTATAATCACTTGACCTAGCTTGTAACTTATGGTGATTAGGGATACAAACAATAAGAGGCTAAAAAGAAAACCGATGATGTTCATAATCAGATTTGGTTAATTCTACAGAAATGTTTTTATAAAAGAACTGCTAATTAATTTTTTTGTTTTTTATGGTTGTCAGAAAGTTGAAAGGTGTAGTTTCAAGCATAATAAAGCCTAACTGGAAGCAACAGAGTAGACAACTGACAATAGGCAGGGAGTTGGAAGAGTTTAAGAAAGTTTTTAAAGATAATTTTGTTACTCTTATAGTTTCAGCATTTGGTGTTGTGGCGGCTTTAAGTTGGAACGAAGTTGTGAAGGAGATGATATTTGTACTTTTTCCGCAAAAAGGTAATCTGATAGTTAAGATTTATACAGCTATAGCCATTACTATCTTATCGATATTTGTTACTTATCTTTTGTCGAAATTGAAGACAAAAAAGGATTAATTTAAATAACATATTATTTCTTAGGATTTGGGCCCATAGCTCAGCATGGTAGAGCAGCCGATAACAAGCTGACGCTCTTAACCGGGAGGTCGAGAGTCCTCAAAGGACCGATAAGGTTCAAATCCCTCTGGGCCCATCTTAACTCGTGTACAGCCCTCACTGATATCTACAAAACTTTAAAAACAAACGATAGAAAACATTACAACTGGACAACACATCTAAAATTAAAAAACAAATTTTTCTTCCAAAATTCTTGCATCACCACCGGATTTTTTAACAAAGATTGCAATATCCATTAATGTACTTAATTCTTCAGATTTCCAGACGGATCTTTGTATTTGTTTACAACCATTTCTAACTAGAAGTCTATGTGTCTGCCTCTGTACACTTTCTAACTCAGTTGGTATGTCGTAGATTAAGATAAAATTCATAATTTTTCACAAAACTATAATGTCCGATATCGGACATATAAAGATTTCTATTTTCAAAAAACAATATTTTTATAAGAAACAAAATGTCAGAAGACATCAAGAAAAAAATAGAAGAAATTGCTTACGAGATTGAATTCGCAGAAAAAAAGAAAAAGTATAAAGGCTATAAAAAAGGATTTACACGCAAGTATACCAAATTTAAGAGTAAAGTTTAACCACACCCATTAGTAGAGTATATGAACTTAAATAAGTTGGTTGAAATATATTTAACTGAGAGAGAAATCCCCGCGGATTGTAAAACTGTATCAACTTTTACAATAGGTTTAGCAAATGCCTTGGGATTATCTCCAAGATTGAGTAAACTATGAAAATTTTATTACGCTACTTAAAAAGAAATTAGCAAAATTATGGAAGGTACATTTTATCGACTGATAGAAGCTGGGAAAGGAAATAACAAAACATATTGCTAAAAATAGACATATTAATAAATAAAAGTGAAATCTGTGATAAGCTCCCATCGTCTAGTCCGGTTAAGGATGTGACCTTCTCGAGGTTAAGACCTGGGTTCAAATCCCAGTGGGAGCACTTGGTGAAATTATGCAATTAGGTCACCCCGGTGACATCTTTCCCGAATCTGGTAAACACATGTGTTGCAACATGTCAAAAGTTAAAAAAAGCGAAACAAAAATCGAAATATCTTGCAAATGCTTCTGCCATTCCTAAATCTTTAAATCCTCATTTTTTAAATCTCGATTAGATGCCATGGGCTTCCGTTCGGGTGACTTGTTCAACCCAGCAATTAAACTACATCTCTGCTGTAATCTGGAAAAAGTGAATAAAACTGAAACTAATTTTGAAATATTCTGCATGTGTTTCTGTCATTTCTAAAAGCTTAAATAGTCATCTTTTCAATTCAGTTAAAGTTGTACGTAAGCTACTTCTGTAGTTTCGTATGACACAAATTAAAAAAGGAGTGAATATAGAATGGCGTTAGCTGGCAGATTCGGCGGTTCACGAAAGATGTTTGACATAACCTGTTCAGACTGCGGTCAACCAGGACAAGTACCTTTCGAACCGGCTGAAGGAAAGCCTGTTTACTGTCGAGATTGCTACCCTAAACATAGGAAGTACTAGTCTCCGACTATGATAAAAATTTCAAGAATCCCTTGATTTGGTTAGAGTGAACTGTAAACATTAATAAATCTAACTTTTCTTTAGTTTTGTATGGAAGATTGGAAATCCTACCTCACCAATACCGAAGTGATTGTTCATGCCGGTGGATTAAGTGAAAGATGGTATCCTGTTACACAAGGAAAAATTCCGAAAGTTCTGACAGAAATCGGCACTAACCCAAGACCGATAATAGACTGGACAATACTTCCTTATGTTAAAGCTGGCATCAGAAAATTCTTCATAACATTATGGCATCAACCAGAAAAAATAATAGAGCATTGTAACAACATTACGAAAAATACAGGAATCGAATTTGTTTTCTTGAAAGAAGAAGGGAAAAGAATAGGTCGTGCCGGTGTGGTTAAGTATTATTTAGAAAAGGGAATTCTTGATATCAACAAACATAAAATAATGTTTGGCGGTTCAGACATCAACAACTTAGATTTAGAAAAATTTGCACAATTTCATTTAGAAGGAGTATCAAAAGGATTTTTAGTAACCCTTGTCGGCAGTTCATCCGGTCTTTCACAATTTGATAAAATAATTTTTGATCCCTCGACCAATCAAGTCATAAAATTGGAAACAGAGCGTACTATAGCTCTTTCTGAAGGTGAAAATGCAAATACAGGAACAGCTTATTTCGATGCAAAAATTAATCATATATTTCTGAATATAGATGAAACACAACTACCACTTGATTGGGAAAATATGGGAAGCAAACTTTTCAACCGTGCGAGATGTTTCAAAAGTATGAAGGTATTCGACAGTTGGATTCCATTAAAAACACCATACGATTACAAAAAAGCAAAGGATATCGATTTTGAGAAATGGTTTGGAATAGATTCTGTTGAAACCTATCTCGGTGAATACAAGCCAATTCTCCTATAAGTTTATAAATTACAAGATAATATTATCCGTGCAGGGGTCGCATAGTCTGGTCAATTGCGGCAGATAGAAAGCTAAAGTTCAGAATTAGCCGAGGCTTAGGTGCTAAGAAGTTACCTGCTGGCTTAGTGCCTTCGTGAGTTCAAATCTCACCCCCTGCACCTAAATAACTATAAACAGCTGTTTTAAGTATTTTCAACCCAAGCAACGCACACTTTAACCTCAGAGGAGAGAGCTCTATTCCCAAAGTTTTTAAAAATTCTTCAGATGTAATACGTATAACATCCCCAATTTTTTTGTTTTTAACAGAATCTATCAATATATCTGTACTCGCTTGACTGATTGCACAACCATGACCTTGAAACTTTATATCTTTCACCACACCATTATTAAATTTTATTTGAATTTCAACTACATCACCGCAAGTAGGATTATAATCTTTAACAACCACATCAGCATCTTCAACAACGCCAGCATTAACAGGATTCTTATAACGTTCCAAAATAATTTCCCGATACATCTCTTTTATCATAACTTAAACACCATCTTGACTTTTTCCAATCCTTCTATCAAAGCATCTATTTCCTCTTTTGTATTGTAAATGTAAAAGCTAGCTCTTGCACATGATTGTATTCCTAATCTTTTCATTAAAGGCATAGCACAGTGGTGACCTGACCTAACAGCTATGCCAAAATCATTCAGAATATATGCAACATCGTGTGAATGGACACCTTTAACATTAAAAGCTACCACACCACCTTTTACTTCGGGATTAGTAGGACCGTATATCTGGACATCTTCAACTTCAGACAATTTTTCTAATGCATATTGAGTTAATTCTTTCTCATGTTCTCTTACATTTTCCATACCAATTTTTTCAAGATAATCTATCGCAGCAGATAAACCAACAGCACCTTCGACATTTGGAGTGCCGGCCTCAAATTTCCACGGGATATCGTTCCATATCACACCTTCGGTTGTAACTTCTTTTATCATATCACCTCCGACCATGAAAGGTTCCATTTCCTCTAACACTTCTTTTCTACCATACAACACGCCTATATTCATTGGTGCGAGCATCTTATGACCAGAAAACGCCAAGAAATCACATCCTATATCATGAACATCTATTGTCATATGTGGAACCGATTGTGCACCATCAACTATAAACAAACTTCCATTTTCATGGACAATTTTACTAATTTCTTTCACGGGATTTACTGTACCTAAAACATTCGAAACATGCGTCAAACTAACAATCTTAGTATTTCTATTGATGCTGTTATTTAATTGTTCAAGATTTAGTGTACCATCTTCATTCAAGTCTATGAAGTTTAATTTCGTACCATTATTCTTTCTAACCAGCTGCCACGGTACAATATTTGCATGATGCTCCATTATAGATACAATAATTTCACTTGGATTATGTAGTTTTGGTAAAGCAAACGAATGCATGATTAAATTCATCGCTTCATTCGTGTTTCTAACAAAAACTATTTCTTCTGGCTTAGCATTGATGAATTTGGCTACTTTCTTTCTCGCATCTTCATATAACTGCGTTGCTTCATCACATAGCTGATAAATAGAACGATGCGGATTTGCATTATGCATCTCATAATAGTTTTTTATCGACTCAATAACCTGATTAGGCTTCTGAGAAGTTGATGCACTATCTAAGAAAATCAACTGCCTATTGTTAATTTTCCTTTTCAATATAGGAAAATCTTCTCTAATTTTTTCTACATTAAGCATTTAATAACCTCTCATTAGTTATAGCTCTGAATTTTTCCCTAACTTCGTCAGAAGTGAATTTATTCAGAACAGTTTCTAAGAACCCCTCGACTATAATATTCTCAGCTAACTTTCTGTCTAACCCACGAGACATTAAATAAAATAATTTTTCTTCCTCCAATTGCCCAACACTTGAACCATGAGTTGCTCTAACATCATTAGCCTCAATCTCTAAGCTTGGAATGTTATTCGACTTAGCTTTATTACTCAGCAACAAAGTATGTGCACCCATGTAAGATAACGTCTGTTGCGCATTCTTTTCAATTCTTATTAAACCACGATATACAGAAGATGCCCGACCTGTTAACACTCCTTTTACCAAAATGTTGTTTGAAGTATGTGGAACCAAATGAAAAGTTTTTGTTATAATGTCATGGTGCTGATTTTTATTACCAGCATATATCCCATATTTCTGACATTTAGCATTCTCCCCCTTCAAAAACGTTTCGACTTTCCATCTTGATAGTTTAGCTCCAAAAGAACCCAAAAACCAATTTATCTCAGCACCTCTTTCAACAGACGCACGCTTGTAATAAAAGCTATATAAATTCTCAGGTAAAATCTGTGAACAGAAAAAGTTAAGTTTCGAATTTTCTTTTACAAATATCTCAGTAACAGACGTTGAAACAATTGGATTAATTTTATCTGAAACAATTGGATTAATTTTATCAGCTACATTCTCTTCAACAAAATTCAATTTGCTATTTTCATCTAAAACTACCAGAGAATAGACAGGATTATTTGTATTGTTAATTTTAACAGTCACGGGAAGTTCAGCTTGTACATTTTTAGGCACATAAACAAACACACCGTTATTCCAAAAAGATGAAACAAAAGAAACAAACTTATCAGCATCTGTGAATAAAGAAAATGCGTGTTCATTTATCATATCTGAAAATTTATTTAATGCTTCTTTCATCAGAAGAACTATAACATCATTACCAAAATCAATTGAGATATCCGTATACCCGTCAATTTTTACATTATCTAGGTTGACTTGAGATATATCGATATACCTCCATTCTTCTTCCTTTGAATCAGGCATTTTTAATTGTGAGAATTTCGTAAATGTGTCTAATCTTCTTTGTTTTAGCCAAGATGGTTCACTTCTATTTTTAATCATCTGCAAGAAATCTGTCACAAGCATATTATCCCACAGCACCAGCCATCTCTAACTGAATCAGCCTATTAAATTCTACAGCATATTCCATAGGTAGTTCTTTTGTAAAAGCTTCAAAGAAACCATTCACAATCATTGTTAAAGCTTGTTGCTCTGTTAACCCACGAGACATTAAATAAAATAATTGTTCGTCACTTACTTTCCCAACTGTTGCCTCATGCCCAATACTAACTTGATTTTCGTTAATCTCCATGTAAGGAATTGTATCCGAAACAGATTGTTCATCGAGAATAATTGCATCACATTTGGTGAAAGATCTCGAATTAATCGCGCCAGGCAAAACTTTTATTAAACCACGATAATTCGTCTTTCCCCCATCTTTGCTAACAGACTTTGCTGTGATTGTTGACGAAGTGTTTGGTGCTAGATGAATTGCTTTCCCTCCTGTATCTTGGTGTTGACCTTTGCCTGCAAATGCAACCGATAAAATTTCTGCACGTGCACCTTGACCTAATAAATAAACAGAAGGATACTTCATAGTTACTTGTGATCCTATATTTGCATCAAGCCATTCAACAATCGCATTTTCATAAGCATGAGCTCTTTTTGTTACTAGATTATAAACATTATCTGCCCAGTTTTGTAAAGTTGTATATCTCACATGAGCTCCGGGTAATGCAATAATTTCAACAACAGCAGCATGCAAAGATTTTGTAGTGTATACTCCAGCTGTACAGGATTCTATATAATGCACCTTGCTATCGGGTTCAGCAATAATCAAAGTTCTCTCAAATTGTCCCATTTGCGGCGCATTAATTCTGAAATAAGCTTGAAGAGGTATATTCACATGAACCCCTTCTGGGATGTACAGAAATGAACCACCAGACCAAACCGCGCTATTTAATGCAGCAAATTTGTTATCATTATACGGCACCACCGTACCAAAATATTTTCTAAATAATTCCGGATACTCTTTCAATGCAGTATCTGTATCACAAAAGATAACGCCTTGTTTTGCTAAATCTTCTCTAATTTTGTGATACACAGTCTCCGAATCAAACATTGCTCCTACCCCACCCAAGAATTTTCTCTCAGCTTCCGGTATCCCAAGTTTTTCAAAAGTTTGTCTTATAGCTTCCGGCAAATCTTCCCATGAAGTAGCTTGCTTATCTATCGGCTTTAAATAATACACCAAATCATCAAATGGAATTCTGGATAAATCAGGGCCCCACGTTGGTAAAGGACGTTGTATAAAATGTTCTAAAGCTTTTAACCTAAATTCGAGCATCCACTTAGGTTCGTCTTTAATTTTTGAAATCTCCTCGACTATCTCATGCGACAACCCCTTGCGCGCTTTATACAAATAATCAACATCAACACTAAAACCATACTTGGAATAATCTCTTTCAATCACAAGCTTTGGTTTTTGCTGTTGTTTCATTTTATCCATCTTTAATCCCCTCATAGCCTTTCTCTTCAATTTCTTTAGCTAAATCATGTCCCCCGCTTTTAACAATCTTACCATCAGTCATAACATGAACAAAATCTGGCAGGATGTAATTCAAAATTCTTTGATAATGTGTTATTAACAAAATACCCATTCCATTTTCATTTAACTTTTTTATACCATTTGCAACAATTTTTAACGAATCTACATCTAGCCCAGAATCTGTTTCATCTAATACAGCAATTTTTGGATTTAACACAGCCAACTGCAATATCTCTGACCTTTTCTTTTCACCACCAGAAAATCCTTCATTCAAGTACCGCAAGACAAAACTCTTATCTATTTCAAGAAGCTCTAATTTTTCATCCAAAATTTCATTAAAATCAACATACGACGCTCCATTGTTTAGTGTTTTGTAAGCAGTCCACAAGAAATTTTTAAATGTTACACCAGGAACTTCTGTTGGATACTGAAATCCTAAAAATAATCCGAGTTTTGCTCTTTTATCTGGTGTCAAGTTAATAATATTTTCTCCGTGAAAAATAATTTCTCCGCTATCAATTTTATATTTGGGATGTCCCATCAAAACGTAAGCTAAAGTCGATTTTCCACTACCATTTGGACCCATTAATGCATGTAATTCACCTTCCTTAATTTTAAGACTGATACCATTCAAAATTTTCTTTCCTTCTATGCTGACATGCAAATCTTTTATTTCAAGTTCCATTATACTTCCACTTTTTCTAATGCTTCTTTTAACTGACTTTTCAACCCAAAAATATCTTTAAATTTAATCATGTAAGTCGTGGTGTACGCGGACAAACCTTCTATACTTTCACTCACTTTTTCATCTTCATGTAGTGGAACGATAATTTTCTTTTTAGGCATAGGAGCTATTCCTAAATCAATACAAACTCCTCTGCTTTCAGCTGGATAGGCTATCAAAATATCTGATTTCTCCAGCTCTTCCAAAACTTTTAAATTATGTTCAATGGCATCAATATGCTCCTCATACTTGTGAAGTTCTTTTGTTGCATTGAAAGGTTCTATTCCACTTTCTTTTACTACGGCTTCTATACTATCTAAGAAGTTTATGTATCCTTCGTCTAATCTTCGATTAAAATACCTTGAAGTAAATGGCGCGGCAATAAAAGCTCTCATTTTTCACCTTTTAGATTGTAGATTTCTAACAAGCAAACTAAAGGACCCAATTCTTTTTCTTTTATTTCTTTTTTTGTTTCTCTACAAAGATCGCATTCACCTGAGCTTAATCTAAAATTACCTGATGCAATTTCAGCTGCTAATTTTTTTATCCAGTCTGTTAACTTTTGGTTAGATAAAATTTGATTTACTTTTTTACCACGCACACCATTCAAATACTGAGAAACAGCAGGTTGAGTTATGCTTAATTCTTCAGCAACTTCTTCTTGTGTAAAGTGATAAGTCTCGATTAGTTCTTTTGTTATTATGGATTTCACTGATGAAGGAAGTGCGTAGTTAAACAATGTCTGACAAAAGATTTTCATAATCTAATCTATTGAATGCGAAGATTTATAAATATAACACAGTAATAATTCATTAACAGTAAACTATTTAAATAACCAAAATCGAATTTGAAAAAACCCGGGATAAAGATGAAACATGTTTTACTTATAGGAACAGGCGGGACCATTACTGCCAGTACTATTGGAAGGTTATGGAAACCAGGAAGCTTAACTGAAGATTTTCTTTTGAAATTATTGCCACTTAAAGATATTAAAATAAAAACAAAAAGTTTATTTAGAATAGATTCTTCCGATATGCAACCTGAATTCTGGATAGATATTGCTAAGACAATTTATGCTGAGATTGAAAAAAATAAATACAATGGTGTAGTAATAACCCATGGTACAGATACTATGAGTTATACAGCTTCCGCGCTTTCCTTTTTGCTACAAGATTTAAATGTTCCTATAGTGTTAACTGGCGCTCAATTACCATTATCAGAACCAGGATCGGATGTTAAGCGAAATCTTTTGGGTGCTATAAAGGTAGCTGCCGAGACGGATATCGGCGAGGTTGTTATAGTTTTCAATGGAAATATTTTAAGGGGTTGTAGAAGTAGGAAAGTAAAAGAAACTGGATTCGATGCTTTTCAAAGTATTAATTCACCAGTTATAGGACGTGTATTAGAAACTGTTAAAATCACTTCGAATTACAGAAAAATTTCTAACAAAAAACCAAAATTATACACTGAATTAGAAAAGAATGTTGCATTGCTTAAGTTATATCCAGGATTTAGCCCGGATATATTTCATAGAATTATTGACATGGGATATAAAGGATTTGTAGTTGAAGGTTTCGGCGCCTGTAATGTACCAGTGAATTACAATTCTTTAATTTCTTGCATTCAAAGAGCTAAAAATGAAAATATACCAGTTGTCATTTCTACTCAATGCGTTGATGGCTATGATTGGACACATTTATATGAAAATGGACAGAAAGCATTGCAGGCAGGTGGAATACCCGCTTATGATATGTTAAGTGAGACAGCTTTGGTTAAACTTATGTGGGTTCTTAAACAAACTGACGATATGGAAGAAATAAAAAAACTGATGAAGAAAAATATAGCTGGCGAAATTTCTGACGGAATTTAAACCTACTGCACAACAATCGTTCCTTTCAACCCAGGATTCAAATGATCGTGGTATCCCCAATTTCCTTTAATGTTAAAAACAAACGAATAGCTTTCACCCTGAGCTAATCCTTTGCATGCATCAAACTTGCTTCCTATGCACCCTCCTGTTTCAGGATATAAAGTATGTGTTGGATGAATGTCACTAGCAGGCCAATGTTTTGCTGTATCTCTATTAACAAAAGTTACTTTATCACCTTGCTTGATTGTTAATGTATTTGGAGAAAATCCAGCAGCTGTAATCTCCACAATATTTTCTTGACCTTCTGTTGGTGGAGCTGTAGTAAGTCTATATCCTCCACAACCGGCTAGAAACACTAAAAAAATCAAAGGTAGTGTAAATAACATCTTATTCATAATGTAACCTTAATGTAACTTTATAATCATTATTTATAAATCTTGCGGTTGACAAAAATTAATTGGTGATAATATCGATTTATTAAGCTTATTGTTTTGGCCAGCAAGTATAGCCTTCCTAATAGCAATCTACTTCACGTATAAATTAGCAAAAGAAACGAAATGGGAGAACTATTGGATTTTCTTTCTTATATCAGCTTTGGTTATGGGAATTTATCATTTTGCTATAGAAATTCCCTGGGAACTGGGATATATCCCAAATAATATCTACTATACAGCAAGAGAAATAAGCGAAGTAATCTGGGCTTTTAGTTTAGCTTACGCTGCTTATGGAATATACAAATCAATGAAAACTATCAAAGAAAGATTGAGAAAGGTCTAACAGAATGAAAACTGTATTGTTTTACTTTTCTAAAGGAGCAAGAACAAGAGTAAAAATAATTAAAATAATCGACTCTCTCAATAAGAGGAATAAACCAGTATTTTTGAATACCCTTTCTAAAAAACTAAAAATATCTCATGTAGCAGTAAAAAAACACGTCGATCTTCTAAGAGAACTGAGTTATATAAAAGAAATTAATCCTAAAGGTAAACCAATATATCTACGAGTTACACAAAAAGGAAAAGATGTTGCGAAAGAATTTGAAAAATAAATTGTATAATTAAGAAACAATAACTTGGATGCTATCTTTTACCACGCCACTAGATGGCCAATACGAAGTTATAGTGCATGTGCTATCAGCTGTAAATTGAATGTCAATAGAAGCTCCTGGTTTTACATCTGGTGTATCTTGACCGCATCCTCTGAAGTCTAGTCCACCATAATACGTCCCAGCTTCTCTAACTCTAAATGTTATCTTAACTATATCCCCTTTTGAAACCGATACAGAGCTTATATCCTTGTTATCTATGTAAAATCCTCTATCATCAGCTTCGATTGTAAATTCTCTTATTGTTGGTAGTGGTGGCATTGGCAATTGCTCTTGAGAAGGTGTACTCTCACCCTGTGAAGTATTTTCTGTAGGTTGTTGTATCGGTTTTTCTTGTACAGGCTGGGTTTGTTGCTCTGACATCTGGGTTTCGCTGATTTGTGATACACATCCACTCAAGAAAATAATCAAAATAATGGGTAAAACTCTCCAAAGACCCATAATAATTATTTTTATATATTAAATTTAAAAGCCAGATAACAAAAGGATAAGTATGGAATTCCAAGTCTGGGCAGAAAAGTATAGACCTAATAAATTATCCGATGTAATAAACCAAAGACATGTCATCGAACGAATCAAAGCTTTTGTAAAAGATAAAAACATTCCCCACATGCTTTTTGCAGGCCCTGCTGGTACTGGAAAAACTACAACTGCACTTGCTATGGCAAAAGAATTATATGGTAATTCATGGAGACAAAATATTTTGGAATTAAATGCATCTGATGAAAGAGGAATAGATGTCATCCGAGGTAAAGTAAAAGATTTTGCAAGAATAAAATCTTTAGGCGAAATACCCTGGAAAATGATTATTTTGGATGAAGCAGATGCTCTGACACAAGACGCACAACAAGCCTTGAGAAGAACTATGGAAAATTACACAAATGTAACACGATTTATTTTATTGGCAAACTATTCTTCCAAAATTATCGAACCTATACAATCACGTTGCGCTGTTTTCAGATTCAAAGTATTAGACGAAACTGACATTAGGAAATATGTTGAAAGAATTGTTGATGGGGAGAGATTAAAAATTGACGAGAAAGCTATAAATGCGATAATTTATCTTTCTGAAGGTGATTTGAGAAAAGTTTCTAATTTGTTACAAGCATCTGCTGCGATGAAAGAAAAAATTACAGAAGATGTTGTATATGATGTCGCTAGTAAAGCTAAACCAACTGATGTAAAAGAAATGCTGGAATTAGCACTAAAAGGAAGGTTTCTCGATGCAAGAAAAAAATTACAAGATATGCTCCTACGACAGGGATTATCTGGAAGTGATATAATTTCTGAAATTCATCGACAAATTTATTCACTAGACGGTATATCTGAAGATAAAAAAGTTCAATTAATAGAAAAATGTGGTGAGTTTGAATTTCGTATAAGTGAAGGTGGTAATGAATTAATTCAATTAGAATCACTTTTGGCCCAATTTCTTTTATTCAAGTCTAAGTGAGAATTATGGTAGTAGAAAGTTTCCAATCCGAGAGTTTATTTCAGATATTTCAAACCAGTCTTATACTTCAAGTTATTTTCTTTTTCATAAGTTCTTTTTTTCTTTGGATTAGTGCGAAATTATTTGGTAGTAGATTGAGTTTTTTCTTGTCTCTAGTTATTGTAATTATTTCAACTGTGATTTCACAATTGTTACCTTTAATATTACCGATAAACATTTTACTATTTTTATTAATTAATTTTATCACAAGGATTTTTTTAATTTCAAGTTTTGGTCAAGTTGGTATAATTCGCGCAGTTTTTATAGACATACTCTCGATAGTATTGCCAGTAATTGTAGTAGTCGTTTTTGCCTTTATTTTAATATTCTTAGGTATCATATTAGTTGAATAAACTATGTGGATTGTTAAATACAAACCAAATTTAAGTGAATATGTTAATCAAAAAGAAGCGGTAGAGAAATTTTTAAAATGGATAAAAAACTGGAAACAAGGTAAAGCACTTTTATTTTACGGTCCACCTGGAACAGGAAAAACTTGTTTGATAGAAACATTTTCAAAGGAAAAAAATTGGGATTTTATAGAATTGAATGCTAGTGATTTTCGTGACAGAAAACAAATAGAAGAAATTCTTGGTCAATCGATGAAACAATCTTCATTATTCGGAAGAGGAAAGATATTTTTAATCGATGAAATAGACGGATTAGCTGGTCGAGAAGATTTGGGCGGTGTGAGTGCAATAATAAAAATAATTAAAGAATCCAGATTTCCTGTTGTTCTCACTTGCAATAATCCTTATGATTCTAAATTGCGATCTCTGCGAGAATATTGTCAATTAGTTCAGTTCAAGAAATTTTCTGTATATGATATAGAAAAAAGATTAAAACAAATCGCCGATAATGAAGGGATCAAAATCGATAAAGAAATCCTTCAACAATTAGCTAAAAGAGCAGAAGGTGATTTACGTGCAGCCATAATTGATTTTGAAAGTATATCTCATGGTAAAAAAGAAATTCAACAAAGTGATTTGGAGGTTTTAAGTTATCGTGAACGAGAGCAATCGATATTTAACGCATTGACGATATTGTTTAAAACAAAATCTGCATTGGTTGCAAAACTCGCTATTAATAACGTTGACAAAGATCCTGAAGAAATTTTCTGGTGGATTGAGAATAACATTGCCCATGAATACGAAAACCCCGAAGAAATTGCAAAAGCATATGACATTCTCAGCAAGGCTGATTTATTCAGACAAAGAATTAAATCTAGACAGAATTGGAAGTTTCTTGCATATATGGTAGATTTAATGACAGGTGGAGTAGCAACAGCTAAAAAAGAAATGTACAAAAAATTCACACGATATCAATATCCGAACAATTTAATTATTCTAGGTGAAAGCAAATTTGAACGAAAAGAAGAGAGAGAAAAATTATTAGAATTGTCGCAAAACCTGCACTGCTCAACTCGAAAACTCAAAAAAGAATTTTTACCATTCTTAAGTATGTTTGACTATTAATCATCTGCAAGCTTCTGGTTTAGGAGCAAACTTCGGCAAATTTTTGCAGATAGTTTCTTTCGCTTTTTCAGCTTCTCGTTCAAGCTTTCTCCTTTGTTCTTCAGCTTGTCTTTTAAATTCTTCAGCTTTTCTACGAGCTTCTTCTTCAGCCTTTCTTTTTAATTCTTCTGCCTGTTGCTTAGCTCTTTCTTGTTGTTGTTGAAATTCTTGTTGTTTTTTCTTCAGTTCTTCTTCTCCTTTTCTTTTAACCTCTTCTATTTGCTGTTTAATCTCTTGTTGCGATTTCTTTTGCCTCTCTTCCCCTTCTCTATTTTTCTTTGCTATATATTCACCAATAGCTCTCAGAGCTTCTTTTGTATCAACTTGTGTTTCGAATTGATATTCTTTTAATGGTGGGGGCACCTCTTCTGCTTCCAAAGCCCTCCCAGCTTTGGCGGAGTAATATATGTATTTTGAAACTCTGGTTAACGCAGAGTCGCCAAACCTACCACTAATATTGACCGTATTACTTCCCGGCTCCCAAGATATTTTCACGTTTGTTTTAGTTCCCAAAGGAGATTCATATAGTTTACCTTCTGTTATCTTCTCACCAACAACCATACCTAAATTTTTTTCAACAAAAGGTATCGTGTATTTGATACCAAATTTCTGCATTAAAAGGTATGCGAATGTCGCTTCTGGAATTCCGCTAAACTCAAGTTCTATTTTATCACTATTCAGCCTTGCATTGTAAGCTAAGAATGGTGAAATTTCACCATTTGCAAAATCAATTATCTCCACGTCTTTCAACACATGTTGAAGAGCTTCGCCTACTACATAAGGATTTTCCGTTCCTATAATTCTTTCTACATCTGGAACAGGACTTGAATTATTTTCAATATTAGTTAAAACTGAAGCGAAAAGCTCTGATTCGTTATTGTTTATCTTTTCACGTATCTCCTTGGAAGAATATGCATTTTCCACTATCCCTGATGTAGCATCTATCGTTACAAAATAAACCTCATTATCACCTCTCAAAGTGACGTATTCTTTAACCGAACCGTATCTATTCCCAACCATTACTCGTTCTGGAGTTAGCGACTTTCTCCTAAGTTTTCTATCTACTTCCGAATTAGTCAATGTAATTAAACCTGCAGGATAATATTGTTGCCATTCGTTTACAGAAATTTCTTTGTAATCGGTTAAATCCTTCAAATAATGCTTCTTGATTTGTGTCTCATGTACAGGTCTTGTAGGGGTTACAGTTGGAGAAGGCTGTCCTCCACATGCTACAGAAATCGAGAACAAGATACCTGCTAAGCTGGTAAGTAAAGCATTTCTCAAGTTCATTATTTCTAATTTCAAAAAGCTTAAATAAATATTTTTCTATTATTTAGATTTTAAGTCCTTTTGAATATGGTTTATTTAACGTATTTGGCAGTTTAGATGAAATTAAAGGATAAATTTCGACATCATTAATGATTTACAGAACTCTTAATGAAAAGAAATCAACCGCATTTTTGTCAGTAATATCGTTTACATAACTTATATCAACTTTCTTAACCTCAGCTATTTTCTGACAAGGTATTTTCACATTAGTTGGTAATCCCCTTTCACCATTCTGACCGAACCACGGTGAATCAGTTTCTAACAAAATATTTTCTATCGGCATATCTCTGGCAATTTTCTTATGTTTCTTGCTTCTAGCTATGATCGGCCCCATCGTTATTGAATAATTATTTTCTATAACCCTCGGTATCAATTCTTTACTTCCCCATAAATGCAGCAGAGCTTTCTTCACATCTTCTTGCTCCAAAATTTTCAAGGCATCTTCCCACGCATCACGTGAATGAATTACAAGCGGTAGTTTCAATTCTTTCGATAGTTCTACATGTTGTACGAAAAGTTCTTTCTGTTTTTCCCGCCAACTATCTTCTTTTATCCAGAAATAATCTAAACCACATTCACCAATTGCCACCAACCTATCTTTATTCTTTTCCAATCTATCAAAGTATTCATCTACCTGCTTTGCTGTAATTTCTTTCACAAATTCAGGATGTATAGCCGCACAAAGGAACACATAATTCTTATATTTGTCAACAATCTCGAGTGACCTGTCAAAATCTTTTGGATCCGCACAAACAGTAATAATAGCTTTTAGTCCTTCCCGTTTGCACAATTCAATTACTTGATCCAAATCCTGTAAATATTCCGGTTGTTCCAAGTGACAGTGAGCATCTATCATAGAAAATTAATTCTCAGTAAATCAAATAAACTATAATGGTTGACTGGCACACACTAGATTCTGCAGAAGTGTTAAAAGAACTGAATACATCAGAAAGTGGTATATCTGAGTTAGAAGCTCAGATAAGACTGAAAGCAACTGGCTATAATGAGCTTAAAAAAAAGAAAAAAATCACACCATTAACTTTATTCCTTAATCAATTCAAAAGTTTCCTTGTTCTAATCCTTGTAATTGCAGCAGTAATTTCCTATTTAATCGAAAACATCATCGATGCCATTTTAATTGGAATAATAATTATCGTTAACGCTTTATTCGGTTTTATTCAAGAGTTCAAAGCCGAAAAGACATTAGAAAGTTTAAAGAAATTATCGGCACCACACGCAAAAGTTATCCGAGATGGAAAAGAAAAATTAGTTGATGCACGTGAACTAGTTCCTGGTGATATTCTTGTTATTAATGAAGGCGACAGAATACCAGCTGACGCACGTATAATTGAAGCATTCAATCTTAAAGTCGATGAATCTTCATTAACAGGAGAATCGATTCCTGTAACAAAATTTGATAAAATTCTGAAAGATGTACCTCTACCAGAAAGACGAAATATGCTCTACATGGGAACTGTTGCAACCTATGGAAGAGCCAGAGCTGTTGTTGTTAACACCGGTATGTCAACCGAAATAGGTAAGATAGCAACATTAATACAAACCACAGAACAAGAAACTCCACTACAAGCAAAGATTAATTCCTTTGGTAAATGGTTAGGGGTAATAGCTATAATAATTGCGGGTGTCGCAGCACTAATTGGTGTCTTGAAAAATTACGCTCCAGTTGATATGCTCCTAACTTCTGCCGCTTTAGCTGTATCTGCAGTTCCAGAAGGATTGCCCGCATTACTAACAATAACACTTGCAATCGGTGTTCAAACTATGAGCAGAAACAAAGCTATTGTAAGAAAACTATCAGCAGTAGAGACACTTGGCTCCACAACTGTAATTCTCGCTGATAAAACTGGAACAATGACAACTAACGAGATGACTGTAAAGAAAATATTTGTCAACAATCAAGAAATTGATGTTGGTGGTTCTGGCTTCGAACCAGTAGGAGAATTCTCAATTAAAGGCAAAACAATCGACCCAAAGAAAAACAACGAACTAGTAACAGCACTCACCATATCTGCCCTCTGTAATAATGCCGTTCTGACAAAAGAAAATAAATGGCAAATCATAGGCGATCCTACAGAAGGTGCTTTGCTCGTTGCTGCTCAAAAAGCAGGGTTAGATATCAAGAACTTGAACAAAAAGTATCCACGGGTTAATGAAATTCCATTTTCATCCGAAAGAAAAATGATGTCGACCGTGCATAAAGTTGGAAAGACTCTATTTGTTTATTCAAAGGGTGCACCTGAAGTTATTCTATCGCGATGCAACAGGATTTTAAGAAACTCGCATGAATCAAGACTAACAGAAATACAAAAACAAGATATTCTAGCAACCGTTAGAGAACTTGCTGGAAAAGGTCTTCGTTTGTTAGCCGTTGCATACAATGAAACAAAAGAACATCATCATGAAAATCTCGAGAAAAATCTTGTTTTCGTTGGATTACTTGGAATGATAGATCCACCACGACCAGAAGTCAAAAACGCGATAAAAACTTGCTCAGAAGCTGGAATTAAAGTTATCATGATTACAGGCGACCACAAAGATACAGCCGTTGCGATTGCACGTGATATAGGATTATTAAAAGATGGGAAAATTCTAACAGGTGAAGAATTGGACAAACTCAATGATAATGAGTTGGAAAAAATAATAGAAGATGTTGAAGTATACGCACGTGTCTCACCTGTGCATAAATCTCGAATAGTCAGACTTCTCAGAAAGAAGGGTCATATAGTAGCCGTTACTGGTGATGGTGTGAATGATGCCCCGGCATTAAAAGACGCACATATTGGTGTGGCCATGGGTATCAAAGGAACTGATGTTGCTAAAGAAGCAAGTGAGATGGTATTGTCAGATGATAATTTCTCAACAATTGTTAAAGCAATAGAACAAGGTAGAATTATTTATGATAATATTCGAAAATTCATCCGTTTCATTTTAGCTGTCAATTTCGATGAAATCTTTTACATAACTCTAGCAATTTTATTGGGATTGCCCCTACCACTTTTACCTATACAGATTTTAATGATCAATCTTATGACAGATAGTTTACCTGCACTTGGGCTGGGGCTTGATGCGAAAGATGAAAATATTATGAAAAGAAAGCCAAGAAATCCAAAAGAATCTATATTAAGCAGAATGTTACCATTTATTCTCGTAGCCGGCATCGTAGATGCGATAGCAAGTCTCGCTCTCTTCCTGATAACATTAGAGCTTCACGATTCAATAGATAAAGTAAGAACTATTATTTTCACAAATGAAGTTCTTTTTGAATTGTTTTTTGTTTTCAACTGCAGATCAGAAAACAAGTCAGTATTTCAAATTAACCCGTTCTCGAACAAATTCTTGACGTTGAGTGTAATAGGTGCATTACTTTTACAAATAGCAATTGTTTACTTACCATTCTTTAACATCGTATTTCATACAGTACCTTTAAATCTATTTGATTGGCTATTAATAATTCCATTTGCAGCTACAGGATTACTTGTTCTCCCAAAGCTATTTATTCGATGACTATAAAATAATAAATTTGGAAATTTGTATTCCTGCTTGAATCAAAACAAAAAGAATTAATGACTTCAAAAATTTTCCTAAAAACCCAGCAATTAAAAATTTTCTGACATCATACCTGGATACACCACTGAGCATTCCAACTAAATCAAAAGGAAAAAACAAGAGTGCGGTAACGAATATTATCCAAAAAGCATATTTATGATAGTATTTTTTAATTCTTGTCAGAAGTTTCTTTTGTTTTTCGAATTCATCCTTTACTATCTTTGCACTAATCAATCCCAAAAAATAACTAAGCATTTCACCTGTCATCGAACCACCTGCAACAAATAACGCAGTTAAAAATGGGTTAAGCTTTAATACAACTGCAAGAACTATAACCAACTGTCCTGGAAGTGGGATAAGAATTGACGCACTTGTCATCATACTTAAGATAAACATGCCAAGGTAAGGTAAATTGCTTATGATATAATGTAAAACAAATTCAACCATTACAACCAATAAATCTATATTAACATTCTTGTTCATTAAATTAACAATTTTGCAGAGCTTGCAATAGCTAATATTCCAATAAAACTTAGCAAGTATGTAACAATTATAAATTTCTTAGGCTCAAATTTGACTGCTGCAAACATTGCTGCTGCGAGTTCGTTCGGCAATGGAGAAGCTATAATAAATCCTCCAATTACTGGTGTTATCAACTGCCATATTTTAGATTTGGAAATTGCCTGCCAAATCCTTATTCTTAATTCTTT
This sequence comes from Candidatus Aenigmatarchaeota archaeon, assembly GCA_018920185.1. Classification (GTDB taxonomy): domain Archaea; phylum Aenigmatarchaeota; class Aenigmatarchaeia; order CG10238-14; family SCSR01; genus JACOWB01. The sequence continues at coordinate 4,688 of JAHLMT010000005.1, read as the reverse complement.
CCAGAAAAACAAAAAGGAAACAGGTTTTGTCAATGATTTTACTTCTTTTAATAAAGAATTTATTTCTACTAACAAACGATCTCTTATGAATATAAACAAGAAATAATTACTAATAACAGAGCCGATCGCACCTGTAAATGCTATCAAAAATGGATTAAGATCCTGACCTAAAGTAAATAATATTGCAGTTGCCGGTACTGCTGTTAGACCGTAAGTGAAAAATATACCAGCAACGAAGGAAGCTAAATATCCAAAATTTCCCAACAAATGTATGAAATACTCAACTTGTGGAGATCTTAAAATATAATAACCTACAACAAAGCCTGTAATAAGAAGTATAAGATTTCTGTATTTCCACTGATATTTCTTCATTCTTCTAATAGTTTTTTCGGTAGCTTTGTATATAATTTCAGGATATTCGCTTTTTTTCATTAATTAAATTAAGCATTTTAAAAAATAAGAGCAACAAACAAAGCAAAAATTAAAATAGTTCCTAAATCAGCTACAGATGTCATAACAGGCATAACAAGATTATTCGGATCTTCTTTTCGTTTGTAAACATAGAAAACACCAAAACCAGAAATTAGTATAACTATACTAACCATTACTGAAGTTGTTAATATGGAAACTTCCATAACTTTCACAAAAGAATTTAAAGTAAAGGGAAAACCTTTCAAATAAGCTACAAGAGAAGAAATCAAACCTATATAAATTGCAGACAAAATTGCTACTAGAGCTATCGTCCTAACTATTTTTCTTATATCTTCTGATATCCACCAATTTCCTGCAATTCGTTTTGTGAAAAGCAGTGTAGATATTCTCGCTACCATAATCATGCTGTAATCGCCAATCATATCATTTAACGCCGGCAACAAAATTAACAAGGGTGCAAAAAGTATAAAGTTAGATCCAATTGTTTGTAAACTTATTCCACTGATTGAGCCTATTATAAACGCAATTATTAACGATGGTAGACTTTCTTTAAGTATGACAGATGCTACATGCGACTTTTGTCCGTATTCTTTCATGTAGAAAAGAGTTTTGCGAGAAATTTTATGCGTCTCGTGAATTCTATGTATAAGTGGATGATGTTTATATCTCTTGATTCTTGTCAATTTTTTCAAAAGTGTTATCTTTTTCATATTATCATCACGGCTATTAACAATGATAAAACAGTAATGATATCTCCCGATGTTGAGATATACGGACCCATTATATTATTCGGATCATATCCACGACTGAACAACCAGAAAGTCAATAATATCGTCATAGGTACTTCAACCACATTCGCCAGTAAACCAGCAAATAAAGAAATCAATATTATCTTCGGATAGTTAACATTGAAAACTAGATTACTCACAAAATAAGCAACCAACCCGATTAAAAAGCTAATAATTGCTGTCAATAAAAATACAGCTTTGATATTTCCTAAAACAATTTTGTTTATTAACATTCTAGGCTTTATCACACCTAGATGAAGTCCTGCACTTAATCTTGCAGCAAGACTACCGCTGATACTGCCTCGCATATCCAAAAGCCCAGGTAGTAAAATGAAGAAACCAGGTATTAGGTATATCTTATCAAGTGCGAACGCTAGAAAAGAACCAGCTAACAACCCTCCAGTTATAGAAACTAACTGTGCATAGAATATTTCTTTGAAATCTTTCGTTAACATTAATTATTTATTAGATTTGGTTGTTAAAAGTGTCTACTCAATTAAAATTGCGTTAGCTATACCATGTTGACTAGGACGGGATGTTATTTTTGCTCTACCTAATTCTGTGTTTACAATAGCACCACGTGTTATAATTTTTCTTCTTGCAAAATCAGGATTAGCAGGATTTGATACAACATCCAAAATTTTAACTTTTTTCACAGTTTTATTCTTTGTATCAATAACATTTACAAAAGATAATGAAGTTAGTTTAATTTTTTCATTCCCACCTTTTGTCCTAACCTTAATTCTGTCCTCTTCACCTATTGTCGGATATACAGGAAAGTTGCCTAATTCATATTTTCTTTTCTTTTTTGCCAACCGAATTTTTCCACCTGTTGGTTTTCTTCCCGATTCACCATGCCACACTGACATACAATCTAACAATTATCGTGATTTTTGATTTATAAATTTGATAGGAGAGCTAACAGTTCTTCAACTATATGTAAACTTTGTCTTGTGGTATTTAGTTCATTTAATTCCAAATCTATTTGAGTGGGTGTCGTCTTAGGTTTTACAAAACCATATACACCAGCTTCGAATTTTTGTTGTAGTCGCCTAAAAACTGATAAATAAATCCTGCTCTTAGGTGAAAATACAAAAATTACATAATTATAAGGATCTATTTTAGGATCGCTGTGAATTGTTAATATAGATGAACATTTTTGTTCAATTGCTTTTTGTTGTAAATGTTTGTCAGGTGACTGTCTATTAGGTGAAGAATATGGATAAACTATCACATATCTGCTAAAGGTTTCTTTTTCAAGTTCTCTACAGACAGCATGAGCATGGTATTCATCTGGATGATAAAAAAGTGTCAATAAAGTTCTCCCCATTAAATTAATAAAGAAATAATAAATTAATAAGTATTTTCTAAAACAAATCGATTTGGAATTTAACAACTTCAAAATATGATAAATTTCTGTAGATTTTTATCCGAAGTTTGATAAGGTTAAATATTTTTCTTTATTTTATTTAGATATGGCATACAGTCCTTTCCAAAATTTACGAGCTATTATAGAATCTGTAAGATCACAAACACCTGTATCTCGGAGAGAGTTACTACAAGGCTGTGTAGAAGCTGCAGCTTATGTAGCGATGTTGCACTTGTTGAGTGCTTGCAAGAGAGAAGAGTTATCATACACTGAAGCACAAAAAGGAAATTATATGGTTAGGCAGAGGTACATAAATGCTGTTGTCAGAAAGCATCCTATCAAAAATTTAGAATCCGCAACTTATACACTATCTCAAGCATTTAATCCTAAATTAAATAAACCTATGCCAATGTCTACCACAGCTATCTTACCTCCTGGTGCCAGAGCAGCATCTGCAAAAATCGAAGTTTCTCCTCTTGCATTTCTATTTCAAAACGAAGACGAATTTCTGAGTGCACTTGTTGATCATGAATATATTCATGTGAAGCTATTGACAGAAGGAATAGAGATATCCGCTCCTCTTGAGGTGCACCAAGAACTAAAATCACGAGTATTTAATGTAAATGGTGATTTGTTCGATATTTTTAACGAGTTAGAAGCATTCTCAAATCAGATTAGACAATTTCCAAATAGAAGAATCAGTAAAGATTTCAAAGATAGCGTGTTAGATTCTTATCGTATTTATAGACAGTTTTTAGAAGGTAAAGAACGAACGCCTGTTATAACATGGATGCTTGAGAGATATCCTTATCGCTAAATAATTTCTTTTTGACCAGCAAGCAAAAAAAATAAATGGTGCATTCCAACATTGATCAAATCACCGTTATTAATTTCTACTATTCTATTTTGGTATTCACTAAAAACAAAAAGGTTTTATACTTGTAGAACATAATAGAATAAGCAATTACAATGACAGACAGACCGATTGATGTACTAGATAAGGCCAAAGGCAAGAAAGTAATAATAAAGCTAAAGAATGGCGAGGAAGTGACAGGAACTTTGAAAGCTTTAGATCTTCATCTAAACCTTTGGTTAGAAGAAGCAGAAGTATCAAAAAGCGATGTGAAAATTAGATTAGGTAATGTCCTTGTTCGAGGAGATACCATAGTTTATGCCTCGCCTGTTTGATGTTATTTAAATTTATATGGACAAATATTGTATAAGGTGAAGAAATGGGATTGTTTGATTTCCTGAAATTTGGCAAGAAACCCGCAGAAGATGCCATCGAGTTTCCTGAAGATACAGAACCAAAAGAAAGATTATCAGTTAGGATAGAAAACATTAGTGGTTTGGGCGATGTAGAAAGAGTTGGTAGCTATCTGAAGCAAGGAAATATCGTTCTAGTGAAAGTAAGGGATTTACAGAAAAAAGATGTTGGTTTGTTTCAGACATCATTGCAGAAGATGAAAAGATTATCAACACAGTTCAACTGGGATATGGTTGCTCTACAAGAAGGATATGTTATAATGACTCCTAGTTTTGTGAGGATAGAAAGACCTGAAGCCTAAGTAGCTAATCCACTTCGTCATAAATTACGGCATAAAGATATGAAACTCAAAGTTATCACATCAGTAGCTATAGAAAAAGACGGTAAATTTCTAATTTTGAAAAGATCCTCATATGATACACTACCAGGTATGTGGGAATTCCCAGGAGGTAAAGTTAAAGCTGGTGAAAAGCTAATAGATTCAGCCAAAAGAGAAGTTATAGAAGAATCTGGCTTAACTCTAAACAAACTGATATACAAAGGATATAGCGAAAGATTTTCTGAAGACAGGAGTGTTCAAACAGGCTATCACACCATCATTCATCATTTTTACTGTAAAGATTTCAGAGGCAAGATAAAATTAAGCAAGGAGCACACAGATTTCAGATGGGTAACAAAAGAAGAGATTTTGAAGATGAAAGCTGGTAAAGAAATAGGAAATGATACTGTAGAGTTCTTTAAACTATACTAACGAACTATCGTAGTCACAAATTCTGGAATTGTTTTCTAAAATATCTTGAACCTATGAAATACCATTAAAATGGACGCTGAT
>JAHLMT010000004.1 GCA_018920185.1 Candidatus Aenigmatarchaeota archaeon | reverse complement strand
AATACCTTCAGATAAGAAAGTATATCTTGGTCAAATTGTTTCTTTATATTCCGCTATCAACGGCGCTAAAAAAGATGGTATACCTTATATTCGTGGGCCATCAAGTGTTGAGATAGTTGTAAGAAATGAGTAAATCTGTATTTTAACTATCCTGAGGTACAAAGATAAGGTTGTCGTACCGTTGAGATGCTCACACACTGACCTATTGTTTCCCCTGGTCCAGGTCTACCGGTTTGTGAAATACTTTCGAATGTACAACAATAATTAGCCTCACAATCAGCATTAGTTTTGCAAGGACCAGCCCAACATGTATATGTATAGCCTGGTGTTTGAGGATTATCAGTTCCTTGTGGACTATCACATTTTTGTTTCACATGCGTAACAGGATCAAATCCACAATGAAAATCTCTAATGCATTCAACCACATAAGCTGAGGTAGACCTAGATGTTATTTCATTATGAGTATCTCGACCTTGATAACCAAGAGAAAAATAGCATGGTATAGTATAAATACCACCCCCATTCAATATTCCAACCCTACACGAATTTCCGTTTTTGATCACTTTGAATGTTATAGAACCATCACAAATAAACTCGTTATTACAGTTGTGATCTAACCAAAACGACGATGTGGAGTCAGAATAAATTTGCACACGACTAACCAAGTCACTGTCTTGATAGGTAACCCGAGCTAATAACCATATGTCATTAGCTAAGTACCACACGCTACCGTCGTAATACTCATGCAAACTCCCCCCACCATAATCATAGATATTTAACTGTAATCCTGGGACCAATACGAGGATATCATTAGTATAAACGCCTCTGTTATTATCCCATACACCGCCCCTAATCATATAATCCCCTGGTCCGTTAAATGAATGTGTCCATGTATGGGAACATGAATTTTGTATACCAGTGCATTCATAATAATGCCACTCTCCACTCCCCTGTATAGTCCAACCTATCCACCTCACATCGATATCATCATATCCTGTTACACTGATTTGGAGTTGTCCTCCGACATCAATTGGGAGAGTTGCAACTGACAATGTACCAGTTGGTTGGTTGTCAGGAGTTCCCGTTACTACAAACACTTTGTAGATTAATACCAAAATCATAGAAATTGTAAAAATTGTGTATACAGCTCTCATATAAATCACGGATGCCTGTATATTAATATAGTGCCGTCTTTCACATCAACAAATGCTTGTAGTTCGTCGATTGATATATTTCCTGGATATTTTATAGGTTGATATAATTTTACTGTTACAATCCATGCTGTTTTTTTCACTGGTGTAGGATTTGGCGGATAAGGTATTTCTACTTCATTTTTGTTAACAAATGTAACTTCTCCTGGATGTTTTTGTGTAACGATCCTTACTGCTTCCTTACAAGCTATTTCATTTGGATCTGTCTTGTAATTAGCGCATACGTCAGTTACTAATCCAGTTTTTGACTCTGTGAAATACAATCCGATAACTATGCTCATCACAACAACACCAGTAACAAGAATAGCTACGGGAACAACACGAACAGGAAATCTCTTGTCTATCCCCCTAATAACTTCTCTAACAGCTCTGTTTATCTCTTCTATATCATAGCCTTTTTCTTTCAAATCTTGTTTAATTTCAGCCAAAGGAACATTTTCTTCCAATCGCTTCTCTATTAATTTCCTTAAAGAGTTTGCCATTATTTAAAATTTGATTTTTTATTGGTATAAAGTTTACTGCCTAGCCTTTTTCCATTTTGAAAATTTCCAGATGTATAAAGTTTATACTGTAGCTTATCAAAAAATAATTATGAAACTCGCATTTTTACTATTTATTTACCTGCTAGTGCCTTTAGCTTTCGCTGGTCCGCAAGACAAATGGATTTATATCGGTTCAAATCAGTTGGATGGAATTGCTTTATTGCTTGCTGTTGGTGCATTTGTTTGGGCATATCTAATTTTCAGGGATTTAAAGCTAAGGAAATGACTGGAAATTAATTTGCATAATATTTATACTGAAGTAAACAAAATAAAATTATGAAGGTACATTACGGCCCACTTCTAATCTTAATGCTTTTTGTTTTAATACCAACATCGTACGCTGGTCAAAATGACGTCTGGAGAGAATGTTCATCAAATAATAACTGTCAATTAACACTCAATTTACAATGTCATAGAACAAATTCAGGAACATGGGCATGGGACAGTCCATCCCTACCTCAAGAAACAGCTTGTAGTGATGGTTATGACAATGATTGTGATGGTTTAATTGACAATTCTGATAATGATTGTAGTACATCACCCTCTCCACCACCATCACCCTCTCCACCACCATCACCCTCTCCACCACCATCACCCTCTCCACCCCAACCATCCATCACTGTCACGAGTCCTACCAGTGGAACTACATGGCAAATAGGTAGCACTCAGACAATTGGATGGACCAGCACAGGATCAATTTCGAATGTTAAAATAGAATTATCGCGTGATAATGGAAACACATGGGAAACAATAACAGATAGTACGTTGAATGACGGATCAGAACAGTGGACTGTTACCTCGCCATCTACAGCACAAGCAAAGGTGAAGATATCAGATGCGTCTAATTCGAATGTATATGGTGAGAGTGGTAGATTTACGATCAGTCAACCATCCACATCACCACCACCCTCTCCATCCCCACACCATCTCAACCGTACGTATCTCAATTTGAATTTTCAGGCGATACTTCAAGCTTTAATGTAAGATGGGAAGCCTTCTACCCAACAAATCCGAATAGAGACATGAAAGTGAAATGTTCCTTATGGAATTCACACGACGGAAACTGCAATCCAGAGACACAATCATGCGGTGATGTCCGTGGAAAAACATGTAGGCCATATGACGCATCACAGGGAACAGACTCCATTAAAAGAGGGGGTTGTGTTGTAGATTCTCCTGTTTATGCATTTCAAGCTGAAAATAAGATTTACTGCGTGTTTTACGATCCAGAGAATTCTAACTTGAAAACAATAATTAATCACGATTTTAAACCGATAGATTTTGATGTCAGAAGTGCTGGAAAAATCATCGCAACTGTCGGCGCACCAGTTGACTTGAAGATAGATGTGGTAAACAAAGGTCTGCTTCCAGACAGCTATCGAATGACTCTTTCTGCTTCAAATCCCAATACGATTTCAATTACGCCTTCCGCCACAAATTCCAGAGTTATCTCTTCACGAGCTGTTGATAGTGCAATTTTTTCTGTCGTTTCTTTGGTTGATCAGACAAACGAAATCACCGTGAACGTGAAGTCAAACACATGTTCAGATTGCCCGCCAAAAGAAATTACAATAAACCTTCAGCCTGGTTTGTTGACTTTGCCTGAGTTTAGTATATTTGGTTTCCTGCAGATAATTGCTATAGCTACAATCGTTTATTTTCTACTGCTTGGGAAAAAGAAATAAATTGATAAACTCCAATTAAATTTATGCAGAAAATAGTTTTGTCGCTCGTGTTTCTTATTTCCATTGTGCTTTTTTCTGTTTCTACATTTTCACAAGAGCAATGTCAAGGAGATATCTCTGTTGATAACCAGAAGAATGAAGTTGAGTTCAGAGAACAAAACGGATTTGGCACTTCCAATATACCATTCGACAATATGGAACAATTTTCAAATACAGGAACAACCAATCATTGGCATCAATTGACAAATTTACAGAATGGCAACTATGTATACTATGTGAAATGCTCAGATGCCGCCGGTAATGTGAATTCAGACGACTATACAATAAGTTTTACTGTAAGTCAGCAACCAGGAAATTACAGAAGACTCGTAATCATAAACAACCGTCAAAATCCAAGTGTTTTAAGCGATTATCAAATTCCAATAACTATAGATACCAACAGCTTGATCTTAGCTGGAAAGATGCGCTCTGATTGTGGAGATATAAGATTTACCGATTCTGATGGTTCGACCCAATTAAGCTATTGGTTAGAATCTGGCTGTAATACTGCTTCGACAAAAATCTGGGTGAAAGTTCCTTCAATTCCCGCGAACTCAGCAAAAATCATTTATCTGTACTACGGCGATCCTCTAGCTCCATCAGCAAGTAATGGCGATAATACATTTATTTTCTTTGACGACTTTTCTACAAAAGATACGACAAAGTGGAATTGGCCAAGTGATTGGACTGTTGAGAATGGATATGCGAAACAAACTTATAGCTTTGACTGGCCGCCTAGTTGGGTGAATGCACATACATTTCCTTCTCCGTTGTCGCTTTCCTCCTCGAGTGGTGTAGCTATTGAAACATCCGCAAGAAATTTAGGAACTGTTTCTGCATATGATCTCCAAATAGGAGTTATAGACGGTGGAAACAGATATGAAACAAACTGGGCTGTTGGAAATTTTGATCGTCTTTTCAACAGTGCTTGGGGAAATTGGGATGAGGCTGATACAAGAAACGGAAATACTGTTACTTTGACAGTTAGAGATGGGGAACAGAAAATTTATATTAACGGTATCCTAAAGAAAACCACAACTACCGCAATTACAACTATTTCAAAAATTGAGATAGTGAGCAAAGGTCAGTCTTATTGGGATTGGGTTAGGGTAAGGAAATATACCTCACCTGAACCGTCCGTATCTGTTGGTGATGAAACACCAAGCCAGCAATATTGCACAAGAGAAGTTTTAACACCTGGAAATAATTACACCTACATTTATTTACGACGACCAACTGTATGGAATGGGAATGTACTGATATGTGGAGACCCCTATTATTGGGGGCGTCTAGATGGTAATAATTTAATAGTATGCGATACGGGTTGGAACATTGGTTGTACACAATATTCTAACTCTTGTCCTCCTGCTTCAATTATTTGGCCAGAGCAACCCCGAATTTATAATAGTTCTATTACCTTTCCTTCCATACCCTCGGGTAGAATTTTGGTAAATGCTAATTTTAGTATCTATTTTAATTATAACGGATGTGCCTCAGTAGATGTAAGGGTCAGAAATCAGCAGGGTAGTTACTCGTCCCTGGGAAGAATAATATTGGGAGAACTTACAATGGAAAATGTCCCAAGATGTAATAGGGGTGTTAGCCCTCAATGGGTAACTTTGCAAAATGTGCAAAACAATCTTCCAGTAGGTCAAGATATCCAAATAACCTTAAACTCTGCTAATCCTAATTTTTTCCATCAATTTAGTTCTAGTAGGAGTAACAACCCTCCGAAATTGGAAGTAGAATATTGTCTTCCTGATAATACACCTCCTACTGTTATCATATCAAATATGAATTATCGGAGAGATGTGAGAATCACGGAACGGAGCAATAAAGACTTATTCGAATACCCTGTCGCCATAAATTTAAACACGCAATCTCTTATTTCACAGGGAAAAATGAAACCTAATTGTGCCGATATAAGAGTTATAGACGAACAAGGAAACTTTTTGAATTACTGGACAGAAAATTGCAATTCTCCAAATACTAAAGTGTGGGTTAAGATACCTACGTTGGAAAAAAACTCGAGAAAATCAATCACACTTTTTTATGGGAATAATTTTTTGGAAGAGGGGGGTAACAGAGAAAGAACCTTGGGCAATCAATTTGTAAGACACTGGGCTATTACTGTACCTCAAAATTATGATAAAGCACTTACAACAGATCCAAATGGAAATATTTTCATACTTACACAAATATCAAATAAATGTAAGGTTACCAAGTATTCTCCAGAAGGTTCTCTTTTATGGGAAAAAGAATTTGATATTAGCGAGCTACTCGATGATTGTCGAGATATCGCAGCTAATAATCAAATCGTTGCTATTGTAGGTAGCACCGAGAATCCGAACCGAGGATTCATTGTTGCTTTAAATAATAACAACGGGGATGTAATACGGATGTTTTACAACGATATAGTGTCCGTATATCGTGTTGAAAAATTAAATGCAGTAGCTATTAGGGGAGATAGACAAATAGTTGCAGTAGGTATTTTACGAAATTTACCATTTCAATCTGTGTACAGCGGCATACTGTATTTTGATCCTTCTAGTGGAAGTGTTAGTCCTTCTACGTTTGCCGGTAATGAAGCATTAGATGTAGACACAAACGAAGATATTGTGTTAGTAGCTGGTAGATTAATTGGACAATCTAATTTTTGGGTGGCATCATGTTCAAATGTATGTACCTGGGAAGATTTTGAGTTAGGTAATTATTTCTCTAGTAAAATTAAATCGGACGGCTCTGGCTACATCATCGTCGGTATAAGAGGTAGTCCAACCAAATTGTTTAAACTTTCACCTAGTCTGTCAGAAGTTTGGTCAAAATATGGGTGGTGGGAGTTTGATAATTTTGCAGTTGATAAACTTACTCAAAGAGTAATTTTGCGAAATGGGACAATTTTAAACTCTAATGGAGACATAATTAAGACCATACCACCGGAATTTATTGGGTTTTTATTAGAATACGATGCTTATGGTAATCTGATAATTCATAACTCTACCCATTTAATGAAATTCTCCGAAGCCTTATTACCTCAACCGTTAGAACCCTTAGTTGAAATTAGTAACGAACGACCAGTTAACTTTGGTAACTCGAGTGATGTGATTGTTTCGAGAAATGTGATTGTAAGTGTGGGTTGCCAAGATACGGGCTGGGGATGTAACAGAAACTCTTTTAGAATTTTAAAGACAAATTCTCAGACATGTCCAACGGATTACAATCAGTATACAATAGACGGCACAGTACCGTTGTTCATTTCCCAAGATACCTACCTATGCGCGGCAGCAAAAGACAGGGCTGGAAATATAGGGTTTTCTTCAGTAAGGATAGACATAGACGTCACACCTCCCTCTATTAGTGCCACACATACTTTACAGCCTGAGGGAGAACAAACAAGATTAACGGTTACAGCTAACGCGGATGACGGAGAAAGCAGGATAGAAAGGATAGAAATTTACATCGACAATAGCTTAGTACAAACCTGCCCAACTACATCATGCCAGTATTCAACACTTTTGAATCCAGGTAACTACAACTACTTGGTAAAGGCTTATGACAATGCTGGTAATGAAGCTTCATTTAGCAGAAATATATATGTTGGAGTTACGCAATATTCGTTCGAGTTCGAACGTGGATGGAATCTCTTTTCACTTCCATTCAGGAGTTTCACAATTAATGCAAATAGCTGCACCGAAAACAAGTTTTTCCACTGGGATTCTGAAAACAGAAAATGGGAAACTGTTATTGGTATTGAAAACTTGCAACCTGTTGGCTATTGGTTTTACACAGACAAGAAATGTGGTATCCATGTGACTGGTAGCGATCCTTTGTCTCCAGAGGATTTACAGCTAAGAACAGGCTGGAATCAAATAGCTACTCTATCACCTGCTTTTCCAACAGCAACATTTCAATCAATAAAAGGCTCGTGCACATTAAATCAAATTCTTTACTATAACTCGACCACATCCTCCTGGAAAGTTCTGAGTGAGACTGATAGATTTGAAAGCTATAAAGGCTATCTCATCAAAGCTACGTGCTAAGGCCAAGTAACAGAAAATGAGCTTTCTGCATTCACTTTATTTGATGTAATTTTGAGCGAGAAGTATACCACAGCTCCAAATTCTTCAAAACAAGGTGAGGGAGAATAACTAAAATCTATCCTATAGTTTTTTTCTTTCCCATACTCGTCAAGAAAATTTTTGTATTCTTGCAAATTATAGTTCAGATCATCACAGTTCTCACTATATTTTACTACCTCTGTTGTTTTCTCTCTTATATTGTCAAACGTAAATAGTTCTTCCATCTGTACGATATCTGATGTATCGACTTGAGCTGGAGGTCCGATCCATCTGCTTATAAAGAACAAAATAGTAACTACAACAACTGTTGTTAGGATGAAGAATTGTCCTTTTCTAGCGCTCCTCAAGCTTGACGAATTGCGCATGCGGGATACCATCAATATTTATAACATTTTCTTTTGATATAAAGCCGTGTTTTTCAGCTAACTGAACTATATTTCTGCCTATCAAATTTCCTATTGTTGCTTTGTCCATAAGCTTCAACACAGTGCTCTCGTCTACTAATCGTTCTCCATAGAAATGTTTACTAACCTTTATTTTCACATTTTTCTTTTTGAAGTCAAGCACTTTCTCAAGTATATCTTCATCACATAAAGCAACTACAATCTCAGTTTTGGTTGTAAATATTTTTGTCCAGTACATGCTAGTAGCCTTTGTACGGCGATCTTCCACCACATGCATCACACTGAACAAAAGTTATTCTCCCTTCTTTAACAAATTTTGTATCCGGTTCACCACAGACTTTGCAATAAACATAATCTTTCACATAACTGGAAATCTTTTCTTGTATCAGTTCTTTAGTTAGTTTTCTTTGGAGAATGAGAACAGAACCATGTATATTACCTGGGGTGGCAAGTTCTTTGAGAAGATATTTTGCGAGATGAGTTGGTTCTCTTCTTAATGTGGTGACTATATCTATGAAATTTTTCAGAAGAGTTTTATTTCCTTGTATTTCTATTATTACTTCAGGTATTTTGAACCTTTCTCCTTCGTGAGGTTTTTTTGGTATTTTTTCTATTGCAATCTCCAAAAGTTTTTCATAAGCTTCCATACCACCGCTTTACATTAATTGATTTAAATTCTTTTAATGTTTTATACAAATTATTCACACTTTTCGTAAAAATCCTATGGTGGGCTCATAAACAGAACCCTCATTTATCAGTTCATCAAGAGTTTTCTCAACAATATTCTCAGGTAAATTCAGAACTTCAAACAATTTTTTAATTTCGACTCCTTTACCCTCGTCCAACTTCTGAATCACTTCAAGAACCACTGGCTTATAATCAATTTCTTTCTTCTTGCTTTCTATAATAACCGATAAAGTTTCCTCGTCAATAGAATAGGTATCTCTCGCATAATTTTTCAACTCGGTTTCATCCATTCGGTTGAACAAAGATTTAATATCGTCTACAATTTTCTTTTGTTTAATCAAATTATTCAGAATCTCAACCTTCGATAAAAGTTCGAAATTCACATCATTTATTTTTTCCACTATCTCGTGTGAGATATACAGTTCTCCATTGTATTCTTTCAATTTTCCTATAACTCTGACAAGATCGCCTAGCTCAACTCTTTCGAATGGCAATCCTTCGAATGATTTCACCCTGATGGCTTCAGTACCATCATCAATTGTTACAACAGAATAATTTCCATCTTCACTCAAAAATTTGTCAATCACAGTCCCTATTAAATTCACCCTAGATACCTTTTCACCAAAAGGGGTTATTACATAACTTGGTTTCATCTCTTCCTTGCTACCATAAAAGAATTTTCCATTTAACAAATCCGCAATTCTAACTTTTTTTGCAGGTAATCTCGCGGGCATATTATACCTTTGAAATTATACCAGGGCGAGGTGAAAATATAATTCCTTCCTGTTGCATTTTCTTTATAATTTCATCCGGTGCGTCAACACCTTGATCTTTAACTAATCTAACAATTTCATCAGATGGTATTTCTTTACCAAAAGTTTTCTCCAGCTCCTCCAACGCATCGAGAATAATTCTGATTCTACTCCTTTGAACAGCTGTTGTTGGTGCACCTTCTGCTCTATCAATATCAAACATTCCTGTCTCAGGTTCGAATCCAAATTGTCTTAGAGAAATTTTCATCAGCTTTATAGCCCTTTGAGCGTCCTCTTCTTCAACTACATTACTTAATCTAACTCTTGCAGAAGCTTCGGCCAATCTTAAAAGAGATTCGTATTGCCTCAGAGTAATAGCTATAGGTGCTTCTTCGCCAGCCCTGGCTCTCATGTTAAGATAAAATTCTTTCAACATCTTTCCAACAGTTTCTGTCATAACCGGATGAATATGGGTGCGGGCATATGCAATATATTTTCTCATGAACTCGGGATCTATCAACGGTTTTCCAATTTCTTCATATTGTCTTATTTTCAATATGTGATCTGCAACCTTTTCGTCTATCTCTGGATTTGGTATGTCGCGTAATGCAAATTTCAGATCAAATCTTGAAAGCAACACATCATCTATGTCAATTTGTTCTTTTATTGGTATGTAGGGGTCGAATCTACCGAGCTTCGGATTTCCTCCAGCCAACACAGCTGTCTGAGCTGGTAATGTAGCAACTATACTTGCTTTTGCTATAGAAATTGTTTCCATTGACATGGCTTCTTGCAATGCTACACGATCTTGCGGAGAGACTTTACTAAATTCATCAATAGCGCAAATGCTTTTATTGGCCATAACAAGTGCACCAGCTTCTAATACCCAGCCTCCAAGAAATTCTTCATCCCGCACAACTGTAGCTGTAATACCTGCTGCTGTAACTCCACTTCCTGAAACATATCTTCCACGAGGGATTAATTTAGTAGCAAGCTGCATAAGTTGGCTCTTGCCAGAAGCGGGATCTCCAATTAATAAAATATTGATGTTTCCACGAATTTTTGTTCTGTCTTTCAAAATTTTCGGATCTGTGCCAAACAATTGCAAAAGAATAGCTTCTTTAATATCTTCCATTCCATACATGGTAGGTGCGATGGACGCTATCAATTTTGTAAACAATTCTGGATCCTTAGATAGTTCGATTATCTTTTGCTCATCTTCAGGTGTAATTTCGAGTTCTTCCCAAACTGTTTCTACGGATTCCACATAATTAGCGTCGAGGTAAATTTCCATCTGTCGTGAGCGGGTGCCACGTAACCTTCTAGGCAATTCTTTCAATACACCAGTAACTTTTATTCTATTGCCAGGATCAGTTTTATTCTGCATTTTTGGCGAGGTCAAATCTTCTTTAAAGTATATCATCAAAGTTGATGGCTTTTCACCTGTGACAACCTCGTACGGTTCTTCGACAGTAACCCATCGGGCATCATACAGTTTTTGATCGACGAGTTTAAAGGCTTTCCTGTTTCTGCAGGCGGGGTTTTCACACTCTGCAGGCGAGCGTATAATTCTTTCTGTCTGTATTATGGTTAAGTTGCTTCCACATTCAAGACACTGAAAAATAGCTTCACTAACTTCTGGTCGTACTTCACTCGCGCGCTTGACAATACCATCGATAACAATCATTTTTCCTATATGTTCGGCTCGGATATTTCTGATGCGTATGTTTCTGTTTTCTGGTAGATTGAAAAACCTTACACGAAAGTTTTCATCGAGATAACCAACATCAATCTGTCTCGCAGCTTTTTGTATTATAGGCAGGGTTTCAATAGGATTTTCTAAAAGATAGTCTGCAATGCTTACGTCAAACTTTTCCAAAAGTGAGAAATCAACATTTAGAGATTTTTTTCCTTCATTTGCAACTTTCACTAGTTCGTCTTTATAGAATTCATTTAGAAAATCGACAAACTTATCTAGAAGGTCGACGTTGTCCATGATTAGCAATATTCTTACACATATATATTTATTATTTAATTTTGAAATGTTTCAGAAAGAGTTTGAATCTTATTCTTTAGTCATTGCTCCTTTCAACTTTCGTAATCGTAAGTAGAGCCTGTCAACTGCAGTCTTGACATCATTCACACTTCTTCCACCAGTGCACACAATTTTACCAGAACCAAACAACAAGAATGCAACCTTCGGATTGTCCATACGATACACTAAACCAGGAAACTGCTCGGGCTCATATTCAGAATTTTCCAGTTCAAATGCTATTTCATCAAGATTCAATATGGCATCTAACTTTGCACTTGCAACTATGTTTTCTATCTGAGTTTTGTAACTCTTGGGAACTTTCACTTTCACCGACTGAATTATGTCGATAACTTTTTTGAAAACTTCTTTCACATCAGCAACACTTCTCGCACCTGTGCATACAATCTTTCCAGAACCGAAAATTAATGCTGCTGCTTTTGGCTTATCCATCCTGTAAACTAACCCAGGGAACTGCTCGGGTTCGTACTCCATACCTTCTAGCTTGGAGACAATCTTTTCAAGAGGTATATCCACATTTAAAGTGGCAGAGGCGACAATGTTTTCGACACGAATTTTAAAATCTTTCGGCATTACATATAATATTAACCAATAACTTTAAATATTTGACTTAAAAAGCTTTCGCAAAGGTTAAATATACTGTTCTGCTTCGATGAGAAATTTATTTAACTTCCACGCCGGTATAAAAATTGTATTGTTCTCTTTTATCACATCTTCTTCATGCAAAGTTGTAATTAACGGATAGATAGTGTATCCCGGATTTATTTTTAACATGCTTTTTGCTAGGGGATTTTTCTTAAGAAATTTTTGAAATTCTTTTACACGATTTTCTTGATTAATTGCAGCTTGTCTCAAACTAGTTTTCTTGTATCTGCCTCTACCCCACCATTTACAATCTACGCAAAATATTTTGTTGTTTCTTACGGCTATGATATCTATTTCATAATTTCTTTTAGTTTTGAATCGAAAATTTGTCTTTGTAATAAATCCATTTTTCTTGAAGATTTCCGTGACCACATTTTCAAATTTCTTCCAATCGTATTTTTCTAGTACATCTTCTATTGCCTTGCCTCTCTTTAATTGAAACTCTAGTTCTTCTAGCATAAGAGTAAGTTAATAAAAGCGAAAATATAAAACAAATTATAGTTTATAAAGAGGTGGTTGGATATAGAATTCGTAACGGGGATCGATGAAGCTGGGAGTAGACAATAAGTCAATTGATTTTTGTCTCCTAAAAGGTGCTGTACTCGGTCCCCTTGTAGTAGCTGGCGTAACTATTGACGTTAAATCCGAGAAGAAGTTAAAAGCCCTCGGTGTGAAAGATTCAAAAGAATTAACTCCTGAGAAAAGAGAGCAACTTTACAAGTTAATACAAAAAATTGCAAAAGATATTTTTGTCTTGAAGGTTGCGCCATGTAGAATAGATACTTATAGAAGTATGGGAATAAATCTTGATACGATAGAAGCAATGAAAATGGCTGAGATAATAGACTTCGCCAGTAGCGATAAGGTTTTCATAGACTCCCTCACACATAATCCTAAAAGATTCGAGAAAGTTATCAAAAGTTTTGTAAAGAACAAGAATATCAAGCTGGTGGTTGACAACTATATGGATGAGTCAAATATAGCTGTATCTGCCGCATCAATCGTTGCTAAAGTCGAGCGAGACAAAGAGATTGAAGAATTAAAACAAGAAGTCGGTGTAGATTTTGGTATTGGATACCCCCATGACCCGCTCACGATACAATTTATAGAAAAGATAATTAAAGAAACAAAAGGTAAAGAATTGCCAGATTACATCAGAAAATCGTGGGTGACGACAGAAATGCTGCAGGAAAAAGCGTGGCAGAAGAAGGTTATTGACTTTATCTTTAGGAAAAAAGATGTTGAATGCAAAGGGGAGGAGTAATGAACACTGAAAGAGTTCTGACATTGATTTATTTTATTCTTGGTGTGGTTATGGGGATTTTATCGAATTACTTAAACTTGATATTTTCTTTAAGTGCTGGTGTAGTTTTGTATATTATATCCTTTTTTATTACTAAGATGTTTGTAGATAGAAGGAAAAAGTTTTCATGGTTTGTGTTAAATACTTTGGTGACATTTGTTTTGATATGGTTTGTAACATGGATATTTGTATTTAATCTGTGATGAGAAATGAAAAGAACGCACTTTACTAGCGAGTTAAAGGAAGCCGTGGGTAAGAATGTAGTTGTAAAAGGATGGGTACATGATATACGCCTCTTAGGTGGAATAAACTTTCTTTTACTTAGAGATTTTGACGGAATTGTACAAGTTACAATACAAAAAAGTGCGTCGCCAAAAATTTTAGAAAAAATAAAAATGTTACATAATGAGGATATAATTGAAGTTAAAGGTGTTGTACAAAAAACCAGTAAAACAAAGAGTGGTATCGAGATTGTTCCAGAAGAAATTGTTAAAATTAGTTCAGCAGAACCTATTCTGCCGTTAGATCCGAGGAGGGTGACAAGATCTAACCTCGCTACACGCCTAGATTGGAGATCACTAGATTTACGTTCGCCTGAGAATTTAGCGATTTTTAAGATACAGTCGAAGTTAATGGTGGCATTTGAAGAATATCTTCTTAATAATAAGTTCATCAAAGTCTTCACACCTTCAATCATAGGAGGTATATCTGAAGGTGGTTCAGATGTTTTCCCAGTAGTTTATTTCGATAAGCAGGCATTCTTACGTCAAGACCCACAACTACATCGAGAATTGTTGATAGCTGGTGGGTTTGAAAAGATTTTTGAGACAGGTCCAAGTTGGCGAGCTGAGAAAAGTCATACAGTATGGCATATGGCAGAACATAGGACTGTAGCTGTGGAAGTTGCATTCATTGAAGATGAGCATGATGTTATGAGAGTTGAAGAAGGAATGGTTGTATATGCTTTGGAAAAAGTCAAGAAAGAATGTGATGAACAGCTGGAGATATTAAATAAAGAAATAAAAGTTCCAAAAACACCGTTTCCTGAGCTGCAGTTTCCTAAAATTTATGATATACTTGAAGAATTAGGTAAACCTATACCAAAAGGCCAAGATCTTAATAGAGAATCTGAAGAAGCTTTAGCTACCTACATCAGAGAGAGGTTCAAAAGCGAATTCTTTTTTGTTAATAGATTTCCTTATGCAGTAAAGCCGTTCTATGTAATGAAGATGGATGAAAGCCCTGAATGGGCGAGAAGCATCGACCTTGTATTTAAAGGAATGGAAGTATCTTCTGGTGGACAAAGAGAGCATCGTTATCAGAAATTGATTTCACAAATCAAAGAAAAAGGTCTTAATCTCAATTCTTTAAAATGGTTTACAGAAGTTTTCAAATATGGTGTTCCGCCAATGGGTGGGTATTCTTTAGGAATAGAGAGATTTACTATGAAGCTTTTGGATATAGCAAATGTCAGAGAAGCTACATTATTTCCGCGAGATACAGAAAGGGTGCTCCCCTAATTAAAACCATTACTTATTTATGTCCTGAATACAAAATAAAAATTACAATTCGGGATATCCCCATGGAGGTGTGAGAGGTGGCAAGAAGAAGAAGAAAGTAATTTAAACACCTTCTTTAAACATGCAAGCTAAAATATGACTGCATCTTTTATGGTGCAATGAATTGAACTTGCAATCGCAATTGTATTCTTTCTTTTCTTTTTCAAAAATTACTGAATGTTTTTCTGTAGTTCCTCTAACTGTGAAATAAATTCTTTTTGGAGTGTCTAAATCTTTTGTTACTTTCCCTGATTCGAATAATTTTTTCCCTTTTTCAATAATTTCTTTGGATAGTTTTTCCATAATTATAATTGAGAAGGATGAAATTAACTTTGTTGCTAATTTTAATCAATGTTGGTGTGTTTATTTATACTTTTCAGAATTTACCATATTTTATAGAGAATTACGGATTTAGTTCGAATTCATTTGAGAAAGGAAATTATCTGAATGTCGTCACTGCAATGTTCATGCATAAAAATTTGCTTCACTTGGTTGGAAACATGGTTGTTCTATTTTTTGTTGGTAAAGAGGTCGAGAAACGAGTTAATGCTTTAGTTTATTTGTTTGTATATTTTCTGAGTGGTTTAATAGCGAATTTAGGTGTGGTGCTACTGCCGTTAGTTGGTATTAATGCTACAGTAATCGGTGCATCTGCCGCCATATCTGGAATTATTGGATATGGTGCTTTCAAATTCTCAGGTAAGTGGATTCTCTCACCAATTAGATTTATTCCAATACCAATGCCTTTCATACTTGTGGGGGCTATTTATGCTCTTATAAATTTTGCTGGAGTTCTGATTTTTCAATTATCTGCGATGGGTCATTTGATAGGTGGCGTGGTTGGCGCATTCTTCGGTTTAGTTGGCGAACAACATAAGTTTAGGAAAATAACAATCTTTTTCTTGTTAATAGCTTTTATAAGTTTGCTACCTTATTTGATTAGATATATAGTGACGCTATGGATTTGAACGATGTTATTAAAAAACTAAAAGTATTGAAAACGAGAAGAGTGTTTGTTCAGTTTCCTGAAGGATTAAAGAATGAGAAAATACAGGATATAGCCAAAACTCTAGAAAAAGAAGGGTTTGATCCTGTGTTGTGCATAGAACCTACTTATGGAGCTTGTGATGTCAAGGGCGATGAAGCTAAAAGATTGCAATGTGATGTTATCTTACATATAGGACATGTTGATTTTGGTGTAAAAGCAGATATACCTGTTGTTTATTGGGAATATTTCTTAGATTCTGATCCATTACCAATCCTCGAAAAAGAATTCGATAAATTAAACGGCTACGAAAAGATTGGATTAGTAGGTTCACTGCAGTATATTAACAAGCTACCTGAGATAAAGAAATATTTGGAGGAAAAAGGGAAGCAAGTTTTCATTGCAGAAGTTGAAGGTGTGAAGTATCCTGGACAAATTCTTGGTTGCAGGTTGAAAGCTGGTAAAGCTATAGAGGATAAAGTTGATGCATTCCTTTGTGTGTCTGCAGCGAAGTTCTATGGATTAGGATTAATTCTGAATACAAGCAAGCCTATGCTCACCTTAGATGTTGAGAGAAAAGAAATAACAAACATCGAACATGAAAAGAAAAGGATTCAGAAGATAATTGCTTGGAATAAATCTGTTTTCAAGGATGCGAGAAGGATAGGTATACTCACTAGTTGGAAAAAGGGGCAGTTGGTTCTGCCTTACTCGATTAAGAAATATCTGGAAGAAAAACTTGGCAAGGAAGCTTACATATTAGCCGGTGATGAGATTACACCTGAAAAAATAGCAGGCTTAAAGCTTGACTTTCTTATTTGTACACTCTGTCCTCGTGTTGGTATTGATGATAGCGAACGATATGGTATACCTATGCTAAACTGGGATCAAATTGTGAAAAATTAAATCTGTGTAGAATAGAAACCATGTGTGAATATTTTGAAAAGCTTTAATTCTCGTTCAAAACAATTTCTACATTGCGAGGATTTATTCTCTTTTTACTAATTAGTCCTAAATCTATTAATTTTTTAAGATGGTGTTCTACACTCTGTGGGATCATACTCAATTTTCTTGCCAAAATATACCTTCTAACTTTTTTACCTTCTCGTGTTAATCTTTTAATAGTTTCGAGTACTTCAAGCGTTCTTCCGGTAATTTCTGGTGAAGGAGTTTCTTTTCCATTACCAGACCTGTAGAATGCAACTACTTCAACTCTTATACCTAGTTTATAAAAGTCATACTTATTTTGTGTTCTTACTACAGTTTCTGGATTAACATGATATCTGTAAAACAATTCGTGAGGGGGCAACCTCTCTCCTAGATTATCTAATTGTGATAGCAAAAGTGAACCAAGGAAAGTTTTTGCTAACTCATCATCAATTGGTGTGTATAGTTCTCGGACGCCATTTTTATTAATTACACAAATGTACAAAATTCTCTGCTCGGTGATGGGACCTCCTAATGGTTCTTGAGAATTTAGACGATTCATCCTAGCGACCACTTCACGGAACTGTCTGTGTCTTGTTTCTGCATTTTTAAACATTTCTATTGTTTCATCGTATTCTTTCCGTCTAGACTCTAACAATTTTATAACCTCTTCTCTTAAGTGTTGTGGTATATCACGACCGGCTGTTCCATCTTTTAAACCGTTCAAAAATATTATGGCTTCCATAGCTTTGTCATACTTTGGCTTTAATTTTTTATATAAATCAGATTCTTCCCATTGGAGTTTTCCTTGCTCTAGCACTTTTGGGTATTCTTCAGGTGGGAGTTTTATACCTACCTCTCCAATTGCCTTCTCGAAAAGCGTCTTTTGTCGTTTTTCTCTAAACTCATCAAATAATCGGACAAGACCTGTTAGTTTCTCCCGTTCTCTATCTAGATAAAATTCAATCAGCGAATGAGGATCAAACAAGTATCTTTCCAACACCCTTTCATCGGAGTTGTCAACTCTCAAATTCTCGATTGTCTGTTCCGCCTCTTCCAGACGATTTTTTAATGTTTCATGTTCTTTTTGTATTGATACAAGATTGGAAGATAAATTAAGATTATCAGCTAAAAAATTTTCTGCATCTTCTTTCAATTTTTGGTTTTCACTTTTCAATTCACTTATTCTTTTGTCTTTTTGTTGTATCTGGTTTTTGTAATATAATACTTGTGATATGTATTCATCCCGTTCTCTTTCAAGAGCTCTTAATTCTTCACTAGTAAGTTGTTTGCGTGTTATTGTGTATCTAAACTCACCCTCCCATCCGTTATTTTTTATCACATCTTCTAGAGCACTTCGTAGCTCATAATCTGAAGGGATTCTTATCATCACTCGAATATTACTTTTTGTTCGATCGACGGTAAGGTGGATTTCTTGTACTCCTCTTCTTCGGAATTCGTTTGTTAGTCTTTGCTCTAATTGGTATACAAGTCCTGGATCCTTCTGACCAGTTATTTCTATGTCATATATATTAATTTTCTCAAAGTTATTCATAAGTGAGTAAATAATACTAAACTTTATAAAGCTTTCTTTGGTGAAGTATAAACTAATGCCGACAAAGAAACAACTTGAAATCATCCTCTCCAAACTAAAACCGATCCAAAACCCAAAACCATCCTTAGAGCAATATACAATACCAAGCAATCTGGCTGCGGATATACTTCATTTTGCTTATCTAAATGGTGACATAAAAGATAAGGTAGTATTCGATTTCGGCTGTGGTACTGGTAGATTGGCTATAGGTGCATTGTTACTTGGTGCTAAAGAAGTCATAGGAATCGATAACGATTATAAAGTACTGGAGACTGCAGAGGAAAATTTGCACTCGATAATATTAAGTAAAATTACTGTAAAAGGGTCGATAAAATTCATTCAATCGGATATACGAGATTTCTCTGGCAATTGTGATACAGTTATACAAAATCCACCTTTTGGTATACAAACGGAGCATGCTGATAGGATATTTCTGGAAAAAGCACTCGAATGTGGAAAGAGAATATACAGCTTGCACAAGAATGGATACGAAAAGACGAAAGAATTCATTACAAAGCTCGTTGAAAGCAAAGGGGGTAAAGTAGAGAAAATACTTCCTTATAAATTTCCGATTCCGCATTTATTCAAATTTCATGATAAGCCTGTGAAAGAAATTAGTGTTAATTTGTACGTGATTAATTCGATAAAAAATTAGTATTATCCAAAAGTGAGCGCCCTCGGGGAGACTCGAACTCCCGACCTCTTGGTTAACAGCCAATCGCTCTACCTACTGAGCTACGAGGGCATGAAATAAAATAATCTGTAAGAATTTTTAAATAAGTTTCATTATATCATCCTTTCAATAGTATTTGAGTTTTCTTTCGATTAAATTTTTTATTTTTTTTGGATCTCCAACAGCTCTAGTTTTTCTCAGAACTTGACCTATCAAAAATTGTATAGCCTTTTCATTTCCTTTTTTATAATCTTCTACAGCTTTTTTATTTTCTTTAATTACATCCCTAACAACAGTTTCCAAGTCAATTTTCTTATCCAATTCTTTCTCTTTAATCAATTCTTTTACAGATTTTCCAGTTGGCACTAGTTCTTTAATCAATTCTTTACCCAATCTTTCTGTTATCTCGCCTTCATCCATGGCTTTCAAGAATTCTGTAAACAACTTTGGTGTGACTTTTGATTTTCTTATTGTCAAATCGTTCCAGTTCAAAACTTTCAATAAATCGGTGACAATCCAACGTGAAATAAATTTGGGTCTGTCGAATAATTTCACACATGATTCGAAGAAATCTGCCAATGCTTTATCTGTGTAAACAATTATCTGTGACTGGTTTTCTGGTATTTGATATTCTTCAACAAATCTTTTCACTCTTGCATCTGGCAATTCAGGCATTTGTTTTTCTATCTTTTGTAATAATTGGGTAGAAATTGTGAACTGTGGTAGATCTGGTTCAAAGATATAACCGTAATCCTCCTCAGTTTCTTTCTTCCTTAATGTTGTTGTAGTTTTTGTAATTTCATCAAAATGTCTTGTCTCTCTTTCAACTTTCATTCCCATTCTTAAAAGATTCTGCTGTCTAACAATTTCGTAGCTTAGAGCTTTTTCAACATTTGCAAATCCAGTGATATTTTTAATTTCAACCCTTGCTCCACCTTCCAGAGAAATATTGGAATCAACTCGAAGAGACGCTTCTCTCGCAGGATCGTAAACTTCTAAATGTTCAAGTATTGATTGTAATTTTGATAGGAATTCTCTGACTTCTTGCACAGTTTCAAAATCGGGTTCTGTAACAATCTCCACCATTGGGATACCTGAACGGTTGTAATCAACAAGAACATATTGTGCATTAGTTATACTTCCACCAACATGTACCAATTTACCCGGATCTTCTTCTATTTGGATTCTTCTTATCCGAATTTTTTTATTAGTTATTTGTAGATAGCCGTTTCTTGCTAAAGGAATTTCATATTGTGATATCTGGAAATTTTTGGGCATATCAGGATAAAAGTAAGATTTTCTAGAGAAGAACATTACTGGAGATATTTCACAATTCAATGCTTTAGCAATCATTAGTGCCGATTCTAAAATTTTTTTATTAAATTGTGGTTTGGAACCGGGAAACCCCAAATCAATAGGGCAGACGTTAGTATTTGGTTCTTTACCTTCGTAATCAGTAGAGCAAGAACAAAAAAGTTTACTTTTTGAAATTAGATGAACATGAATTTCCAAACCAATCATTACCATTCAATCACTTTTATGGGTGCGAAATCTCACATATCTTCCTTTCATTCAAATCATCCCACTCGTTTGTCCAAATATCTGATACACCTAATAATAGGTATTTGATAAATTAAAGAATCTAATTTTAATTTGGTTGTAACAAACCAACCTATGTACTATAGAATAACAAAAGTATCCTTAACTATTATACAATCTAATGAGAAAGAAATACCAATACCTCCTACAGAAATTTATTATTTCGATCTCCTAATTCTTTTACACATTCACAAACATATTAGCAATAAATACACAAGATGATACCAAAATTCAGACGTTTCTGTGTCTGAGAAGAGCGAAATTAATAAAATAGCAGCAAGTTATTTTCTAATAAAAGGAAATGAACCTTAATTAACTATTTCTGATAGCACAACTCTTAGTAAAGTATGATAAAAGGCAAAGCCGTATACCTTAATCGCCTCTATTCTAAAATGAAGTTCAAATCTGTTGAAATTGGTGAGAGTATATCGGGCGCTAGTCCACCAGCGATATTTGTTGGGAGGCATAACTATCCTCGTGTTTTTGTCGGTCCTCTAATTCCACCCCAACATGGTGATACACAAATAATGGACTTACCTGAGCAATGGATAATAAACGGAAAGACTGTCGAAGATGTTGTAAATTTCAGATTGTGTTTGGTTCGCGGTAAGGAAACTTTGAATGTGAAGGATGTTTATTCTAAACCTGTGCAAACTTTACAAGAATTGGCTTTAGCTAAAAAATCTTTGGAAGTCGATGCAGAATTTAAGAAAAAACCAAGAGGTGGATTCTTCCACGAAGATGTACCACCATTCGGACCTAGCGCACCATTGAAGGAAATAAAACTCGCTGAAAATCCAAAATGGAACTTGCAATTAGAGAAAGCTTATTATGATACTGACTTGAAAGCGAGAGATGCGATGATAGAATTGTATGAGAAAGGGTTATTTGTTTCCTCCATACAAAAAGCTTTAAGTGTTGGTGCATTTGGCTTAGAAAAAAATCGAAAGTTAGTTCCTACAAGATGGAGTATTACAGCAGTTGATGACACTATTTCGCTTTATTTGTTAGAAAAGATGAAAACCTATCCAAAGCTAGACCATTATCAAGTATATGAAATAAACACATTCAACAATCGTTTTGTTATTCTGCTAATGCCCACTGAGTGGAGATACGAATTTTTAGAAGCTTTCATTCATGTTCTCGGAAAAGAGGAAGTTCTGTTTTCGGATTTTGAATTTTATCAAGGTAGAAAAGATTACGCTTCTATAGGTGGATGTTACTATTCTACTCGTTTAGCTATTATGGAGAAATTAGAAGAAATGAAGATGCAAGCTGGGGCAATAGTATTTAGGGAAAGTTATCCTGGGTATATACCTACTGGTGTCTGGCTTGTAAGAGAGTGTGTTAGAGAAGCTTTGAGAAAGATACCTGCTATATTTTTTGACATGAATTCGGCATTAAGTTATATTTCAAGTAGACTCTGGCTACCGATTTCCCGATATAAACAACAAAGCATATTACTTGGACAGAATTTGTTGAGTGAGTTTGTGAGATGATTTATTTGTACGCATATTTTATCTAAGAATTTCCTCTTTCAATTTCCTTATTTTAGAAGGAAATTTCAATGGAAGTTGTAGCACTCTCTCAAGATTCAGCTTGTCTCTTCCGGATAAGGAAACAACACCCTCTATCCTATTTGGGCGTTTAGAGTGATAGTATCTAACATTAGCAGATATACCAAAGTCGTCTAAAATATTTTTTATATGTTCTAAAAATCCTATAGTATTTTCTTGTCTGTAAAATTTTAACTGGATGTGACTATTGATATACAGACGGCTATCTAATAATCCCGCGAGATATTCCCCTAAATAATCTCTAGATATCCAAGACGGTAATTTAAACTCTGTTTCCATCTTATCACCTACGGGGACATCAAGTAACATAAATAACCTACCTAAACTAGCAGGTAAGCGTAATCTGCGATAACCGTATTTGCTTGGTACAATTTTTCCACGCAAATCCAGTTTATTTACTACATTTTCTAAATCTTCTTTATCTGCTTGGATTTCAACGGAATAGCTATTTCTGTCAATATGTCCTGTAAATGTTATTAGCGCGGCTAGATAAGCGTCTCTATGTTTTGGTGTATATGGAAAATGGTATCCTAAATTATATAGCTCACTTAAGGAATCAAAAATTTCATTCGGATGTGCAAACAAACCATCCTCTCGATAGGTTTCCAGGAACATTTCAAGCGTAATAGCAGTAGGTTTTATCGTTGATTGTTTTTCATGAGCTTCAAAGGTTTTACTGTACCACTCTTTAATTAATTGTTTTCTTCTTCTTACTATTTCTTGTGGATTTTGGCAAATTTTTCTATTCAGTTTATGATACTCTCTCCACGATAAGGAAGAAAGTTGTCTTATGGCATTTAAAGGGACACCGGCTAATGCTAATTCTTCTGGTGTAGCTTGAGGGATTAAGTCTTTCACGTATTCTAAAAACTTTTTATAACCGTCCATAAGTTAATGGATTTAATAAAATGTTTAAATATTTTATGGAGCTATTTCGTTCATTAATCTCAAAAGAAAAACCTCTGCAACGAGATACAGACTTTTCCAGAAGAGTCAATTATAGACAAAAAGCATTAGCAATCTGTAATATCTTCCCTTCTTGTAAATAGTCACTCATGAGATGCAAACCAACAGGTAATCCACCAACTTTCCCAGCGGGGACAGAAATCATCGGTATACCAGCAAGATTTGGCGCTACAGTAAGTATATCCATCATATAAACTTCTATTGGTGACAATTTTTCTATCTCATCAAATCTGGGAGCAACTATAGGCATTGTTGGTGCGGCTAGAACATCGAATTGCTTGAAAGCTTTCTTGAAATCCTCTATCACTTTCGTTCTTACTTTTAAGGCTTTCAGATAATAAGCATCCCTGTATCCAGCCATTCTTGCAAATGTTCCTAAAATAATTCTTCTTTTAGCTTCTTCGCCAAATCCGTTGCTTCTAACTGTTGAAAAGTATTCGTCGAAATTTCCTTGTAATTGCAGATGTAGACCGTATCTCATACCACAATATTTTGCCAAGTTAGTCGACGCTTCTGATACAGCGATGATGTAATATGCGGGTAGTGAATATTTGGTATGTGGTAGTGAAATTTCTTCATAAGTCGCACCTAAATCCTCTAATTTTTTGATTGCATCCCAAACAACTTTTGTAATCTTTTCATCTACTCCTTCAAAGTATTCTTCTGGCACGCCAATTTTCATCCCCTTGATATCTTTTTTCAGAAATTTTGTGTAATCTTCCTTCGGTACATTCAAAGATGTGGAATCTCTAGGATCATTACCTGCAATTACAGAAAGCAACAAGGCAACATCATAAACTGATTTGCCTATGCATCCGATTTTGTCCAAGCTATTGGCATAATCAATTAATCCCCATCGAGAAACTAACCCATAGGTCGGTGTTAACCCTACAGTACCTGTGAAAGCTGCGGGACAGGATATACTTCCCCCAGTACTTTCAGCTAATGCTATGTGTGGGAAATCCGCGGCTGCTGTTATGCAACTGGCGCCACCTGATGAGCCTCCACAACTTCTATCTGTATCCAAAGGATTTTTTGGAATTCCGTAAGCACAATTGATAGAAAAGGTGCCGAAGCCAAATTCATCCATTGCTGTTTTACCTAGAATAACTCCACCTTCATTCATAATATTATCAACACATGTTGCTGAAAAGGGTGGGATATACCCCTCTAATATTTTTGAACCTGCAGTAGTTTGCATCCCTTTTGTACAAATGTTATCTTTTACTGATATAGGTAACCCAAATAATTTTCCCTTCTTTTGTGGCGCTTGTATTTTATCTTTGAGTGTAATGAATGGGTTGTATTTTTTTTGAATAGATCTTGAATTTTCTATTACATGAGCGGAAAAATCTTCTAAATCTAAATCTCCAACTTTAGTTCGCAGAAGAAATTCTTTGACAGAGATCTTTTCTAATTTCATACAATTCTCGGTCCTTTGAAATATTTTCCTTCCTTGTGTTTTGTATTAGCTAAAGGTTCCCATGAAAATTTTTCAGATTTGTCTTCTCGATAAACATCAGAAATTTTTTGTGGGTGAAAAGAAGGTTTTACATCATTGGTATCTACTTCATCTAGACTTTTGAAAGCTTGCAAAACGTCTTTCAGCTGGATAGTGAATTTTTCTATTTCTTCTTCTGTAAGCTTCAAACGAGCATTATCTGCCACTCTTTTAATTAATTCTCCATCAATCTTCCAGTAATCTAGCATATAAAGTAAATTAAATCTGTAGAAATAAAAGTTTGAAAGAGCTATTATCATAGGGATCTATTTGCTATCGGTTGGTATAATTGGTTTAGGAAAGATGGGATTAGGTATCGCTGAAAATCTTTTGAAAGCTGGGTTTTTAAAAGCTCTTTATAAACGCACACCTGATCCTGAATTGTTTGAAAAGTTTCAAAAAGAAAACGTATATATCGCAAAATCACCTAAGGATTTAGCCGAACATGTTGATGTTGTTTTATTGTCTGTTCCTAACGAATCTGTTAAAGAAATAGTTTTTGGTTCTGATCTTGCTGATGCACTAAAGCCAAATTCTATAATTATCGACACTGGTAATTGTGACCCGAGACAATCGATAGAAATCTATGAAAAACTAAAAACAAGAAACATTCACTTTTTAGATGTTGGTGTAAGTGGTGGTCCAAGCAGAGCTAAAGCTGGCACACTAGCTGTATGGGCTGGTGGTGAGAAAGAAATTTATGATAGAGTTTTGCAAATTTTGCAAGCTATAGGCAAACCAACTTATATAGGCTCTTCAGGCTGTGGACATAAAATCAAAATGTTACACAATGTCATGGAACAAATAGAGATGCAGGGTATAGCTGAAGTTGCCAATGCTGCACTAAAATTTGAATTTGATCCTCAACAAATTTTTAAGACAATTCGCGAAGGATTAACACAATCTCATTTATCAAATTTGTTCACTGCTATACCGAGGGATGAAATTGTTAGCAGAGAAGCTGTAGTTGAGGGTGGTGATTATCCGAGAATGGCTCTGGAAATAGGAAAAGAGATGGATATACCCTTACCAGAAGTTGCTGTGAGCTATTGGGTTAGAGTTATTTCTCGTGCATCAGAGGAAGAAAGAGATAAAGTAATTGAGCAGGCGATAAAAGCCGTTAGCGAGGAGTTGAGAAAACTGAAAGATAAGGAGAAGTTTAAATTTGGTTTTCAAACTCTTGGGGCTTTAAGGCATGCTTTTGGAGGGCATAAGTAAGCTAGACATTTTAATCTGGAGTGTGTCTACACCAAGTAAATTTAAATCTCTTTAAATCTTTCGGTAATAATTCTACAAGAAGCACTACTGGGGATATAAAATTATTTCAGACAATATGCATAGGATTTTTAAAACTGGGGACAATAGTAACTAACATCTATAGCTTTTATCCCTTTAAATCGATATTACAACTGTGGTATATAATCTTGGTACAGTTGGTTTAGGACATTGGGTCAAACGCTTATACGAAGTTCTGAAACAATACAAAGAGATAAATTTAGTAAAAACTATTGGCACAAGAGCTTTTGACGACAAAAAGGAAGAATTAGAGAAATATGGTATATCTGAAGACAGATACTTTAGAATAAATCCAGGTGACCCTTTACCAGAAAAATTTTTCGAAGACTTAGACATAGTATACATAGCTAGCCCTAATCAATTCCATAAATCGCAAACAATTCAATCACTAGAAAATGGGAAAGTAACTGTTACAGAAAAGACTTTTGCCACTAACAAGGAAGATTTTTATGAAATTTTAAAATTCATTCGAGATAATAGATTTGAAAATAAAGTAACTATTCATTTACATTATCTCTCAAAGGCTTTAACTAATGAACTAAGAAAAAGACTTCCAGAGTTTATTGAGAAATACGGTAAGATAACCCGTATATCCGCTACATTTTTTGAGAAAACTAATTCTGAGGATGCACGTAGAACTTGGTTGTTCAAACCTGAAAACGGTGGTATCTTTTTAGACTGGATCCATCCTATTGAAATTACCTCTCATGTTCTGAGAGCAGATAGCTTCAAGCTAGTGGATGCTAGAACTTTCGTAGTTCAACCTCTATACGATACCGTTAATCCAAGTGCTGTAGAGTGCAGATTTATCCTAAAAGGTGAAAATTTCAAAGATTCTGAGATTGTAGTTAGGGTTGGCAAAGGATTCGAACTGGAGCATAAAAAGTTCAGAATAAAGTTTGAAGATGCCGTTGTCGATTTGAACTATCTTAGCACAGAGGAAGAGATTTCTACAGGTAGAAGGGGGGAGATGGAGATTTTCAATGATGGACACCAGACGGTAGTTCCACAAGGTCCACTTTCTTATGAAGTCATGATACAGGAGATGCTGAGGATGATTAAAGGCACCCCACCTAACCTGAGTTTAGAGGAGATAAAAAAATTTTACGGGCCTATTTGGGATTTCCAGAAATTCACAGAGGATCTGCAACCGACAAAAGATAAAGAAGAAATCAAAAAATTTGTTGAAGATAGTTTGTTAGACAAGGATTGAAGTTGAAATATGCGTTTCATTTGTGTATGTACAGTATACAACAAGTTGTATTTGAATTTCTTTTTAGACACAATTCAAAAATTGTAAATTTTTTCTTAGAATTGTTTACTGAAAAATATAGTATATGCCGAATATAAATATTTATAAATTAGAATGAAATAAATTTTACTCGTTTAAATCTCGTCGTCTCGTCTCGTGTAACTCTAGCTTTAGTCACACGTTATTATAATTATCTCGTTCTCGTAAAAATTAAATCGTAACCCACTTAAATAGGGTTTTCGATGAAGCAAAATATATTTTGCAAAAGATAGGAGGAATAAAATGGAATCGATTGTTAGAAGTGCTTTAGGAAAATCCGTCGGTGTTGAGGAGTCTTTACAAACAAGATTCAAGTTAGAATCAACATCTGGTGCAACATTCAGTAATATTGACTATTACAAACTTGCCGAACAAGAATTTGGTTTTTCAGTAAAGAAAGCCAAGGTAGCCGTCATAGGCTGTGGAGGTGCTGGACAGAACGCTGTCACCCGGCTGACAGAAATGGGAGTTGAAGGTGCAACAACGATTTCATGCAACACAGATGCCAAACATTTGGCAGTAGGTAAGGCTGATAAAAAGATTCTCATAGGACGTGAGTTAACAAAAGGTTTAGGTGCAGGAGGTATTCCAGAAGTAGGTAGAAAAGCTGCAGAAGAGTCAAGAAACGAAATCAAGGAGGCTCTTGAGGGTTCTGACCTCGTGTTTGCTATCGCTGGCTTAGGAAAGGGAACCGGTTCAGGTTCAATTCCAGTAGTGTGTGAAATTGCCAAATCTCAAGGAGCAATCGTAATCGCTGTCGTAACAATGCCATTTAAGCTTGAGGGTGCAAGAATCTCCAAAGCTGAAGAGGCATTGGCATCCTTAAGACAAGTATGTGATACAGCAATTGTGATCGAAAATGACAAGCTTCTGAAATTTGCAGGTAACCTCTCGATTCAACAAGCATTTGCTGTAGCTGACGAGTTGATAGCAAGCATGGTAAAGGGGATAACTGAGACGATAACATTGCCATCGTTGGTCAACTTGGACTACGCCGATGTGAAGTCGGTGATGCATTCAGGCGGTGTAGCAGCGATAGGTGTAGGTGAAAGTAACTCAAGTAACAGGGCAGAAGACGCGATAACAAAAGCATTGTTGAATCCTCTGCTTGAGGTGGATTACACAGGAGCAACAGGAGCATTAGTACACATAACAGGTGGTCCGGATCTGAAACTAGATGAAGTAAATCTCATCGGTGAAACAGTATCGCAACATTTGGATCCACAGGCCCAAGTGTACTGGGGTGCTAGAGTTATACCAGAATTTGAAGGAAAGGTGCAAGTTATATCTATCATAACAGGTGTACGTTCGCCGTACATACTTGGACCAGTAAGCAGAGAGGCACCAGTTGTCAGAGAAATCAGTCAAACACTCGGCATCGACGTGATTAGGTAAGATCGGCCTTCATTTAAAAAGAAAGGGGAGGGCAGAAATGGACGAAGATATATGGGATCCACTTGAAGAAGTGGAACTGGAAGAGCTGGATTATTTAGATGAAGGCTAGCTTTCTTTAATTTTTTTATTTCTGATATTTTTTTCTAAAATCTATTGGTTAATCGAAGTTCATAACTAAACAATCAGCTAATCATGTTTAAAAACTTGAAAACTAATAAAGAAATATGTCAAATCAAAATGCTACTTAAAAGTTAAGGAGATTATAAGTAAAAAACCAGGACAAATGTTTACTACTCTTGATGTATGGGATTATCTGAGGTTTTCATGAGTCCAGGTGATGTCCGACGTATGATTCATTGGATTATGTAAGACGGGATGGGTATACAAAAAGTAGGAGAGCTAGACGAGTTGAACTAAGACCCGACCAGGAATGTTATAAATTATCGCATTTTCGATAATCTTGATGAAGCTGATGTTTCCTGTTCTGTTGCAGGTTCTTCTGAAGATTCTTCGGGAAATGATGCTTCACTTATGTGTTTGATGATGACAATATCACCAACAGATTGAACCATATTATAAGGAATGACAACACCCTTCTTGCCAGCAACTATCTTACCTAAGAAAGAACCGCGTGCAGCTTCTACAACCAATGCCCTTACTTTATATCTTGACAAATCAAATTCCATATCGCTTACTTTTCCACAGTAGAATCCTTTGTTGGTGAAAACGTCCTTAGCAAACATCTCAGAAATGTCTTTTATAGATACAGTCATATAACTATTATTGGAGGGATGAATATAAATATTTGTAGTACTTCCAATTTAATTGGCCATGTAGATGGCAGACAGATCCACTTTTGGGGTTACTTGTTCTTTTAACAAACTCTAGTTCTTGCTAGTAGACTAGCTTGGAAAAATTTTTGTAGTTGGTAACAAGCTTTGTATCTTGCTGTTGTTTGTATTTGGCCGATAAAATGAAAATTATTCTATCGAACATGAATCTTTATAAATCTTTATATCTTTTGGAATTGATTACTCGTCGTTGTTTAGATAGAGCGGAAGAAGAACCTGGTTTTGAGTACGCTGTACAACAGGGTTGTGAAATGGGTACATTAAGATTTGAAAGTGCACTAAGTTTTTATAATCGCTTTAGAAATCAATCTTAAGTTAATTTATGCAACAACGACAAAATCTAATTTATTTAATACCAACAGTATATATGCTGAGGTGTGCCGAACCAGGTAAGGCAACAAATTATTTTGCAAGCCTGCTAAGGTTCGTTGAGAGCTGTCGAGCTCTGCTCGTTACGGGTTCAAATCCCGTCCTCAGCGTTGAACCCTAGCCTTATATTTCAGGAAAACCGTGTATCGCTGTCCAGGTAAATAAGGTGTTCCTTTTGACTGCCTTTTGGAGATGGAATATCAGGTGCCGTTATCCGACTACCATCTTCATAGACAACAAGGATTTGATCAATCCCATTTCAAACCAATTTCAGAGACATTCCCTGTAAAGTCTTTCCAAAGTAATGCTGATGGTTTTACTCGCGGTCCTCCAGAAGGTGTCATTCAGTTGACTAGTTTTACCATGGGTTTGTAAAAGGTTTTACAGTGTTGTGGATAACGATTAGCAACAGCGTCTACGGCTACCTCACTCGAACTCGATATATTCGTCCCTCGGGACTATAAACTCGGTCGTAAAACCTCAACATTTGGATGTGAAGATTCATCAAGTCTCGGATATAACGCTCCTTTAAGGCTTCCACCCCCAATTCTTTCGTAACGTATACTGCACTGGGTAACCACTTTACCCGAAGCCAACGTTCGAGATTGTAATCACTGCCTAACTTCCCAAACTTCCCTAGACTCAGCAGATAATTTATGAAGCTGAGGGGGCAGTAGTCCGGCTTGGGGTAAATTTCGGTGGTCCCCATGGATATATTAAGGACGAGCGGAAACAACGAGAACACGGGCGGTACCCAAAGATCAGCAATATACACAGAGGTATGCGTTGTGCCCTTTAAAGCACGCGCTAACTTTTTATGCGCTGGGAAATGGGGGCAATACTCAGCGACCTGTAGGGTTTTCGCTTCGTAAATGTGCCAAAGTCCCAATTCGTCTTTGTTGGTAAAGAGGGGTAGCTGCATTTCGCTCGCTATTGATTCGGGGCCGGCAATTGACCACCAAGTTCTCTCAGGCGAGGTTGTCACTATAAAATACGATGACTGCCACGAAGGTTCTTTCGTTGCTCTTTCGAACAGTCTCGATTCCAAATGCTTAAGAATGGAGGAATCTATTGTGATTGGCATAATGCATGTATGGCTCCGCGCTTTAAATAGTTTGTCTCCTTCATCCTTATTTCGTAATATACCTTGCATGACTTATATCAATTTATGTTTCGAACATCAGCCCCCCACTTATAAACCCGAAGAGTATCTTGGAGGGGAACAACTAAAAGAGAGTGCACGACGGTGGAATTAGTCTATACTGCATGCAAGAAAGGCAGAGATGCTGTAGCGCCCAAATGAGATGATTACTTTTGTTCCCTCTCTTCTTGTATCTCGTTTATCGTCCGCCTCCATTTTTTAATTTGTGGGAAACAAAATAACTGTATGGGCATCCTAACAGGATTGATTGTGGTTTTTCTAGGTCTCTTGATTTATACTCAGGGATTTTCACTTCTCACAGACTATCTCTGTCCAAGCTGCAGTGG
The DNA here is from genome assembly GCA_018920185.1 of Candidatus Aenigmatarchaeota archaeon. Lineage (GTDB taxonomy): Archaea > Aenigmatarchaeota > Aenigmatarchaeia > CG10238-14 > SCSR01 > JACOWB01. The sequence goes on along the minus strand of JAHLMT010000004.1, from coordinate 18,850 downwards.
AATTAATATTCTTAATCCAGCATGTCATCTTAAACAGGTAGGTTGTAAAAATGTTATACCCACTTTTCTCGGTATTGGTTTTATTATTGTTGGTTTAGTGCTTATGACAAGAAGATAAGTTAGTAATTTAATAAAATAAAATCATGGACTGGCATTGGTTTTTGTTAACCCTCTCACCATTTCTATTTTGGTTGTGGTTTGAACTAATTCGCGACGAAGCTCTGCCAATTCCCTTGCCCCGAGTTACAATAAGAAAAATGTTAAAGCTAGCAAATGTAAAGAAAAATGATTTAGTTTATGATTTAGGTTCTGGTGACGGTAGAGCGTTGATTATCGCTGCAAAAGAATTTCACGCAAAAGCTATCGGTATAGAGAAGAATAGATTGTTGGTTTGGTTATCTCGTTTGATAGTTAAGAAAAATAATTTACATGATAAAATAAAAATTATTTGTGGGGATATTTTCGATGAGAATCTTAAAAATGCAGATGTGATTCTTATGTATCTATCACATAAGTTAACACAAGAATTGAAACACAAGTTTAAGAAGGAGTTGAGAAAGGGGACGAGAATAGTTTCTGCGAGTCATCCTATAGTTGGATGGAAAGAAATTAAAAAGATAAGAACAGGTCATTTTTATTCATATTTATACAAAATCTAAACAAGGGTTCATAGTCTAACGGTTAGGACGGCGTCTTGACGTGGCGCAGATCGCGGTTCAATTCCGCGTGAACCCATCTTTTCATCATCTTATGAATGAATTCAATCACATACGGCACTAACGGAGCTATAAGCAATGCAACTAACAAATTCCTTGCATATGTATCTGGTGATGCCCACAAGCTACTACCCCAAGGACCTGGGGGATTAAAGAACAAGAAACCGAAAAATTGTACAGTAGTCCAGGCAAATGCAAATACTATAGAACCAAAAACTCTTGCCATATATTTTTCCAATCCTGTAAATCTTCGGTTGAAGATATTCTCCAAAAAAGTTGTCCCGACAACAGCACCTACAGCTCCTGGAATGAGAAACATTATTCCTAAAGTTTCTAAATTAATTGGTATGATTTGGGAATCACTGTGACGGAAAACCAGTGTGGTATCTAATATGGGAACTACAGAATTTTTTGTTATAAATCTGTATAATACAGGGAGAAGATAAATTATAGCACCTATGAGAATTGATTTTTTGTTTTTATTCAAGCTTTCAATCGCAGCTTCAACAACTCCCATGTATATTATTTTATTTCTAAAGTTTATTTAGGTGATTTAGAGTCTGTATACCTGCTATATCACTTGCAAATCTCTTGTTCGTCCATAAGTTTATTTTGAAATCTTAAAGAAAAGTTGAAAATTTCATTCAAATTTATACTTCTGGGAGTAGGGTAGGACCAAAAACGATCAAAAGTGTTGAATTCACTGATAATATTTATAAGCTGGTGCATAACTAATAATTAGACAAGCTGGTCAGGTAGCTTCGGTCACATGTCAAAGTGTGACTGAGGAAGTTCCCTCCACCCGTTAAGGTGCTGTGAAAACAGCTGGCTGAGAAGTCAGAACCAGAATCAGAAACGAATCTATTACCGGCGGTAAGGATGATGCAATGACTTGTTGGTAATAGAATGAAACGGTCTGGTATCACCTTGGGTGCAAGCATGAGCGCTTAGATAAATGCTACCTAAACAGAAGAGGGGCTATGACCAGCATGTCCACTTTCCAAATTTATATGTTCGGTTGTTGGATGAACTTTGACATATAACTTTAAAAGTGCATGGAACAATTGTTAATTATGGCAAAACGAGACAAAATTTATATACCATCAGGAGTAGGTGGATTAATCCGTTATCCTGAAGAGGAAAAAGAAGCAATTAAACTTAAACCTAAGCATGTCGTTTGGATTGTTATTGGAATAGCTGTTTTTGAGATTTTGTTGAAGTTTATTTTTTAGATTAACTAAAATATTGAATTAAAACTTCTTTATTCCTTTCAGCCCAACTCGAAATTCTATGCAATTTTTCAAACGCTCTTTCTAAGGTCATTTTATATTTCACTGGATGAAATGCGAAGAACTGTTTTATTTCATTCTCTTTGCCTACATGAGCAGCAATAAAAGCTTCTAATAAATTAACGAAAAGTTTTCCACTTTTTTCATAAGTTTTTATTTTTTTCCAGTTTTTCTTTAACCAAGGTAATAGTACAGTTCGTGAACGGGGGTTTGATGCGACAGATGAGAATACAATAACCAAATCTTGAGTTCTAACTTTTTGTGATAGTGAGAAATCCAAGAATTTTTTCAATATTTCTGGATTTTTGAACTGGCTCAATGCTATTAGCAGAATTCTTTTTTCTTCTGGGCTCTTAGTTTTAAGATACAACTCTAACAAAGTTTTGTAAATTTTTTCATCACCATTTGCAGCCATCATATAGAAGACGGGAGATTTTACATCTGGGTGTAACTTTCTTGTTTTCAGATAATATTCGAACTTTTCCTTTCCTTTTCGGAGAACTTCTGCATCTTCGATAAATGCTAAGTATCTTATAGCAAGCTCCCGTAACAAAGTATCTTTCTGACTCTCGTCTTTCTTAGGTTCCCAGCCCAATCTTTCCAGAATTTTTTGAAATGTCTCCTTATGATAATTTTTCAGTTTAGACCAAATTGAATTCCAGAATTGTTCTTGTGAGTATACGAAATAAATGTTTCTTATATTCTGATAGATGTCTCTCAATACAAGATAGTTATCTTCATTATAGAATGTACGCACAAAATCAAGATATTTGTCTAAATCGACATCACCATTAACAGAAAGTTCGAACAGGTCATTTTGTATTCCCCATCTGTCTAATGGTGGTAAAGTTTTGCTAGAAATCAAAAATTTTAATTTTGAAAGGTTCTCATCAGGATATTTCACGCGATAAAAGCCGATCTGTCCATAATTTATCTTAAACCATTCCGAACTTCCTAGAGATAATTCTTTCTTTGGTTTATCTAAGAGTTCTACTAAAAGTTTGTCATTAGTTTTTATTATTAATGGGATATACCACTGTTTATTATCGATATGATCGGGTACAAATCTCTTTTGTTTCAATATCAATTTTCCATCTTTAAGCTCAGATTCTACTAGCGGATATCCAGGCTGTTTAATCCAACTTTCGGCTATTTTCTTTATGGGCTTATCAGAAACTTTTGAGAGAGAATTCCACAAATCTTCAGAAGTAGCATTACCATACTTATTGTCCGAAAGGTATTTACTCACACCTTTTCTAAATAATTCTTCTCCCATGTATCCTTCAAGCATTCTTAGAATGCTCCCACCTTTAGAATAGCTGATGGCATCAAATATTTCTTCAATTTGGTTGGGATTCTTTACTTCAACCTCTATAGGATGTGTAGATTTCAAACAATCGTCAGTAAAAGCACGTTCTGTCTCATCATTGATAAAATCTTCCCACATGTTCCATTCGGGAAAGAAGTGGTCAACAGCTTTGTACGCCATGAAAGTTGCAAAGCTTTCATTAAGCCACAGGTCATTCCACCATTTCATCGTCACCAAGTCGCCAGACCACATGTGCCATAGTTCATGTGCAATTATCATTGCAATTCTTTTCTTAATAGTTGTTGACGTCATTTTTGGATCAAATAAAAGATAGATTTCCCTGAATGTTATTGCACCCCAATTTTCCATTGCACCTGCAGCAAAATCAGGTAAAGCTATCATATCTAATTTTGGTAGAGGGTAAGCAATGCCAGAATATTCTTGGAAGTAAGACAAAAATTTTTTAGTTAGTTCTAAAGCAAATCTACCTTGGTTTCTCTTACCAGGTGTTGTTACTATTCTTATTGTTGTTTTTCCTAATTTATCTTCTAAAAATTCGAAATCACCAACACCAATATATAGAAGATAAGTAGACATTCTGGGTGTTCTATAAAATTTGACTATTTTTTTGTTTCTTTCTATATGTTCCTCTTTTATTGGCATGTTGGATATAGCTTTCAGATTTTTGTCAATCTTTATTGTGACATCAAATGTTGATTTGTATTGAGGTTCATCAAAACAAGGAAAACATCGTCTAGCATAAGGTGCTTCGAATTGAGTTGTTGCTAAGAATTTTTTTCTTTTATTAAGAAAATATTTGCTTCTGTAAAAGCCGACCAAACTATCTGTTAATTTGCCTATAAATTCTAAATATAATTTTACCTGTCCTTTAATATACTTATTAAAAGTTAATTTCAATAGCTCTTTTTCATTTTCTAGTCTTACTTTAGTTTTTATAGATTTTTTATCATAAGAGAGAAATGCGTTCTTAATCTCCAAATCTCTTGCATTCAGAATAATTTTAGAAGTTGGTTTGAGTATATTCAAATATATAATTTCTTTTCCTGAAAATTTGAATTTCTTTAAATCTACTTCAAAAAATAAATTGTAATTTATTGGTCTGACGTTTTCTGGAAGTCTGAAACTTTCGGTTTTCATTACTATTTCTTAATAGATTGGAAAAATAAAAACATTAAAGGGGTGTTTTTTGAGGTATTTGTGCATGTTATACCCGAAATAAATTTGAGGACAATTCAAACTATGAGTATCTTAAGATTGTATTTTTCATGAGTGAAATTTTTGAAGTTTGTTAGTTAAAATATAAATCTTTCTTCTAGAATTCTTGCATCCCCTCCAGATTTTTTGATGAAGGAAGCTATACCTATTAGTTCTTCTAACTTGTCGTGCTTCCAAACAGAGAATTGTATTTGTTTTGCACCTATTCTTGTTAGAAGTCTATGAACTTGTCTATGCACAGAACCTTTCTCTCTTGGGATATCTGAAATCATAACAAATCCCATTTAAATCACATCCTATAATGTCCAACGTTGGACATATAAGCTTTTGTATTCTTAAGGAAATATTTGAACTATGATTAAGCTTGTAAATCAAAAAACTATTCTTGAAGGTGTGAAAAGATTAAACAAAGAATATCCACATGCAAAATATTATCTTAATTGGTCTAATCCTTTAGAATTGCTCGTTGCTGCTATGCTATCACCACAAGTAAGAGATGAAGTTGTTAACGCTTGTACACCGAAATTATTCGCAAAATATAAAACAGCAAAAGATTATGCAGAAGCTGATTTGAAAGAATTTATTGAAATCATTAAACCCATAAGTTTCCCAGCAATGAAAGCTGCAAGAATACAAAAAGCTTGTAAAATTCTTGTTGAAAAGTATGGTGGAAAAGTTCCTGATACTATGGAAGAACTGATAAAAATTCCTGGTATAGGCAGGAAGACTGCAGGAACGATTCTTATTAACGCGTTCGATAAAGTGGAAAATATACCCTGTGATACACATGCTATTAGGGTATCTTTTAGGTTAGGATGGACTAGAGGTAAAACTGGTGATGAAGTAGAAAAAGATCTGATGAAATTAATTCCTAAAGAATATTGGAAAAAACTCCCATATCAATTAAAAGCGCATGGTCGTGCTATATGTAAAGCACCAATACCATATTGCAGTAAATGTTTCTTAAATGACATATGTCCTAAGAATGGAGTGACAAAGAAGTATTAGTGATACAAAAAATATTTTATGAATAAAGCCATAGAACAATTAAAAGAATTAAATAAACAAAGTTCGCCTATGAGATTAGCAGCTGAAGAATGGAATGAACCGTGGCAGATACTTATTTCTACTATTCTATCAGCAAGGACGAGAGATGAGATAACAATACCAATTGCAGAAAAATTGTTTCGAATATATCCAACAGTTAAAGATCTAGCTAATGCAAAATTAGAGGATGTGCAAAAAATAATAAAACCAATTAACTTCTATAGAACAAAATCAAAAAATATCATTAACTGTGCTAAAACTTTAGTTAATACTTATAATGGTAGACCACCTGTCGATTTCAACGAACTAATAAAATTACCCGGTGTCGGCAGGAAAACTGCAAACGTGTTTCTTTCTGAAATGGGGGAAAATACAATAGGTGTTGATACACATGTTTCTTACATCTCCCGAAAGCTTGGTTGGACTAGAAGCAAAAATCCCGAGAAAATTGAGAATGATTTGAAAAAACTTTTCCCCAAGAAATACTGGAAAAAAATTAATCCAATTCTAGTAAGATTTGGCAAAACCTACACTAGCAAAAGAATAAAAGACAAAATTCTACAAAGGATTAGAAATTTATAAAAGATAAAAATGTTTCTTAAAATTGGTCACAGGGGAGCAAGAGCTTACGAGCCTGAAAATACTTTACGCAGTTTCAAGAAGGCTATAGAATTGGGAGCGAATGCCATAGAATTTGATGTAAGAGAAACAAAAGATAAAAAATTGGTAGTTATTCACGATAAAAATATAAGAAGAATCACAGGCGAAGATGTCTTAGTTAAAGATCTAACATTAAAAGAAATTAAAGAGTTAAATGTTGACGGAGAAAAAATTCCTCTATTAGAAGAGGCTTTAGATTTTATTGATAAAAAAGTCGATAAAATTTTAGTTGAATTAAAAGAAGTTGGTATTGAGAAGAAAGTTTTAGATGCCATAAAAGAACGAAAACTCGAGAATGTTATAATAGTTTCTTTTCGTGAAGATGCGATCAAAAAAGTTAGAGAATTAGATAAGAAAATTGAAACAGGACTGATTTATGTCAGACATCCTAATCCAATAAAAGTAGCAACTGAAATGAAAGCTAATTATCTGATAGCATTATACAGATTTATCCACACGAAGAATATTCAGATGGCACACGAAAACGGATTAAAAGTTATAGTTTGGACTATCAACACAAAAGAAGAAGCCAAAGAATATGTTGAGAAAGGCGTAGATGGAATAGCAAGCGATAAACCAGATATTTTAAAAGATGTAGTTTAAATTTGAAATAGATAATATGAAAAACTTTGAAATTGCAAAAATTCTTTATCACATTGCACTTTACTTAGAAATAGAGGGCGAGCAGTTCAAACCACGTGCATATGAAAAGGCTGCACGCTCTATCGAAGCATTAACAGAAGATGTTTCTGAAATATACAAACGTGGTGGGATAAGAGCTTTGATGGAAATTCCTGGTGTTGGCGAGAGTATAGCAACAAAAATAGAAGAAATGATACTAACAGGGAAACTAAAATATTATGAGCAATTGAAGGAAAAAATTCCTGTCGACATCGAGAATTTATCAGCCATCGAAGGTATAGGACCAAAAACGATTAAAACTCTTTACCAAAAGTTAAAAATAAAAACTGTAGAAGATTTGGAGAAGGCTGCAAAAGAAAGAAGAATAAGAAAACTCAAAGGATTTGGTGAAAAAAGCGAAGAAGATATTTTGCGTGCAATAGAATTTTTCAAAAGAAGCAAAGGAAGATTTATCTTAGGCTATGTCTTACCTTTATTGCGTGATATTGAAGAAAGACTGAGAAAATTACCAGAAGTTAAAAAAGTTAATATAGCCGGTAGTACAAGAAGGATGAAAGAAACTATTGGAGATGCCGATTTTCTTGTTGTATCCGATAAACCTGAGAAAGTCATGGATTTTTTTGTTCATATGCCCGAAGTTTCACATGTTTATGGTAAGGGTTCTACAAAGACTATGGTAAAATTGAAAAATGGATTAGATGCTGATGTAAGAGTTATTCCAGAAAAAAGTTACGGAGCTGCACTACAATATTTTACAGGTAGTAAAGACCATAATATCACTCTGAGAAGAATAGCTATAGAAAAAAGTTGGAAACTAAGTGAATATGGTGTATTTGATAAAAACGGAAAATATCTTTTTGGTAAAACAGAAGAAGAAGTTTATGAGGGCCTTGGATTGAAATGGATTCCACCAGAATTGAGAGAAAATACTGGTGAGATTGAAGCAGCTATGAAAAACAAATTACCTAAACTAATTGATTACAACTCATTAAAGGGTGATTTACAAATTCAGACAAAATGGACTGACGGTACTAATTCTATAAAAGAAATGGCCGAAGAAGCAAAGAAATTAGGATTAGAGTATATAGCTATAACAGATCATACAAAAAGTTTAGCTTTTACTGGTGGTCTAGATGAAAAGAAATTATTAGAACAGAAAAAAGAAATAGAAAAAGTCAATAAAGAATTAGAAGGGATAATAATTTTGTCTGGTGCCGAGGTTAATATTCTAAAGGATGGTAAATTGGACATATCCGACAAGATCTTGTCTCAACTGGATGTTGTCGGAGCTTCGGTTCATTCTCATTTTAATCTGTCAAAAACAGAACAAACCAATAGGATAATAAAGGCTATGGAAAATGAAAATGTGGATATTTTATTTCATCCAACAGGCAGACAGCTACAAGTGCGAGAACCTTATGAAGTCGATATAGAAAAGATAATTCAGGTTGCAAAAGATACAGGAACAGTTTTAGAAATAAACGCTTTTCCAGATAGGTTGGATTTGAAAGACGAACACATTAAAAAAGCTGTAGAAATTGGGGCTAAGTTAATAATAAACTCTGACTCGCACAATAAACATCAAATTCATTATCTTGAGTTTGGCATCGCCCAAGCACGTAGGGGGTGGGCTGAAGCTAAGGATATAGTGAATACAAGAAAGTTAAATGAGTTTCTTAAGATGCTAAAACATTAAAATAATATGGAAATCTTCCTAGGTCCCGCAGGACTGCCTTTATCATCTAAAGGTACTTCAACTATCGATGGAATAAAGCGTGTGTCAGAATTAAAATTAAATGCACTTGAACTCGAATTTGTTCAAAATATTTATCTAAATGAAAAATATGCAAAAGAAGTTGGTGATGTAGCAAAAGAATTTGGAATAAGATTGTCGATTCATGCACCTTATTACATAAACCTTTGCGCAAGAGATAAAAGAATTGTAGAAGCATCCAAACAAAGAATTTTGAAAACTGCACAAATTGGAGAAATTATTAATGCCGATGCAATAGCAATTCATTCTGCTTATTATCTTGAATCTCGAGAAAAAACTTTTGAAAATTTGAAACAAAATTTTCTCGAAATTTTAGACAAATTAAGAGAATCTGGCATATCAAATGTAAGACTCGGCATAGAAATCATGGGTAAAGAAAACATGTTTGGTAGCTTAGATGAAGTAATTCAATTATGTAAAGAGATTAATCACAAACAGTTAGTTCCTTATCTTGATTTTGGTCACATTTATGTCCGCAACAATGGAAAAATTAACTATAGGGAAATTTTTGATAAACTGAAATCTTTAAAATTGAATCACATTAACTCACATTTTGAGGGTGTAAAATACAATTTGAAAACTAAAAAATTTGTTGATATTCATACAACAATTGATAAACACCCACCATTCAGACCATTAGCTCAAGAAATACTAAAAAGAAAATTGAACATAACCATAATTTCAGAAAGTCCTATTTTAGAAATCGATAGTTTAAAGATGAAATCAATTTTAGATGAGCTTAGACATCAATTATAACGTTTGCTTTCCACCCTTCTTTAGTTTCTTCAACTTTAAATTGGTGTAGGCTAACAGCTTTTACATCTACTAATAGTTCATGTTTTTTCATGTCTAATTTCTCGCCGTAAGCTTTAGATTTTAACTTCCATTTTTTATTTTCTGGAAATATTTCCAAATCAAACTTACTAAACAACAACAATTCAGCATCCTTGTAAAAAATTAATTCTTGTAAAAAATTGAACAAAAGCATTTCTATATTATCAGATTCGACTTCTATATCTTTCTCTACTTTATGTTCTACTGATTTCAAATCTTTCACTTGTGTGCTTGTTATAGCTAATGCTGCAGATTCGAATAATTCTTTTAGGGTCTTACCAGTAGCTTCAAATGCTACATCTGCTATTGCTACATCTTCTAAAAATTTGTAAGGCATATTAAGATTTTGTGAGAGTATAGATAAATGATTTTTAGTTGCACTAACCTTTGATATTTCCAACAGGTATGAAACGGACTACTTTCTTAGAAATTCCGGCCAAATGTGTTGCTTCTATAACATCATCTATATTCTTGTACGCAGCTCCTGCCTCTTCAGCTAATCCGGCCCACGAAACACTTTTCACATATATACCATGCTTCAACATTTCATTAAACAACTGCTGTCCTCTAAACATTTTTGTTGCCTTAGTTCTGCTCATTGTTCTACCACTGCCGTGAGCTGTTGACATGAAAGTTTCTGCAGCATTAGGTCCACCGACTAACAGATAAGACCCTGTTTCCATACTACCTCCAATTATAACTGGCGAACCGTCATCACGATATAATTTAGGAATTTCTTCCCTTCCAGCAGGATAGCTCCCGGTTGCACCTTTCCTATGCACAACTAATTTCTTTTTCTTTCCGTCAACTTCATGCTCCTCCAGCGAAGCTCGATTATGCGCAATGTCAAAAACCATGTGTAACCCCAATTTTTCGGCATCTTGTTTGAAAACATCGGCAAATACCTCCCGAATTCTATGCAGGATAACTTGACGGTTAGCAAACGACATGTTAACTCCACAAGCCATCGCCTTAAAGTAGTCTTGACCTTCGGGGGAATTGAAAGGTGCACATGCAAGCTCTCTATCTAAAATTTTAATTCCGTACTTTCTTTCCATTATTGGAAGAAATGTTTGCAAATAGTCGGTACCAATTTGGTGACCAAATCCGCGACTACCACAATGAAACATCACTACAACTTGATTTGGAAACAATCCCCACTTCTTTGCCAATTTTTCATCAAAAATATTCTCAGGTTTAACAATCTGAACTTCAAGATAATGATTTCCAGAACCTAAAGTGCCGATTTGATTAAATCCTCTTTCTATAGCTTTAGACGAAATTTTCGAGACATCGGCCCAATCTGCTTTACCATTTAATTCTGTTCTTTCTAAATCTTCTTCCCATCCATATCCATTTTCAATGCACCATTCCGCCCCTTCTTCAACAACTTTTCTGAACTGATCTTTTGTCAATTTTACAAATCCTGTTGAACCAACACCTGCAGGAACTCGCTCGAATAATTTGTTAACTAAAGTTTTCAGATGTGGTTGTACATCTTTAAAAGTTAGGTTAGTTAAAACCAGTCTCATGCCACAATTAATATCAAAACCAATTCCACCAGGAGATATTACACCATTTTCGTTCGGATCAAATGCAGCTACACCACCTATCGGAAAGCCATAACCACTGTGACCATCAGGCATACAGAATGCATATTTTTGAATTCCTGGTAATGTAGCAACATTTGTTATCTGATCGTATACTTGCAAATCCATTTGATCTATTAGTTTTTTAGTAGCGTATATCCTGGCCGGAACTTTCATTCCCTGTTTAAAGGTTGTGGGTATTTCCCATATCACATCTGAAATTTTTTTGAATTCTGGTTTTCTGAATTGTTGACTTAATGGCATTTCTATTTTTTCACCCCTATTAATTTATAATTACAAACACACGTAGGACCAGTCTACGTGCACCTGTTTACGCATTGTTTACGTCAGGTACACGATAATATGAAATAAACTCTATAATCTTGCATTTATAAGGTTTTATTCTATTTAATTTTTATGGTACTTGAAATGGAAGAAGACTGGATGAGACCCGAATGGTCACTGTGTTTATATAGAATAGACGCCCTCCAATCGTAAATTTTGAACTAATGGAAATGCAAAAGAGTATCAAACTCCCAACACCTGATAGAGAGATTACAAACTTTACAGTCGTATAAACCACAATTAACTGAATTCGGCGAATTGCATCATCCTGATCTATGTAGAACTTGTCATCTCAGAGTAAACTATTGAATACTTCGTGGCATCTTATTCTCTGGTAATCATTATATTTCCCAAAAATTCTATCATGTCTTCAGTATTTTTGCATATACATCTCGACCAATGTAATTATTTCATTGTTCCGAGAAATTGTTATTTTAAGATAGTTCTTTCATTACAACAACTTTCCCCTTAACACCAGATTTAAATTCTTCTTCTGCAGCTTTAGCTTTATTTCCCAACAACCTTCGATAATGCATTGGTATCGTTACGCCTGCTTGTATTGTATTCGCTGCTTGTATAGCTTCTTTCACATCCATTGTATAAGTTCCGCCTATAGGCAACATAGCAACATCGATATTGACTAAATTCTTCATCTCTGGAATGAAATCTGTGTCTCCGGCATGATAGATTCTTGACTCGTTGATCTCAAAGATATACCCAACCCACTTATTTTCTTTCGGATGATAGTTCAGCCTTTCTGGTTTGACATTGTACGCAGGAACAGTTTTCACTCTTATACCAGCGATTGTAAAGGTTCTATCTGGCTCGACGATCATGAAAGCATTGCTTGGTAGATTAAGATTTTCACATCCATTTGTTGCAATTACTGTTGTATCTGGTTTTAAAAGTTTACGTATATCATTAGGACTCCAGTGATCATAATGTGCATGTGTGACGAAGATAGCGTCTGCTTTCCCGCTAGGTAACCTCTTCAAATCAAAAGGATCAATAAAATAGAATTTCTTACCGATCTTATCTTCAATGGAAAAACTCGCATGACCAAACCACGATAGATTATCAACTATGCCCATAATTAAATTTAAAGCTCTATTATTAAAACCTTTATTACATTTGGATAACAATTGATTTATATGCCTATAAGCGAAGCACCTTACAAAAGAACATACAAACACGGAATATCCCGAGGTAGAGAGACAACCGTAACTTGCGATGGTTGCGGTGGTCAGGTTCCTAAATACAAAACTTTTACTGTTCGACGCGGGATGCGAATCAATGATCCTATGATTTTGCAACAAGTAGACAAAAGAATGATACACATGATGTCGAAAATAATGAGATACTGTCCGGCATGTGCTAGATTCAGACACATAGTTCAACCAGGAAAGGCTGTAAGGAAGAAAGGCTTTTCACAGTCTCAGAGAGTGGCTAGTGGTAGGTGAAATGGTTTTAGAAAAATTAAAACAATTGCGTGGGATATTTTACAAAAAATTGATAAAAGAAACAAAACCAGAAGAACCTTTACCTGGGTTAAGATTAGAAAAATCAACTAGAATGGTAGAACTTCCTACCGTCGAAGATATTACGAAGGTTAATATTATTTACCCTCTGATAGAGCCATTTTCGTATGCAAATATTAAATGGAATGAAGAGGATAAGGTATTGATTTATAATGTCATAGAACCTGTGCTTACGGAAGGTGAGAAAAGAATTTTTGAAAAAGTTTCTGAAGCTGTTATACAACTTGTTGATGTTGAGCTTTCTGCATTGAAAGAAAGATCACATGCGATTCAATATCTTCAGAAACAAGTCAATAAAGTGTTAAAAGATTTTGGAATACAGTTAACCCAAAACCAATATCTTAAAATAATGTACTACATCTACAGAAATTTCATCGGGCTTAATGAAATTGACGGGCTGATGCTTGACCCCCATATAGAAGACATTAGCTGCGACGGTGTGAACACACCAATATTTGTTGTTCACAGAAAATACGGATCGATTAGGACGAACGTAGTTTTTGACAATGTTGACAAGTTAAGGGAATTTATAATTAAACTAGCTGAGAGATGTGGGAGATATGTAAGCTATGCTGAACCTATTCTTGACGGAACTCTACCAGATGGGTCAAGAGTTTCTGCCACTATAGCTGGCGATGTTGCAACTCGTGGGCCAACATTTACTATAAGAAAATTTGGTGAAAAGCCCCTGTCACCCGTGGAACAGATTTTATTAAAGACTGCAAATTCTGAAGTGCTTGCATACTTTTGGTACCTCATCGATCAGGGAGCCAATATGCTTTTCGTCGGTCCAACAGCCACTGGAAAAACTACATTTTTGAATACTGTTTGCATGTTTATACCACCAGAAAAGAAAATAGTTTCTATTGAGGATACGCGAGAAATCAGAATCCCACATGAGCATTGGATTTCTGGATTATCAAGAACGGGATTTGGCATTCCCACAGCAACAGGTGAAAAGTATGGCGAAGTTACAATGTTCGATCTGCTAAGAGAAAGCTTCAGACAAAATCCTGATTATGTTATTGTTGGTGAAACAAGAGGTAAGGAGGCATATGTTATGTTTCAAGGCATGGCCTCTGGTCACATTTCACTCAGCACTTTTCACGCCAATTCTGTAGAAGCTGTTATCAAACGATTAACATCACCGCCGATAGAGTTGTCACCTACGCTTATAGAAAGCTTGAATGTCGTCACAATAATGACACATAAAAAGGAAAAAGGCGAAAGAAGAGTTAAAGAAGTTGTAGAAATTGTTTCGGTCGACCCAAGAACAGAAGAGGTAAAGACGAATCTTGTTTTTCTATGGGATCCTGCAACCGATACTATCAGCAAAGTCAACGATAGCCAGATTATATCGAAGATAGTCGAATCTAAAGGTGGGAATATAGAAGATGCAAAAAAAGATTTGGAAAGAAGAAAAACCGTGTTGGAGTGGCTTGTATCGAAGGGAATTAAAGACTATTTAGAAGTTGTGCGATATATCAATATGTTTTACAAAGAGCCTGAGAAACTTTTTCAGATGATAGGTGAGCCTGAAGAGCAGAAGAAGGAAGAACCAAAGAAAATAGCAGTTGAAGTAAAAGTAGAAGAAGAAAAACCACATGAAAGAAGGACATCTGCCCTTGAACTACTTGGACTCGTACTCAGAGGGCGACATTAGAAAATCTTTAGCTATAGGAAAGCAATAATAATTATAGATAAGATGATTAGTTATAATGCTATTGCAACAGTTCTGTTCGGCGAATTTGTAGATAAAATAGGGAAGTATTTCAACTTCCTCAGAGACAGTTTGCCGAAAGCAGATATCAAAATTCCATTCAGGACATATCTCAGCATGGTTTTTTTAAGTACAATTATGGTGTATCTGTTTTCATTAGTTTTTTTTGCAATAATCACAACATTTCTGGAAATTAAATTGTTGCATCAAATTGTTCTTGTAGCCTATCTCCCACTTATGATCGCATTAATAGCATTCGGTGTGTTAGTGATGTATCCTTATCAGAAAGTTATGAGCAGGAAAAAGAATATTGACATAAACATGCCGTTTGCTTTAACCCACATGGCAGCCATCGCAGAATCTGGTGTACCGCCGTATATGATATTCAAACTTCTGAGCAACTTCGACGAATATGGTGAAATTGCACGAGAAATGAAAGTGCTTGTAAGAAATATAGATACATTCGGTGTCGACCCTTTGACTGCTGTCAGGGAGATGGCCGAAAAAACTCCTAGTGAAGAGTTGCGACAGGTATTGTTAGGAATTATTAGTGCTACAGAAAGTGGTGGTGATGTCAAGACTTACATCAAAAATGCTGGTGAACAGGCTATGTTCGAATGGCGATTGAAAAGAGAGAAATTCATGCAACAGCTTTCTGCATATGCCGAATTTTATACAGGAATTTTAATTGCAGCACCTTTGTTTATCATAGCTTTGTTTGCTGTAATGAACATGATCCAACCAAATATTGCAGGATTCGACATCCTCACATTGACGAAATTAAGTATTTACATCTTGGTACCACTCTTGAATGTTGGGTTTCTCCTATTTTTAAGAGGTGTTGAGGTTGAGATGTAATGGTTAGATTTTCATTCTTTATTGCAGGTGCTGTAATTGTATATGCTATTTTTGCTTTATTCAATTATTTGTATCTATCAAAAATAATCGGATATGCTATCACAATGTACCTTGTTGGTGGAATAATTGTAGCTTTACCACTAATTATAATCAAATTTTATGAAAACAGAAGAATTAAAGAAATGGAAAAAAATTTCCCCGTATTTCTACAAGATTTTGTAGAAGCTATCAGAGGTGGCATGACGGTACCGCAAGCTTTCAAGACAATTTCTGTAAATCAGTATGGTGCTCTCACTCCCTTAGTAAGGAAAATAACTGCGCAACTTGACTGGGGAATACCTGTAGAAACTGTGCTACTGCAATTTTCAAAAGATACGAAATCACGAATGATATCAAGAATAGTTTCAACTGTCATGGAGAGTCACAAGTTTGGAGGAAAGCTTGTAGAAACTTTTGAAGCTCTGAGCAGTACCGCAATTGAAGTTGAAAGATTAAGAGCTGAAAGAAGACTTTTCTTAAATTCACAGATAATAACAGGATATATAATTTTCTTTGTTTTTCTTGCTGTCATCATTGGCTTGGAAAAGTATCTTGTACCTAGCTTAGGACAAGTGTCAGCGCAAAGCCTGACACAAGTATCTACAGGTGGATCTGCTGTTTCGCAGACAAACCTTCAAAGAGAATATAGTGAGATATTCAGAAATTTGATTTTGCTACAAGCATTGTTCGCGGGGTTAACAGTAGGTAAAATGTCTGAAGGTGCGATGGTAGCAGGAATTAAGCACAGTGTATTCATGATGATTGTTGGAATACTTGTATTCTTAATTGCAGGTTAAGTGCTGACATCAGTGGAGAGAGCTGTATCAGTTACTCCACTACAATTAGTATAAACATGTATCCGGTCATAATTTGAGCTACCAACACTTACGTTAAATGAAAATATCTGACCAGCTTTCAATGCAAGAGGATTGCCTGCACCGGCACCACCCTGCGTATCGTTCAATGCGTGTGTCAACATGCTTCCATTGGTAAACACAATCTGAAGGGTTACATTACCGAGAGTTATTCTTCCGTTGTTTTTTATAATTCCCGACATGTTGTTTGTAGCAGAACTGTATTTAAGGTTTGATAATTCTATAGCACCATTGCTACATATCAACTGAGTTTCTCCTTCTTTACCAACTATTTTCGAAGAAGTCTGTGTAAATCCTGATAACCACAAACTTATAATTCCACCAACACCTACTGTAAAAGCTATTAAGAGAACTGTTGCAACTAAAGGAGACAAACCTTTCATTCTTTTACCTCGTGCACACATCTGATCTGCTGAGTTCAGGACAGTTAGTAGTTTTGATGATTATTTTTGAGAAATCTGGAGAAATCCCAGAAACTGCATAGCTTTTGATTGTGGCGGGTGGGAGGCCCTGGTTCAAAGGTATACCACTGCTAACTGTGTTGTTACTATATTCGATAAATGCTGTCAAATTGGACAATTCTATACTCCTCACATTCTCTAAAGAAAATGTTATTGTTTGTGATGTAGAATTGTAGCGACAAGATCTAAATTCGAATTGAGCGACTCTGCATTGTGCTGTTGTCACATTTTCTGTCGGTAATGTAGTAGAAATGAATGTCGAACTCCAATAAGCGAGAACACCCGCAATAGTCATGGTTATTGCTATTAAAAGAACAGCAGCCACTATTGGAGAAATACCTTTCATGCCCACAATTAAATTTAGATTTTGTGCCAAATAAATATTACTTAAGCTTATCTAAGAAGCTTTATTAACTGCAATTGACAAATGAAAAATATGGCAAGAGTCAAGAAAGAGTCTTTCAAGATTTACAAGATTATCAGCGTGATAGCTATAATCATTGCTGTGATTGCCTTAGCACAACCCTATTTTTCCAAAGTTGATATAAGAACTCCGCTGCTCCCTATTGAAGAGTTGTCAACACAAGGATATACAAAAATTGATGTCAAAGTTTCAACTTCGGGTAATGTGGGCGTGGTTGTTATCGAGGGTGGTTGCTATCAGCTGACGGCTACCACAGAGGTGTCACAGGTAGAATCGATAGCCAGTGGGCAAGAAGGTAAAGTAGGTTTTCGTCCTATGACACATGATTTGTTTAAAGATGTGTTAGAGAGCTTAAATATTGATGTTGTGATGGTGAAAATAGTTGATATACAAAATAATACTTACATAGGAAGATTAATTCTGAAACAAGGGGATAAAGTAGTCAGTTTGGACTCTCGCCCTAGTGATGGAATAGCCGTGGCTGTTAGAGTCCATGCACCTATATACATGAAGGATGAATTGTTGAAAACACAAGGAAAATATGTTTGTTAAATGATTGTTAAAATTGCGGTACTGCACATGCTTGATGTGCACAGGCGTAGGTGTGGGTGCCTTTGGATAAGGAGATTAAAGGTTTGATTGTTGCTGTTTGTCCGGGGGATACTAAACCTGAATGCAATTGTTTAATTTCACTTTCGCTTAAAGCTCTGTTGTAGATGCTGTATTCGTCATAAACAGCTCCTGGAATCGCGTCAACACAACCAGGAGTGTACACACCAACAGCCAACCATTGTACAGTACCATAATCTCCATTAACTAAAGTTCTATCCCCACCTATTGGTGTACCGTCAATGTAAAGATTGTGTTTAAGGTTTGATCGATCAAAGACATATGCCATTTGATGCCAAGTACCGGTAGAAGGTGGTGTATAGGAAATATCAGAATTTCCTCCTGCAGTAGTTCTTACTACAATATAATTTAATTGATTCCATATGCTACACGTACCGCACTTTGGGACTGCTACGCTTGCCATGTGAACACGCGAAGATCCGACGTTTTGAGGCAAATAATTCCACCATACTTGAGTAAATGCGCCTTGCGGAAGGTTTCGAATTGTTTCAGGTATATTACTTGTATAAATGCCCGCATTTTGATTAACACATGTCGTAGAAGTAGATTCGTCTATTTTAACAGCTTTTCCAAATTTACCATCTACCCAATTAACCAAATTTCTTATTTCAAAATTCGTGTTTCCCACGGAATCTCTGGCACAGTTCCACTCCCTTCATTAAAGCTCCAATAAGCTACCATCCCAGGGATATTCGGAACCACAGCAATGTTAACATCACCACCGTCCAATGTAGCTTTTATGTTTGTTATCGACTCAGTTCCAGAATTTCTTATTGTAACAGTATCGTTAACAGATTCTATTATCTCAAATGTCGTCGCTGTCTTGCTGGTAAATGTTCCTGAGATATATAGATAAGCAGTACC
>JAHLMT010000003.1 GCA_018920185.1 Candidatus Aenigmatarchaeota archaeon | reverse complement strand
TTTATCGATTTTGGCAAAAATCTTGTATAAGAACCTTTTCCTTAAAAAACGCATGAAAGTAGGAGAATAGGTTAACCATGGAACCTCGTTCGCACTCCAGATAACAGGTTTATTGCAATTTTGAATAATCCAATTTGCTGGAAAATTATGCACATTTATCACATCGAATTTGTCGAATATCTTAGAGTAATCCATTACACTTACCACTAACGGATAAAATTCAAGAAGATATTTAAACGGTATAAGTTTTGGAAATACGATTATTTCAAGTTTGTCAAAAAACTCGTTATATCCTTTGTTTTTTTCTATTAAAAATGTTAATAATTTTACATCCACACCTAATTTTTTAAGTTCTATCCCCAAGTTTATAACTTGCCTCTCAGCTCCTCCACGAACATTCATATACGGATGAACTAGTAAAACTTTCATACACACACAAATTTATAATTTATTTTTCCAGTATTCGATAGTTTTTTTAAGACCTTCTTCCAAACTAACCTTAGCCTCCCATCCCAACTTTTCTTTTATTTTTTTAGAATCTAACACAATATAAGGTTGGTCAGATACAATAGGTCTAAACGGATATCCAGGCGGATAACTACCTAAAACTATATTGTTTTTATCAAAACCTATTAATTCTGCAATTTTAAATGCAAGTTCTTTGTTTGTTATGCCAAAGCCAGGAGCTACATTAAAAACTTCGCCTGAAATTTTACTTTCCATAGCTTTTTTGTAAGCTTCCACATGATCAGTAACATACATATAATCTCTAATAGAGTCCGGTGCACCAACATAGACTTTATTTCCTTTCAGCATCTCAGTAATCAAATATTCAACTAAAAAACCAGTTTCAAATTTTCTACCATAAGTGTTAGTTGGTCTTAAAATTATAGCATTTAGCCCAAAAATATGACACATCATTCGAATATACATATCCGCCGCTGCTTTTGAAACAGCATAAGGGCTTGTTGGATTAAGTTGAACATCTTCAGGAATAGGGTTTATTTTTTGTAAACCATAAACTTCAGCTGTAGAAGCCGCAATTAATTTCCTTGTTTCATAATCGGATAAACCTAACATCGCATGAGCTATGTTCATAGTTCCAATTATGTTTGATTGAATATTTTCAAAAGGTCTTTCAAAAGAAAGTCTAACTGGAGTAAGTGCTGCAGTATGCAAAACATAATCAGGATTAATACTTTTAAAAATATTTTGTATAGCATGAAAATCTGTAATATCTGCAGTTAAAAGAGTAACATCTTTTAAAAATTCTTTAATTAATTCTTTATTTCTAGATACAGCATATCTGGCAATACCATATACTTCATAATTCTTTTCAACTAATTCCTTTGCTAAGTGACTTCCAATAAATCCTGTCACACCGGTTATCAAAACAATCTCAGTCATCTACTCTCACCGAACTTTTCTATGAATCCCATCAATTTAAGCTCCTCTTCCGCTTTCTGCAAATCTTTTACTGTATTTACAGTTGCCCACCTCTCATTAGAAGACATCTTATAAGCTTTTAAAACACCCATTTCAGCCAATCTTGGGAAAGTTGTTTTTTCTATAGCTCCATTTAGCGGTAGGTAATCTTTAATCTTTTTATTAAAAACATAGATCCCAGAACTTACAAATTTGTCTGTAATTATAGGCTTCTCTTTAAAACCAACAATATTGTCTTCCCATAATTCAACGATGCCAAACGGTGATTTCAGAGGAGAAACAGCTAAAGTTGCTATAGCACCACTCCTTAAGTGATGTTTTATCATTTTACTCAGGTTAATGTTAGTAAGCTCATCACCATTCATAGCTATAAAATTTTCATCATTAACATATCGCTCGATAGCAAGTCTGAATCCTTCCCCAGTCTCTCCTTCGACGCTGTGTTCACTAATAGCTATATTTAAACCGAAATTGTTGTTTTTCAAATAGTTTACAACAATTTCCTTTTTATAAGCTACGCCCACAACAACATTTTTAATTCCATTGGATTTCAACCAATTTAACACCCAAAACAAAATTGGTTTGCCCGCTATCTCTATCATGCATTTGGGTTTATTCTCTGTTAGAGGATACATTCTTAATCCTGCACCACCAACAAGCACTACGGCGGTTTTTACTTCACCCATTTTATCTACCATGCCAATTTAAAGTCGAAAACAAACTTTATTAATCTTGCCTTTTTATAATTTATTAATCTTGCCTTTTTATAATGATTACAATGTTTGAAGAGATCCGGAAAATAGTACTTAATTCCATAAATAGTAAAAATTACAAAAAATCATTTCATGTTACAAGTAATCTTAGCTGGCTAAGATATGAAAAGCAAATTAATGAACTTGAAAATCTTATTCCAGAAAATTCTAAAGTTTTAGACATCGGATGCGGATGGGGTTTTACAACAGCCATGATTAAACACATAAAACCAAAATCTAAAGTTATTGGCGTTGATATAAAAAGTAATTTGCTTTGGAAGAAATTCACAAATTACAACGGCGTAGAGTACATTATATGCGACGCATTAGATCTTAAATTCGAAGATGCTACTTTCGATTTTGTAGTATCTTTTGGGGTCTTAGAACATATAAAAGATAGTAAGAAATTTCTTAAAGAAAGTTTACGCGTTTTAAAAGAGAATAGTAAAGGTGTAATTTTTAACCTTCCAAACAAATACTCGATGAACGAATTTTTAGCAAAAAAACTTGGAATTTGGAGTCATAAAATAAAGTACGATGAAAGGGAAATAAAAAATTTATTAAGTTCCTGTAATATCAAAGAGTTTTATATTAAAAGAGAATTTTTAATACCAGCTCAAGTTAATCGACTAAATCCTCTTTTGAATTCAATGTTCAACAAAACTCATGAGGTATTGTACTTAATTGACGAATTATTATGCAAATCATTTTTAAATTTTTTTTCACAAACATTCACAGTAATTTATAAGAAATAGCTTATCTTTTTAAAATTAATTTAATAAATTCTATAAGACGTCTATGGATATTAAGAAAATCCTTATATTTTTTACAGTTTTTTGCGCTTTTATTTTTACAGTTTATCTATCTATTTATGTAAGATTAGGTACTATTAATTCACCAACTGTTTTAGATTTTGATCCTTGGTATTTTTACAGGTACGCTCAAGATATTATTAAAAATAATTATAAACTACCCGAGTGGGATATTTTAACTTATTACCCACCTGGCCGTCCCGTTCAGCTAAATCAGGGTTGGCCTTACACAATTGCACTTTTGTATAAGGGTATTCAAAATTTCTCACCTTCTATAACACTAACAGATGTAGCTAAAATTTCCCCTTTGATAATGATAGGTTTAACAGCTTTTGTTACATTCCTTTTCGGTATCTTAATTTTCAGAAACTATATTGCAGGAATTGCTTTAGCTTTATTTTCTACGCTCACTCCCACACTTATAGGAGTCAGTATGGCAGGATATAACGACACAGATGTTGTAGTTGTGTTTTACACCTTTCTGTCTCTTTTATCCTACTTTTTGTTGATTGAAAACTGGAATAAAAAGTGGAAAGCCATTCCTTTTTATTTACTTGCTATAGTTACGAATCTTATTTTTGTTTTTAATTGGGGTGCAGGATGGCTACCATCGATTCTTTTACTTGTAACTCTACCTTCATTTTTTGTTTACAAGATTTTTGAGGATATTTTACATCAAAAAAGATTGAAATTCAATTGGAAATATGCATTCAACGAAACAAAACCTATAGCACTACCTTTACTTATAGTATTTCTAGTTATCAACATCGTTGGGTATTTCTTAGGATTTTTAACTATGTTTCATTCTTTACTAGGCGGATTAGGATTTACTGGGATAGCTGGAGAGCCTTTGATAGTTAATATATCAGTAGCTGAATTACAAAAGATAAACATTTTCACTAAAGAAGGATTTTTATCAGTAGCAAACCGTGTGGGCCTTTTACCAACTATGTTAACCTTTTTTGGTACGCCTCTTTGGTTTTTATACAAGTTTTATAAAAAACAAAAAATTACATTACTTGAAATTTTCATTATTGTCTGGACATTAATTAGTTTTTATCTAATATCGAAGGGAGTTAGATTTTCCTTATTGTTTTCGATAGCAGCTTCTACATCAGCAGCTTATTTTCTAGCTAAACTTTTTGAATTTCTTAAAAATAAAAACCAGATGTTAATTGCAAGTATTTCTGGTGTATTGTTTGTCTTTATTATAATTTTTATTACAGATGCGATTAAGATAGGCCTCGCTTCTACAGGAACTTTAATTAGTCAAAATTGGTACAATGCTTTAGACTGGCTTAAGGAGAACGCAGATAAAGATTCTTTGATTGCAACATGGTGGGATCCAGGTCATATAATTACTGGTTATACGGGATTAAAAGTTCATGCTGACGGTGCGCACTGTGGACCAGGTCTTTGTATACCATACAATCATAACATACGAATAAGAGATATGGGTAGAATATTTTCTACAAATAATGAGTCAGAATCCATACAAATACTCAAAAAATATACTCATCTAACAAATGAACAATGTAATGAAGTAAAAAGGACGTTTGGAAATATAGTACCAGAAGATGCTTGCAAAGACGTCACTGAAGTTTATGTTCTAGCAACAAGTGATTTAATTGGAAAATATTTTTGGATGAGTTGTTTTGGTAACTTCAACATGGAAAGATGGAAAGCTGGAAATAGGAATCCGTCACAATTGTGCGAAGGTAGAAATTTCATTCAAATACCATTTTCAAATTTTGATCGTTCTGGTTTACCAGTTTATTCAAACGAATTCATGACTGTGACTCTTGTGCAAAATGACACAAAAATATTAGCTGTTATTAATGTACCATCTCAAGGTATAAGAAATGCATTGATAAGTGATGTTGTGTATTATTTAAATGGTGTAGAACAACGCTCACACGTTAACACTACCAACTTGATAGATGGTATGATTTGGATAGACCCTAGTTTTCGTCTAATATTATTTATGGATCAAAAAGTCAGAGATTCTTTGTTTACAAAAATGTTTTTCTTTGACGGCAGAGATTTAAATAATTTTGAATTAGTTTACTCTAACCCCGAAGTTAAAATTTATAAAGCTAAAATTGAGTAGCTTTACAAATTAAATCATATAGGAAGTGATAATTGATATGGAAGCTATTATCTTGACCGGCGGCTCTGGAAAAAGATTGCTACCATTAACGAAAGATATTCCAAAGTGTATGTTAAAAGTTAATGGTAAACCACTTCTTGATTATCATGTGAAATGGTTAAAACAATATGGTGTAGAAAAGATTGTTTTAGCTTGTAGATACAAGTGGGAGAACATCAAAAGACATTACGGAGATATGTTTATCTATTCTGTAGAGAAGGAACCTTTAGGAACAGGTGGAGCAGTGAAACATGCTTTGAAGTATATAGAAAATGAGAATTTTTTCCTTGTGAACGCAGATGATATAACTGATGTTGATTTAAATAAGCTAAAGAAAATGGGTAGCAATACTATTGTTCTTAGTAGATTTCATTCAAATTTTGGAATAGTTGAGACAAAAGGTAATAAAGTAATAAATTTTAAACAAAAACCATTATTACCATATTGGGCATGGTGTGGTGTAGCATTACTTAATAAAAACATTCCCCTGCCCGATAAAGGCGCTATAGAAACTGAGACTTTCCCGAAAATAGATTTAAAAGCTTTCAAGCACAAAGGATTTTGGATGACTGTTAATACAGCTAAGGATTTGGAAGAATTAGAAAATGTTGCAAAAAAAATTAATTTATTTAAATAATAGAATAATATGCTTTTCACAAAGTTAAAAGAAAAAGATAGACTTGCAACAATCGAAAATTATTGTATATTATTTATTTTTCTTGGTTCAATCACGCTTTCTTTGGGCATTGGTTTAACTGTAGTTAACACTAAAGGCATTCCTGTTATTTTAGCTATGATTGGCGCATTAATTAGTTTTCTTTCTACCGTTGCTTTGATTTTTACCTGGCTTATAAGAGAACTATTTTCTAGATAAACCTTTATATAAAATTAATATAACTTTAATTATGGCAAATTTCTTACCAAGAGGACCTTTTGAACGTATTTTGAAAAAAGTAGGAGCTAAAAGAGTTTCGCAAGATGCTTTAAAAGAGTTTGCCACAATAATGGAAGAAAAACTGATAAATGTCGCAAAAGAAGCGGTCACTTTATCAAAGCACGCTGGTAGAAAAACATTAATAGGCGAGGACATTAGGCTTTCCAGAAACAAACAGTAGCTATTTTTAAATTGAATTATATAAACAATTCATGGATTTTGACCTTCTTCTTGCAGAATTGCAAAACAGATCCGGACTTAAAAAAGATGATATACTATATCTAGTTGATAAGAGATATTCAGAAATGAATAATCTAATAACAAAAGAAGGTGCTATTTACTTGGTTGCAAAGGAACTTGGTATAGATTTACCAGAAAATACAATCGAGAAAACACCTATCAAAAATATAACCCCAGGAATGAGAAATGTAAACATTATTGGTAGAGTATTTAAAATATCTAAAACTAACGAGTTTATTAAATTGGACGGAACTGTAGGAAGAGTTGTTAATATTTATATAGGCGATAATACAGGGTTTGTTAGGGTTCCTTTATGGGATGAACAGATTAAATTATTAGAAGAAAATATATCGTTAGGTGATATAGTACAGATTAGTCATGGTGTAGCACGTGAAAATATCTTCGGCGATATTGAGATTTCTTTAGGAAGATTTGGTAGAATAATTCCTGTTGAATACACCAACTTGCCTTCTTTAGAAGAATTGTCAAAAATGTTTCTTAACGTTTTTCCAGAACGATCGGATATAGTTAACATAGTCTCAGGTGGCAATTTTGAAATAAAAGGTACTATCGTCCAACTTTTCAAAGGAAACTTTCTTTTTGACATATGTCCTCTGTGTGACGGCAGATTAGATAATAGTAAATGCTTTGAACACGGAGAAGTAACTCCAAACCAAGCATTAGTTTTATCATTTATCATAGACGATGGAACAGGAGATTTAAGATGTGTTCTATTTCGGGAGATTGCAGAAAAAATTTGTGGTATAAAATCGAGAGAACTATCTTCGATAGAGCCGGGAGAAAGATACCAAATGCTTGCTGATAGACTATTAGGTAAAGAATTCATATTATCCGGAAAAGTGAGAAAGAATAAACTATTCGATAGGCTAGAAATGGTTGTAAACGATTTTAAAGATATAAATCCTTTAGAAGAAAGTAAGAGATTAGTTAATGAATTAGAATCAGTGGTGAATATGAATGCCCTTTAAAAAAGAGATTAGGTTGGAAGACATACCTGGTATTGGTGATAAGACTTTGGAAAAATTAAAAAGCATAGGTTATGCCGATCCGATGGTCATAGCAGTTTCTTCACCCACCGAGTTAGCAAACATTGCAGAAATAGGAGAAGCTACAGCAGCAAAAATAATAAATGCAATCAGAGAGAAACTAGACATAGGATACGAAACCGCGGATAAGATTTTAGAAAGAAGAACCACAGTTTCTAAAATAACAACTGGTAGTAAAAATCTTGATAATCTTCTTGGAGGGGGAATAGAGACCCAAGCTATTACAGAAGCTTATGGACAATATGGAAGTGGTAAAACACAACTAGCTTTCCAACTATCAGTTACAGTTCAATTACCGAAAGATAAGGGTGGATTGGATGGGGCATGTTTGTTTATCGATACAGAAAATACATTCCGACCAGAACGTATAGTTCAAATTGCCCGATCATTAAAACTAGAACCTGAAAAAGTTTTGAGAAACATTTACATAGCCCGTGCATTTAACACAGAACATCAAATACTTTTAGTAGAAAAAGCACCGGACATGATCGAGGAGAAAAAAATCAAACTGATAGTTGTAGATTCTCTAACTTCACACTTCAGAGCCGACTTTATTGGAAGAGGTGAATTAGCAAGTCGACAACAAAAATTAAATAGACATCTTCACCAATTGCAACGACTGGCAGATGCATTCAATCTTGCAGTATATATTACAAATCAAGTGATGTCCGATCCTTCTATGCTTTTTGGCGATCCCACGCGTCCTGTCGGTGGAAATATACTCGGTCACATGGCTACATATCGCCTCTACCTAAGGAGAGGAAAAGAAGGAACAAGAATCTGCAAGATAATAGATGCACCAGATCTTGTTGAAGGTGAAGCTGTTTTTAGAATTACAGAAAATGGTATTTCAGATAACTAACCTATAAAATTGACCACCGAACTAAGAAACTTTAACAATATAGCAGAGTTTATTACCGAATTTCCTATTGCAAACGGTAATTCTTTGCTAAACCTCTCTGGCTCTCCAACAAATGTGAAAAATAAATTTAACAAGTTCATACTAACAATAAAAAATACTCCTATCGGCCCTATTATACTTGTCCCAAGAATTCCAGATAAAATTCCTAACACTACATATTCTGGTATTAACCACATCAAATAAGGTCCAATATAATAATCGCCTACCACTAAATGCACTAACAACATGGTGAACGCGTATATCCCACCAAGTATCGGACCATAAGAAACACCTACAAGCATTGTTGATAGGGTAATCAATTCCACCCCAAGATACTTTATTGGATATGAAAATCTAAGCACAACAGCTAATAAAATTGTCGCTAAAACTATCGCCAAAAAGAAGAAAACTTTTTGTAAAAAGAAAACCATAATGCTCAACATCAAGACTCCTAAGCCGATAGCATAGATCTTCCAATCCAATCTCATCATTATTTAAATAGTTATTAACAACCTTTTAATTCATGAAAATTCTGTATCAAGGTGCAGAAAGCAAGATATATCTTGATGTATTTGATGGTCAAGAAGTTATAGTGAAAGAGAGAATTGCCAAAAATTATAGAATAAAACAATTAGACGAAAAATTAAGAAAAACACGAACAAGAAAAGAAGTAAAGTTACTTACAGAAGTTAGAAAATTAAACATACCCACACCAAAGATATTAAGTGTTGATGAAAAGAACCACAGAATAATAATGGAATATATTAATGGACACAGACTCAAAGAGTACTTGAATTCAATTTCTATAAATGATGTAAAGTCAATTTGTTTTAAATTAGGAAAACAGATAGGAAAGTTACACTCGAATAACATTGTTCATGGAGATCTCACAACTTCTAACATGATTTTGAAAGATGATAAAATATATTTTATAGATTTTAGTCTAGGAGAATTCACAGAAAGAGTAGAAAACAAAGCTGTGGATATGAAACTATTGAAAGAAGCTCTCGAATCAACTCACTTTAAGATTTTCGATGATGCATGGAATAGTTTAGTACTTGGTTATAAAGAAGAATATAAAAATGCTGATGTTGTATTTAATCAATTAAAAGAAATCGAAAAAAGAGGGCGGTATGTAAATAGGGAAGATTCTTTATAAAGCTAAGAAATATAAGTTTTAAAACAATTCAATAGTGAAATTATGGCAAGAATTTATTCCAGGAAAAAAGGAAAATCGTCCAGTCATAGACCTCCGTATAAAACTGTACCCAAATGGGTAAAATACAAAAAAGAAGATGTCGAGAAGCTTATAATTAATTTAGCCAAACAGAAATACACATCTGCAATGATAGGTACAATTCTAAGAGATTCTTATGGAATTCCAGATGTCACAGCCATCACACATAAGTCAATATCACAAATAATGAGAGAAAATAATCTTTACCCAACTTTTCCTGAAGATTTAATGTTTTTATTGAAGAAAGCTGTCAAATTGAGAAAGCATATAGAAGCTAATAAAAAGGACAAACATTCTCGACGTGGGTTGGAAAATCTTGAATCGAAGATAAGGCGTCTATCAAAATATTATGTCAGAACAGGAAGATTACCTAAAACATGGAGCTATGACCCTGAACAAGCTCGGCTGATTGTAGAAAAATGGTGAGTTATGGTTGTAAAGTTGAAAGGAAAGCAATGGTTTACAATTCTAGCTCCTAAATATTTTGGTGAAAAAGAGATAGGCAAAACTTTATCCAGTACACCAGAGAACTTGATAGGCAAAACTTTAAGTATTAGCGCCGTTGATTTGACAAATGATATTAACAAATATTATATCAAACTCAAGTTCAGAATAATATCAGTTGATAGCGACAAAGCATTTACACAATTCTACGGTTCCGAGTGTTTACAAGATTATATAGCTAGAATGGTTTTGAGAAGAATCAAAAGACTAGATTCTATACAGGATCTGACAACTCGAGATAATGTTAAAATCCGTGTCAAAAGCTTAATAATCGTTCCTAAAAAAGCCAAAAGTAGTGTAGCATCCAAAATAAGAAATTTTGTGATGTCCATAACTAAGAAAGAAGTGGAAGAATCCACGCTTGAAGAATTTCTATACAAAATGTTATCTAACGAGATTAAAAATAAAATCCTCAAAGAAGGTAGAAAGATATATCCAATTAGAAATTTTGAAATTAGAAGAACAGAAATTATCCAATAAAATTTTTCACCCATGGTATGCCAAATAGATTAAATAAAAGAAGGCCAATCAAAACTATACTCGTGAGATTTATCAGAAAATTTCCTTTGTCTTTGAACAATTTTGTAAATATCTCACCAAAGAACAATCCGCCGTCTAATGGTTTGATGGGTAAGAGATTAACAATTCCAATACCCATGCTTATCAAAAACAACCAGTTAAGAAATGACATTACAGTAAAAAATATTCTCAAAAACATCAGAGGTACTACACCATTAAATCCAAACAAATTATATTCATAGGAATTTCTTATCATCACTCCAATATATGACCTATTCTCAATTTCAGGATGTTCCCCTAAGATTAATCTATACTCTCCTTTATCTGTAGTAATTTCAATCTCGTCACCAGGTTTTGTATTGTTCAACGCCTTTACAAAATCTATTACATTTGTAATCGATTTGTTATCAATTTGCAGAATAGTTCCTTCAAGATTTGCTTTGTCAGCAGGAGAATTTTCAGCAACTGAATCAATTGCGACACCAACCGATTCTGTGACGATTGTAAAGGCAAATGCACTTGAAATTAGTAGTCCGATTGCCACAAAGCTGGTGAGGATGTTTACAAAGCTACCGGCCGCAAATATTCTTAATTTTTTTATGAGTGACAATCTTTTTATTCGGTTGTTATCGGGATCGACAAATGCACCTATAGGTAGAAGTAAAAACATTAGTATGCCGTAATTTTTCACAGGAACTTTTTCTAGTCGAATGAAAACTGCATGCATTGTTTCATGAGTCGTAGCTATAATAAATATAGCAAGCAACCAATACCAAAATGGGATAGAAAATACCGGACCTGGTACCTGATAACCACCAGCAGTAGGAAGAATTAAACCAAAGGCTCGTTCTAATCTTACAGTAAGAAAAATTAAAATCGCGACCCCAACCAGACCAGCTAGTAATCCGACGGCTATACCAATGTTGCCTATCCATGTCACAAATTTAGGATATCGTCTAACAAGCTTGTCTATAAGCTCCAAACCTTTCGTCCACCTTCTGATAATGATACCATACTTAAAGGTGATATTTTTTCTATCCTTTAATAACAGACTTCCTACAATTATAATAAACAGCAGTATTGATGTAATTTCAAAGCTTACCATAACATCATTATTTGTTTTAATGTTTTTTAAATTTCGGATGCTTAAACTAAATCAATTCAAACTTTCTCCAAGGTTAAAAGAATTCCAAAATGAGTGAAGATAGGCTCCATTTTTCACACTACAATAGAACAGGATGCAGGAGGTGAGAATCCAGCTCTACTGTAATGCGCTTAACTTAGTAGATGTATAGATGAATAAAATATTAAGCTTTCAATTTCATCAACAGCAACAATACCATCAGTAACCTTTATATATTAGTAGAAGTTGTTTATCTATTAGAGCTGTACCGCCTGTGGAACTGTCCTTTAAGGACGTAACCTAAGGTCGGGTTTGAAAGCTCGCTCTCTCTCGCAAGAGAGAGTTCCTTTATTCATTCCTTATATTTTTATAAATCTCACATTCTTTTCTAGTCCTACTTTATCGTAAAGATAATAGCCTAAGACCAAATCAGCCAATTGTATTTCTTTTGACAGATTCCTATCAGACACACTTGCGATAAAATCCAACACATTTCCATTTGGAAATCCTATAGTTGCTGTAAAGTCTCGATTTTTTCTGATGTGAATGTTTGTTCCAACAAGTCTAAATCCTATTTGAAATAATAAAGTTCTGACAAACTTTTCACTTCCCTTCTCAACTCCTTTAACTTCATAATCCTTGTCTACTTTTATTAAAACAGTCCCAAACTTATTCTTAAGCCATCTCTCAATTGTATTCGCAATTGAATTTGGAACGAAAGTTAAATAATATTCAATTCTATTAGCTGGAAATGGTTTCTTGTGCTCAAAAACGGTAAAATGCAAATTACTGGAATTAATAATTTTGTAAATTTCGTTTCTAGCACCCTTCTAACTTTACTTGGAATTTTTCTCCAGTGAAAAGGTCCTTTTTGATTATATTTTGTTAAGATCTTATCAATTTCGTTATGTAATTTATCAGCATCATTTGCAAATCCAGAGACAACACAAGAATATCTTTTGTTATGAGAAGTGTCAATCGCTACAATCAATCTAGCCATTTTATCATCTTATAGAACTATTTTTAGTTTTCATTGATAATAGTTTTGTTTTAATTTAGTTAGTATAGTTTGGTATCGGTATCTACACTGCCTTAGAATAGCTTACTGAATCTTTTAATTTCTTATTCTCATGAATTATTTCTATTTTTCTCAAATTGTAAAATTTCTCAGCATTCTCTATAGCTCAAGATCTGGATTCCAAAATTAATAAAAGCCTTGCAGATTAAACATAATATCGGTAATTTCTTACTCATTTAACTCAACCTTACTATTTTCTTCCTTAACAATCTTCCAAATCTTTTAATTTTAAGGTCACAAGTATTCGCTTTTAGCTAAGATTCCTTTCTCTTTAAGGATCGAAATCACCATCCAATGCACTACTTTCCTCTATTCTTAATTTGGCTTTTAGATAGGCTCCATTTTTCACACTACAATAGAACAGGATGCAGGGGGTGAGATTTGAACTCACGAAGGCACTAAGCCAGTAGCCCCTGAAGCTACCCCGATTGACCAGACTACGGGACCCCTGCACGTATATCTAAACATATTTTATGTTTTCTAACCCCAAATGGAAGTACTTTAACTCTATTCTCAATTTTAATTCTTTTCCTGTTGGATAAAGCAACTTGTATAACTGTTTTTTCAGCTTCGATAAATAAATCATCTTCTTTCCCTACTGAATAGAAATGTATCATACCACCATCTTTAATTAGCTTGAATGCTACATCCAAAAATTCCTCACCGCCTACTGCCATCGGCATGACAATTCTGTCGAATTTTAGTTTTAATTTTGACGAAACTTTTTTAACATTATCGTTCATCAGCATTATTTTGTGAGCTAATTTGTTTATTCTCACATTTTCTTCTGCATACTCATGTGCATCAGGATTAATCTCAACACAATATACCTTCTCAATTTCTGGCTGTTTTTTTGCAATAGCTATGGCATACGGTCCGATACCGCTAAACATCACCAAAACATTCTCACCAGGTCTCACCTGCGATGCTACTCTCTGTCTTTCAGTTGCTTCTCTTGGAGAGAAGAAAACTTTTCGTGGATCTAGCTTTAGCAAGTAACCATGTTCTTTATGTATAACTTCTGTGTTGTTATCACCAGCTATTAATTCCAAATCTTCTAGTCTGTAAGTCCCTTTTCTACCAGAAATTTTATTCAGAACAGATTTCACATTTTTGTTCAGCTTCATTACAGCTTCTGCAATAAGTTCTTTTCTGTTTTTTATTTCTTTGGGAATTTCGATTATAGCAACAGCCTTGTTTTTAGAACCGATGATGTCGTAGCTTCTCGGAACTAGCTCCAACTCTTTATCGTTTAATTTACCTTCAAGTAATCTCATAAGTGGTTTCATGGAATAATCTTATCAATTAAACTTAAAACCAATTTTCCGATAAAGTTAGCTAACCAATTAAAGAAATCTACAGTGAATTGCAAACCTATTTTCATAAACTTAAAGTTAAACGGATCGACAGGAAAGAATGTTTTTGTCCCAAAATAATAAATCAAGCTAACAATGAATAATGTCGCGAAAAATCTTCCAATAAACCCACCTATAAACTTCCAATTGGGATTTTCTGAATAGATATACACAATCAAACCCCCAACTGCAAGAATTAGATAGAGTGGTAATTCGGCACCAAATACCCAGAATGTTATAACAATACCAACAATACCCAATAAAATCCAAATTATATATTTTACTATAGCTTCTTGCATAGCTACTATTTTACTTCCTCAATTATAAGAATCTCATAAGTATATACTGTAGTATACAAATGTTTAAATAATGTTACCTATTAGTAGTAAATATGTCTATAGAAGCTATTAAATCACTCTACCGAGAAGGAGTTTTATATCAAAGAAACCCCTTGTGGGAGGAGCTTGATTTTAGTCCTAAAAACATTTATGAAAATATCAAAAAACATCCTTTAAGGACAGGTTCTTCTTTAGGAGGTCTGTTAGGCGCCGCTTCCTTTGGTGGATATACAACATCGGTTTTACCATATTTAACAACTAGTACAGGACTTGCCACATTAAACTCTTTAGCTCTAGGAGCTTTATTTGGAGGTTTGTTTGGCTTGGGTGTAGCTGGATTGTTATATTATGGATGGTTTAAAGGAAGAAGAAAAAAAGATTGGGCAAAGTACCCACAAGATCCTACAAAAGAAAAAAGAAGTTTAATAAAATGGTTCTTAGATACAATTGAGGATCTTGAAGAAGAATATAAAAAGCGACAACAATCTAAAGTATCGTCATCATAGTATGACAGGAGGATAAAATGCAGCAAAATCAGCCATTTAATGATTTAGAAAGAAGATTGCTCAGGCCAGGAGTTTTGTTAGCGGAGTTTTTTACTGGTCTACTGGTTCAAACAATACTAAACCTACATAACGGTTTTAATACAGCTTTAATTAGAGGTGGGGATGGGCGCCGTAGAAACCGTAGGGTTAGTAAGTGGCATTCCAACAGCATTTATTCACAGCCTTAGAACTATTAATCGAAATATTAACTCACCGTTTACCTATAGTAAGTCTGCCACATTATCAAGACATACCGGCTTATGAGATTAGCAGATGGAAGTATTGTAGGAGCTTCTATAGTTACACTTCCTTATTTACTTTACCTTGGTCATAGGAATGGTGTTTATGGAAGAATTGGTAATTGCATGCGACAAATCGCTGTAAATGGATACAATATAGTTCACAATTACGGTCGTACAAGAGGCTGGTGGTAAGCTTTATTTTTATCGGTTAAATTTTCTTTATGCTCACTTTAATAGGATTAGGGTTATTTAACGAAAATGACATTTCTTTACGTGCTGTAGAAGAAGCGAAAAATTCTGATAGAATTTACATCGAGCTTTACACAAGCAAATGGTACGGTAATTTAAAGAACCTAGAAAAGATACTTGGCAGAGAAATAACCGAACTAAAAAGGAAAGATCTGGAAGAAAATTCTAATAAAATTCTAGAAGAAGCTAAAAACAAGAAAGTAATAATTTTTGTCCAAGGAGATCCTTTGATTCAAACAACGCATTCTTCACTGCTGATGGAAGCAAAAAAACTCGGAATAAAATCAAAAGTTATACACAACGCTTCTATTTTATCTGCTATTGCTGAAACAGGTTTACATGCTCAGAAATTCGGCCCTTATGTCACAATTCCATTCCCAGAAAAAACTAAAGGTAAATTACCTGAATCTGTTTTTAATGTTATTAGAGAAAACAAAAAAAGAGAGTTGCACACCTTATGCTTACTAGATGTGATAGCTGAAGAAAACAAATTCATGACAGTTAAACAAGGATTAGAAATTCTGTTAAAAGGAAATGTTGTCACCAAAGAAAATAAAATCGTGGTTTTTACTAAGGCAGGTTCTGATAGCTCTAAAATAGCTTACAATAGTGTTGATGGTTTAATTAAAACCGACATCCTGGATATACCAGCTGTAATAATTATTCCAGGAAAGCTTCATTTCACTGAAAAAGAATACTTAGAAAAAAACAAAGCTGCTTAATTCATCTTGCTTTTAATAAATTCTCTATATTGTGCTTCTCTCATCGCTCTTATTTCTGGATCAATAACAAGTAAATCATTAGGCTCCAATCCAGTTCTTGTTACAAACTCATTATAGAAAGGCATCAAGTTACTGTAACCAACCTCATAACCTATGACTTCAGCCGTTTGCTTAACATTTTGTGCTTCAACAAGATTCCTGTCATATATGGGAATAGTGCCTAATAACGCTGCAGTCCTAGGGTTCAACATTCCTCTTGCATCTTGTTCATAATGACCTATAGCTTCGTGTACACCAACAGCCAAATCATCCAAACAATAATTTTCTCTTAACCTATTTCTAATACGCTCTCGTAAATCAACGGGCACTCTAACATCAATTTCAAACAATTCTCCAAACATTCTATAAAACTTAATTTGTTCTCTGATACTTCTTTCTATCATATCGATTTGTCTTTCTTCCTCATGGGGCAGATATTTTGTGGCATCAATTACAGCCACACCTTCTAGTGGGTGACCATAGCCATGTGGGATGTAATATCCGGCAGGTTTATATACCCTCCCGATATCTATGTGGCACACATTTGATCTAGAAGTATCCGGGGAAAATATCAAGGAATATCCGAGAGGGTCTATTGGCTCTAAGAATACTGGTCTCTCACCTTTTGGAATAGTAACTGATCCGAGCGTATATCTCCCACCTTGCGCTTTTTTTCTCACAAATTCTCTCGCCTTTCTTTTCAACCCACGCTCAAGATAAGTACTTAATGATCCTAATCCATATCTATCATAAACTTTTATACTGTCCTCATGGGCAGCTTCCGCTAAAGAAACAATAGAATCATCTAATGTATCTTTGAGTGGTGTAATCACTTTAGCAAATCCAACATCAGCAACTTTATACTCAACTGTAGGACCTAGGATGCCATCTAACTTGTAATCTCCCCTACTGACCATAGTAGACATAATAATTTGTAGTAGATCTCATTTTATAAAGTTATGTGTAGATATTATGCTTTCTGAGCAGCAGGTTGTCCTTTGGCAAACAACCAAACAATTAGTGCAGTACCAAATATTAGAACAATTATAGCTAGAGTAGTTGTACTCACCCCACCTATAGCTTCAAAAAGAGGCTTAGCACCTAATTTAATTCCTGGAAATATCGTCGACCCACCACTGGCAATGAATACACCAAAAACGACTAACAACAGCAACAATCCAGCTATTGCTATGGTTCCGATATTTGGTTTATTTTTTTCCCCAAATATTTTTGAAATATCGATACCACCTTCTGTTAACAAATTAGCAAATAATAAAACCATAACAATTGTGAAAATTACAACAACAGTATTTCCTACAAAATTAGTCAGAAATTGACTAAATGTTATACCCACAGGTGTATAAATCATAATGAAAGCAGATGCAGCCAATGCAATTATGGTAACAAGACCTTTGTTCTCGCCAAATACCTTTGCCTTTAAGAACAGAGCATATAGAATAGAGAAAGTGAGTAAGAAAGGAAGATAAAACTGGAAAACCCCAATTTCCTTTAAAGTACTGATAAGATCCTGCATTCCTTGAGCAAAAACAATACCTGAAAGTGTCAGCAAACTAACAAGAAAACTCAAACCAACTTTCGAAATCAATCCAGTCCTCATTTTCAACTGATTATAATTTCTTTTCTAAAGATTTAAATATATCACTTAGCCACTCGAACAACGACAGCTACAATCGCAACTAGAGCTATCAGAGCCACCACAGACATAACAAAATCTGACGAAAGTTTAATGCCTATTCCTCTCGGAAACAAGACTGACCCCAGCCCGCTAGAGATAAGAATCACACCACCAATAATTAAAGCAACTATAACAACTCCTCCCCAAAAGACGGGTGTTTTCATCCTCTCACCCAAATTCTTTGCCAGATCTGGTGGAAAGAACATTCCAGCTAAAAGCAATGCTATCAAAACAATCAACGAGACGCTAAACCCTTGGATAAAGAATGCTGAAAGTTTTGATTCTATATCTATCCCAAGAATTATCGGTGCAGCCCATACAAACAAGCTGATGACAAAAGCTACAATAGCATTCACAGCAACATTTTTCTCAGGTTCCCCAAATAACTGCGCTCTTCTCAAACCTCCATAAATTATTGCAGCTGTTAAAATGAATGGTAACAAGAACTTGAAGAACCCTAACGACTGAAGCTTTAGTATAGCTGTCTCAAAAAATGTTGGCATTACTTTACCTCCTTACCCCCAGCCATCGCAACTATTAAAAATACTGCAAAGATTATCATGAGAACTATTGTTATTGCTATCAACTCGCCAGGAACTTTTGCTGCAGTTAATGCTTTTGCAATAGGCTTTTGTACAAATGCAAACAAACCAAAAGCAGCAGCAAATCCAACAACAGCCCAAATAAGCCAGGTGGCTGGCCCACCACCCCTAAAAATTTCAGGTAATTTCTCTGATATGTTAGGATAGAAGAAACTTGCAATCAAGAATCCGAAT
The DNA here is from genome assembly GCA_018920185.1 of Candidatus Aenigmatarchaeota archaeon. Taxonomy (GTDB): domain Archaea; phylum Aenigmatarchaeota; class Aenigmatarchaeia; order CG10238-14; family SCSR01; genus JACOWB01. The sequence goes on along the minus strand of JAHLMT010000003.1, from coordinate 49,087 downwards.
ATTACAACAAGCATCCCTATAACACCTTGTGTTAAAAATGCAGACAAACCACCAGATATGTCTGCACCAACAAGTACAGGCATGCCAAAAACAAACAAACCTACTGCAACTGAGACGATACCATGAATTATTGGGGAATCACCCAAAATCTGAGTCTTCCTTAGGACGGCATAGAGAATAGCTGTGAATAATATGAATGGTAATAGAAAATTATAGAAACCTACTTCAACTAACCTCTCGACAGCAATCTGGAAAATATTAGCCATTTTACCTTTTGATAATTTGGTTTAGTAAAAATTTAAGGTTTCGTTAGCTAATGCTTTCCACCTGATGCAAAAATGTTTATTTTCTATATCTCAAAGCTCTTTCTTTTCTTTGGAGATCTTCTAGTTGTTGTAGTAGTTGTAATCGTCTGTTTAAATCGCCTTCTTTCATAATTCTTTGTTCGAGTCTTCTCTCTTCTTTAAGTATAGATTCTAATTTCATTCCCCCGGCTTTAGAAGCAGTTTCAACACCTTTCCTGATTATGGTAAAGAAAAATACAGCAATTATACCTATCAAGGCAATAATACTTCCAATAACTCCGATTTGAAACAAATAAGATGTAAGAAACCCGAAAATATTGTTAGGATTAATAGCATAAATCATTGTTGTCAACCCCAGAGAAATTATAACATAAATGAAGAGATTGTCCCCTAAAATTCGTGTTCTTTTTAGAGCAGCTAAAAGCACAGTAAAAATTATCAGAAAAGGAATTACAAAAGTTATCAACATATTTGTTAGATTAGGCGAAAGAAAATTCTCTATAGGAAATGCCATGAGTATCTAATATATAGTTGGTGGGTATAAAACTTAAACTTCTCTTTTCAGTCTTTGAACCAAATCGGTTAAAGCCCTGACAGATTCTATTAATGCAGGTAGAGTTTCTTTAAATGCCTTTTCTAAGCTCCCGATTCTAGTTTCTATCTCACCAACACTTTCTTTGAATGTCTCTATCTTGCTTAGAATCTGTGTTTGTTCAGCATTTCTTAAGCTCATTATTTCATTTATCCTGTCATTTATCTCATTTATCCTTCTCTCAATTTCCTGAGCTCTCACAGAGAATTCAGTTATTTTCTGATTTATTTCGCCCATTCTTGCTTGTACAACATAATCAACGTACTCTTCTGTAGGATAGTTCTGCTGATAACTTTGGTAGTATTCCTGAGGTAGAGAAGTCTCGGGTATCTGTGGTGTTTGTTGTTGAGGTTCGGGTACAATTTCTTCCAATGTTGGTAGAGTTGGTTCATTTGGATATTTTGCTGGTTCTGTTGGTTCTGTTTGTGGTGCAGTTGCAGCAAATTTTAAAGCTTGTGTCAATGCTGTATCAATTTCTCCCGGAGAGTATCCCTCCTTCCTCAAGATATCGATAACTTCAACTTCAGAAAATCCTTTACTTGTTAAATCTCTCACACGTTCAACGGGTATCGTGCCCTTGCCTTTAGTTAGAGGATTCTTTAAAAAGGGTAAAGCCATTATTTCACTATATTTAATTTCCTTTTAATTACTATAAATCTAAGCTTTTTTGTTTTTCGACACAGTCTCAATCATTTTTTCTACTTCATCTTTAGTGACAAACTTTGCTGTAATAGGGTTTATTAAATCAATAAAAGTTTCCATTTGTTTCAATTCTCTTTTTGTAGCGGTTTTAGATAGTTCTTTGTTAAGTCTGAGAATCTCGCTTTCTAGGTTAGCCAATTTTTCAGACACAGAAACAATTTTGTTATTAATTTTTTCAAGTGCAAGTTTCAGGTCATTTAACTGAGTAAGTGTATTTTCCTGTATTGATTCTATCGAATTTTCCAATCTGTCGATCCTCTGTTCTATGATTCTTATTCTTCTATTATCGTCATTTACCCTTTTAACAAGCTCTGCAGTTAATTTGGTTATGTCCCCCTCGTGTTTTTCAAAAGGTAATGATGGTAAAGCTGGTAGAGCCATTATAAAAGATTTGTTTAACCATTCAAATAAATAATAGATGGAATGGCCATAGAATATGAAGTCGTCGACGGTGTTCTGAGAATCAATTGCATGAATTGGGCTATAGCCCCGAGTATAGAAGATTCAGAAGCTACCATGGCTATTGTTATTGATACCCTTTTAAAAGCTCGTGACGCCAATCGAGTTGTTTTAATCGAAGCTCGTGAGAATGAGTATGATGCAGAACAAACAAAAATGCTGCGTGAAATTGCTGAAGCTTACAACCGAATTCTGAACATCGATAAGATTATTAGTCTGAAAAATTTAGGTCCTCCACAATGCGAAAAACTTTTTCCAAAAAGGCTCGCAGATTTACAATTTCTAATTTTTGAAGTTTTAAGAAAAGATCCAATAGGTGCTTATCTGCGAATAGTTAAGATGGTTAATGCAAACAAAGTATTGGAAGGTACAGCACCATTCGAACAGAAGATATGTTTCACGCATTATTTAGACAATGCCTTGATTCCAATTAAGAACATTCTTGAAGGATGCACATTAATTCAAAAGGCTTTACCAATTCTGCAAAATTATCAAATTGGTAGTAGAGATATATATCGCGAGTTGTTTTCACCAACAGTTCGTCCAAATTTCATGTTAACAAGATTCATGTTGACAATTCCGAAAGGGGCAAAACTAGTAGAAAAATATTCTCTTCCCGGAGCTGATGTTGAGATATACAAACTCCCAACAAAAGTACGATACCTTTATCATATAATTCCAAAGGAATTCGTGCTAAGCGATGAAAAGTATACAATACTAGATTCGGCTAGAAGGTATCTTGTAGCTCACCGTCCTACAGAGGCAGAGACAATCGAACCAGAAAAATCAAGAGAACTTTTCAAAAATTTGGGAAGAGATTTAATTCGTGATATCTCACGAACCATGAATGTAAACCTGACAGCTCAAGAAATAGAAGAATTGGCTATAATCTTATCCAGATACACAGCTGGTTTCGGCATTCTGGAACTCTTGCTATCCGATGAAAAAATTCAGGATATATTTATTAATGCACCTATAGGTTCCAGTCCCATCTACATAAACCATTCAGATTTTGAAGAATGTGAAACAAACCTAATTCCAACAATTGAAGACGCAGAATCATGGGCAACAAGATTTAGATTGTATTCTGGCCGTCCATTGGACGAGTCAAATCCAGTTTTAGATACAGAATTATTAGTTCCCGGCGGTAGGGCAAGAGTAGCAGCTATCACAAGAACATTATCACCAGAAGGGTTGGCATTTGCTTTTAGAAGACATAGAGAAAAGCCATGGACATTCCCACTTTTAATCAAGTATAAAATGTTTGATTCTCTGTATGCCGGGTTGATGAGTTTTATCGTCGATGGTGGAAGAGCTTTACTAGTTGCTGGTGGTCGGGGATCGGGGAAAACATCTCTGTTGGGTGCGTTAATGCTAGAAATAATGCCTAAGTTTCGCATTCTTACAGTTGAAGATACTCTAGAACTTCCTGTTACATCACTAAGACAATTGGGTTACAACATAGAAAGAATGAAATCTCGTTCTGTAATTACAAGAGTAGAGACAGAATTACCTGCGGATGAAGCATTAAGGACTGCATTAAGATTAGGCGATTCTGTTTTAATCATAGGTGAAGTGAGATCTGTAGAAAGCTTAGCTCTATATGAGGCGATGAGAGTAGGCGCTTTGGCTAATGTAGTTGCCGGTACCATTCATGGTGAGTCAGCTTATGGTGTGTATGACAGAGTTGTCCATGATTTGGGCGTTCCACCAACAAGCTTCAAAGCTTTAGATTTAATCACAGTTTGCAATCAGTTGAAATCTCCCGACGGCTTACACAGATTCAGAAGAGTGACAGAACTAACAGAAGTAAGAAAACTGTGGAAAAGCGATCCATTAGATGAAGGAGGATTTGTTAATTTGATGGAATATTCTGCGAAGGAAGACAAGCTTAAACCAACTGATACTTTGATTGATGGCGAGTCGCAAGTGTTGAATGAAATAGCCAAAAGAGTTAGAGAATGGAGAGGACAATGGGATGCTGTATGGGACAATATTATGTTACGTGCGAGAGTAAAGCAAACGCTGGTTGACTTGGCAGTCAAATCTGGAAAGGATCATATACTTGAAGCAGAGAATGTAGTTGAGTCAAATTCTATGTTCCATCTTATATCAGAGCAGGTTCGCCAGGAAGTAGGCGCACTGGATTCAGACATGATATATGACAAATGGTTGGAGTGGTTAAAGAAAAGAATAAGTTAAAGAAAATCAAAGTAATATTTATGAAAGGTGCCATACCAATCCCGTATATAATTGCTTTAATTTTTGGCGTTATATTGATTGCCCTTCTTGGTTATTGGATATCGTATCAAAGTTCCAAGACCATCGGTACGGGTCAGACAACTCAATGTGATACAAGGCAACATCTGTATTGTTCACAGTGGAAACTAACGCGTTTCAGTGTCCAACCACTTGTGCCACTTGGCAATTGTGAGAGACCAGACCAAGAGAGATGTAAAACCATTTTAGGATGTGAATGCAGAGATATCCCACAAGGGCAATCACCACCATGTAGTAGTGGATATGAAAACATAGGAGGAGGACTTGCAGGTTGTCGGAGTAATCAAGTTCTTTGTTGCCCAGTGTAATGGTTAATTATTATGAGAAAAGCTACAATCCCCATTCCGCATATTATAGCTCTGATACTAGGTGTAATAGTAGTTGTAGTTTTAGCCTATTGGTTTATTTCAACTGGAGGAAGGGGAGGCAGTGTTGGATCAGAAGCAGAATGTACAGCAAGAAAAGTAGAATTTTGTGGAGCTCAAACTATAGAAAATTGGGAGAAGCAGAGAACAAAATGCGGTAGCGCCAGAGAATTAAATACCCAAAACTGCAGAAATTTCTGCCAAACTATAATACCAGGTTGGAAACCCATCCCGAATAGTCCATGCCCTCAATCTTAATTCTTCTTAAAAATTAAAATTTAATAATGCCGATAATCTCTCGCGAATATGAAGAATTCCTAAGAGAAGAGAAATTAGCCAAAAAACTCACCCTTTATGAAAAGTTATGTAATGTAGCTGAAAAATTTTCTATATTTCCAATACCAAAAGGTTTAGAAAAAAATTATCGGGAAGCAATTGAATTCTCCCACTTGAAAGCTACACCAAAAGGAGCGTTTTCTCTAGCAATTCTATCGACTTTATTAATCCTTTTGGTTTCTATAACATTCCTTGTAATCTTTGATTCCCTTTCTTTCTCATCTGTAATATTTTCTCTTATTTTAGCTAGTATAGCATTCTACTTTCTCTTCAACTACCCTTCCCACTACTCGACTGTTTTTAGAATTAATGCTTCGTCTGAAATGGTCCTTGCAACAATCTACATGAGCATTTCCATGCACTTATCACCGAATCTAGAGAATGCTGTCAGATTTGCTGCAAGAAATCTAAAAGGGGCGCTTGCAATAGATTTGAGAGAGCTTTTATGGGGGGTTTACACAAGAAAATACGACAGAATCGAAGATGCTTTAGATTACTTTATTAAAAAATGGGAGAGAGAAAATAAAGAATTCACAGAATCACTCTATCTGATAAAAAATTCTAGTGTAGAATCACAGACAAAAAGAGAGAGGTTTCTCGACGAAGCTGTTTCTGTCATGCTAGATGGTACAAAAGAAAGAATGAGAATATACTCCCGCCAATTGAAAGAACCTGTTACAATTCTGAATGCTTTAGGAATCTTACTACCGATAATTGGATTAGTTTTCTTCCCTATAGTTAGTCTGTTTCTCCCAGAGTTAATTCAACCTGTTGCTCTAGCTTTAGGCTATGATTTCTTTCTTCCTTTGATAGTTTATCTTTTCATGAACAATTATCTGGAAAAAAGACCCTACAGTTTCCACCAACCAGATTTAAGCAAACACCCAGATTTTTTTGTAGTTAAATTTTACGAGAAACCGTACACTATACCATTGCTAGTTTCTCTACCATTAATTGCATTCGGGCTATTCAACATTATAGGCGAAAAAAGTGTGTTCAGCTTCAGTCTGCTCATCCATTCAATGTTAATTACCTTAGGTATATCCCTAGGTATCATAACATACAGCTACCTCTCTGTAAAAAGAAAGCTGAAAATAAGAAAAGAAATCTTTGATATAGAGAACGAATTTGCAGAAGCATTGTTTCAATTAGGTAACATGATCCTCCGCGGGATTCCTCTAGAAACTGCATTGAGAAGAATAAAAAATGATATCAAAAATTTAGGAATATCAAAATTCTTCGACAAAATTTTATATAACATAGAAACATTCGGCATGACATTTGAAAATTCCATTTTTGATAAAAGGTATGGTGCAATCAATTATTTCCCATCGTCTATAGTAGAATCTACGATGCATGTGATAGTAGAAACTTCAAAGAGAGGAATGCAAAGCGCATCAAAAGCAATGGTTATAATTTCAAAATATCTGAAGGATATGCATGAAGTGGATGAAGAATTGAAAAACTTGCTTGAAGAAGTGACGTCGACGATGAACATACAAAGTGTCATCCTTGCTCCGTTAAGTGCTGGTGTTGTGGTAACTATAGCAGCTATAATGACAAGACTTTTAATTTCATTGGGCGAGGCGATACATTCAATTTATTCTAACATAGGTTCATCATTAGGCCCAGCTGGTGACATCGGAACTGGAGTTTTGTCTTCAATAACTAACTTGAGCGCGATTATACCAATTCACGGCTTCCAGCTGATTGTTGGGATATACCTTATTGAAATAGTGACGATTATCGCCATAACATTGAGCACAATCACAAATGGTGACGAGAATTTGTTAAAAAGACTGATGATTTCTAAAGTTCTGATGTACAGTTGCATTGTATATTTCGCCACGCTTTTGTTCACATATTACTTGTTCACTTCTGTGGTATCTATAGAGAAGTTAATAGTATGAAAGTCAAAATAAAATTATGAAGAAAGGAGGGATTAGTGCATTCATCATGTGGTTTATAATTATGTTAGCGATAACTTTGTTGATTCTTTTATCTGCATATCAACTAACACAAAAATTTCAGGGTGGATGAATGAAAGGCACATTCGGCGAGACATTAAGAATTGTTATAGCTTTGGTGTTTGCTATCACTGCTTTGATTCTTATCTGGTATTTCCAGGATAAGATAGCTGCATTTTTCGGCGGATTGTTATTGAGAGGGTTGGAATGTTTTATTAAAAATGTAGTACCACTTTTACCAAATTGTTAATTTATTTACTTCTCTCCAGCTAAATTATTATTAATGTCCAAATCCATGGCCATCGAAGGCGTGATGAAGCTTTTTCTAATGATAGCTGTCATCATTGTTGGCATGTCTTTTCTGATGAAAGCTTTTGGAATTGATATTTTCGAGTGGTTGCAAGAGAAGTTTGGTGGGTTTGGGGTGCCGGAAAGTGGTAAAGCGATTCATGTTAAAATGAAAGTAGGTTCTAGTGAGCATGATGTGCATGCTTTCCATCTCGTATCTCGAGAAGGAATTAAAAAACATTGGACAGATGCTGATACAAACCTGATCGGATGTGGAGCTCCAAATTATTATACTGCTTATTTTATGATAGAAACAGATCCAACAAGAAATATTTTAATTCAAAACAACTGTATCATTCTTGCTGACGACGAAATGCCCGACATAGACGAATCTCAAGTTTATTATATCAGTCCTGGTACTTTAATTCAAAACGGAAATTGTCAATTCCTATCTGAGTGCTTACAAAATAAAATAACGAGTAGGGGTTGTAGTCCAAGACAGATAATCACAGGCGGCGATCCTACAAATCCTAGGTGTGGTGTTAGAGACGGTGATAGTGATGTCGAGTGTCATGATACTTACGGAATTGTAAATTTAGCAAGATGCGCCACGACTCCTTACCGGCATGACTATCCAGCTTGCGACGAGGAAAGGAATCCACGTGGACTAGTTATTAATAACTTTATGTTTGGTGATGATGTGAAAATATCTGATAGATGTTTTGATGAAGCAAGAGACCGAAATGCATGTAATCTATTAGCTTATAAAGAGATTCCGCGTAGAGCATTTTATGGAAGTAGGGTAAAATATGGTCTTGTTTGTGGTGGTGATGGAGTTTGGTATACATGTACTCCCAAAAAAGCAGATATAGCCCCACCACCTGAGCATTCTCAAGTACCAGGATTAACTGATTGTAGATGCGAAAGAGACCCTGGTGGAGAGTTTTTTGTATGGAGAGGAACCTGCCAACCACCATCTGGGGGTGGAGGTGGAGGGTGAGGAGATGTTAAAGTCTGGTCCTTTTTCTATGGTTGTAAATGAGGTCTGTAAACAAAAGATGGAAAATGGCAGAGCTCTCACCAAAACAATTAATAAGGTCTTCGTGCGAAGTAGAATCTGGTGGAGAATTTTAATCTGGAACAATTTCAGTGACAGAACTTGTAACGATGAAAATCGTAAATAGAGAAGCACGAACAGATATCCTACAAAGAGCAAAAAGTAGAAGCTAGACATCTCAGTAAAGTTTCTATGAGATTGAGATTTAACTGCACCAACTCCTGTGCAGACTATTTATTTTTATGCCACTTTCTAGGTGATATCTCCGTAGTTAACAGATGCTAGTAACAAACAAATATAGGTCTATACACATTTCATACAATTTCACGCAACTACCCTTGTTATTAGTAGAACAGTTACTAGTGAGGTAGTTGACTGCTGGAATTTTGTTAAAGAAATCGGATTAAATATGATTCCGATAGAGATAGTTTTATAATAGTCGTGAGCTACGATTTGGTTAAAGAATGGTATGTAAATTCGATGTATTAAAAGTACCGCAATAAATTCCAATTAAAATAAAATATTTAAATACTCATCAAAACAAATATAAAGTTAAGTGAAAACGATGAAAAAAGGGATAGCAGTTCCTTATATTATAGCTATTTTTCTTGGTGTTGGTGTTATTGGCCTTCTGGGTTACTGGCTCTTTGTTTCTGGTATTAAATTTGGTGGGGGCGTATCCTCTGAACAGTGCAGAACGGATTTTCTAGAAGCATGTAACAAATGGACATCAGCAGGATACAATACAAATATACCGCCACCTAATGGCGTTTTTAAGAATGAAGATAACAACGTATGTTTAAAACAGATAACTGGAAGTGATCGTGCTCTCCCCGACGAACCCGCCTCAAAATGGAGCTTCAGAAATTGGTGTTCAACAATAGGGTCAGTGTCAACACCACCGGCAGGTGGTGGTGGCGGTGGCGGCAGTGCGGGTTAAGGGCTACTAGAATAGCAGAGTTTAATTTCTATAATTTCTAATTCATTATATGCTCAAATCTATCGCAGTCCAAGCAGTTTTTCTAATAGCTGTAATAGCCATCTCTCTTTTCTTCATAGTTGCAATCTTCTGGGGTTGGATAGACACAACTAAATTTGGTACATCTGAAGCATCATGTGCAGCTAAAAAAACCAGTTACTGTAGCAGCTTGTTAAACAACAGACCTCCACCATTCGACTGGGACAAAAAAGAACCAACAGATTGTGAACAATTTGGTATAACAAAACCCAATACTAAAGAAGATTGTAAATAATTAATTTAATCAGAAGTTATTATAATTTAATGAAAGCTGCAATAGTTACAGATGCAATCACAATTGTCGGCATAATTGCTATCTCTTCTCTTCTGTTTGTACAATTACCTGGGATGATAGATGATATAAAAGTAGTTATGGAAAAAGAGTCGGCTTTAGCTAAAGCAAAAGAATTAGCAAGTTTAATAGCTTTATCAAACAGCGCACCATCAGAAATTAGACTCGTCTACAAACTTCCAGAAAATGCAAATGTGACAGCCGACGCAGCTTTAATAACAGTTACTATGAAAGATACAGCTTCCTACAAAACTCTAAGTAACCTACGAGATTTTTCAAGAGAAAATGTCGACACATTAACGATAAGAAAAGTGTTTGAAAATGGTAGACCTTTTATAGAGGTCGGTTGAATGAAAGCTGTGATTCTTGCAACAGAACAAATTTTCACCCTACTTACATCTGGGGTGTTGCTCATGTCTCTAGCTCTCATTCTTCCTGGTCAAGTGACGAAAATTACACCGACCGTGGAAGAAAATGAAATTGAACAGAAAGCCTTAAATTTAGCGAGTGCTGTGATGTCTGACCCAGAGTTGATTTATTTCGATGGCAACACATATTATCGTGGGGTATTAGACGCAATCAAATTACAAAGTAAATCCGCCTCTAACCCTTATTTAAGGGTTTTCTATCCAAACTCATATGCAAGAATTAATATCACGGATGAACTCACCCGAGTGAGCTACACATTTATTTCTCGGGATTCCCAAAGCGAAGTTATCAGAAATTTTATTAACTGTATCGCATCAGCAGTTAACACTGAACAAATAAGAGCATGTGTACCAAATAGAATTTCTTCCATTCTCGACAGAGGTCTGCCAGTTTCAATAAGGTACTCCGACACGGATATCCGTGTAGGTAATCTAACGGTTTTCGTGGTGGAATGAAATCAATAGCAGAACTGCCACTGGTAGGTTTTGTAGGAACTTTAACTATAATGTTAAGTCTAGTCGTCCCACCCTCTGTAATTAAAACTACAATTGATAAAGAAACTGCTTTTACATACGACTTCCAAAACTTACAGTATGTCCTTCTTTCTATTCTTTCAAATGATGCATTTTATGAAGATATAGGCAAAAACTTCACAATTCGTACACAATCAACTCCTTTGGACAACATAGAAGCGATTTTGAGAAATCACATATATGGACAGTATTGCTTGGCTATAATTCGAGAATCTGGATTCCACACAGGCTATTTTGTTTTTACAGGAAGACCTGTAACTCCACCATCTTTCGACACAAGAAGAATTTTGCTTGGAGACTGCAATTCGCTTGAAGTCGGTACAAATGCATTAATAGTCTTGCCTTACAGAGAAGGTAATTTGGTTGAAATAATAAAGGTAGGTAAGAAATGAAATCACAAGTTAATACAGCTCTAATAGCGGCTGCAAGCATTTTAACTGTAATCGGTGTTTTTTCTTTCAGCATAGCCTATCAATCAGAAACTGTTGTAAGAAGCGTGAAAGAGAGGACGGTAATAAATACAATCAATCAAATAGAATTTCTCAAAAGAGCTCTGCACAAGGCAGTTGATTATTCTGTATATCAGGCAGCTTATGAGATTTCAAAATACGGTGGTTATTCTGGTAATTGCGATCCAGCCAAAATAGACAACATACCATTCTGGCGTGTAGGGAATGTTGTATGTTTCCCAGGAAATTTCTATAATTTATTAAATGAAAAAATTTCCGATAAGCTAAATTCCTATATAGATTCACTTGATTTTAAGTTAGATGACAGATTTCACATTCCTATTTCAGGAACTGTACAAGCTAATGTCTCAGAAAACTATATAAACACCTCCTTCACCACCCAGGATAAAATCACCTTTAGAAGCGAATTAGCAGAAATTTCAGATAGCGGAAACATACGAGAAAATACATCCATAAAACTCGGAAAAATTTTAAACATAGCCAAAGAAAAATTCGTAAATTCTGATGTCATGCAAGTTTCTGTAGTAGAAGCAGATTCGTCAATGAATAATGTAGATATAAACGGTGTAGAAAAAGATTGCAAACAGATAAACATAGGCGATGTATGTGAGTGGAATTTCCCACATACCCCACAATCTGTGATTAGTATACTCGAACAAAGATGCGGTAACCAAATTGAAGATATTTTTAGAGATAGAGTGTTTTCCCAAATAGAATCAAGAGAATTTGACAATAGTGATGCGAGACTCGAAATTGATGTAAATAGTTATGTAGGATATTTAAGCGGATCATGTAGTGGAACTCGGACGGGAACCACTTCTTGTGGATGTGCCTTTTCAGTATGTTCAAGTTACGGCTGTCCTTGGGATCCGCTACCACCTCCGTGTGGAAGCTGGACATACATAAGAAATGAGAATGTATGTGTAAGCCCTCGAATTGAAGATGGTAGAATTATTGGAGAATGCTCTAGACGGGCAGCCGAATGTACCAGTTGGTTATGTGGTCGATATTTCGATATCTATCAAAACACCGTCTGCAGTTACAATTACGATGCAACAGTTACTGCATTCGTCAAAATATCAAGTAAAGAGAGATATCCTATATACGACGAAAACGAAAGATCCGTAAACATGAGAAATCTTGAACTTCGGTTTTATTCAGCAAATAAACAGCCACCACCTCTGTTTTCTGAGTTACTACCACCACCTCAATTTTCTACCTCATAATATTAAATAACACTATTTCTAAAATAAAAATATGAGATTAACATTTTTTATTATAGGTGTAATTATTGTATCTGTTTTCTTCTCTCTAGTATCGTCTCAGACCTCCCAGAGACCTGTAGAGGATACAACTATCGAACTAAGAGACGATTGGAACTTGATTTCTGTTACAGAACCTATGATAGGTAGAACTATAGCTGAGATGGCGCAAAATTGTGGGGGTGGGGATGGAGGATGGATTTCTCATGGTTGGCTGTATGTTAACGGAGCATGGAAAGCCGTACTTGGTACAGATCTTACTAAACGTGGGGGTGTTGACATAGAAAGATTCACGAGAGATCACGCTGGTCTGGGTTTATGGCTGAAGGTTCAAAAACCATTAAATTCTCGTTGCGTTCTTTCTTGTGGATTAAGAGGATGTGAGACATTCGTACCACCTTCTTCCGAACTAAGGATAATATATCCCTATCATTTAGGAGAAGTTTCGAGAAGACCCACAGTCATTTGGTCAAGGTTAGAGAATGCAAATTGTTACAAAATAGGTATATCTCAACTAGATAATAACTGGTTTGTTATCAGACCTGTTCTTCAAGATTCCACTTCTGGAACTACATATACTGTTTCACGAGATTTAACTCCAGACACTTGGTATCAAATTAATGTTGCAGCATATACAGATGCAGACTGTTCAGGACCACAAATAACAAATGCAATTTCTGTAGTTAAAGTTAGAAATTGGGGTCGTATGAACCTCATACGACCTTCATTATATTCTACAGTTTCTGTGAATAACCCAACACTAGTGTGGGAATCTGTACAAGGAGCCAGTTGCTATTATGTAGGCGTGAGATCTGAAAGCGGTATATTTTATGTCGATATGGTAACACCAAACACACAGCTTCCAATTAGTAATACATGGGGCGGTCCAAGAAACTATATGAGAGTTTTAGATAACGGCAATTACAGATGGGGTGTTTCAGCCTTTTCGTCGTCATGTGATCAAATTAGTAGTGGCACTCTCATAGCTGTAAGTGATCTGGGAATTTTTAAGGTTAATGTGCAGAGTTAAGATGATGGAATCTGATAAATCTCTAATTCAGGCGGACGATAGTAAAGCAAGCCTTCAAGCAGGTTTTCATCAATTTCTCCAACTTCCAGTTCAGCAGATATGAACTCCTTTTGAAAGAAATCAGTTGTTGAATAATCTTAGCTTGAGGATTGTATATCGTATATCTTCAGTGCAGGTGTTCCAGCTATTTGGGATTTCTCATTCGGACAGTAGTATGGTAAATGTTTGAATCGCCCATCCAATTCTATTATTTTATCATAATCTTCTACACCTTCGGGTATGACAGCTTTTTCCACATTAATAGTAGTCGAATGCGTTTGTGAATATGAATAGTTAATATCAACTATCACAGGAACTGTGAGATATGCACCCGTAACTTTACTGTTCACCTCACTATCATCAACACTCACAGAACAAGATAAAGTGAAAGCGTCTTCAATAAAATTAATAATACTAGGTTGGCACTGAGAGATTTTCACTAGATTATCTTGTAAGGTCAAGGGGCCTTCTGATCTGAGATCGACGCCATTAACTTTAAAATCTGTGATTGTTGCACCTCCATTGCCCTTATTTGATATCTCTATGAACATAGTGCTAGTTTTTGATTTTCCTGGGATGTGAACATCTGAAACAAAATACGTCGTCACAGTCAAAGGACCGGCGCTACTTGTTATTGTCGGTGGAGGTGCCAACTTCCTATCAGCTTCGGTTTTGACTATGATTAATTCTCCTTTGCCTTGGACTTTAAACTCATAAGTAGAGCGCAGTGTTACCTGAGCCTTGTCGTTATCAAAGAAACACAGCTCATCCATGATGTTATGTATTCTTTTGACTTTGCACTCACATTCTCTACTCGATGAGATATAAACAGTTCCTGATTCGTCAAGCATATTACCCGGTGATAATCCATACGTCTTATTAGTTTTATCTACTATTGGATCACACTGCTCCACGCATTTTTTATTGTTTACCTCTGGATTTTTATCAGGAGTACCTTTAAATACTATTCTAAATTTAACAGGAGATAGAGGACTCTTCGAATCCTTAGCACACTTTGTTTTATTACCAAAATTTATTGTTACTAATCTTTCCTCTTCTGGAGATATTTTACCCAACTCTATTTTATCAGTCTCTTCCCCATCTTTATCTGTAACACCACAAATTACCCTATTACCTCTATTATTTAGAAACACCTCTTCGATAACAAAATTTTCAACCTCAAGCTTTGTGTCGATTTTGTTGGGATTTTTCACAGTAACAGGTAGAGTGTAGTTCGTCCTTGCAAATAACTGTGGCGGAACAAAGTTGTTATATTTACTGCCAAATTTCAGCTCAATAGCTTCAAATCCACCAATTTTCTTAGCTTCTGGTTTTTTTGGCTCGACAGCTTTGAACTGCAGGAAGCCTAGGGCACTTTTAATGTTATTTTTAATATCATCGATAGATTCTTGTGGTACACCGATGAATTTAAGAGCGTCTAATCTATCTAACCAATAGTTAAAGTTAGTCCATTGTATGTGTGTTCCGAAGAGAATCAAAAATAAAAGCAATCCAATACCCCATGGTATTAGAGTTTTTATAGTTCCCCACCAACCTTTGTCTTTTATAGTATAAAAGAAAAGAGTTGAAACAAGCAATGGTATGCCCCATGAAAATATAACCCCTCTGCCAAGTGCCCCACCAATAAATGGAATCTTATTTACAATTAGAGGATACAACCAAAACTTGAGTAAAAGAAAGAAAACGATACTAAATATAAGGGTGATTATGTGATCTTGCAACCATTGAAACCATCTCGTTTCATGTACCTTTCTCTCTTTCCCAATTCCGAGCCTCTCTTTTACTTTACCGAAGAGTTGTTTCTCCCGTTCTCTTCTCCTTTCTTCCTCTTTTCCACTTTCTGTCTTTTCTCTGACATAAACAGTTACTTCAGCTGTAGCTTCTCCTCCAGGCCCTATTGCTGTCGCAGTAAATGTTGTGTCAACTGATAAAGGTGCCGTTCGTCTACTTCCGGAATGAGATACAAGCCATCCTCCAACTCCTTCTAAAGGTGGTTGAATAGAAATTCTTACACGAGTAGCATTTCTAGACTCCCAAGATATAATTGTCGATTGACCTCCCACTACTGGATTAGGACTTGCCGTAATTCTAATTTCAGGTAGTTCACCTCCATATCTAGCATCTGGTGGTGGAGGAGGTTCTCTCCCAATCTGTGACGCACTTCTAGGAGGAATTGGTTGTGCTTGGGTAGTGGGTGATGCAGTTGGTTGTGTAGCACGTGGTACTCTTTTAATTCTGTGTAAAAGAAAATGTACTCCAGCAGGTGCCACTTCACTGACTTGTATACCCATTTTTGTATGTTTTACAAAACCTTCCGCTTTAGCAGAAATACTATATATCCCCGGAAGTACCTCGAGTTCAAAATAGCCGTTATTATCTGTTCTTGTACCTCTGACAAAGTCTGCAGTGAGAGATCTGGCTTCAACATACGCTCCTCCTATTCCTGGGAACCCTTCGGTGTCACCATCTTGCACCCATCCTACGAATTTTCCGTTAAAGTCTAACCTGCTGTTTGTGGTAGACGGTATCTTTTTTCCTGTTGGTTTTTGGGTGGGATATACTACAGGGTTCTTTTCGCCTGCTCTTGATTGTTGAACACTCTTTTTAGCTTGGGTATCCTTCCCAGGTATTGACGTCTGTCTTCCAGATACAGTTGATTTCTGTATAGGAAGTGCAGGTCTAGCAGTTGGTATCGGAGAAGATGTTGGTGATTCTATCTTAAGTGGTTGAGATACCTGTGGAGGTGCGGGAGAACCTTGCTTCTCTGTCCTTTCCATTCCTTTTAATATCTCTTGGTTTACTCGTTCCAAATAATCTTTATATGCAAGATTGGATAAAAGTTCATTGAGCATTTCTATCTTTGTTTTAAGAGACAAATGAAGATCATGATTAAGTATGTATTCTCTGTACAAACTAGAAAATTCTTCGTAATTTTTATTTTTAATCGCCTCTATAATTTGTTTTAATAATTCTAACTTTTCGATATTCTCGTTCATATTTCACTCTTTATAATTTGATTTTTAATTAACTAATAGAAAAAGTAACGCCTCTTACAACAAGAACGCTATAAAATCTTAACTAAAATTAAATCATCCTTACTAATCGGCGATACAATCGGCCAAAAATTGCTGAAAACATTTAACATAGAAACTTACTGAACTACTGTGATTTTGAAAGCAGTTATTGAAAGAATTATTAAAAAATCAGAAGCAAAACAACTAATTGAAAGTGGGTTAAGAAAAAAAAACCAGAGTTGTTATGAAATTATGAAAACAAGTGGTGTTATCCTGAATTTAAGATGCTCGTCCAACCAATCTGAAATGGAGGGCATATCAATAGGATATTTACGTACCATACTATTCAGAATTCATAATACCTGTGAAGGATATGGTTAAGAATACATTATCTATAGAAAGATTCAGACTTCCAAAATACTGAAACAAATGAGTAAACCTTTAAAAACCTAATCTTCTATATCCAATTATCAGAATATCAAAATTAAAAGGAGGTTGGACAATGGCTGAACAAGCACAAGAAAAACTACCAGAAAACGTGGTTTTCATTGGACGAAAGCCTAGTATGTCCTATGTGTTGGGTGTAATAACCCAGCTATCTAACGGACAAAAAGAAGTCTTCATCAAAGCACGTGGACGAGCTATATCAAAAGCAGTCGACGTTGCTGAGATTGTTCGAAGAAAATTCGTCCAAGACGCTAAGATTTCCAACGTAGAAATTGGTACAGAGGAAAGACAGCTTGAAAACGGACAGAAAATTAATGTTTCTACAATAAACATTACAATAACAAAATAGCTTTCCTCTTCTTTCTATTTCTTTCAGAAGGTTTTAATACAGAACACCAAACATAATTTGAATGAACCTTCTTGATAAAAGAGTGAAATTGATTAAAACTCTAGAAACTTCTGGTTACATAAAGTCATCAAAAGTCAAAAAAGCTATGTTAAAAGTTCCCCGAGAGTTATTCGTCCCAGAAAAATATTTGGAGGAAGCTTATTTTGATACACCACTACCAATTCCTGGTGATCAGACAATTAGTGCACCGCATATCCATGCAATCACATTATCAGAATTAAAATTAAAACCCGGTGAAAAATTTTTAGAAATCGGCGCAGGTTCCGGAATTCTATTAGCATATGTTCGAGAAATTGTTGGTGAAAAAGGAAAAGTTGTTGGAGTTGAAATCAATAAAGAAACCTATGAATTTGCGAAAAAGAATTTAGAAAAATCTGGTTACAAAGATGTTATTTTAATTCACGGTGACGGTTCGCTTGGATATCCAAAATATGCACCTTATGATAAAATTGTTGTGAGTGCAGCTTCACCAGATATACCCCAACCTATAATAGAGCAATTGAAACCAAATGGTACTCTTCTGATAGTGATAGGTTCTCCTTATGGTGAACAACAGCTAATCAAAGTTAAGAAAACAAAAACCGGAAAACTAATAAAAAAAGAAATTTTAGGTGTGATATTTGTTCCGTTGACAGGAAGATATGGTTGGAAATGTAAATAAAAAGAAACTAAATAATTATTATGGGTTTTTGCATACCTTTGTTCTCTTTTCTATCTAAAATCTATGTGACTGTTTTTACATTTTTCACTAAACTTTTCTTTGGTGGTGAAGGTATACAGGCTGTCTTAATTACAATGTTAGTTTCATCAGTTATCATTTATCTTTACACTAAATATCTTGGTAAAGTTGGCGCGATTCTAATGATAATTGTGGGTGTAGCTGGTGCTGCATTTTCGGCAGGCACCACATTAAGTTTAACAATTTTAGGTTTTGTATTAATGTTCGTCAGTTCTAATGCAAAGATTATAGTAGGATTAAATGTTCTGGTTTTTGTCTTATATTTATTATGCTATTCTATCTGAATGGGGTTGCAGGGATTTGAACCCTGACCAACAGGTATCTTCTTATCATCTTTTTGTCAATGCTCCATAAAATACTGGAGCCTGTTATTAGGCCACACAGTGTCCTACCTGGTTAGACAACAACCCCCTTTTGTTAAAAATAAAAATTAACTTACTTAAGCTTTAATCTATGTGAGATTACAGCAACTATAAAACTAACAATTAACACCGACAACAAATAAAGTGCACTTAATCCGTAGAAAAATTCATCTGGATAAAGTATCTTTAACAAACTATCTGCAGGAAAGACAAAATTTCTGATAAAAATTATTTTGTGAAATATCATAAATGAAGAATGGAAATTTGTTAGTATTATTACAGAAAAAATCAGAGTTATTACAAAAACGAAAAGTGATGTTTTTCTCAAAGCCTTTAACAAAAATTTTCTCTGAGATTTTGAAAAGTATGAAAATCCTGAAATTAAAGAAATAAAAGAAAAAATGAATAAAACATTTGCTATTGTTATAACTGTCTTGACGTCTTTCATGTGGCTTAATTCTTTTTCATTAAGAAACTCCAAATTCAAACCAGTTTTGAAAAATTCCACTATCAACTCGTTGTAATTTCTGGCATTTTCAAAATCTAAAATCACACCACTTCTTTCTTGAAAGATTAGCCAGATGTCAGAATTAAAAGAAAGTATAGGAACACTCCATAAAAATAAAGACAGAATTAAAGACACCACAAAAATACCTTTTAGTATCGACAAAACAAAAATTACTTTTGAAAATTTATTCAACTTCATCAGATCTATATTATCAAAGTAACTATATAGGCTGTGTCTAACCAATTATTAAGGCCAAAATAAGGTTAGGACTTTGTATATCCAAGGAAATTTTCTTTTAAAGAAAAAGAGCCACAGGCGAGATTCGAACTCGCGACCTTTCGCTTACAAGGCGATTGCTCTACCAACTGAGCTACTGTGGCACCATTTAATTTAGAACATCCACACTTTTAATTTTCTCTGGTATATATTTCTCAGAAATAAAACTTACACCTTTAGTCACCAACGCATCAAGTTCTACCTTTCCTTTAATTTTATTCATCAACTGAAATTGTCTTTGCCACTCTTTTCTATTCTTAAACCACTCATATTCTGAGACCTCTTTCAACCTTTTTATATCAACATCTTTGAATTTTATCACATACTTAGTCAATTCATATTTCTCTACATCATCCGCAGTTAACCCTAAGTAATGCGCTTTTGGTATAGCCAATCTATCAGAAATATGCGACAATGCAATTGAACCGAATTTCAGTACAGAGTAAATGTAGAAGCCCCAAGGATCAAAATCCGCAAGAACATAAATAGGCAGTCTCAACTCATCGCTCATCCTCTGTAAAAGCCTTCTAATACCTCTTGTTGCTTGTCCTTGCGAAGCGATTATAACACAATCAAGTTTATTCCAAACTTTATCTTCATTCAATCTCTCCCAAATCGCATCCTTTTCCATATACAATACAAACTTTGCATTAACTTTCTTGAATTTTATATTCTCTACATTTGAAGGTACTGACCAACCTCCACTTCCTTGTTTAGACCAATCAATAGTATCCCCTCCATCCTCGATAATAACCTTTCCAGCAACTGAGCCCAATTTTTTCGCATTTATATTTAGTTGTTCTCTTGTCAGACCAGTTATCAATTCCAAATCTTCAACAGCTTTATTCGATTCGGTCTGACCCTCGTCACCATCGCTCACAACTTCGACTCCGGAACCAGACAAAGTACCTTTCATCATATAATATACCTGCCTAAGTGATACGTGTTTATTTTCTTCCAATAATCTTTTAGAAATCGCAGCTGCGTCAATTGTTTGAACAAATTTTCTTATATGCGCTACATTGAATAGGTATCTCTTTGCAGTTTTATCACCCATTTTTATCAGATTTGTGTGAGGATCAAAAATTACATTTGATAGGGCACGAATAGGTATATCCAAAAATGGATTCTCCCCCTTTTTAATATAATTTACCAAATTCAATCCAATTTCTCTCAATTTACTCTTCGGATTCATTTCTGTTTTCTTCACCATCTTCAATTCCCTCTTCTTTTACACTTTCTATAACCTTACCTTTATTCAATATTTTTTTCAAATTGATTTCTATAGAGTTTCTCGGAGTTTCCGATATTTCAGATAATGCTGCAGATACCTCTGGCAAATATCTCTCGAATAAATTCTGTCTTAAAGCTCTCTCTCTTTCTATATTCTTATGTCTTACATAAGTTGCAAGTTTTCTCCCAGCTTCTTGTAAAGCAAGCTTTATTTCTTTAACTATTTCCGGATAGCTGGCGATTGCTTGCTTACCTTCTGATGTATAAGGTACCCATACAGATGCAAAATGAATAAGTATAGCTAGCTGCCCTTGTGGTAGTTGTCCGGATGACTGACTAAATCCGTAACGTCGCCAATCGGTTTCTATTACTGCTTCTGTAGTTGCACAATCGCCCGCATGATATAACAGTGGAACTTTATTCGCAAATCTAAACAATTGTGCCGTCTGGTCTTGTGGTAATTCTCCCCCAAACCCTAAACATACTTCAACCAAAAAGGGGTTTCCTCGATAAACGGTGGGAGATCTTGTTACTGCAACAACAAATTCAGCCTTGGTTTCTTTTTTCAATCCTTCTTCCAAAAGTTTCTCACCTAAAGGCGATAAACAATCGGTTGGTGGCCCGATTAATTTTACCATTTGCATGGCTTTGTGCAATAACTCTATTTCCCCATGTGTTAATTCGTTTGGTTTCTTGTTACAGTCCAACTTAGCTAATTTACAAATTTGTAGTGCACTACTTCTTCCTACACGTGAAAAATCTCCTGTTAAAAATCCGATTAAATTTCTCGCGTTTGTTATTTCTAACATTCTTCTTAACAATCCAATCTCAACACCATAGGGGTGAGGTTTTATTTCTTTAGGCAATGGTGGCAATTCTTTCACAGCTCTCTCAAACTCAACCTTACCATTTGGTCCATCATAAACAATTTTAGCATAAGGGTTTGACATAGCAGTTTGTTTCAGATATTCAAGAATCGATTGTTTTCCTTCTATATACCTCCCTTCAGCTTCCACTTCAATTTTTATTCCATGCCATTTGTTGGGATTCTTTTCCTCTTTATGTGATATAATCTTTGGCTCGTTCTTGCTAACATCGATCATCAGTTCAATTTCGTGAATTTCCTTTCCCGTGCTTGATATGATTTTCGCAGGTCTCCCAGTAGTTAGTTGCGCATACAATATCCCGCCTGATGCACCAAGACCTTGAGTTCCTCTGCTCATTTTAAGTCGGTGGAATTTAGAACCATATAAAAGTTTACCGAATGCTAATGGCAGTTTTTCTTCAACTATACCAGGGCCATTATCCTCAACTCTTACTTTAAACCTATCAGGTGCTACTTCTTTAACGACAACTTTAATATCTGGTAAAATTCTTGCTTCTTCCGCGGCATCAAGCGCGTTATCAGTGAATTCCTTCACTATAGTTATTAATGCCTTTGTAGGATTTTCATAACCAAGTAAATGTCTATTCTTCTCAAAAAATTCAGCTACACTTACAGCTCTTAATTGTTTAGCAAGTTCCTCTGCAATAACAGTCTGTTCAGTCATCACATCACTTTATTCTCCTGCAAAAATCTGTAAACACTATTATGCTTACTTCCAGATAAAATCATCTCAACTGCATTCCTAGCAATTTTAATATTTTGGGGTTTTCCTATTATCGAAACAGTTTTACCGTAAATAACAATCTTGACATTCGCACATTTCTCTATCATCTTTTTTGTTCTTCCTTCTTCACCAATTACCCTACCTTTTAATACCACTTGCCTGTTTCTTGATTTCCCTGTGAATTCACTCACATCTATAATCTCTAAAAAACACTCTTCATCCAATAAATCAAGACTGTCCTTGAAGCTAAACCCTCTGCCGAAAGCTTTCAATATTTCTTTTGCTCTGATAACTTGAAGAGCCTCACCTTCAATAGTTATATCCTCCCCGATGGAAACTTTCACGTCTAGAAAATCTTTTAACTGCTCTTCCCATCCTTTCGTTCTTTTTAGCAGATTTATTCTTTCTTCTGGTATTGAAATGTGATCTATCACATTAATTATTTGTTTAGAAAATGATTTTAAAGTCTCGCAAAATTTTGTAGAATGTAATCAACTATTAAAACAAAAATACCCAAAATCACAGCACCAGATAAGCCGAGTGGCAACGGTGGTAAAAATCCAGCTATAAACCCACCAAGAAAATTATATAATATCCCGGCTATCACACCATCAAGAAATGCCCTAAGTAAATTTTTAAACATCATTTTAATTTAATTTAGTTTTCTTACCTTAAAAAGCTTATTTTATAAGATTCTTTCTTTTAAGCCAGTTAGCTTGAGTTGGTGTGTATTTGAAAACAACGTCGCCCCTTTCATTAGATTGTGTGATCCAAGGCTCAACTAAAACAAGATCACCAACTCTTATCCAAACTTTTTTCCTCAACCTTCCCGGTATACGACAAATTCTTGTATTTCCATCATTGCATTTAACACTTAATTTATCCCCGCCCAACATCATCTCAACTGTACCTAAAACTTCATTATTACGAGGTATTCTAATTCTGGATATCTCAATTTCCTCTTGAGTTAGTTTCTCTTCTTTAACCATCTTCCATCATTCAAATAGAATTCGAAATTGCATTTAAATATCTTTATTTACACATTCATGGTATTAATGGGAAAATGTATAAAAATCGATTGAACTATTGCAATAAGAATAAAAAGCTAATAAACTGTTGAAAGGTTATGAGTAACAAATTTTGTATAATCCCAGCTTACAATGAGGAAAAGAACATAGGAGATGTGATTAAAGAAGTAAACAAGCTTGGTATTAAACCTATTATTATTGATGACGGCTCTACAGATAACACTTTTAACATATGCAAGAATAATGGTGCAATTGCTATAAGACATGAAACAAATAAAGGAAAAGGCGAAGCTATTAAAACAGGAATTGACTATCTCCTTAGAAATCATCCAGATTTTACGCATCTTGTAGTGATAGACGCTGATATGCAATACCACCCGGAAGAGAGTTTAGCTATTTTCAAATCACTAGAAAACAATAATTCAGACATTGCTATAGGATATAGAGATTGGAGAAAAGTTCCTTTTAGACATAGACTTGGCAATTTCGTATGGCAGAAAACATTTAACATACTTTTCAACACAAAATTGAAAGATACTAATTGCGGTTTGATAGGATTTAGTCGAAATGCTGTTGAAAAAATAAAAGATCACATCCTCGGTGGTTATATAGTTGATAATTCAATCCTAATCGGCGCGATTAAAAATAACCTTAAAATAGATCAGGTGCCTGTAAGAGTTAATTACCATAAAAAAAGTGAGATTATTCGCGGCATTAGAATAGTTCTCGGTATTTTGTTGTATATCCTAAGAGAAGGGTTAAAATACAGGTTAAATAGAAAGAAATAGATTTAAATTAAAGATAAAATTTTTAATGAAGGGACAGACGGCTGGGACAGTAATAACTGAGGTTACTGTATGCTCAGCCCGGGAGAGCAACCGCCTGAAGAGAAAAATCAAATTTCTTCATCGGTGTGTCGAGAGTTCAAATCTCTCCTGTCCCACTAATTTTTTAAAATTGCATAACAATACTTGATACTATGACAATTGAAAAAATATGGGAAGGCGAACTGATAGAAGAACGTGTAATAATTTGGGATAAGGATAGTATTACTCTTTATGACGAATCTGGTTACGGTAAACCACTGCCAGAAGAAGAACCTAACAGGCTTGAATTAGATCTGGTTGAGGCAGCTTATTTAGTTGAAAAAGGAAAATTAAGAGTTATTGTCAAAGAAGAGGGGAAAAGCAAAAAACTAACTTTTGAAGAGTTGATGAAAATAGGTAGTGAAAGGGTAAACGAGTTTCACCCACAATACATAGTTTTTAGAGATTTGAGGGAAAGAGGTTATTTAGTCAAAACCGGTTATAAATTCGGTGCACACTTTCGATTATACGAACGTGGAGTTAAGCTCAAACGAGGTCCAAAAGCTCCACATGAACACACAAAAGCTGTTGTTCATGCTGTTGCAGAAGAATCTGCATTTTCTTTACCTGAATTATCTAGAGCGGTGAGATTAGCACATAATATTCGGGCGACTATGTGGTGGGCTGTAGTCGATCGAGAGAACGATGTAACATATTATGAAATTTCTCGGCTAACGCCTTGAGCTGGTGTGATGGGACGAATTAAAACTTCCTATGTTAAAAATATCAGCCGAGAGCTCTTCGAAAAATACAAAGATAAGTTCACTACAGATTTTCACAAGAACAAGCAATTTCTTAAAGAAAACTTTGAATTGACTTCCCACAAGCTGACTAATGTCATCGCTGGTTATATAACTAAACTAAAAAAACAATCGGAGCGTATGTGATTTTTATTGTTTGCTTTCCAAATAAAAAATAGAATATATGTCACAAAAAGGTCAACAGAAAATATTTGACGAATTCGCGTGGATAATTCTTGCAGCTGTCGGTTTTGTACTAATAATGACAATAATTTTTACAGCTACGACTTCAGCGCCTGTCATAGAACCAAAATCCCTATCATTAACTCTTGCAAAAGGCGATACACATTCATTTGCTATTACAGTAAGAAGCGCAGACGGAGGAAAGATATCTAATTTAACTTTAAGTAGTTTCGGGGAGATAAAAGATTGGATAACTTTTGACAAGAATAAATTTGACGTCGAAAATATGACCACAGTGAGGGTAAAAATCCAAGTGCCAACAACTGCTGTCCTGAGAACTTATACTGGTGGGATTAAAGCCGAGAGTACAGGAGGCAGTTCAACTCTTTCTCTATCAATAACTGTGTCAAATGTATCAATAGTTCCGTTAGAATCCAGAGTAATTTCCATAGGTGATGTTGAGGTAAAGTATGTGAAAGGTTCTGAGACATTGGCTTCTAAAGAAAATCTCGAAATAACAAAAGGCGTATTTTCAGAATCTAAGGAAGCCTTCTCTGTAGTTTTTCCTGCAGAAAAACTAGCAATACTAACTGGTGCACATCTTGAACTTTTCATTGTGGACACGAACAAAAGAGGCAATTTGATAGTCGAATTCAACGGACAAGAACTTTATAACAAGAAAACAGATGTAGGAAAAGTTGTCATCCCACTTGACAAATCTTTATTAAACACTACAAACATAATAAGCGTCAGAACAACAGGACCTTCAGTTTTCCAGTTTTGGTCTAAGGCTTTCTACAAGATAGAAAAGCTGAATCTTGTGATAAACTTCAGAGATATATCCGAAAGGGAGAAAGAGTTCGAACTAATGCCGAATGAAATCCAAAACTTCCATCACTTTGTCCTTCAGGCAAGAGTTAAAGAATATTCAACACCTATGCAGGAACTTTTTATCAAAATCAACAACCAATTAGTTTTTGCTGACAGACCTCCTTTGTTGGCGTTTAATCAAACAATAGACAGAGACACCTTCGGCAACAAACTATCACTCAGCAACCAAAACAAAATTTCATTCTCTTTCGAAAAAGAAGCTTCTTTAACTCTAGATGATGTATTTCTTGTTGTATACTTTAGCTGAGACCCAAAAGGAAGAAATCTCTTATAGCCGGTGCCAATCCTATAATGGCTATTATCAGTTTAAGAAAGTTATTGAATCTTTTATCATCAGAATATTTGTCAATTAAAACCAATGACCCAACAACAACCAGAATTTTTACTACGATGAAGACTACAGGATTAAATGTCCCTATCAGAAGTCTAGGAACAACATGCAATTCGGTAAACCCGAAAAATTGAACTGCGGTGAATGTTGCAGTAGCGTCAAATATGTGAGCCATACTAACAAGCTTGTTTTCTATCCTCCATTTGATGAGATAAAAACCTATTGCAAACGGTACTAACAATGCTAATGAAATCAGCATTCCTGTGAATTGGTTTAATCTGCTTAAAACCAAGGTTAGCGGGATAACCATTAGAAATAATCCTGTAGCTGATAGCGTCTTGTGGTAAGGAATTTTAAATTTCTTTTCTATAAATTTTGAAACTAGAAATAAGGCAAAAATAAATGCAAAAGTCTCTATCCAAATCATCGGTGTGACCAAAAGGAAAGAAGATGATATACCAGCTTCTTCTAATAGTCTTACCATAGTTCCGAATACAGCCAATATCAAGATTGAAGTGGCGAAATTTCTGTCGATTTTAACTTTCATTTTTTCTAAAAATTTGAATGTCAGCCAGGTCACGATAACAACTAGAATAGCGTAAGTTAATGTGTTTACGAAATTATAACCTTCACCAAAAACTATCGGATCTATATAATACTGCCTTATGAAATCTGAAACGCTCATAGAAATAATAGTTTTAGGAACAAATTTAAAGTATTGTCGTTAATTAACAGGTTATTATTTTCTTTGCAGGTTGCGCGAAGTGTATACTTAAGGAACAATACCATTGGTTCAAAAAGCTTTGTTGATAGTAATATAGTTGTCACCAGCGACCAAAATCTATTTAAAACTTAATATCCCCACTATCTCAAGGTAGTGAATATGATTACAATTGGTTCTGTATATCCGATTGTGATTAACGAAAGAGGAGAAATTATACCAACTGGTGTAGAGACTATAGTAAGAGATTTACAAGCTTCTCTTTATCCAGAATTTGTTTTTGACTTATATGGCATGTGGTACGATTATATTTTTTCTGTAAGACACGGATATCCGCAAGAAAGAGAAGTTAAAAAAATGGTAGCATTAAGAGAAGAAGAAAAACCATTGTTTAAAAAAGATGTTATCCAATTGCTATCAAAACTACCAGAAGAATCGCAATTGTTACACATAAATACATATTCAATTGATCAGGATTTCGTAAGAAAATTAAGAGATTTACACGAAGCTGGTTTCCCCGTAGTTTATACAGTACATTCACTTGCTTTTTTAGATTTTGTTAGAGAACCAAAAGTTCGAACACTATTAGGTTTTTCAGAATTACCAAGAGAAGTTGAAGAAGACTTTTTAAGCAAATTTTTACCAATGTGTTCTTTACACTTGAAAGAAGAAGAGGCAAATGATAGGATAAAAGACTTAATTCATAGATTATCCCTTAAATGTAGTGTAAATAAAGATTTTATTTCGATGATGAGAATTGGAATGTATATGACAGCTCTCCAAAGAGAAATAATGTCATTTTCTGATGTAATAGTTTTTAATTCTAATTTCATGCAGAACGAAGCTAATAAAAGATTCCCTTCCGAATTTATTAAAAAAGGCGTAGTAATTCCAAATGGTACAGATTTCTATTTAACTTATGACCAAAATAAAGATATTATCGATAGAAATTCTCTTGAATGGAGATCTAGATATTTTCCGAATAAAAGATTAATAGGATATATTGGTAGAATTGTAGAATATAAAGGTGTTTTGGAGTTAGCTAAAGCATTTGATATTCTTTCGCAAAAATATGGCATGCGGGATGTTGCATTAGTTTTTGTAGGTCCTGGCTCAAATGAAATTTACAATAAGATTAAGAGCAATGCTGGAAGATCTGCTAATAAAGTTTTTATATCATTAACTCAACTAGCACCAAAGGATCCTGCTCTTCATACAGTTTATAGGGCTTTAGATGTCTGTGTTTATCCTTCTAAAAATGAACCGTTCGGCTTGGTTCCAATAGAAGCCACGAGTATAGGGACGATTACAATCGTTAGGGATTGTGATAATTTACATTGTTTTGTAGAAGAAGGAATTTGTATGGGATATCGTGGGGGAGCAGATGAACTTGCAGCAACTTTACATTATGTATTATCTAACTACGGATATCAAAAAGAAAAAGTTGAACAGGCAAGAAGACTTGTAATAGAGAAATATTCTCTTGGAAGAATGTCAAGCAACTATAGTAGATTGTTTAAAAACCTTCTGTCTAAAAGATAAATCAATAACCACTCAAAAGTAGCTAAATCTTTAAATACTCTACTATTCCATATATACCAAGGTGTAATCATGGAATTTGGTTATGGTGGCCCTAGAGTGAGGCCTTTAGTAGGATTTGTTGATAGATTTTGGGGTTGGATCAAAAACAATGCTCTTTATGTATTAGCAGGCGCACTCATTGCAGGTGGTTTAACTGCCGCTACTTATTTTTTAACTAGAAGAGCATCTTCAATTCCACCAACTCCACCTCCAATAATGACTCTAACTCCAACACCTACTCCAACACCTGTAATGACTCTAACTCCAACACCTACTCCAACACCTGTAATGACTCTAACTCCAACACCTACTCCAACAATTGAAGAGATGCTGCTTCCAATTGATAGAAATAATCCTATTCCTTTCGATCAAAATCTTGTAGTATATAAACTATTGGTAGACAAGTCTTTTGATCGTACAGGTTCTCAGCCTAAATTTAGAGAGGGAAGTGTCACTCTTTATGCTTATAGACCGAAAAAAGCAGATGCTATAATTAAAATTGGTGATAGAGAAGAAAAATATAGTTGTAACAAAGGACAGCCACACTTTATTATTCCAAAAGAAGGCGAAGGATTTAGTGAAGTGGGACCTATTGGCAGATCTTTCCCGACTATAACCTTCAATGACGAGTTTGTAAGACAATGTGCAGAAAGATTGTACCGAATTGAAGTGCCATTTTTACCATTTGAAAATCAGAGGGAGAATGCTGAAAAAAGAATGGACGAATTTGTTAATAGCTTGGGTGATTTGGAAAGAGGAGCTTCTGTAATTAAGCTAATACCGAAAGAAGTAAAACAACGTGATTATCCACGACCTTACAAAGGTAGGTCAACACGAGTAATAGGGATTGTTGCACAAGTTGCTAACGATGGTAAAACTATTTTAGTTGATTACGATGGTATAGTTGGTGTGAAAGGAGAAGATGTAGATGTCATTGCACAACCTGAAAGAAGACAAGAACGCACCATCGGCCCTGTACCTACTCCCACTCCAACACCTCATCCAGAAAAAGGGGTCCCATACTAGGATTAAGCTTTGCACTCTCCTTCTCCATTAATACAATAATCTTTACCCCCCTTAATTTTTTCTGTACAATAATTCGCCTCTCCTACATTAGGATCTCCTCCTCTCCTACTATCAAAAACAGATCTACAATCCTCATCACTCTGACCTTGGAAACAGCATATTTTCACAGGAACACCAGAAACACTTCTACACTCCAATTTATTTCCCATGGCATCTCTGACCTTTTGATCACATTCTGCAGTAGGGGATGGATTTGTTGGCGGTGGTGTTGGTGTTGGTGTTGGCGGTGGTGATGCTGCAGGAGCAATAGGTGCAACACTTTTCAAAACTGTTATAGAAGAGGTTTTCTCAACAAAGTAACTATAATCTATTGTGACATCGATAGAAAATGTTTGAAGCGTAGTAACTCTACTGGTATCTAAGTAACAAACAAGTTTTCCCAATTTTCCATTTGTTAATTTTACTTCATTTTTTGTACATCTAACTCCTGTAGTAGTAATCGAAACGATATCTAAATTTTCTTTTGTTGGTTTTGTACCCCCAAAAAATGCTCTACCTGTACCGATATTCTTGATTTCTATTTCTATAGGCAATTGAGAAGATTGAGTTAAAAATGTTTGCTGAGTTTTGACAGAAATCTCTAAAGGACCTTTTGTATTTGAAACAGAAACTATTCCCTGCTGGATTTTCGATTGTTCTTCTTTTGATAAACTCTTGAAATATTCTAAGCCCACTGCTCTTATTAAAATAGTAGAACGAGTTTGATATCCATAGTAAAGTTTAACACTAAAATCGTATTTTTGATTAACCATTTTTGAGGGAGAAACAAGTTTCCATTCTTTTACAGCCTGTTCCCCTTTAATATTGTTTGTTAGATCTGCTGCAGCTAAAGTGGAAGCTACTAACTGCCCTCTATCATCGTTTAACGTCCAATCATCTAAACCAATTAATTCCGCTTCGACAATATGTGCAATACCTTCTCCTACATTTTCAACGATTAAAGAAATTGTCACAGGTATATTACTTCCAACTATACTTAAATCTGGAGAAAAATCAACTATCGAAAGACCGTTATTGGTTGTAATAGTTGCTTTTTTTGCACATCCTGCTAAGAAGATAACAACTACCAGTAGATAAAAAATCAAAATTTTATTTAAGCGAAGGTTGGACAACAAAATTCACGCTCCTTATAAACTCATATGTATACGTGTAATTGATTTTTATAATTCCTGTAAATTCATCCTGATTTGATTTGGGTTTGAAAGTACAAATTAAAGTGTCGAATGTTTTATTTACTGGTTTAGTACTTGGTATGCCCATGCTTGATGTTCCTGAAAAGTCACATATTTCACCTTTCTCTAAATTTATAAGATCCGACAACCCAACTAGTCCATTAGGAATGTTAATTGGTAAGACATTTTTAATAGTCCCCACATCTTTTAAAACAAACTTAGTTGTAAATTCTTGGTCTTTAATAGCCCAGTACTCTTTTATTGTTTTATCGCCCACAATTTTCTCCCTTTCCAATAACGGTTGAATCTCAAAAAGAATAGGTCCTACAGTTGGTTCACTTTGTGAAAATTTGAAACTAGGTTCTTTTCTTATTAAAGGATTTATTACAGGTATTACAGCCTCCCTCATACCATTATATGAATATTCTACAGAAAAACTAACAACAAATGGAGTAGGAGATTCTACTTTATTGGCTTTTAATGTCATTCTAACATGTATGCTGTCTAAACTTTCCAATTGATTGTATCTGCATATTCTATCGTCTATTTTGGCATTATTTAATCCACAATCCAGAGATGGCTCAGAAAAACCAGGTATATCAAAAAAATTTACTGTTATTTGAGGTATAACCCTATCTGCATTACTTTGTATATCAAATTCTATGTTAACTTTATTCTCTGAATAAGGAGCAGTCGTATCAACAATTAAATTCTCAATTGTAACAACGTCATTTTTAAATTGAATTTCAGGTTTTGTTGGTTTTTGAACACAACCGGCAAGAAAAATTACGAAAATAATTGAAATTATAATGAAAAATTGTCTCATAAAAATAAATTTAGTTTTAAAGATTATTATCTTTGCAACCCACCCGTAAAAAAATTCTTTTGAGGTAATAAGAGAATGCTATATCTACTCATTACGATGGTTTATTCAGAAAATCATTTTCAGCAGATTTATATACTTTTTTCACTAAAATATTAATAGAGAAAATGAAGATTAACAAAGAATTGATGTTGTTTTCTGTAGTTTCTATTGTATTTTTAGCGGGATGTGCCAGAGCACCTGAAACCCCTGCTGGTGCAGGAGTAATAATAACTAGTTTTGCACCTGATGTCCAGTCTATCGATCCAGGTTCAACCGTGACTTTTACAGTGAACCTAAAAAATGTTGGCGGAATGAAGTCCTCAACTGGTAAAGCAATATTGTTTGGTTTGTCTAATGAGTGGATGCTCCCCAACAATGGCGATGTTAAAGGCGTACCAGCATTAGCACCAGCCGATCCCTCAACAGGATTAAGTGGTGAAGATGTTTCTATAGACTTTACCGCCACATTCCCGTCCTCAGCAGCTAAAAAGACAGACGTGTCATATGATGCTTCAGTTAGAGTAGTATACGGCTATTCAACAATAGCTGATACGTTATTAAGATTTGTAAAGGCAGATTTTCTTAGAACAGCTCCGAATACACCAAAAGGTATTCAGAGTTTCAGTGTTACAGCTGGACCACTGTTAGTGACAGCATCTGCAAGGACATCAACTATCCCAGGCACATCAACAACTGGGAGAGTACAGTTTGAAATACAGAATATAGGACCTGGTAGAGTAGTTAAAGACATTCCTCCTGAGAAAGTGATAATTTCTGAGGATCTAGATGTTATTAAAACAATAACCATAACTGGCGTAGGAAGGAATGGTAACTGCGCTGGTATCTCAGCTGATGAGAGTGGCACAGTAACTCTTACTGACCAAAGACTTGTAGGAGGCAAAAGTAAAGTCATTTCTTGTGATGTGGCTGTCGGAGATTTTACTAACTTTAAAGATGTAGCACTGAACGTAAAGATAGATTACGCTTATTTTGTTGATAGCACTACAAGAGTAACAGTTCTTAAAGTAATATAATAAATTGCTCTAATGGGTCCGCACGGATTTGAACCGTGATTTGCGCCACGTGAAAGCGCCGTCCTTTAACGAATTTACCGTTAGACTACAGACCCAATTGTTCTTATTTTCACAATTTTAATTTAATAGTGTGAGCATTAAAAAAATTTTGGCAATTTTGCTTATAATTGTAGCTCTTGCTTTTTTATTCCAACAAAACCTTGTCCAACAACCTGTGATTAATTTCTTAAAACAAAATATACCTTGGTCAATCCCTTTGTTCACTTATGTCAAGAACAACTTCTTATCGGGAACTTTAATAGGTTTGTTAATTTTTCTTGTTTTTGCAAACATTCCAATATTACCAAGCCCTCCAGCAGAAGCGTATATAATTTTCGCCTTCTCGAAAGGAACGAATGTATTCGGAATAATTTTCATAACAATTCTGGTTTACTTATCATTTGGATTAATTTACTATCTAATCGGTCGTTTCTCTGGTCAACGCGTGCTGGATAAAATATTCAAAAAACCATTCACTACAGTTCCATTTTTAGAACGTTTTATTGTTCCTATCATTTTCTTCAGCTACATCATACCAATACCTCTTCCAATATCGTTACCTACAATTGCAGTTCTCATTTCAGGATTTTACAGAACAGAATTGCGTCGAGTAGCCGCAGCTATAGCTATGGGGATGTTGTTCAGAGTTTTGATCTTCATAGCTTTATACTATCTTTACGCACCTTATACCAACTCTTACTTAAAACAGCTGGACAAACTTTTAAAAATCGGTTAAACTTTTCTGCTCAACAAAACTTTCCTTGGTCTGGATGTTGTCGTCAAATATAGGAATTCCATAAAAACCGTCGTAACCAGGGTTGAATCTAACCTTTCCTTCTCTAACCTTTATTATCGCTTCAGCAATTTTCTCGTTTGTAACTTTTACTAATTCTTCCCTACTGACATTTAGCAAAACATTCAATTCGCTACCAAACTTATTTATCAGCTTGTTTTGTTCTTCGACAACTTTTTTAGAATAAAGTTCACCAGTACCTGCAACAAAAGAGATTATTTCATACAATGGAAGCAAAGTCTTAAAAGGTATAGCGTTTTTTGGAACAAATCCCCTTTCCCTATCTGCTAGTTCTTCCACCCTTTGTAAAACACCTATGGTCATCTTTTTCCTACATCGTGGACATCTGTTGTTAATTCTTATAGCATCTTTCGGGTGCATGCTCACATTGCAACGCCTGTGACCTGTTATGTGATACTTCCCGTATTCTGGTGGAACTTCTATGGTGAATAAAAATTTTTTCTTATCCTTTTTCTTTATAGCATCATTTATTTCATTATAAGTCAGTTCATCAAGCTCAAATACATTCGCTTCCCTTCCTAATCTCCAAGGATTCGCTGAATGGGCATCACTATTCGACAATAAAGTTATCTCATCAAGTTTTGACCACATCCAATTCATCGGAGGATCCGACGATAAACCAGTTTCCAATGCAAAAATATGTTTGGACTGATCTTGATAGCACTCTTCTAATGAATTGTATCCATTAATCGAGCCAAAAACACTTCTCCACGGTGTCCATGCGTGGTTGGGATATATCAAAATATCTTTACTTATCTGCATCAAAATTTCAACAATCTCTGCAGGAGAGACGGTAAGCATTGGCCTCCCATCAGCTTTCAGATCACCAAATTTCCCTAGTGCTTCATTAATTTGATCTACGACATCAAATGATGGTGCATGAATATTGTGGTGCACATGTCTTGTTTTCCCTTGAAAAGTCTCTATTGTCGCGATCTCGGTTGTTAAGATGAAATTAATCCCATTAAAATTAAAAATACCTTCATGTTCTTCTATCAACTTTGACCTCAGCTCTTTCAACCAAATAGGATGTGTGAAATCCGGGGCTGATAAAAGATTCAACCCTTTTATCTTTGCACCTTCAGACAGAGTCTCCAAGCTCAAATCTCTGCTAGTCGCTCGTGAATATTTAGAATGCAAGTGAAAATCGGCTATGTATTCCATGAAATCTTATACAATTAAATAAATACAAGTATTAATGCGACTGCTATACACATCCCCCATATCCAAGGTTTCCATATTAAAACTTTACTTCCGTCTAAAGGCGGCACCGGCAATAAATTGAAAAATGCCAGCCAGGCGTTGATAAACTTTAGTTGGTTAAATAAAAAACTGTCAAATAGCGAAAATAGCAATGCCGAAAATAGATTTGTGACAGGTCCGGCTAAAGCAATCAATCCCATTTCACCACTTGCTATTTCAGGGTAAGGTCTTCTGAACCCCCATCTGGCAAATCTATACGGATAAACAACAACAGCACCCGGTGCAACAAATTTCAATCCAAGAATCATAAAAATCAAACCAAATAAAATTCCCTGCGGCCACATCTTGTAGTGGGCAGCCATATTAAACTTTCTTGCCATCCACTTGTGTGCCATCTCATGCAACAAGAAAGCAACTAGGATAATAACAATGAAATAAGGTATTAGGTCAAGATTCAATCCAAATCTTGGAAACGGTTTCCATGAAAAAATTATTATCAGCGCAATAACAGAAACGATTATATCTCTGATTTCTTCTTTGGTGAAGGTTTCCATAAAATTACATTAGTCAATAAAATACTTTAAAGCATCATTAATATTCGAGACTTCTTTAACTTCTATTCCAATATCTTTGGATATATCCAATTTCTGAGGCTTGTATTTTGTCGTACAAAATGTCACGGGCCCTATTTGTTCACATGTCCTCTCTGGTATGTAGTTTATTTGTGAACCCTGACCTTCGGGAACTAGAAATAGCTTTGCACCAACATCTTTCGATGCTTTTGCTTTTGCAAATATACCCCCAACAGGTCCGATAGTACCGTCAGGGTTAATAGTTCCAGTAATCATCACATCAGAAGGTAGGGTTTTGTTCTTTAACACGGCTATTGTTGCTATAGTTAGTGCAGCTCCTGCTGATCCACCTTCAATTACAGACGCATCAGCTTCTATTGTGTATATCAAATCAACCTTGGATAGATCAGCACCAGTTATGTTTTTAGCCACCGTTTCTGCAACTCTAATCGAATATTGTGTATCAACCCAAAACAAAATATTATCTATGTTTGTTAGCACCCTTCCTTCTCCCGAAATAGCCTGTACTTTTAACTTAGCAACAACACCATTCCCCTGACTGTCAACAGCTGGAAGATTTATCATAACTGTATTGGGCACAAAAGATTGTTGTGAAGCAGTTTGTTTGTCGGATGTAGGAATTATTTCTGGTTCTTTTATAGATGAAGATATGGCTAGCAATATGAAGAATAACACGATGACACTAGATGCAACAACGAGTTCCTTTCTCATTCATTCACCATAAAGATAGGAGGTATTCCCAAGGTCGATACAAGTCCGTAAAATGGTTTACCTGCATGCTTTTCTCTGTTATGTTACTCTCAAACATGGTACATATAACTTACGGATGCTTAAGGGATTTATTCTTTCCTTCCGGACCTGTCCGAGTTTATTATACGTACCACTCTGAGAGACATAACTTCTCAGTTAAGCACGCAGACCAAGTTATGAACTTGTATCTTCCAAGGGCTTTCGGCTCGAGCATATAGACTTTTTCTCGATATAGGCAGAGCCTACCTGCCCCGACCTACACCTCCCTTTAAATAATAAGGTAACATAATTTAAAGTTTACTTACAACCTTTTCTATTCTATCTAATGCCTCAGCAATTTTTTCGTAAGCTGTAGCATAACTCAAACGGATATACCCTTCACCGTATTTCCCAAATTCAATCCCCGGAATAACAACAACTTTTGCCTTCTTTAACAGAAAATCAGAAAACTTTTCAGACGACATTTTAATTCTTTTGATATTTGGGAAAGCATAAAATGCCCCTTTAGGCTTTGTACAACTGATATTCGGAATTTCGTTCAACCTTTTAATTAACATCTTTCTGCGCCTGTCATATTCCCTAACCATTTTCTTGACATAATCTGCAGAATTTTTCAAAGCTTCAACGGCAGCCAATTGAGCGAATGTAGGTGCAGCTAATGTAGTGCATATCTTGAATTCTTTCATTTCTTTAATAATCTTTTCATTGGCAACAGCATAACCAACTCTGAATCCACACATTGCATAAGTTTTTGAAAATGTCTGTGTAGTTACAACATAATCTTTCATCCCATTTAAACTCGCCATGCTAACGTGTTTTGCGTTATCGTAAATTAATTTCTCATAAGCCTCGTCACACAAAACCATTAAATTTTTATCGACAACAATATCGGCAATTTCTTCCAAGACTTTCCTTGTCAGTACCCCACCAGTTGGATTTGACGGGGTGTTTAAAATTAGAAGCTTTGTTTTATTGGTTATCAATTTCTCCAATATCTCAGGATGAACTTCAAATTGGTCGTCTTCGTTTAAAGGTAAAGATTTGGCAACGCTATTGAACATTTCAACTATCGGACGGTAAGCAATATAACCTGGGTCGGGAATTATAACTTCTTCTTTCGGATTTACTAATGTCATAACAGAAAGCAAGATTGCTTCTTTAGAACCACACGTGATAATTATCTCTTCTGGAGTTACATCGATTTTATTGTCCTTTTTCAATTTTTTTACAAGTTCTTCTCTTAATTCATGTCTCCCTTGTAATGGTGAATAGTGAGTGTAACCTCTTTCAAGAAATTTTTCAGCAGATTTTATTACATTCGGTGGTGCTGGAAAGTCTGGTTCACCTGCTCCAAGAGAAACTATTTCAGGATGCTGTTCTAAAATTCGTAAACTTTCCTCTATTTTTGATGTTCCTATAACTTTTATTCTATCAGCAAGCTTGATTCCCATTTAAATTGATTTGAATTTCTATAAAAATAAAATTCTCGAAAAATCAGAAACATTTAAATACTTGCTATGCACAAGAGATATAACAGGTGAAATCCTAATGGAAAGTGAATGGGACGAAGACGAATATTCTGATGAAGAGTTTTCTGACGATGAAGATGCTTTTTGGGGAGAAGAACCAGAAGATATTTGAAAATTTTTCTTTTTTTTTAATTTTCTTTTTTAGAGATTTACTACTTTCTAACAGTTCTTTTTACACATACCATTAGCTTTAAAAGTTGAATTACCAAGTTCAATAAGGTGAAGTATGGTATTTGAGTCGACTCTACTCGACGTCGGGGTAGCTGTTCTAGTTGTAGTAGCCCTCGCATCCTTTGCCAAACAAAAAGGAAAAGGATGGAACTGGCTCGCAGTAGGAGGAGTGTTCTTCCTATTTGCAGGAACATTATCAGCAGCTACAACACTTGCAGGTTTTCTCGGTTCTGTAATTTGGGGTGGAATAGCCTCACTCTTCGAAGTTGTCGGGCTGATATTCGCAGTAGTAGGAACAGTTCTAGTGGGCTACGAAGCTTTAGTTGAGAAATAGCTTGTTTTTCTTTTTTATTTTTTTAAATAGTCAGAGTAGCTGTTGATTGTACAAGAATTCCTTATTGTTACATATCACTAACAGATTCAATTACCTTTGCTGGTAAATGTTTCTGAAATGTAAGATTCACATCAAGCAATTGTAATCATCAACATCAACAGAAGCGATAAAAGTGGAAATGGTTGACATAAATAAATTTTATTCTACAAGTTGATAAAATCGTTCTTTTCCAACATCATTTCCTTTAACAATTCCAAGATTTTCCATTTGTTTAAAATATTCATTACATCTTGTTCTCGACAATCCCATCATTTGCGCCAATTGAGAAGAAGATAACATTCTGTGATCTTGCAGTAAAGAAATTATTTGTTCGATTCTTTTTGATTCAACAATGGTTATCTTTTCTTTATGTGGTATCAGTGGTCGGGCAACTTTCTTTACTTCTGCAACAATTCTGTTGACTATCTCTTCACTTCCCGAAATTTCTTGTACAAATTTAGATTCGCTCAGAACCTTTTCAGATACTCTCTCATCAAATTTTCTTTCCAGCTCACGTAAACGGAAATCAATTCTATCAACCTTTTCTTTCATCTCACGCAAAATTTCAATAGCTGAACCAACAAAAAGAACATCCCGCGGAGTAACTTCTACTATCTTTTCTTCCTTTTGTTTTCTTAACAAATCTAACATTATATTAAATTTAGCTTTTATTAAAGATATTCTTATTCTTCTAATCCAATCATTGGTTTGTTGCTTGTTGTATTAGTTCCATAATGTCTAATAACAATATTATGATCGCCAGGTCCGAATCTCGTTTGATTTACTATGTCTATGTTTTGGTAAGGAGCGACGAATCTTATTTTTGCAGGTCCTGACTTTAGCTTGACATTATCAAAATAACTTGAACCAGGGGAAGCTAACACTATAGTTGTGTTCACAGTTCCTGTAATAGATGGTGAGATTGTTGGAATTTCTCCTGCTGTTGTTATTTTTTTAACACTAGATTCGTATAAGAATTTGATTTCATCTGGTGATAAGGCACGGTTGAAAACCATTACTTCATCTATCGTGCCGTTCCAAAAATTTCCCGAAGGTTTTCTGCCTATGTACGCTACAGGAGATGTAGAATAATTTATTTCTCCAGAATTAACTGTCGTGTCTTGGCTCTCCATCACTCCATTGACCCAAATTTCAACATAGCCATTAGAGCGCCTCACTCCAACCAAATGATACCAAGTGTCTGGTTGAGGTGTTGTTGTGCCAATTGCCCAGTCAGTCCCCCAACCTGTGTTATTAACTTTAAGAATGAAAGCGAATTTTGCAGAGAGGTGATAATAATATAAGTTGTATCCGTCAACATCGGTAGTGCCCCTCGCGACTATTTGATTGTAATTATTTAAGACCGATATGGTGCTTGGAGTTTTGACCCACGCTGCAACACTGATTTCATTGGCAGGACCCAGGATTGATGAAGTCCCCAAATTTACATAATCACCCACACCGTCAAACCGTAGAGCTTTTCCAAACTTTCCATCAACCCAAGTAGGGCAATTGCCCCCAGCACAAATCACACTACCATTATATAAAGTTCCATTATTCTTATACGCAGAATAGTCATAAGCTATTGTTTCGCTTGTGTTCACATTTCCGTCAAACGGTATGTACAAAACCAAATTCCTAGGATCACCTGGAACGACATACACTTGTCCATCAGGTGCTGACGAGCGAACTACTGTTGCAGCTAAGTCAAATCCCGCTTGATTTCCAACATTATGATAAGCTATTCCACCTCTTCCAAGAAATCTACCACCAGATATACTCCACGTTCCATTAACAGCAGTCCAAGTGTCATTTGCATTATCACCATCTTTATATCTGTTGAAGTATTCTAAAAACACAGGTCTGCTTTCTATTTTTATATCACCTACAAACCCGTCCAAAACAGTTTTTGTTCTAGGTTCAAAGTCCAAATACACCCAATCTTTTTCAGAATCGGTTCTTAAAACACCATCTGTAATTTTTATAGAAATAGTTCTTTTTGATCCTTTTGCTTCAGATGCAACGGCTTTTATTGCAGCATCGAGCAACTGCATGTTCTGCGTTGCTTCATTAACTATCCCAGAATCCTTTGCCCTATCCAACAAAGGGTTCACCACAGTCAGTACAATTGTCATCACAGTAAAACCAAAAGCTATAACCAGCACCATCGATACAAGCGGTGAGATACCTCTCATGAATTTTAATTTAGATTTTCTTCAAATAAAACATTCAACTTATCTTTATAGTTTGCTGTACTTTGCTTCTGTGTTCTGCCCGTATGCTAATTAACTTTAAATCGAAAAATCCCGTATAGGTATCTTTGTTACTTTTTGTTTCCACAGTTATATTTTCCTCATAATTTTTATCAGGTAGAGATACAGTAAGATTATATTTTTGCCCAGGAGTGAAGGTGAAATTGTTAATCCATATACCACCATCGTCAAGAAAAGTTGAATTTGTTTGAACGGGAGTTGTATCCAGCCTTATTGTGACATTAAGAGTATTTTCACGTAAAAATTGGAAAACAGTTATGTTCATCGTTTGTTTTGTTGTATTTGATAATGTACCAACAAATAGTGCCCGGAAATCTAATGAATGCCCGTCACTTCCTGTTCTAGTAAAATTAAGAAAATCTATCGAATTGTCAGAGATAGTGTTCGGGGTATTTGCTAGAAATCCGATTATTCTCTCTACTTCTGTTTCTATATTTTTAAAAAACAAATCTTCTAGAGCTATATCCAAAATCTCCCTTTCAGATGAAATTTGTTGTACAACTGCGAAACCCTTTAATGCAACAAGTAAAGCTATAATTATACCAGCTGTCAACAAAAAAACTTGTCCTTTCATTCAAATCCCCATGCATGAACTCGAATTTCTCTTGGTGTGTAATTTCCAATATCACCAGCAATATAATAGCTAACTCCTATGATGTCAGTGAATTGTTCAGTAAGTTCAGCTGTCAAGTTGTTAAAAGTTCTATTGTAAATGGCAACATTCAACTGGATATTAATCGGAAGAAATCTCTCTAAATCGCTTTTGATTGCAGCTGCATCGTTGTTTAATGTCTGATTTCTTAAAGAACCTTTTGAGTTTAAAATTTCTAAAGCTTTATAGATGTCATTTTTAATATTAGCTCTTTCTATTTCTGGATTTTTCGTTGGTGTCAAGAATAAAAGCAAAAATATGCTCACAACCAAAAATATAGCCACTACAGCTTCTATCATATAGTAAGTTCCTTTCATTGTTTTTCCCTTATTTCAATTCTAAAATCAAAGTCGCCACCCAAGATTGTTTTAATATCCTGATAATTCCTTCCAGTCAACTCTTGCACTTTCTCCGCTGATATTGCTGTGATAGTCTCGATTGGAAATGTTTTAATTGTCGGAGGAGTAGCATTTGCCAAAGATTTAATCTCATCTGCTGTTAAAGCTCTGTCGTATATTCTAACATCGTCTATAGTTCCATTAAAATATTCACCTAAATTTGTAGATCCTATGCGAAAGTTATTAGCATTTGGTACATTATGTCCAGTTGGTGTATCAGATGCTATTTGCGTGCCATTTAAATAAATTCTTCTTGTAGTACCATCAAATGTAGCAGCGACATGAGACCACCCACCAACAGCAGGATAGTTTGTACAGACATCTAAATCGTTACTCCACCAATAATGTCTAAATCCCAAGTTAGGACAGCTATCCCCCCATAACCTTAATGCATTTACCTGATTCCAAGCTCCAAAATTTCCCCACCCAACAAGTCCTCTTACCCCGTTTGAATCTGCTTTGAACCATAAAGCTATTGTATAAGGCGAGTTTCCGATAGGGATATTCACAGGATTCGAAACGCTGACATAATCATTCACACCGTCAAACTTCAGACAGCTTCCATATTTGCAATCTGTTCCATTAAACCATCCTGATGAAGCATTAAAATCAAAATTAGTCAGTGTCCCATTATTTTGATTGCCAGAAAAATCTTTTGTTAATGTTCCACTTCCTTCGTCGAATGCCCAATAACCTTTTATATCAAGGCTATGATTCGGTGCAGTGGTGTTAGAATTATTTATCGAATAGACATAAACTCTTTTCTTCTCGTTTGCAGATATGTTGACAACAAAAGTTATTAGCGATCTGTTAAGCCACTGGCTTGTACAAAATTCTTGATAAGAAATTCTTGATGGCAACTCTACAAATTGCTGGTCATAAACTCGAACAGTATTATTCCAAGAAATTTTTTTACAACTCTCGTCGAAATCTAGAGCAAGTGATACAATTTCATTTGTTCTATTAGTTCCATTTTTTTCTTCTAACATAAGTGGTATTCTGTACAAATCTGTTGTAGCCCTTTCGCCAGTTATAATGCCTTTAGTACCGAAGAAAATATCAAATAAATTTTTTACCTTGTCTCTTAACTCAAGAACAGTTGTTGATTCTGGTGTTCGTGTAAAATAATTTATAGTGGCCGTGAGTATAAGTGAGATAAAAAGTATGAAAATTGAGACCGAAACAATAAAGGTAACATCCATATTTTTATATTATCCCTCTCTAATAATAGATTTCTTTAGTTTTTGATTAACGACAATAGCTAAAATTAATACAATCATAAAAACAGCTATTACAACAACACCTAAAACTATATTTTCACTTTTAAACGGAAGAGATATGCCAAGAAAACCTTTTTGTCCCCTCCCGCTAATTTCTCTTTTTTCTGTTTCATTTTGTTCAGTGATTGGCATCTGCCCTCCAGTAGGTTGTTCCACAATTTGAGCGAGATTAGCTATTGTTATTTCTTTCGATTCTGTTGCCACATTACCGGCCTTATCTTCAGCTGATACAGTAAGCTTATACACCCCATCGTTTAACTTTTTAGAATCGAAGAAAGTAGAACAAATAAATCTAGAAGGTGTTTGTGGTGTACAAGATAAATTACCAGCAAAAGAAGAAAGTGTAAAAGTAACTTTTTTCTGATTAAGATTGCCGTCAATTACATCAGCTTTTATTTCAAAATCGTCTTTCACCGATGAAACAGGATGTGTTATTGTAATTACAGGATTTGTGTTGTCAATTGTAACTACAATGCCAGATGTAATATCCAAGTTCTGGACGTTCACAGCTTTTACTTTTATTGTATGTCCACCATCTGCAAGAGAGCTTGTGTTTATTGAATAATTGCAGCTGGTGAAGTTCAGGTTGCATGTCATGTTGTTTGTTATTCCATCAAACGACAATTCTACAGATGTCACTAGTCCAACAGCATTTACAACGCTTGTTTTAACTAAAACAATCCCTTTAATAAAAGCATTATTTGCAGGTTCGAGTATAGAAATTGCCGGTCTGGTATTACTTGTTCTAATTTGAATAGAAGACGAATTCTGGTTTCCAGCTCTATCTGTTACTGTAACACTAAGTGTGTGATTTCCATCCTGCAGATTAACGGTGTTAATCACAGCACTACATGTTGCACTATAATTGCTTCCTGTACATCCCAATGCACCACTTAAACCATCAACAGAATATCTAACACTGTCCAGATCAACCCCAGAATAACCGTCGCTTACATTTACTTCTAAC
The DNA here is from genome assembly GCA_018920185.1 of Candidatus Aenigmatarchaeota archaeon. Taxonomy (GTDB): domain Archaea; phylum Aenigmatarchaeota; class Aenigmatarchaeia; order CG10238-14; family SCSR01; genus JACOWB01. The sequence goes on along the minus strand of JAHLMT010000003.1, from coordinate 5,504 downwards.
TGCACATTTCCGCCCAGTATTCCAGTTAAATTAGATAAAATATCTAATCTTGGTATTTCGTTATCAACTGTTACATTAATCCATGAAGTAAAATTATTCCCAACATTATCAGAGGCTCTCGCATATAAAACAACACTCTGATTATTTGCAAATGTGGTCGTGTCCCAGATAGCTTCGAATGAATCCACACTAACATTTCTTAAGCTATTCCAAGTTGATGCATCCGTCGAATATTGAACTGTATTGTTGTTTACACCAGATGAGGTATCAGTAACAGTTACTCTTATTGTTACATTGCCACTTACATAGCTGTTGTTTATTGGATTAACGAAAGCTATGGTAGGTGGATTTCTGTCTAATGTAAAGCGTAAAGGATTGGAGACAGTTCCATTATTTCCTTTCGTGTCATCGGTGTCATTTGCCTCAAAATAAAACAACTCAATTGTGTCAGAGCCTGCTATTGCAAATGAAATACTTTTACTACATTTCCATTCGTTTGAAGTGTTCACACAAGTAAGAGAATGAACATCCCAATTTTCACCCTGTTGATATGCATTTAAAGAGATTATATACAAACGAACAGAGCTAGAATTCAAGTTCTCACTTGTGATATTAATAGAAAAAGTTCTGATACCACCGGGAATGAAAGAATTATTTTCTGGATTTGGATCGTGTAGAAACGGGGTAGCTGAAGCTAGATTAGAAAAAATAAAAATCGAAAAAACAAAGATAGCTAGTGAGATTTTCATATAATTTATTTGTTATTTTGAATAAATTACTTCCAGACACAAATTCTAACAATTGCAATTTCTATTGTTCCATCTGGGTTCTGAACTACTCTTGGCTCCTCAAAGCATGCTATGTCTTTTGCCGTCTTTTCTATAGTTGGAGCTTCACCAAGTTTTTGTTTTATAGTAAACATAGTTGTATTTGACGATGTTTTACCAGTTGTAGGATCGTCTACAGTAACATTTAACTCGTAAGATCCAAGGGCTAACGGTGCTGTAAAATTGCAAGTGTATCCACCAGTAGAGTTTGTATCTGTCGTGCAAATCTTTCTTGGCGGAGATGTGTCGTTTAGATATACTTCCACATCTGCTGGGTCACCCGAAGTATCGATAGCACTCCCATCAGCTCTTGTTGCCACACCCGACAACATGACACTTTCATTCCAATTCGGCTCAGTAACATTCAATATCATAGTTATTGTCACGTTGAAATCTTCTTGTATACATACCTTGGTGTTGTAATAGTCACAATGACCTACATGTGTGTTGTTCTCCTGATATACAGAAACGACACATTTTTCTCTTGCTAAACAAGTCGGCCTCATAATTGTAAGAACTGGGTTATTTGCTGTCTTAGCGCAAACTACGTTACTGTAATAATCTTTGCTTCCTGCATGTGAATCGTATGTTTGATACATAGAAATCACACCACCCTCACCTGCAACACAGGATGTTCGGATAGCCGCGGAAGTTATTTCTGTACAACAAACTTTTATCGTGTAAGGCGAGTCGCAGCTACCCACATGAGTATTGTTCTCCTGAAACACTTCAAACAAACAAGTCTCACCCGTGGCGCAGGTTGTCTTAAATGTACAGGTAGGAATTGCATCCGACCCGGCAACAAATAGTAGGGTTAAAAATAGAAAAACAGATAAACCTATCAGATTTCTCATAAAATTTAAATTGTCCTTCAATGAAATAAGCTTATAAACTTATATTGACAAACAATTGATGAGATGTCTACAAAACGAATGATAGGAATTTTAGGAATTTTTCTTGTCGGTATTGTATTAGGAATTATCTTTGACACATTTTCTCCAATAAGTTTAACAAGCTTATTCGCTCCCGATGTTTCTTCACAAGTTGAAAAACTGTATGAGCTCATAAATCCTGGGATAGACGTTAGTGTGGTTAAACTCGACCAGGTTAGCGGGATGTATAAAGTTCTTTTTAAAGCTGTAGATGTTGCAGGAGGAGTAACTTACAGGGAAGCCTATATTACCCAAGATGGCAAGCTTATGAGTGAAAACATGATTTTGGTTGAGCAATCTATAGCACAGTTAAACAGGATTAGAAATTTTGTCGACTGTCTTGCGGCGAAGGATGTAAGAATAGCTGGTATATCAAATCAAACTGCTACACTGATACAATTCAATCTCTTAGGTGGGTCTTACGCCACAAAGCTATACCTTAGTTGTGACGGTGAGTTAGCTCAGCAATGTGTGGCAGCGAATATAACACAAGTGCCAGCTGTAATTTACCAAGGTAAAGGATATCCGGGTGTACAATCGATACAGTTTTTCGAGAACCTGACTGCGTGCAAGTTTTAGGTATAAAAATAGTTTATAGAAGGATGATTACGGTCTAAAGTACCCATAAAAGAAGAAGCAAAACTATTGCTTTAAACGATAATATAATTTTAGATTTTGATTAAGATGAGAAGCTGATAGATGTAGAAAGGTTTTCCCGGAAGCTAAAACCATTTAAAATCTGTCATTTCAAGTCGATTTTCTGTCGGGGACATCGAATTCAGGCTACCCCCTCAATTAACTTCATTATCTCCAAAGAATTTTTTGAAAGAAGTGAATTTTGAAAATTAGTATACCTACATACAAATCTCATACTATCAGTAATTTACCTGAAATTCTTGTGCTTAAGAGTTTGTTATTTGAAGTTTCATTCTTGTTTCGTTCCCAGTCGATAAAATTTACATCGAATTTTATTTTCAATCTTTCTACAGTTATGAAACAATTAAAAACGACTTAATTCTTCTTTTTTCCTGTCGATTCATTTTAAATTTCTCATGTAAACATTTTATTCTAAAAATTTTCTAATTTCAGTTTTTGCAATTTCAGAAAACATAATGAATATCGACATAGTACTCCTTTGTATATCCATGTATGACATTGACTATCTTAGTTAATCTTAGATAGTCTTTGTTGTTCATTGGTAAACGTAGGCCTACATTATGGAAGGTAATAATATTAAAGAGAACATTATCAAACTCCTTAGTAAACATCCGAATGGACTAGCTATTCTAGAAATCGCAAAGAGTCTAAATTTACATCGGCACACTGCTTCGAGATATGTTTTTGCTCTACAGGAAGCTGGGTATATCCAATGTCAAGAAGTAGGAAGAGCCAAAATATGCCTCCTTAAAGAAAAAAGGGGTTTGAAACGATGACTAACTCAAGTTTAATAAAATTTTTATCAGATCAAGGGAATGCAAAGCTTTGCTTTCTAGTTAAAGATTTGAAGAAAAAATTGAAGCTTTTGAACTTCTTCCTTATCTGTTCACCGCTTATTTGGTTTTATTTGTTATCACCGCTGGCTCTAGCTCAATCTCACCCATCGTCACAAGTATTTCCTATGGATGGTAACCTGAATTTAACAGGAGTTATTACTATCCTCGCAATTTTAATGACTTACATTTCCTCCCGTTTCTTAAAATCTTCCCAGAGCATGTTTAGCTTAGATTCTAAACTAGCCAATCGTCTATTTACTTCTAAAACCCATCCTGTAATACCTAATAATCACGTAAATACTATATCTTCGAAAGCTGGGGAACCTATAATCTTTAACCATTTCAACAAAAGCATAAGAATAGCAAAAATTATCAAGCCCCACGAGACTATCCTGAGAGCTGTACTTATAGTCTCTGAGATCTTTTTATCCATAATCTATTTCACCAAAAAATATGTGATTAATCCTACTACCACACCTATAACTGCCGCAAGAAAAACACTCCAACCAAAGCTCAATTTAAATCCTAAATTCAGCACAAAAGCCAAAATTAACAAAACCACTATCCCAGCTATAGTAGCTTTATTCTCTTTAGACAACATAAAATCACTTTTGTTTTTGGGTAATATAAATCCTTTGTTCATTTTCTTACCGATACTATTTGCTTTAGCTTTATTTCCATCAGCTCTAGCCCAAGTTCAACATCCATCATCACAGATATTTTTGATGGATGTAAATCTAAATCTCACAAGAGTCAATATAAATAACGTAAGTTACCTTTTTGGATTAGTGTTACTGGCTGGTATTTTAACAATAAAGACTCTTGTTAACGCTGACGAGGGGAATCTCAGATTCCTTCATTTGAACCCCTATGCTTCGCGAGAAGCCACTGGTCGAAAGCCAGTTGCCTTAACCTGGTTCGGCCACGTCAGCTTTGTCAAGCAAAGAATTTATATACTTATTTGTACTATTAAATATTACTTCGCGAGAATATTTAACCTGGCTCGGTTTGAACCCCTATTTATTAGAACATTTTTAATTCTTTTCAAAATCCAAAGAAATAAGTGCTCTATAGTTGCCGATTCTCAGTTTATAAAAACCCTTCCTTTCGAAATGTTCAAGAAAATGAAAAGGATTTTCTTTAACTCTGTCGACACAGTTTATAACTCTTTCGCGGATATGAGAAGGAAGTGCTTCAAGTTTCTCATAGGCTTTGGTATGCCACTTAATTTCCCAACTCATTTCATCAATTTCTTAACAACATCTTCATGGGAACTATATTCTTCGTTAGGTGCTTTTCTAGCCTCTTCTAGCTCTTTTAAAGCTTCTCTAACTTCACCTTCATTTTCTAGAATAAAGAGTATCTTTTCTACATTACCTTTTATTTCATCAATTTCCTTGTGTAAAATCTCTGGGTCAGACGTACTACCTTATTGTTACAGTGTATTCTTAAAGATTTCTTTAATTCTATTACCCTCGATAATTATATTTACTTTATCCTCTTCCTTAGCTCTAGCCCAAATCCAATCTCATCCTTTGTCGCAAGTATTTCCTATGGATGTTAACCTGAATCTCACTGGTATGAATATCACTAACGTAAATTACGTCTTCTTCGGTAACGGCTCTACAGATACATATCTCTTCCGTTCGGCAGCCAACATATTAAGAACAGATAGTCATCTGGTGGTTACAGGTGGATGGGTCAACTCCACCAATTTCAACGCTTCAAATCAAATCTGTCTTGGCAATATATGCAAAACAACCTGGCCATCAGGAGCTTTGATAGGCGGTTCTGGCAGCCCAGGTCAGGTAACTTTCTGGACTGCAGCAGATACTATTTCTGGAGATAACAATCTTTTCTGGGACAATACAAACAAAAGGCTCGGCATAGGAACAACATCTCCCCAATCGTTATTACATGTTGTCGGTACAGGAAATTTACTAAATGTGAGTACTGCAACTACTTCACTTCTTTTTGTTAATGGAACTTCCGGCAACGTCGGCATCGGGACGACGGCACCAGGTTCGAGGTTAGAAGTAGTAGATTATCAATCAGATGGTTACTTGTCTTCAAGTAATTCTGTAGCCTCACCTTATGGTTCAAAAGTTATTATCAGAAATGCCCAGAATACGATAAATACCAGTGCCTTTATTCAATTTCAAGCACTTGAGGGAACTGGAACAAATAACATGTGGTATGTTGGCATCGGCGGATCAGCACCATCTTTTGGAGGCCCTTTTGTTATCGGAAGA
>JAHLMT010000002.1 GCA_018920185.1 Candidatus Aenigmatarchaeota archaeon | reverse complement strand
AATTCTCACTAATATTTAGATTAACTTATAAGAACTTATCTTTTGTAGACCAACTTATATGTCCACGGTCGCCGCTGAATATTTGCAGTCCATTTGGCAGACATTAACAGACGATCACAAATTGTCTGAAATTGTCGGGTATAGGAATGAGCTTAGGACGCGTGCTATGCGAGAGGTTTGTGCCCTCACAGTACTTGATGGTTACTAGTTGCCTGGAACTCGAACGGTGCTTCGAGGGATGCTAATGAGGAAATATTTCCCTAAGGCAAAGTCAGCGCTGTCACAGCCACCGAAGTCAGAAAAGAGAGCTGCGACACTAAAGTTTATAGGATTCCAAGTATCGTAGAAACCGCATGAACCCTTGTTTCGGGTCGTAAGGATGCGAAATGAAGTACAATGCCCGTATCAAAGGGAGTATGTATCGATTATGGTCGGCTATCAGTGGCAAGTTGATAAAAGTTTTGCTGCTTTCTTCGACCTCTTCACAAATGGCCTTGGATAGACGGTCCTGGATTTCCAATATTTCCCATACCAGTTCCGCTGGAGGTCTACTGTTAACCATTCGCTTGATTTCCTCAGACGAAGCGTAAGGTCCCAGGGCGGAGACCAGCCGTTTGCGAGTGTATCGACTCATGGCAATGCACATTCATATGATGCATACGAAGAAATTGTTAAATAAAGATTTCGTTTGAGAGTTATAATTATGTAATAGGAGTAGGAGTGAGTGAAACAAAGCCCCACTGTTCAAAAAGATCCTTTTGGCTGTGGAGCAGCCTGTATAGCCTTTTTGACAAATCGAGGCTATGAAGAAATAGTAAACCTCTTAGGCAAAAATAAAGCTAAAAAAGTTGGATTTTATCTGCGTGAGCTTTGTCAACTATTAAGAAAGCTTGGATATAACTGCGAATATCACTATTTAACATCGAAATGGCGAAAAAATATTTATAAGGAAGGCACAATTGTTTTTATTGGACGCTCAAAGAAATATCCATATGGCCATTATTTAATAAGACATAAAAATTTTTGGATGGATCCCTGGATTAATTTTCCAAAAAATAAAAATATTAGCCAAGCAAAAGCAGGGTTTAGAAGAAGACTGCCGGGCAAAGCAATCTATGCTGTTTTTATAAATCCACTAAAGCAAATAAAGTAGGGGCTAAAAAATCATTCAAATCAAATTTATTTTGTGCAGCTAGATTACGAAAGACATAGAATTATTAAATTTTCCCAGTTGATTTTTAGAAAAATTTATAACAAAAAGAATACGAAAAATTATTGTCAGATTGTTAAAAGCTTTCTTTTAACGATTGTAACCAATTCGATTGCTGTCTCAAACTTTTCCGAAAGTATATTGAATGGACTTAATCAATTTGAGAAAATAGAGGCGAGAAATGAAAATTTGTTTTAGAATTGCTAGAGAGATTTTTATGATGAAGCGGTGGAGATTTGAGAATCAATCTTTTTAACTGGTCGCCACTGCTTTGGCCGGAATTATTTTTTAAAATTATGAAAAAATGGTAAAATTAAATTTGATTAGGTATGAAAAAAATTAAAATTTTATTAATTTTTTTAATAATTTTCATAATTGGGCTCTCTCACCACAACCCAGGGTCATCCTGTCTCAAGGGCCATTTGTATGAGTAATACCATCCAAAATTATAGGAAAATATGTGATGAAGCCATCCAACTGGCCAATACCATTAAGCTAAACTTCTCAAATCCTGAGAGAATTATCTTTGCTGGTATGGGTGGTTCGGGTATAGCTGGTAATTTGGTGAAGGATGTAGCTGATTTGGATATACCTATAGAAGTTTCAAAGGGATATACCCTACCGTCACTGGCCAATTCAAATAGTTTAGTTGTTTGTATAAGCTATTCAGGAAATACAGAAGAAACTTTGTATCAATTTGTCGAAGCTGTTAAAAGAAAATGTGCAATATTTTCAATTAGTTCTGGTGGTAAGTTATTGGAATGGTCCAAGAAGTTGGATATACCTTTTGTTCAGCTACCAAGTGGATATGAACCGAGGGAAGCCTTGCCTTATTTATTCTTTAGTGCGCTCTCAATCTTGGAAAAATTAAATCTCAAAGATTATTCTAGCGGCAAAAATGAGTTTTTAAATTTGATGGAGAAAATTGATTTGAAGAGAATCGACAAGATAGCAAATGATATAAAGGATTCTCTAATTTTTATTTATGGTTCAACCGAATTTTCTGGGGTGTTGAGAAGAATTAAGAATGAGTTAAACGAAAACAGCAAATTAATTGCTAAAGTTGAGGAACTACCAGAATTAAATCATAATGAAATAGTCGGATATGAGATTTTCAGCTATCCAAATATATCAGTTATTTTCTTGAGAGATGTTGATGAAAGAATAGAAATTTCGAAAAGAATAGAAATAACTAAGAATATTATCCGTGACAAGGTCAGAAATATTAATGAAATTTGGACTTATGGAAAATCAAAGCTATCAAAAGTGATGTCTCTAGTTTATCAAGGTGCCTATCTAAGTTTTAAGCTTGCAGAACTAAAGGGAATTGACTGGAGGCGGACAAAAACTATTGATAGAATTAAGCAGGAGTTAAAGAGTTTAAATACTGTAGAAAAGATGGAAAAAGAAATAGAGCATATCCGATGAGTTTATCTTATAGAACGGCAAATTCTAATGTCAGGAATTTTTATGGACGGTCAAATGAAAGGATACATATTTGCAGTTTTATCTTCGTTGTTAGTATCTTCCTCATTTATTATAAACTATGTCGCATTACAAAGTGTCAACATTACAACTTTGATGTTCTACTTCTTTGGATTCGGTGTTATAGGTGCTTTTATCTTGCTTGTGATAACTAAAAAATTGGAAAGAACAAGATTCTTGCTCAGAAACCATTGGAAACCAATTGCAGTTCTCGGATTTGTGGGTGGTGTCCTATCGATTTTTTGGCTTTTGGCATTGAAACTAGTGGGATCGTCTACTTTAGGATTTTTGATGAGATTTTCTACTATATTCACAGTCGCACTTGGAGTAGTTTATCTCAAAGAAAAGTTTAACAAAGGCGAAATTTTGGGAGCTGTTATAATGATTTTAGGTGCATTTTTGATTACATTCAAAGGTGGGGAACATATAATAACCGGGGTGTTTCTTGCATTATTCATTTCATTTGTAGTATCTTTAGAACAACTTTTCATGAAGAATTACGTTAAACATATAGAACCTGTTGTATTTAATGCGTTGAGGTTAGTATTCACCTTTTTGGTAGTATCTATTTACGTTATATCAAGGATGAATTTAGTTATACCACCTCCGAGTATCATGCTTTTAGTTTTTATCGGCGCTAATCTTTCAGCTGTAGCAGGATTTGTATTCTTCTTCAAAGCTTTGGAGGTGGCCGAGTTGTCCAAGGTTGCAATTATTAGAGCATTAGACCCGTTTGTGATTTTCATTTACTCGATGGTATTTTTGGATAATTTTCCCACAGGTCTTCAGCTGGTTGGTGGAATGTTCATTGGTGTAGGTGCACTCTTCCTTGTAATTGCACGCCATCGTCCAAAGATAATTGAAAAGATTCTAACTTTTAGTTGATTCTATGGAACTAGAAAAGGAAGCTCAAAAAGAAATAGAAAGAATTGAAAAGATAATACAAAATCTTAAAGTAGTAGATTCAAAAGCTGATGGATTGCTGAAAGTTCTCAATTCTTATTATCAAGATTCTAAATCATTCTTTGAAAAGAAGCAATATTTACAAGCTCTGGAAACAGCTTTTATTGTATGGGCTTATGTCGATGCCGGATTGCATTTGAAAGTTTTTGAAGTTCCAGATAGTTTAAAGAGAATGTTTACTGTTTAAGTTAATCTTTTATTCCATATCTCATTTGGGTTGATGCAAGATGAATCGTTGAGAAATTTAGAAACTCTATTTTTGAGAATGGTTATACATTTTTGGGTACTACCTTGTCACGGTTCCCAGACTTTTTAGAACTGTGATCTGCGACATACATGTTAACTTTATAAAAAATTATGGTTTTAGAAGAGGTTTAAAAGAGTCTGCTTTATGTTTATTGCCAGTATGGAGAGGTTCAAGAGCTGAAAGTCAAGAAAAACTCAAGTAAGAGAAAGTTTAAATATTATTTATTAATTAAAGAAATTCTCGATAGTATGAATACAGCTATAACAAAGTTAACAATGCAAGGATTCAAGAGTTTTAACAGACGCGTCTCTATACCTTTTCTTCCAGGATTCAATTGCATTGCTGGTCCTAATGGTTCTGGTAAAAGTAACATATTAGATGCTATTGCATTTGTGTTAGGTAGAACTTCGGCTAAATCTTTACGTGCCGATAGGTTGCACGAGTTGATTTTCCACGGTGGTAATGGTAAGAAACCTGCTGATTTTGCGTCAGTCACATTAACTTTTGATAATTCTAAAAAAGTCTTTCCGGTCGAAGGTGATGAACTCTCAATAGTTAGAAAGGTAAATCGGAAGGGGGTGACTGTATATAAGATGAATGACAGAACTGTTACACGCGACAAGATTCTTCAGACATTGAATGCCGCTAGGATACATCCTGACGGACATAACATAATCTTGCAAGGTGATATAACAGAAATAATTGAGATGAACCCAGTTGAACGTAGACAAATAATCGACGAGATCTCCGGAATAGCGGAGTATAATGATAAGAAAGAGAAAGCTCAAGGTGATTTGGATGCTGTTGATCAGAAGCTAAAAGAAGCTGAGATAATCATCACACAGAGATATGACATTTTCAAGAAATTGGAAGAAGAGAGAAATGCTGCAATCAAGTATCAAAATCTTCAACAACAATTGAGAGTTTTGAAAGCGTCTTTTATAAATAAGAAAATGCAAATTTTACAAGATCAACTAACAAAAATAGAAGAAGCTCTTGCTGAAAAGAAAGAATTGAATGAAAAGTTAAGTAAAGAATTAGAAGAAGTTGAGACCGAACTAGATATAAAAGAGGCTAGTATCAGAGAAGTTGCCGATAAGTTAATTGCATTGTCAAAAAGGGTCGAACTTGAAAAAGAAATATCTGAATTGCGTTCGCAACTATTGATTAAGAAAGATAAAATTGATGCTAACATTCGTGAGATAGAAAGGTTGAATAATTTAATAGAAAGACTTGAAGCTTTAGAATCTAAGAAAGCTGAATTAACAGGAGAAATACCTAGAGCTGTACAAAGTATAATAAAGTTGAATTTACGTGGTGTATTTGGAACTGTCGCAAACTTGATATCAGTACCAGAAAAATATCAAGTTGCAGTAGAAGTTGCAGCTGGACCACATTTGTATGATATTGTTGTTGAGAATGATGATGTTGCTAGTTATTGCATAGAATATCTGAGAAGAGAAAGAATCGGTAGAGCTACATTTCTGCCCTTGAACAAGATTAGACCTATACTTTTTGGTGACCTTTCCTTGTTAAACAAGCCTGGTGTAATTGGAATTGCTAGCAAACTGATAAAGTACGATACAAAGTTCATGTCTGCTATAGAGTTTGTTTTTGGTAATACTTTGATTGTTGAGAATTTAGATGCTGCACGTGCTGTTGGTATTGGCAAAGCAAGAATGGTTACATTGGACGGTGATTTAATCGAGCGAAGTGGAGCTATGGTTGGTGGTTATTATGTCAAATCTCATCCCAAATTTGTTGAAGCATCTGTGAAACAAGAGATTGATAGATACATTGATTTGAGAAATCGGTTGCGTGATGAGGTTGAGACATTAAAAGAAGATGTTAATGAGTTGGAAAGGAAACTAAAGAAAGTTGGTGTATCTGAAGAAGCTAAAGAATTTATTGATTTAGAGAAATTGAGAATTGCTTCTGAACAGGAAGTTGACAAATTACGAGAGAGGAGAAGGAAATTGCATGAAAGAAAGCTTAATCTCGAGATAGAAATAAACACACGCAATATAGAAAAGGCAAGAATAGAAACCGAATTACAAAATGCTAAATTTGAATTAGAACAGTATGGGGAGATGACCTATGTCGACGAGAAACTACATACATTAGAAGAATTCATCAAAAAAATTGAAAGGGAACTCGCATCAATTGGTTTGGTTAACTTGAAAGCTATTGATGAATTTGAAAAATTCAAAGTTGAATTTGAAGGGTATAAAGAAAAATATGAAAAAATTTTGGAGGAAAAGAAAGCTGTTCTTCAGATGATACAAGAAATAGAAGAGAAAAGAAAGGAAGTTTTCTTCAAAACTTTGAATGAAATCAGTAAGGAATTCAACAATATTTTTGTAAAGATGACAAAAGGCACTGCAAGCTTGGAGTTGGAAGATCCGAACAATATCGAAAGTGGACTGATAATAAAAGCTAGTCCTAAAGGCAAAACTTTGTTGAATATAGATGCTATGTCTGGTGGTGAGAAATCATTAACAGCTTTAGCATTCATATTTGCAATTCAAAAATACAAACCTGCACCATTCTACATTTTAGACGAAGTTGATGCTGCATTGGACAAGGAAAATAGTAAGATAGTTGCTGAGATGATTAAAGAATTTTCTAAGAATGCACAGTTTATTCTCATAACACATAATGATACTACAATTAAATATGGTGATCGTGTTTATGGTGTTTCGATGGTAGATGGTGAGAGCAAAATAATGGCACTCGAATTGCCTAAGGTGTGAATGTGAAACAAGAAGTAAAATCACAAGAAGAAAACATTTTAAAAACGATTATTGAGAAGGAGAGTTGGGAGGATGTTATCTATTATATTGTAAGCTTGGAACAACTGAATCCATGGGATGTTAATCTAGTAAAGTTGACGGATAGCTTCATTAAATTTATTAAGAACGCAGAAGACTTGGATTTCAGAATTCCAGCTAAAGTCATTTTTGTTGCTGCTATTTTGCTTAGGTTAAAAGCTGACTATCTTTCTATATTTGAAGAAGAGGAAGAATCTGTAGAAGAAATGTTAAAAGAAGATAAACCATTTGCTGAACTTGGGATTGATCCTAATCTTGTTCAACTTGGATATCCAATGAAAAGAGCACCCAAGCGACAAGTAACATTAGAAGAGTTAATCGCGGCACTGAGAAAAGCACTTGCTGTTAAAGAGAGAAAAGAAGAAAGAATAAAAGTTGTTCGTAGACAGTTAGACATAGTTAATGTAGTTGAAGAGGATATAACTATTAGAACTCAAAAGATGCTGAAAGAAATAGACGAACTAATGGAAAAGTTGCATACTGACAAGGTAGAATTTTCTCAACTTGTGAAAGAATGGAAAAGGGATAAGATTGTTAATAAGTTTGTTCCTTTGTTGCATTTAGAGCATGATGGGAAAGTTATTGGTGAGCAAGAAGATTTTTTCAAGGAAATTTTTATATCAAAAAGAATTCCTTCGGATTAGAATTCTTATTGTCCACTTACACCGTATGGGAACGGTATCAAAAATAGTAAAAGCTGCTCTTATTAGTAGTCATAGTTAATTTATTTATTTAAAACTCGAAGAACTATTTCTTAAGTAAATTTTAACAGATATTTAAATTCGTAAAATAAAATTTAATTATGCGTGGGTGGCGTCTTGGGGTATTTCTTCTTGGCTTGTTGATTTTATACTTCTCACTTTCACCAAAAATTACTGGAAGTTTTATTTCTCCCGTTACCACTATTTCTGTAAATATTATCGGTAGCATAATAGGTATTTCACTTTTGGTGACCTCTTTAGTTAACTTTAATCCTAGAGAACTGGTATCACGCCTGTTTAAATCTGAAGAACCCCAAAACCCAAGTTTTGTCGTTATTGGGGAAGTGCATGCAAAAGCTGCCGATATATATAACACGCCTGAAGTGAAAAAGGCAATAGAAGAAGAGGTAGACAAAGAGGTAGAACTGATCAGAAAATATAAACCAAAGAGAGTATTTCTTGAATTACCTCTGGGGACTGTTAAGGAGATAGAGAGCGGTAAAGAGGTTGTCAGCCCATATCAAACAGAAGCTTTAAGAAAGATAATTCAAACCTGTAGAGAGGTAGGTGCTGACATAATTGAAATGGATGAAAAGGCGTTGCTTTATGCATCACATACGTCTGAACAGGCTTTAAAAAGAGAAGAGCTTATGAAATTAAAGGTGGGTAGTGGGAGCATTGATAAATATCTTCATGAATTAAGAAAAGGTATCGAAAAGATCGAAAAGCTACCATTTACTGATGAATTTGCTGACTTTTACAGTAAACCTTGGAGAAAACTAGAAAATTATCTGATAAAGCCTCTTGATGAAGTGATAGGAAGTCTCTCTATACTCTTAAATGCGCCAGATCATGTTAAGAATAGGTATGGTAGTGAAGTATTTAGTGAAATTAAAGATATGTATGATGCGTTCAATCATGTTAGAGAAGAATTAGAAGAACTTAAGAAATCGAGGAATCCTACAATATTTAGGAATAGATTTAAGGAACTTTCTCCTCTTCTGAACAGCTTAAAAGGGACTATAGAGAGTGTGACCTATAGAAATATTGCTAAATATGTTAAAGATTTAGCTAAGTTTACTACTCTAAATGCTAGGGAGAGAACTTGGGGAATGTACGCACGTGAAGAAGAAATTTCCGATGTTTATAAACAATTACTCCAAGGATCAGAGCGAGGAATCTCGATAATGATTGTTGGTAATGATCACTTAAGAAGAGGTTCAGAACTCTTAAAAATAATCGGAGATATAACATCTAATAATTACGAAGTTATTCATTTAGTGGATGAACCCCTCCAAGCTATTAGGAATTACATTGAGAATTACAATAAGAGAGTGAGAGATTACAACCCAGCTCGTAAATAGTTTTCTGGATTAGGTTCATTTCTTATTCTCATGTTTTCTAGTTGGTTTATTATTCTGCCAGATGCTTGGTAAACTGTGTTTAGTTGAGCTCTGGCAGTTTTAAGATATTCTGATGTGGATGCATGTTAATTGATATTTTGAAAATTAATAGAATGAGAAAACAAATGATATTATATGAATAAAAAAGCTCTAGTTGAATCAGCCTTATTTGTCTCGGATAAACCATTAACTCTGACGAAGTTATCAGAAATCACAAATTTACCACAAAACGAATTGAAACAAATAATAGAAAAAATACGTCGAGAACATTCACAAGAAGAAAAAGGAATGGAACTTGTGGAAACTCCAGAAGGTTATGAATTCAGAATAAAACCGCAATATCGAGAGAAAATAGCTAAACTCGCACCAATGTCTGATTTAACAGAAGGTCAGCTAAGAACATTAGCACTGGCTGTGGCAATAAAACCTCCTGTCAAACAATCTACTATAGTCAAATATCAAGGAAACAAAGCTTATGGCTATATCGAACAACTTGAAAAGAAAGGTCTGATAAAAACAGAAAAATTTTCTCGTACAAAAATAGTCAAACTCACAGATGAATTCGAAAAATATTTTGGTAAAAGCGTGGAAGAATTGAAAAAAATATTAGAAGGGAATGTTTGAATTGTAACACATTCTAAACCGTCAAACTTCTAACTACTATTCCTCTCTCAGTTATTTCAAAAGGATATATCTTTTTCCCATGATCTGTTCTTCTCATCTTTAATATCTGTAAGTTACGAGAAGCACCACCAATGGTCATGTAGTTCAACAATATCACACTATCAACAACAAACTCTTCAAATCCAAATCTACTTATCTCCTCCTTCGCCGATCGAGGAACTTCAGAAATTATCATGCTGGTCACGCCTAAAGATTTCAGTGTGTTCAGCATGTCGAAAGCTTTACCACGTAATTGAAATGCTTCTTCCGGTCGTTCCTTCCATCCCATCGTAGCTATTGTTAAGCTATCAAGTGCAAATCTTTTTGCATTTACAGCTTTAATGTTCTCTACTATACTTTTGGTGACTGTAGCTATATCGCTAGCAACCAGGCTCTCCAACCGAAATCTGCCTGTTGTTATATATTTAGAAAAATCCCAACCGAATCTTGCTACGTCAGAAAGTATATCTTCCGGTCGCTGCTCTAATGTTATGTAAACTCCATTCTCTCCTCTTTGTAATCCATTCCAAAGATATTGCATACAAAAGATGGTTTTACCTGTTCCTGAATTACCTGCAACCAAATTCGTAGATCCTTTAACTAGCCCACCTTCTATAAGCTTGTCGAATCCAGGAATACCAGTTTCCACTCTTTCTATGAACATAATTAAAACTTAGCTGGACTTAGAAATAAACTTTATTATATTTTCTTTTTAGTTCTTCCCAGCGAAGTTTCTTTATTCTCAGTAAATAGAATACCCCTGCAACTACAGCAATTATTACAATAGCTATCAATATCAAACCTATCGGAAAAGCTTTTGGCGCTGATGGTGGTGCTTCTGGTGGGGAAGAAGGTGATTCTGGTGGTGCTGATTGTTCTCTTTCTGCAGGTGGTGGTTGTACTTCTGCAACTTTTTGTTCTCCTGTAATTGAAAATACTGAAAATCCTGGTGTTAATGCTTTGTAATAAACAAATTCTGTATCATCACTTATCTTACTTGTGTTCAATCTGTTCCATTTGTTATCAGCGTATCTGTTCAAGTAAACTCTATTTTCATCTATGTTGCTTTGCTGTATCCATGATTTCGGTACATAGAAGTTTATTGTTGCATTTCTTATGTTATCTTGCGATAAATCAACATTAATATTCACATAACCAAATACTGTACCATTAGGTACTTCTTTTATTTCTGTGGGTTTTCCAGTTAGTTTAACTACATTTATCCATACATTTGCTGCTTGATTTTTCACACCAATTTTTATTTCATTTATATTCGTTTCAAATGTTTTGTTTATACTCACAGTAGCAATTCCATTAGCTGCTATGCTCTGAATGTTTGCTCTAGCCTTTCCTTTGTCTATTTTGTTTGCGGAGATGGAAGGTGTTGATGTAGTAACTGTAGATAGACTAAAAACTGTATATTCAACTGTTGCAGTTGCTATATTGTTAGCTTCATCTGTTACTTGACATGTAGCGGTCTTTCTTCCTGGTGATGAAGTGTCTAAACCTGTTATGCTTATAGTTATTGATGAATTATCTATAGCCGAACAAGAGAAATCTGATGTTGTAAGTGGAGAATTTACATAAATACTTTCGGCTTTGACTAAAGTGAATGAAGTTATCCTTGGTGGAATAGTATCTCTAACCCAAAGCAATATTGTGTTATTAGCTGTGGATGTATAATTAGCTGTTTCTGTTGCATTTGCTGAAATGGTATGATTTCCTAAAACTAACCTAGATGTGTTTGTTATGTTATATAAACTATTGAGGATTGGTCCTGTTAAGGTGGCAATAGTTGCATTAGATCCTGTAAAGTTTGTGAAAATTCTCATTGATGTAGTGATGTTATCTATTGTTGCATTTGAGACTATAGTTATATTTATTATGTCACCTCTTTCAGCTATATAAGTTCCATTTGTTGAACCATTTACATAGATTGTTATATCGTGAATTCCTTTGTTAACATGTAAGTATAAAGTATTATTTTCTGCAGCTGTGTAGTTTACACTACCTGAAGTATTATAAACTATTCTATAGGTTCCATTACCAAGTGTTTCTGTTCTTACAGCTGGCATACCTGAAGCAGTTAATGATACTGTAGGTGAAGATTCGGTGACATTAAAGATGTAAATATTAAACGTAGGTTCAGCTATGGTAGTCACATTTCCAAATGTGGCGTTACCTCTTATTTCTACAGAAGTTGGATAGGTAACAGTAATATTTCCAGGTGTTCCTGATAGAAATGTTCTCACTGTTGGTGTAGCTTTGCTTATATTTAGCACAGCCGTTAAACTAACTGCCGTGTAGTTATTAGTTCCTGTTGTATTCCAAACAAAAGTATAAATACCAGCTGTGCCGTTAATAGTTAGATTAGCTGTACCTACACCACCTGTACATGTTGTACCGCATGTATAGTTAGTAACCTGCAAATTATTATTCAAGTATAATGTATAAGTAATGTTATCGCCTATAGAACCTCCTCCAGTTGGTGAAGAAGCTGTCCCGGTGAAATTCATTCTTATTGTACTTCCATCATAAGTGAAGTTTGAGAATGTTGCATTTGTTAAAGTTAGTGTACCGTTAATAACATTAAGGGAAACTGTGGTAGAATTATCCAAAATACTACTGTTAATAGTTGTATTAATGAATATATTATACGTCCCGCTCTGGGGCGCAGAAACATTTATTGAAAAACTAAGAAGTTGGTTTGCTTCTGTAAAAAGATTTAGAGATGTGGACGCATTTGAAAATACTATTGTAGATGAGTTGGGTTGGGTTACAATATAACTTGCCGATGTATTGACTGTTCCAGCCGAAACATTAAATAGTCTCACATTATCTGTTATTGGTTGGAAAACAATAGTAACATTTGTCAAATTATGTGTAGTTACACTAGAAGCATTGCCATAAATCGAAAAATTTAATTGTATGTTATTTAACGGCGCTATAGCTGGGGTTTGGTTTATTGTGTTGTTAGCTATAACAAATGCGTTCGCATCTACTACAAATAGGTAAAAAACGATGAAAAAACTTAGTAAAATTGACGATATAAGAATTTTAAACTTTTTTTCATTAAATAAATTATGACGGAGTCCTAAAGACATTTAAAAATAATTGGAAAGGATACTATATAAATCTTTTAAATCTTTAAGAATCTGGGACTATTGTCTGCTGTCTATTATATTTTTTAGTTCTTCCTGACTTGTATCTCTTTTGTGAATATTTTATCGAACTTCATCACATTCTTTTTCACAAGATAAAACACAACACCACAAACCTATCACGACTATAAAAATTATTGTCGTCAATAATTTCTACCCTTTGGCGTAAATAAAGCTTTCTAAACCAGGATTCGTTGCGGAAAACTCTACTCAGCTTTTTTCTTCTTCGGTTCTTCCCTTAGGAAAAGAACCCAGAAGACTATGATTAATACTACAGATACAACAATTGCTATTCCAAGATAAGTTAGATTCTTACTAAGCACAATTCTTCCTACTCCGGGTGCCCTCTCAACAACAGGTTCTGTTATGTTAAATTTAACCTTTTTTGTTGCATTTAGCATCTGGCTGGGATATGATGAGGATAATGCAAGAAATTCCACATCTAATAGTTCTATGTGCTCAGGAGCAGAAACTGTTACCGTGAATCTTTGAGATTTACCTTTGTTTATATTTGCCATCGCAGGTGATATGCTAAGCCATTTCTCAGGATAGCCCGTGAAGTAAACACTCACATTTGGTATGTCAACTTCACCTGTATTTTTTACCGTCAGTGAGAAAAGTTTTGTTGAATTGAATGGAATTTCAATCACATCATCAGCTATAATTTCCATAGCCATTTTTTCTGGTTTAACTTGTTTCTCTTCTGCAATCGGCTTTTTAGATACAACTGTCAACAGCTTTCCGTCCAAGAATTTCTGACCGTTAACCTTGTATGTGGCAACTATAGTCCATTTTCCTATTGCTTCAGTTGTGTACATATTGTTCACCAGTTTTCCTCCAGCTTCCTTGTCGACTTCAAAAGTAGAGTCTTTTGTCACATCTTTTGTATTCCCATATACATCTGCGGATAGTACACTTAATGTAATGACTGTGTTTGGTGTCACGGTGTCGTTGCTCAACTTTAATTCAATCGAACTAATGTCACTTTGGAGCACGGTCATTTTAACAGATTTCTCCACACTACCATCAGAAACTTTTACTTGTTGTTCACCTGCTGTTTTCAATTTTAATTTGAAAGTCTTTATACCGTTGTCAGAAAGTTGGAATGTGTAGTCTGCGGGTAATATTGCTAACGGATCAGACGATGAGAACTTTACAGTACCTGTGTAATCTGATTTTCTATTTCCATTTTGGTCTAATGCTGCAACGGACAATTCAAATTCTTTTCCTGCGATTGTTGAGTTAGGTGATTTCACCTCGAAACTTGCCAACACGGGAGCAAAGTTTGTTACTTTAACTTCACCGAAATCTTCATCACCTCTCAAGTCAACTACTCGCCATTCAAATCTATAATCACCAGCTGCAGTTGGGGATGTTGCAACAAAATTAAAACTCAGAGATTTGGTAGCGGATATACCCACATCTGCAGTAGACCAGATTATTTTAAATGGTGATGGTGCTCCAACAGAGTACCGTGACTCGTAAGTCCAACCGGCTGGACTACCGATTTCTTTAATTAAATATAATGGTGTATTGTCTTTCTGAGGAACAATTAGCTCAACCTTGTTTACATTATCTCCCGCGAGATTTTTGACAGACAAGGAGAATTCAACCGATTTGTCGGGTGATGTCTGCGGAGGCGATAAATCTACCTTCACAACTGCTGCAAATACAGACGGTACTAGAATAATCATCGAAACTAAAAATGTTGAAATCGGTAAAGCTTCTCTCGAATGTAATTGCATACTTAACATTATAGGATGAAAGGATATAAGATTGAAAATTGAAAAAATTTAAATATTTCTAAAAATGTTTAAGAAACTAAGTTTTTCTAACCAAGATTTGATAAAAATGAAAATCTTATTAGTAGTAGATAAAGGTTGCGTAACTCTTCCTGTTACTAGAGATGGTTTTTGATATAGAAAGATGCATAAATCAAGTATTCTGTTATTCTGAATGAAAATTACAGAGTTGTAACCTTCTTCTAGATTAATGGTGTAAGTCAAGCTTCCGTTAACATTAAGAGTTTCGTTTTTAATTGGCCCTTTGGAAAAATGCAGCAAAAGAGTCGATTCTTGCGTTGAACCATTTACAGTTATTTTGGCTTGATTATCCGATTGTTCGCAGTGGACGATTATTTTGCTATAATTAGCTTTGACAGGTTGAAGTTCTTTTCTTTCTGGCAAAACATCGATTGTACGTGTGAGATCTGTCTTATCTTTTATTCTGACTTTGAATTGATATTTGCCCGGTGGCGTTCCCGGCTCTATTTTATTTTCAAATTCAGCATATACAGCTGTCGGGCCTATTTTAATATCTTTTTTATTTGCTGTCCACGTACTTTTCCAATTACTACCGTCAAATCCTTGTGAGACTATATTTTTCCCATCGTAGACATAAGAGTAAACTGTTACAATTTCTTCTCGTGAGGAACGTAAGCTTACTGTTGTCTTGAATGGTTCATTGACGTATACAAACTCTGGAAAGGAGACTATCTTGTAATCTGGATCTTCTTTAGGTATGTAAACTATTTCAGTGTTAGTTCTGTAGATAACCGAAGTGGTTTGATTTCTCAAAGAACCTTTTATTCGATTGTCAGGATTGTTTCTAGCACCTGGTGTGCCTGCATAAGCCTTACTTTCAGCCCAATTAGTTGAATTGTTATCAGTTGTAGGAATTTTCTTTTCTAAGGAATAACCAGTACCATCTGCGCCCCAGTTTGGAGAATAGCTGACAGTTTCTTCGTGATAAATTCCAGAATCATTGAAAATTAATTTTATAGTATCACCATCATTATTCAAAGAACAACTTTCACTGTCAGTAATTATGCTTGAACTGTAATATGTGTAGAATTGTGTTCTATCTTTTACAAAAACAAGGTAGCTATTAGAACTCAGGTTACCGCTTAATAATTTTGAACTACTATCACATTGCAATATCCAACCTGTAAGATTTTCCGTATAAGTTGCATTGTTGTATATCTCTAACCATTCGAAATCTGCATCAGAACCTATTTCTTCTGGTGGATTGTACATGATTTCATTGATAACCAAATGAAAATCGAATGTAATATTTTTTGTTGCATTATTATCCGTTATATTGTCGTCGGTGAAATTTTCAAATCTTACTAAAATTGTTGAATTTCCTTTTACGGTATTGTTCCATTTTATCGTGATTGATGAAGAATCTCGTTTTGTTATATTTAATAACTGACTATGAATTAAAGTTAATGCAGAATCGGAAATGTTGTAAATGCTTATATTAACATTAGTCTCGTTTGATATACCCTTGTTTTGAATTGAGACAGAAATGTTAACACCTGTTCTCGGTGATGGATCAGGAGGTGAAAAAGTTATATTACTGCTATAAACAGCTAAATCATGTTCATTTGGTGTAACACTATTCTTAAATCCCGGCGTTCCGTTTACATCACCTTCTTTCCAATTAATCGAGCTGTTGGAATTTCCAGTTGGATCTATTCTTTCTAATGTCTTATTATTTCCGTTAGCACCCCATGAGTTACTGTAAGTAACTTGGTCGACTAGTGTTCCAGAAGAATCAGCCAGGTAGACTGTGTCACCTGTGTTACTTAATCCTCCACAAATAGAGCTTGTATTGGTATGGAGTGCTAGTGAAGATGAATTGACATTAAATTTTTCATATACATTTGTACCAGTTCCACCATCTGTAATAATTGCAAATCCTTTACCACTTATATTCATTCCAGTGTTTGCATATATTTTCCCATCTGAACTGTTGACGTATCCTGCAAGAAGCTCATTACCACATAGTGTATATCCTGTTAAACTCACTGGAGTATCTTCGGTATTATATAATTCAATCCATTCACAAAAAGAATCACTACACTGGTCTGGATCGTACATAATCTCATTAATTACAATAGCACTATATCCTATACTCAAGAAAAAATTGATAGAGCTATAAAAAATCAAAATAGTCAGGATTATTTTCATGCTATTTGTCATTAGTTTTAAATTAGACGACTCTAATTAAAGCTTTATAAAAGAAATATATCTATTACTGATAGAAATCTTGTAGTTATGTTGTATTATGTGCTTGGATGTATATACTCCTGTCATGGTTAGTGGTGATTATCTTGATTAAAGCTGTCATCTTCGACATTGGTGGGGTAACTATAAAATATCCTATGGACGGGATTTACCATGATATAGAGAAAGAATTTAAAATAAGCAAGAAGACGATCAAAAAAATCTACGAGAAACTTGAACCTTTGATATCAACCGATAAAATTTCTGAAAAGGAATTCTGGTTAAATTTAGCAAAATATTTAGAAATAAAAGATGTGAATACTTTTAAAAAAGTCTGGATGAACTCTCTGAAAAAACATGGTACATTAAATCATGATGTTGTAAAGATTATAAAAAATGTCAAGAAAAATGGGTATATAGTAGCCGCACTCTCAAATGTACCAACACCTCATGAGAGACTTCACAGAAAATTGGGGCATTATAAATTCTTTAATAGAGTTTTCCTATCAACCAAACTCAGAATGAAAAAACCCGATGTTAAGATTTATCAATATGTTGCGGGAAAATTGGGAGTTAGACCCGAAGAATGTATTTTTATTGACGATAAAATGGACAATGTAATTGGTGCACGAAAAGCTGGAATGAAAGCTATTCTATTCAACAGTGCAGCACAATTAGAAAAAAAATTGAAAAATTATCTGTGATTTTTGTGGTTTTCGGACAACTCTCTCCCAAAATGCAACAAGTAATTAAGAAAAGGTTTGAACAACCAACATTACCACAACAATTGGCTATACCATACATAGCATCTGGAATAAATACTCTAATAATAGCGCCTACTGGATCAGGAAAAACGGAAGCTGCACTTTTAAAAATTTTTGACAGAGTTATCCAAGAGAAACCAAGGCCTATTAGCACTCTTTATATTACTCCCATGAAAAGTTTGAACCGAGACTTGTTAGATCGAATAATGTGGTGGTCAAAAGAATTAGAATTAGAAGTTTCTGTAAGACATGGTGATACCTCTCCCAGCGAGAGACAAGCTCAAGTTGAATTCCCCCCGGATATAATGATAACCACATTAGAACAGTTACAGCCAATGTTATCTGGAAGGAATATCCGTGAATTATTAAGAAATGTTAAATATGTAATTTTGGATGAAGTGCATGAGATAGTCGATTCTAAACGTGGTGTACAACTTACATTAGCATTAGAAAGATTAAGAGAATTATGCGGCGATTTTCAACTGATAATGTTATCGGCTACTGTTTCTAATCCCGAACAAGTAGCGAACTTTTTCTCTGGTGGTAGAACAGTCAAAATAATCAAAGCTGATGTCGCGAAACAATTTGAAATAAATGTAATCTACCCAAAACCAGAGTCACAAGATGATAAGATAGCAAGTAAAATATTTTCATCGAGAGATACAGCAGCAAGATTGAGAACTATAATGGATTTGATTAAAAATTCTCGTGCAACTTTGACATTTACAAATACAAGAGATTTTGCAGAAATATTGGCATCGAGAATAAGAGCTATTGATAAAAAATTTCCAATTGCCATACATCATGGATCGTTAAGTAAGGAAGTAAGAATAAAAGCCGAAAATGAGTTCAAACAAGGAAAATTGAAATCATTAATTGCAACTAGCAGCTTACAACTTGGAATTGATATAGGCTCTGTAGAACAAACGCTACAATATATGAGCCCAAGACAAGTAACACAATTAATACAGAGAACAGGACGTTCGGGCCATGAATTGACAAAAGTAAGCAAAGGTATAATTATTGCAACTGATGAAGATGATATTTTCGAATCTGCAGTAATTGCCAGAAAAGCTTTAGCTGGTGAATTGGAGCCATTGGTATATCATCAAAATTCTTACGATGTTTTGGCTCATCAGTTAATTGGTTTGACATTTGATTTTGGTAAGATTGAATTGGAAAAAGCTTACAATATTATAAAGCGTGCATACCCTTATCGTAACTTAAGCTATCAAGAATTTCTTGATGTCTGCAGACAGATGGAAAGATTAGGATTAATATTTCTGAACAGTCACATCAAAAAGAGAACACGAAGCTTTCAATATTATTTTGATAATCTCTCAACAATTCCTACAATAAAGCAATATCGAATATTTAACATATTTGATAGAACTTTTGTCGGCATGTTAGATGAGGAATTTGTTGCTGTACATGGTCAACCAAATACAACTTTCATAGTCAAAGGTCAACCTTGGAGGATAGTAACTGTTGAAGATGACAGGGTAACAGTCGAACCTGTGGAAGATATAGAAGCTGCTATTCCAGGTTGGGAAGGTGAATTAATTCCTGTTTTACCTGACGTTACACAAGAAGTTGGAAAATTACGAGCTTTGATTGCCAATAAAATAAGGCACATATCTCAAAATGAACTCGTGAGTGAATTGCAACAGCTATATCCAATTGATGAGAATTGTGCAAAAGAAATGATCAGAACAATTAAAAAACAGTTGAAATTTGGTGTTGTACCCGATGACAAAACTATTCTTGTTGAAGATTTTGAAAATCTTGTTGTGATTCATAGTTGTTTTGGTAATACTGTTAATGAGACTTTGGGAAGATTTCTTACAGCATTATTGACAAGTAGAGTTGGTTCTGTTGGATTGAAAACAGATCCTTACAGAATAATGATTCAATTCCAGAAAAAAAATGTTGACTTGATAAAAGAAATTTTATTCAACATTAAACCAGAGCATTTACAAAGTTATTTGGAAATGTCGTTAGCCAACAGTGAGTTATTCCAATGGAAGTTTGTACATGTAGCTAAAAGATTCGGTGCAATTACAAAAGATGCAGAATACGGAAAGGTTTTAATGAAAAAAATCATTGACGATTATGTTGGAACTCCAATTTATAAGGAAACCTTGAAAGAGTTAGAGACGGAGAAGTTCGATATACCAACTGCTACTGAGATATTGAAAAAGATACAGAATGGGGAGATTAAAGTTGTTTTTAAGAATGGTTTATCTTATTTAGGAAAAATTGGTATTAGACACAAGTATGCAGAAGTTGTTGGTCCTGAGAAACCTGAAGTAGAAATTTTTGAATTGTTCAAACAGAGGTTGCTAAATACTCAGGTGAGATTGGTATGTGTCAATTGTGGTAATTGGGATCAGTTGTATGTTGTAAAAGAAGTGAAAGATTCTTTGAAATGTGGAAAGTGTGATTCACGATTGTTAGCAACTTTGAAGAAAGAATGGGTTGGTGGTGGAAAGATTGTTAAGAAAGCTTTGAGAAAAGTTGGAATGAATGAACTTGAAAGGAAAAGATATGAGAACATGAAGAAAAGAGCAGAATTGTTCCTTTATTATCGAGCTAAAGCAGTGAAAGTATTGGCAGGTAAAGGAGTTGGACCAACTACAGCTAAAAGAATTCTTGGAAAATATCATAAGGATGATGATGATTTATTTAAGGATGTACTTGAATCGGAAAAGATGTTTGCTCGAACAAAGAGATATTGGTCTGTATAGTTAACAAAAACATAATGTAAAAAATACTTGAAATTGTGTATAATTAAATGAAATATTGGGTAGAAGAGTAGCTGTGGGTATATTGGTGTTTTTCTTAGAAAATCCTACTAGTCACTATAGTGAAACAGACGTCAGAATAAAACTGAAATTAGCAAGAGCGAACACAAACATGCGGTTAAGAATTTTGTTTAATCTCAAGTTATTGAACAAGATAACAAGAGGAAGAATGGATCTGTACAAATTAAATTTAGATTCTCCTGTTGCTAAACAGTTTAAGATTCTGATTAATCTATCAAAGTTATTCCAAACTATTTCTAAGTTGGAAAATGTACGTGTATTTTTATACGGGAGTACAGCAAGAGGTGAAGATGTGGAAGAGAGTGATATAGATTTGTTGATTATAGGTAAGCAATCAAAAGAAATTATAGAAGATTAGAAGCGAGACTGAAGAAACGTGTCAAACCAAGCTGTTACACCGAACTTGAATGGAGTCTAGCAAGAAAAGACCCTGCATTCTACGAATGTAGAAAAAGATAAAATAAAACTGATTTAATGAATGTTGACGAACTTATCGAAAGTGGCTATTTGGCAAGAATCTCGGTTGATGAAAAACTCATTTCAAAAGAATTGTTTTCTTTGGGATTGAAAGAACGGAGACATCTTGCTGTTGGGATAGTTTTGGAACAATTAAATGAAGATGGTAAATTAGAATCAATGTAAATGATTTCCGTGCTGCCCTGGCATCTAGAGAAGATGCTGATTATAGATATATCTATTCGCCTGATATGGCTATTTATGTTGATATACCTCAAGAATTTTTGAGCAAGATGAAGAAGATACTTAGATAAACTTAAATAGTTTTTCTTGAATGTTAATATTAATGAGTTTATTCGATTTTTGCAGGGAATATGTAAAAGAATTGTATCATGATAGCATAAGAACTGCAGGAAAATTTATTGTTCCTATTGCTTTAGCTGGTACTTTAGGATTTTTAACTGCATGTGGTCCGTCTATAACCCCGACTCCTGTACCTACACCTACACCTCACCCTATTATAACTAAACTTAAATGCTATCAAGATGGTGAACCTACTAAAATAAGTTGGAACTACCAAAATCCAGTTCGCTGTTTTATAGATGATGAAAAGGTTCTAATTTTTGAAGCGCCTGAATTAGCACCTATAGGTGAAACAGTTAATATTCGCACATTTGTTTCTAGCAAAGTATACCCAGGTAATCGTGTACAAATTAATTACAGTAAACAACGTTGTATAGATGTTCCAGGTGTAGGTCTTGGACGATGCTCTGACACAGAAAATACAGAAATGCTCACATTAGCTGAAATACCAACAGATAAAGAAGTTATATTAAAATTCAAACCAAGCGAGTCTGGTTCTTATAATTTCTTTATTCCGGGCGTGACTTTCCTAGAACCAGAAATTAGGTGGCCTAGAGCCGACACATCAAGACGGCGGTATAGCGAAAATAGAGGGGTTATTGCAAATATTTGCTTTGGTCGACCTTCAGAGATAGTCCTCAAATCGGATACAAAAGAGGTAACTCCATATACTTCGATTTTAATTTCTGGATACGCTAACCCTCCTGTATTTAAGGTAGGGATAGTAGTTACGAAAGAAGGAAATTTTGTGAAATATTTTGAAATCCGAAAGGAAGTGCAAGGAGGAGAATATATACAACAATTTAGAGATTTTTCAATAAACTGGCTACCTGAAACTCCTGGAACTTATAAAATTACTGCAACGAGTCAACATTCATGTATTAGAGACGGTTATCTCCCATCTACTTCAGAGATGACAATTACTGTTAAGAAATAAAGAAATTATTTATTAGCCAAAATAATAGACAATTATGCCAGCTTTAGTAGTTAGCATAGACGGACCAGATTTTTCTGGTAAATCAACAATAGCAAATCTTTTAGTCGAAATTCTCAGAAGAAACAATAAAGAGAGGAATATAATTTTCAAACGAACAGAAGTTCCCAGCACTTTAACTACAGGTTTCTTTACAAAAATTTTAAGAAATTCTTCTGATAATGTTTCATCAAATGTTTTTGCTTTAGCTTATGCAACAGATCATTTGCATCATTATGAAACTGTCATCAAACCTTTAAAGGAGTCGAAAGAAAATTTTGTTGTTATCCAGGAAAGATCACTTTTATCAACCTACATATATCAGAGCCTGATTGGCAAAACAGATTTGAGTTGGTTAAAAACAATTAATAAATTTGATAAAAATATTCCTGATTTGACTTTGATATTGAAAGTTATGGCAAATGAGATTATAAAACGAAGCCAGTTAGAGAAAAGAAATCACGATAAATTTGAAACTCTTGAGCATTTGGAAGAAGAACTTAGAGTTTATTACGATCTACCGCAAGAACTTGTAAATGAGTTCCATGTAGAGTATATAGATGGTGGAGACGACCCAGAAGATGTAGCTGAAAGATGTGCTAAAAGAATTCAGAAAGAGATTGATGAAAAATTTAAATGAAGCGGTAAGATGGATTATTCCTGGAATACTCTATCATACGTATGACACTATAACTATGATGTCCCATATGGGATATCATCTTTTAGTTGACCAATAGGTTCCTCTCTTCTTTTTCCATTTCAGATAATCCTTCAAAATTTTTGCATGGTCGAACCCTAAATTTTTAAAATCTATTTCGTTCAAACTAAACCATTTTGGCTTACCTTCGTAACTAGCTTTTAATTTTCCTGAAATTGGTTCAGCTATAAATGTTGTAGTAATAGTATGGAACCTTGGATCTCTATTTACATCAGAATAAACACCAAGAATTTCTTTTAGTCTAACTTTTAGTCCTGTTTCTTCTTTTGCTTCCCTAATCGCAGCTGTTTCAACAGTCTCACCGTATTCAACATGTCCACCGGGAAGTTCTAATTTACCTTTGAATGGCTCTATCTCTCTTTTTACTAAAACGATTTTATTTCCTTTTTCAATTATCACATCGATAGTTGTTTTAGGAGTTTTCTTTGGTTCTTTCCAACCTTTTATTTTCATGTTAATTATTTAAATCAAATTTTATTAATTAGTTATGGGTGACAAGATTAAAGTAAGTTTCGAATTGTCAAAATCGATGATAGTTCTACTTGTACTAGCTTTGGGAATTGGATATTTGTTAGGTAATGTTTTTGGAGTTTCGTCATTCACAGGACAAACTGTGGAAACTACACAAACCCAGCCTCAACCTACACAGCAACAACAACCCCCCAAAGTTCAGGTATCAGTTGATGATGATCCTGGTAAAGGAGATAAAAATGCTAATGTGATTGTAATTGAATTTTCTGATTTTCAATGTCCGTTTTGTAGAAGATTTTACACGCAGACGTTACCGCAATTGGAAGAGGAATATATTAAAACAGGTAAGGTCTATTTTGTTTATCGTGACTTTCCTTTAGATTCTATACATCCTGGAGCTACGCCTGCAGCACAAGCAGCCGAATGCGCCGATGAACAAGGAAAGTTCTGGGAAATGCATAATAAGATATTTGACGAACAGAATAAACAAGGGCAAGGAACTGTCCAATTCTCTAACGATGATTTGAAGAAATGGGCTTCTGAATTAGGATTAAACATGCAGAAGTTTAACCAGTGTCTTGACTCTGGTAAATATGCACAAGAGGTTCAGAAAGACTTTCAAGATGGGGTAGCGGTTGGTGTGAGTGGTACGCCTACCTTTTTTATAGGAAATTCAAAAGACGGATATACCTCAATTGTAGGTGCACAACCATATTCTGTATTTAAACAAGTAATAGATTCTTATTTAACCGAAATTCGGTGACTTCTCTGTGGGGCTAGATAACCACAGCTTCCATTAGATGAATCGAACCTGACAGGAGGTTGTTGTCTTCTATAGCACTCTGCGTTCTCGTGAATATTCATCTGAGACGGTAAATACTTTCAAGATTTATATGAAGAAAAAATAATTGTTTGCTTTGCAGATTAGTAATAAAATCGTTCTCAAGCTCGGGATTTCCCCCTAATCTACCAGATCAAATTAAAGAACTAGCTTATAATTTAAATATTAATTGTTAATAGAATTGTTATGGAAAAGGTTTCTTGTGACATCTGCAACAGGAAGTTCAAAACTAATGAAGCGTTGAAGCAACACAAGAATGATGCACATAAACAAGCCTCTGCTGTTAGTCAAGTTGAAAAGAAGAAAATATCAAAAGGTAAACTTTTTGCAATAGTTATTCCAATCGTAATCTTTGGTTTAATAGGGTATGCAATTTACTGGGCTCTGACAACAGAAAGCATAGGAACCTTGGGTTCAACACATATACACGCGGACTTTGCAATATTCTTGAATGGTAAAAAGATCACACCATTACCAGAACAATACTATGTAGCGAGTCCTTATATACATGTTGAGGCAGGACCTGGAGCCGGAAGTGTGATTCATATGCATGCAACAAATGTTCCGTTAAAGATGTTCTTCAACAGCTTAGGGATGAAACTTACTTCAAAATGTTTTGAAATTAATAAGGACAACAAATACTGTAACGATGGTGTTAATACTTTGAAAATGTTTGTTAAACATGTGAATGGTACTTGGGAGCAGAATTTTGAATATGAGAAATACGTTTTTAAAGATTTGGACAAAATATTGATCACCTATGGTAATGAAACTGATGAAGAAATCCAACTACAACAGAATAATGTCACAGATTTCGCAAAGGATAACTCTGGTAGAAGTATGGTTTTAAGAAGATAGAAAATAATTAATAAATAACAAATAGATTTAGGATATCATGAAAATGGAATCTAATATCAAAAAGGTGATTTCAAATACCTTTACCGTTGTGGCTCGAAGAAATTTGATATTCTTTATAACTTCGTTAATAACATTCAGTCTTTTGTATCTGTTCTTTTATGGTGTTTTCACAGTCCCGATTCTAGAGATAGGATTTTTTAAGGATGTTAAGCCTGATGCATTTGATTATTTCTACATATTCTCTTCTTCAATTTTATCTGCGTTAATCGTGACATTGACGAAATATTCTATCCAAAAGAAAGCTCTTACAAGAGGTCTAGCTTTCTTTGGTGTATCTACTGGATTGTTTGGTGCAATTTGTCCTGTATGCTTAGGTGTGAACTTTCTTGTATTCGGTAATTTTATAACAGTTCCTTTGGTTTCCTTGATTCCTTATTTATTTTGGATACAGATTGCTGGATTAATTTTATTGACGTTAGGCTTAGTAGTAACTGTTAAATATTCTTATGAAAATATTTGTCTAGCATGTACAACTGAACCTGCGAAAGAAAGAAAAGTTG
Organism: Candidatus Aenigmatarchaeota archaeon; assembly: GCA_018920185.1. GTDB lineage: Archaea > Aenigmatarchaeota > Aenigmatarchaeia > CG10238-14 > SCSR01 > JACOWB01. Next base: position 132,367 of record JAHLMT010000002.1, on the reverse strand, counting down.
AAACTAGCATATTCGGTGGAACATTAACTCCAATACAAAATTTTGTTTTCTTTGGTTTTCTGATTTTAGCAATTCTTGCTCTTGGTTATCAAATTTTGCCATTTGTATTTGCTGCCACAGGAATTACAGGAGCTACAGTTGCTACAGATGAACATAAAAATAATTTAGACTTAGAAAAAATAATTTCTCAAGTTCTACCGGAAGAAGGATTTACTATCGATGTGACATGGAAAGATTCTATAAGCAAGATGGTTAAAGCCGGTGTGCTGGATATTGATAAATTAAACAATATAATGACGAAAAGATACGGACAACCACTAACTGAAGAGCAAAAGAAATTGCTCACATCTGAGTACTCGAATGAAAAATTAACAATCAACTCTAAGAATGCGGTATTCATGATGTATATTTTATGGACGTTGGCGAAACATAATGATAATCCAATTCTGCATGATAGTCCGTTCGCTCAGTATTTTCAAAATTATGATATTGGAGTTGGTAGAGCTGGCTATGGAGATGTTAAGTTGATTGAACTGACACCAGAACAACAGGAAATTGCAAAGTATGTTGCATTAAATTCTTACAGACCATGTTGTGGAAATCCTACAGGTCATCCTGATTGTTCTCACGGATTTGCTGCTCTAGGATTAATTGAGTTGATGGCATCACAAGGATATAACAAGAAACAAATATTTGACGCATTTGTTAAATTCAACTCGTACTGGTTCCCTGCCACATACATCCAAGATGCATTATACTTTAAATTGGTAGAAAACAAAGATTGGAATGATGTTGACAGAGAGCTTATTGCAGGAAAGCAATATTCATCCATATCGGGTTCATATGCAGTTAAGCAGTACTTGCAGAATTTAGGATTGTGAGAATATGGGGGTAAAGGACATTTATTAAAGTAAGTATAAATAAATTAAAAGGAGGTTAAAAATGAATACAAATGTTGTGTTGCTTGCGCTAATGGGTGTGTTAGTACTGATGGCTGGAATACAAGCATTTCAACTAGTCACAATCTCACATGCTATATCCAGCGGTGTCACGACGACAACAACTGTGAAAAGTACTGGGTCAAGTGTATTATCTCAACTATCACAGGCATCACAAGTTGGTGGATGCGGATAATTTCTTTAATTTTAATGAGGAAGATTAGTTGAGAAGACTTAGAGATGAAAACAGATTATACAGGAATGTATTTTTAGGGCTAATAGTAGCTCTGATTGTTTTGTATGGTGTGAATATATTTATTACCAGTAAAATTATTTCTCCTCTGAAATCTGAAAAGGAAAGACCAGCAAACTTACATCTGACTCTAATTACTACTGATTGTGATAATTGCTTTGATATGAACAATATTGTATCGTTTATTAAAAGACAAACAAATGTGAAAGTACTCACAGAAAAGAATCTCACATACGGAAATAAGGAAGCACAACAGCTTATATCAAAGAATAATATCAAAGTTCTGCCAGCTTTAGTAATTACAGGTGAAACACTTCAGGATGATGTGATACCTTTATGGAACAATATAGGCGCTGAATTTGTTGGAAATGTTGTAATTGTGAGTGGGTATCCACCATATTATAGTCTGGAGACAAAAAATGTTGTTGGGCTAGTTCAAGTAATCAAGATAACAGACAATTCCTGCACAGAATGTTATAACGTCGAAAATCATATGCAAATACTTCCGAGATTTGGGGTCTATATAGACAAATCGTTAACTTACGATATATCCTCCTCTAATGGAAAGGATTTATTGAAGAAGTATAATATAACAAAAGTTCCTACTATAATTCTTTCACCAGATATTTCGGTATATCCAGCTTTAACTCGGATATGGAATCAAGTGGGCACAGTTGAAAGCGACGGCTGGTACGTGTTTAGAGCAACAGAACAAATGGGAACCTATAAGGATTTAACCCAGAATAAGGTAGTCAATGTAACATGATCGGGTCTAAAAGAAATGAAACTTTGATACTGACTTTTGTAACAATAATTGGTGCTATTGGCTTGATACTCGGTTTATACTCTTTGTTTGCTGTTTCTAGAACTGGTAATGTAAGTTTACTTACAAAGAATATACATTGGCATGCAAAATTGACAATTCTAATTGATGGCAAACAAATTCCGATACCTGCTGGTGTGGGGATAACTACAGGTAATAATATTGACAATCATATAAGTGGTATGCACATGTCACCTATCCACACGCATGATTCAACAGGTAAATTGCATATCGAAAATCTAAATCCTTCTGCAAAACCAGAGACATTAACAATCGGATATTTTATTAATGATGTCTGGGGTAAGAGATTTGATAGTGAATGTATTTTTGATTATTGTAACGGTAGTTTGAGAATGTTTGTTAATGGTAAAGAGAACGAGGAATTTGAAAAGTATACTATAAAAGATGGTGATGAAATAATAATCAAGTTTGCTAGCTTGAGATAGTAATTACCTATTTTTATTTACCGTTGCGAATGTTAAATTGTAAGAGGAGAGAGTCTGTGGCAAAAGATATTGTCTGTGGGATGTATGTTGATGAAAATAAGACTCCATTTAAAGCTGAACAAGATGGAATGAAATATTATTTCTGTAGCAACAATTGTCTGGATACTTTCCTAAAACCACAAAAAGAAATTAAAAAACTTAAATACATCACAATATTCAGCCTGAGTTTGGGAGCACTTACAGCAATATTTGAATATATCTACAAAATTTCATGGTTTGACATACCTAACTACATTTGGCTATTTTTCTTAGCAACTCCTGTGCAGTTTATTGGCGGGTGGAGGTTTTACAGAGGAACTCTTGATGCAATAAAAGCTAAGCAAGCTAACATGGATAGTTTAATCGCCATCGGTACATCAGCCGCATGGATTTACAGTACTATTTACACATTCCAAGGAATTCTATGGCCACAGATATTTCCAAAAGTTACAACTGGCGGACCAGAAGTATATTTTACAGAATCTGGTTTGATTATTGGTTTCATTCTACTTGGAAAATATTTTGAACATTTGGTAAAGGGAAGGGCATCGCAAGCTATCAGAAAACTGATTGACTTACAACCAAAGTTAGCAACTGTTATCAGAGACGGAAAAGAACAGCAAATTCCTATTGAACAAGTTAAAGTTGGTGATATTTTCATTGTGAAACCAGGTGAAAAGATAGCTGTTGATGGAGTTATTGTAGAAGGTCATTCTTCGATTGATGAATCAATGATTACAGGTGAGTCAATACCTGTTGGTAAGAAGGTTGGTGACGAGGTTATCGGCGCGACGATTAACAAAAGTGGTTTGTTGAAAGTAAAAGCGACGAGAGTTGGAGCTGAGATGACATTATCACAAATAGTTAAAATGGTACAGGAAGCGATAGCTAGTAGAGCACCCATGCAAAGGATGGCTGATTTGGTATCAGCTTATTTTGTTCCTGTTGTTATATTGATTGCTATAGGTTCATTTATCCTATGGTATTTTGTGGGTGGATTATCATTCCCGTTGGCATTGACAATCTTGATTTCTGTTCTAATAATTGCGTGTCCATGTGCTTTAGGAATCGCTACACCGTCTGCAATAATGATTGGCGCAGGTAAAGGTGCGCAGAATGGAATTTTAATTAAAAGCGGTGAGTATTTAGAGAAAACACATAAGATAACATCGATTATTTTTGACAAGACCGGAACATTGACAAAAGGGGAACCTTCTGTTACTGATGTTATTCCAATAGGTTCTACAGAAAAGGATGTACTTGAGTTGGCTGCACTAGCTGAAAAAGGGTCGGAACACCCGTTAGGACAGGCTATAATTAAAAAAGCTAGGGAAATGAAACTAACATTGCGTGAAGGGAAATCGTACGAAACTGTTGCCGGAAAAGGAATTAAAGCAACTTATCAGAATAGAACTGTCTTAGTTGGGAACAGAATACTCATGAAAGACAACAACATACAAACAGAAAATCTTGAAGAACAAATTCAAAAACTAGAAAGCGAGGGTAAAACTGTTGTGATAGTTGTTTACAATAAAAAAGTTGTTGGATTGATTGCAATTGCTGACACATTAAAAGAATTTTCAAAAGAAGCTGTTAAAGAATTAAAGAGAATGGGCAAAGAAGTCTGGATGATTACTGGTGATAACGAGAGAACTGCTAAAGCAATTGCATCGCAAATTGGAATTGATGAAGATAAGATAATGGCACAGGTACTACCTCAGGACAAAGCAAAGAAAGTGAAAGAATTACAGGAAAGAGGAGAAATTGTTGCAGCATGTGGTGACGGTATTAATGACGCACCTATGTTGGCACAAGCCGATGTTGGTATCGCTATAGGTGCAGGAACAGATATTGCAAAAGAAACTGGCGGGATAGTGCTGATTAAGAATGATTTGCGTGATGTTGTAACTGCGATTGATTTGAGCAAAGCAACTGTGAACAAGATGAAACAGAATCTTTTCTGGGCATTCTTTTACAATGTGGCATTGATTCCAGTAGCTGCAGGATTACTATATCCCTTCTTTGGTATTTTGTTGAATCCTATTTATGCCGCTATGGCTATGGCTACTAGCTCAATTTCTGTAGTAGGAAATGCTATGCTTCTAAATAGATACAAACCGCCAATAGCTAACACTTAAATACTCAAAATTTGAATTGTCGTATATGAAACTAGTTTCAACAAACTATCTTGGTATGTCAATAATTGGTATATCCATTATAATGTTTGTCATTTTGTTAACCATTTCCCTTGGGTATGCACGTATGGAACATGCGTTATGTGGGTCACCATCTTGTACTTTAGTCAATCATATACCTGTGCAAGCTTATGCGGGATTTGGTATTCTAATAGTATCTGCTGGTATAGGAAGTTATCTGGCTCTTAACCAACCTAAAGGAGAGAGAACACAAACAATTTCTAAAGCAAAGTTAAATAAAATTATTAAAGATTTGTCCGAGGATGAAAAGAAGATATTCAACGAGTTGACTAAAAATGACGGTTCTGCATTTCAGAATGATTTGATTAATGTAAGCGGATTCTCAAAAGTAAAAGTAAGCAGGATATTAGACAGGTTAGAAACTAAAGGATTAGTTGAGCGAAGAAGACGCGGAATGAGTAATCTGGTGCTGCTAAAAACTGAATGAAACTAGTTTCACTTTAATGTTTATAAGATATTTCCTTGAGTTAATTTTTGATAAAATTGATTAAAATAAAAGTTAGCGGTTGGGTATTAAGTATAGCAATCATAACTCTATTACTAGGGTTAATGACAGTCTTTGGTTACAAACTATATGCACCTAAAACTGGGTATACAAGTTACGATATTCCATCAGATCTTAATGTGTTCGAAGGTAAGATAACAAATGTAAAAGTCAAACCAGGAAGAATAGAAGGCATAAGTGTGTATGATAGAAATTGCGTGGGCTCACCAATTACCGAATGTGATGGTGGTATAAAGACAGCTGAATATGGTGTGTTAAATTTTCGTTATCGTCACAATATGGCTGTACAGCCTTGCATACATATGTATGGTCCAGAAAAAATGATAATAGAAATTCTTGATTCTGACGGAACTGCAAGGGTGATAAGAACACAAGATTTTAGCAATATGAGGAGCCACCATGGTTAAATTTGGATTAGGAATGTCGAGATGTGAACAATGTGGAATGAAGCTAGATCACAAAAACTTTTGTAGGATGAAAAATAGGGGAGGAAAAGGTTGCTACTGAAATTATGCAAGAGGTGATGTATGAAATTTTATTTTATTTCGTTTCTTTTTTCCTTTATTTTTTTAATTTCAACTGTATTAGCACATTGTCCTTTGTGTACAGCGGCAACTGGTGCAGCAGTAGCATTTACTAGATGGTACGGTGTTGACGATTCTATTGTTGGTGTATTTGTCGGAGGGATGGTAGTAGCAACTGGATTGTGGATAAACAATATGGTTAAAAGACACAATAAGGGAAAGGAGTATATCCCATTTCAACCTGTCATAGTATTGATTATATTCTTTATCCTCACAATTGTAACATTTTATTTTGCTAAATTAATTGGTCCTCCAAATCCTTTCAAGATATTTGGTATTGATAGGATTCTATTTGGCACATTAATTGGAATTGGAGTATCTTTCGCGTCATTCAAACTTCATGAGATTCTTAGAAAATTTAATAGAAACAGAAATTTTCTGCCTTATCAGTCTATTTTTATTTTTATTCTATCGCTCATTACGAGTTCGTTAGTTTTATATTTGGTGATGTAAATGGTTGATGTAATTTATTATGTGTTGCTAACAATGGTAGGAATTTATTTCACATGGCTAGTTCTAAGAAATTTGATAAAGAGAATTTTTAAATTCGAGATTTGTGCAATTTGCGCAACTATTGTTTCAACATGGTCAGGTTTGTTGGTGATGAAATTAATCGGATATGCCATTCCCCAGAGTATTGTTGCGATTCTTATGGGAGGTTCGGTGGTAGGATTTATGTATTTTCTAGAAAGAAGAGTTAAAACTACTGAAAACAAGAACTTACTTTTAATAAAGCCGTTGGTAATTCTTTTTGGAGTTTTGATTGTTTATTTGATATTGTCAGGTGTTTATAGATGAGATTCAGATTTAAACAGATACTTAAAAAGATAGCAAAAGCTATGATAGAGTGTTGTAAGAATGGTTAGAAAAACTAAGATTTGGAGAAAGTCTATTATTTACGGTATTTTATCAAGCTTATCGCTTATTTTTCTGTACTTGATAATTGTTAGTTTGTTTCAAGGATTGAATTATGCTATTGGTAGATTCGTAGAGTTCTGGTACTTGATGACTCCACTTGTAATTGGATTTGGAGTTCAGGTTGGTCTTTTTATTTATATCAGAAATTTTATGAAAATGTCTACAGGCACAACTGGTGCATGTGGAGGTATATCCATGACATCAATGGTAGCATGCTGTGTTCATCATGTAACTGATGTAATGCCTATTCTTGGTGTGTCAGCTGTTGGTGTATTTCTATTACAGTATCAACCAGTTTTACTTGCAGTTGGTATAGTTTCAAACATAGTAGGTATAATTAGTATGATAAATCTTGCGAAGAAAAATAGAGTAAAATTCAATATAGATAGAAAAGTATTGTTGCAGATTACTTTTGGCGTAGTTCTTATAGTGTTAATTGTAGTTTTTTCGTTCCTAGTGTATCAATGGTACAAGAAATATGTTGGTTATAGAAAATTTATTGCAACTGAATTAAATGATAAATGTACAACACCACCAGGATATACAGATGGAGCTTGGAGAGAACACATGAGTCATCATCCTGATAGATATAAGGAATGTTTAGGAGGTTAGTATATGCCAAAATGTTGCGGAAGTAGAAAGTGCAAACACCATCAATAATTAGTTAAAAAAAACAAAAGTTGATTGTATGAAAAAGATATTAATTACATTTGCGAGTATTCTATTCTTAGTCAATTTTGTATATGCTCACATGGAAATTGAATCTGTTGATAATATAATGAATCATATGATATCGAATCAAAATGTTAGCCGGGCGAGCGATTTAGATTGCAATAAAATTTCTGAACACGAATTTGAAGAATTGGGAGATGCTGTAATGGACAGAATGGTAGGTAATAAAGAATTACATGAACAGATGGATGTTATGATGGGTGGTGAAGGCTCTGAGAGTCTAAGACAAATGCACATTACAATGGGAAAAAATTGGTTGGGATGTGAAACCGTCTTTCAGGGAATGATGGGTAAGTATATGATACCTATGATGACGAGGATGATGGGCAACTATTATCCAGCTTGTTACACAAGTTACAACGCACTTCTAATTTTTTCTGCAATTGGTTGGATTTTAGCTATTGTACTATTTGTGGTTTTAATTTTACTTTTCACAGGAAAAGTTGTAATTAAAAAGAGAAGATAGTGTAATGGTAAAACAAAGATAATGCCAAAATATCGAATGGATTTTAAGGATAGCCATCTTCAGAGAATTTCCTGGTCATGACATTTTTGCTTTACAAGGTAAAAACACTTGGATAGAGTAGATAACTAACTAGTGCTATACAAGTTGCTACTCAGTTACTCTCGATTGTTGGGATATAGATTTATTTATAGCTTTGATTGTTTTACTTAATCTGTGTAGTTTTAGCTTGAGGGCTATTTGGGGATTTTAGACAGTTTATTGCGTTCTATAGTTGTGAACCTCTTTGAGATTTTGTTGAAGATGGACAAATTGAGAAATGCCGTTGGCTTTATTTACGAGGAGTACTAAAGAAATTAAAGGATTGGTTTAATTAATTGAGCAAAAATAACGATGTTTTATATGGTGTTAAAGACTTTTGGGTATAAAATTAAATTATTTTTCCAGTTTATGAAATTCGCTTTTAGATACTGGAAAACATTAGGAAGTTTAGAACAGACAAAATTACAAAAGAAGGAAATAACGAGTAAGCCTGTGAAAGATAAATATGATTTGATTATTATAGGTTGTGGTCCTGCAGGATTAGCTGCTGGGATATATGCTGCAAGGCAGAGGTTAGATTTTTGTGTTATAAGTAAAGACATCGGTGGTCAGACTAAAATCAACACATATCCAATAGAAAATTACTTAGGTTATCACTACATTACAGGTGTTGAATTAGAACAAAAATTTGAAGAACATTTTAGAAGTTTTGACATAGAAGTTAAATATGAAACCGTTAATAAAATTGAAGCTGGAAAAGAAGGCTTTAATGTGCTGACAGATTCTTCTACATATTTCTCAAAAGCTTTGATAATTGCAACTGGAAGAGTTAACAAAACTTTGAACATCCCAGGAGAACTTGATTACATAGGAAGAGGAGTATCATTTTGTGCACATTGTGATGCACCATTATTCAAAGATAAAGTTGTTGCTGTTATCGGCGGTGGTAGATCTGGGTTAGATGCTGCCTCTCAGTTAGTCAACATAGCATCAAAGGTGTATCTAATTGAAATTGCAGATGAGATAAAACAGTTGGGACCTTCAACAGATTTTGTTAGAAATCATCCGAAAGTTGAGATTCTGACCAAAACTAAAACATTAGAAATTTTTGGTGATCAAATTGTTAAAGGTATTAGAATTTCTCAAGATGGCAAAGAGCGAAAGATAAGTGTAGACGGTGTTTTTATTAACGTTGGGTATAAACCTAGCACAGATTTTGTCAAAGGTTTGTTGAAATTAAATGACAGAGATGAAATAGTTATTGATAAAAACAATCACACGAGTGTCTCTGGAATATTTGCTGCTGGCGATTGTACAGATATAAGTGAAAAGCAAGTGATAGTTGCAGCTGGTGAAGGTGCAAAAGCATTTATTGCGGCTTCTGAGTATTTAACGAAGTTAAAAAGCAAAAAGAAGGAAATTATAAAAACTGTGTAGAATCAAGATTCAGAAAAGGAGTAGATTGAACTATGTTTTCAAAACATAAATGAAAGGCAAGAAAAGATAATTTCATAAAAGTTAATTAACAATATTTTCTAATGGTAGAAGAAATAGAAAAAAGGATCAGAAGACTTCAAAAAGAATTTCAACAACTAAATGCCGAATTAAGAAAGACTTACAACCCCCTTAAAGATCTGGATAAATATATGATTTTGTTCTCATTACTGGAGGAGATTGTATTATTAAAACAGGGAAGAGCCAGAGAGAGAAAATTGAATAACATACTTTCTATGGACTTAGCAGACCATGCCGAATCAATTGTCAAAGGGGTCAATAGTGGATTTACACGATTGCCACCACCCAAAAAAGTGCCTTTGGGATTGATTAAAGGAACTTGTTATCAAGGTGAAAGCTGTTATTATTATGAAGATTTTACACCAGTAAATCTTGGAGATGTTCAAAGTGAATTAAAGTCTTATGTCGAAAGAGGGTTTGAGATACCATCCATATGGATTTTTCTTCTTAACTACCAAGGTGAGAGAACTGGATTTTTAATAGACGGTCATGGAAGAACAAGTTTAGCAAATATTATCGGTAGAAGATACATATATGCGAGGATATTTCAATAATTGGACAAATTTCGTAAAGTTCTTAAATATTTCTCACTAGAAATATGATGATGGAAAAGGTTTCTTGTGACATATGCAACAGGAAATTCAAAACTAATGAAGCGCTGAAGCAACACAAGAATGTTATACATAAAGAAGTTATTATTACAACAGTCGAAAGAAAAAGAACATTAGCCAAAGTGCCGATAATTGGAGTAGTTTCTGCGTTATTAGTTATTGGTGTTATAGGTTACTTTGCTTTCACTTCTATTACTGGTAGATTTGTTGAACCTGGCTTATACGATGAATTTGCTCAATGCTTGACAGAAAAAGGAGCTGTATTTTATGGGGCTTATTGGTGTCCACATTGTGCAGAGCAAAAGAAAATGTTTGGACCATCTATAAAATTTGTGAAGTATGTTGAATGTGATCCTAAAGGAAAGAACGCACAACCTGAACTTTGTGTGGAAAACAATATTCGTGGGTATCCCACCTGGATAATCGATGGTAAAAGTTATTCAGGTGTACAGAGCTTAGAAAAGTTAAGTAAATTAACAAATTGTCCCCTTGAGAAGAAATAATTACTCTAGGATTGGGTATTTTTTAACTAATCTCGTCTTACTCCACCATTTTCCGAGACCAAACCATTGACCTGCTCTTACTGTTGATAAACTCAACAGAACTAATGCGTAGATGATATGTTCATCCAGGAATGGATTATTTTTAGGCGGTAAAAGAGCACTCCACATTAAAATCATCATTATTATACCGGCATAACTTGCAATCCGAGTTACAATTCCTAATATTAATGCTGTTCCTATGCCAAGTAATCCGAGCATAAACAACCAGTCGACTACAACACTTCCCGCCAAACTATGGTAGAATGAAGCGAGTGGTCCATAAGTAGCAAACTTCAGAAATCCATAAGTTGGTGAACCTCCAGCAAGCCATGATTTATCTGGTGTGGTAGCAAAACTTAATCCAAATAACTTGTCAAAAAACGCCCACAGGAAAATCCATCCCATTCCCAATCTTAAAAGAACCCAGACTTGTTCTTTTCTCAGAATCATATATAAAGTTTATCGTTTTTCTTATTAATATTTTTAATGGTACAAAATTAAAAAAATAATTTTTGATTTATCTTCTAGTTAAGATTGACGAATTTTAATTTTATAAGTTAAGAAAAGTATATTTATTTTATGCCTAAAATCAAATGCGGTTCATGTGGGAAAATGGTTGAGAAAAAAGATTTGAAGAAACATCAGAAAGGTGAGCCTAAAATCTGCAAATTCTGCTAATCTTTTTCGAAAAATCCTTTGTAAATCACATAAGCTATGATTGATACTTGAGATGCATACAAGAGGAAAGTCAACGGTCGTATGAAAGCTCCGTATGTAAATTCGTTGTATATATACCATAAGAGTAATCCTCCTAAGCTATATAAAAACAATCCTACTAAAAGTCTCATATAACGTCTGTTTTTCTTTCTCCATTTTTCGAGAATGTGGCTGGATATACCTATAAACATCAACCCTGTTATCACAATCAATGGAAGCACAAAGATGAAATTGTAAAACAGAAGCAAGGGAAGCCATTGTGACACGGCTGCACTTCTTACTAAAGCCAATATCGTCAGATAAACCTGACCTGTACATGGCAATTCAAATGCCGATGCGGCAAACCCTATTGGTAAAGTCATTAACAAAGCCAACTGTGGTGTTTTTTTAGAAATATTCTCCAGTTTATTTGCTAATATCGTTAAACGTTGTGCACCCCCAGGAAATAACTGTAAGGAAAATCCTCGCCCATACCAAAAGAAATCTTTTATTTCAAATGCAGCTGCACTAAATGCAATGAAAGTCGCCAACCAATAAAAGTAATAAGCTATGGTAACATTTTGTATCGCTGTTAATAGTCCGATACCAGCAAGAAAATATGTAACATAAACAGCAGTTATGTACAATCCACCTCCCAACAGCAACATTTTTCTACTTTTGAAAACTTTCATTAAGTAAGCAATCAGGAAAATGAGCACACCAATAGCACATGGATTTATAGAATCGATGAATGCACCGACTACTATGGTTGGTATTGTTAATCTTTCTATATTTACCAATCCTAATAACTCAGCCGCGATTTTACTCACCTTTAGACGGGAGTTATTCTTTTACCCTTACCTACAATCTCTCCTTTGAAATTTTCGGGTACAGGACATCCGGATAATTCAGAAAGTTCTGGTATAGTTTTCCAGCCGACAACTTGTTTTTCATTAATTATCCAAGTTGGTGTACCTTTACCCACCATTAATGAGCACAATTCTGCCTGGGTTGTGAGAGGAGATATTTTATCCTTGTACTCTGTGAGTATGCTTATATTTTGCAGTCTCACACCTATCGGTTTGCTACCTTCTGATTCAGGTCTGCACAAAACATATCTTCCTGTTCCTTCTATGTACATTTCAAATGCTTCTCTTCCAATAATATGCTCTTGTTTGTTGCAGTTAGGACACGCTTTGAACCCATACATGGTCGCATTCTTGTCAGCTAGACATTTGGCGAAATCATAATAATTAATTTCTCTTAATCCACTGCCTAGGATGAAATAACCGCCGATCGTTATTATGAAAGCCGTACCAAGAACAAAAAGTGGTTTTGGATTTATCTGCTTTCCTTTTCCTTCTTTCTCGATAAAAAACAAATTTTTCAAGTATGATTTAATTGATTTTCGAAGCAACAGGAAGCTTAGGACTAATAAAATTCCTATGAAAATGTGTTGAACTGTACATAAAGGACATATTACAATCATTCCAATTTCTCTCGGAAGAATGTAAAGCTCTACTGTAAGAAGGTAGAAAACAAATAACAAGCCTAAGATTATCCACAGGGAAATGTAAAATTCATTTTTGGATATTTTTCTGAGATTTTGATAAATTAGCACAATTAACACCCCCCACCATAATACACCATAAGCTGCTACGGCTATTCCTGAATCTGGAGGAAACTCACCATATCGTGATTCTGTTACTACAGAGCAAGAAAGTGTAGCTGAAATGTCGCATATACTTGTTGTTAAAAAGTAGTGTTCGTATGTTTGATAGCCAGCTACAACTAAACCAGCTATTGATAATAATAACATTACCCACATTGTTATTAATCTTCTGGTAGATTCTTTCATCATCATCACAATTTAGACAAATTGGGCAAGTGCTTATCATAATGGAATGCGATTTTCGCATCTTTCAATTCTTTCATAACTTTTCGTCTTATTTCAGAAGAACTTACGATTCTTTTATTTTTTAACCATTTTTTTAAATTCTTTGTAACTTTTTCAGCTATTTTTTCACACTTTATTTCACTATAATATGCGCTCATGCAAGCAAAGTAAATTGATGCATAAACTTTCCTTTCGTCGAAATTCACTTTTCGTCCCCTTCGTTTTACGACAACGATTTGCTGCACAATTTGAATATGGATTTTTAAAGATAAACAATTTATTATGCGCTGGGGAATTTCTAATGATAGATAAGAAAACTATTTTAAAAGAGTTAGAAAAGGTAATGGACCCAGAATTAAACGTGCCGATAACAGAAATGGAGCTAGTAGACAAGATAGAAATTAAAGACGGTGAAGTTATTATAGATTTTCATTTAACAGCTCCTTATTGCCCGCCCATGCTTGCTCTAAAGATGGCTTATGATATAAAAGAAGTTGTCTCTCATATACCTGGTGTCACACATGTGAAACTGAACATGAGTGGGCATTATCTTGCTGAAGAATTGAACAAAGAAGTTAATAAATAAAGATTCACATTTGTTTTTAATGGTCGATTTAAGACAAATAGCAATTGCAGCTGCTGTAGCTATTCTTTCTGCTTTATTTGTAATATTGCTCGTAGATGCTGTATATCCCGAACCTAAATATTCTAATTATTGCAAAGATGAATTCGAACTTCGTACTAAGCCAATACCAGTTGGGGAACCTAAGTGCGATTATGAATATGGCGAAGAATACAGTCGGTGTTTAAAAGATGGTGGTATACCAAGATTTAAAACTAATGAAACTGGTTGTCTTATATTCGATAAATGTGATTTTTGTAATAGAGTATATGATGACGCGAGGAAAGTGTATGCAAGAAATATTTTCATCATTATTGGGCTAGTTGGAGTTGGTGCTATATTTTCGGGTACATTATGGAGGATAGAATTTCTTGCAACTGGAATAATGTTTGGTGGGATAATTCTTTTGTTCTATGCTACTGTCAGATTTTTTGGTGAAGCTGATAAAGTTCTGAGAGTAATAGTAATTTTCGTAGAATTGTTGCTTGTTCTTTGGGTGGGGTATAAAAAGCTATATGTAAGTAAAAAAAGACAAAAGAAAAAGTAAAGTTTAAGGTTTTCTTGCTAGCTCATAAACTGCCTTGAGTGCCACGATTACAGCTGCTGGTGATACGAATGTTGAGATGTTTGTTAAAATAGCAGCGAAGTAGTTTCCTAATCCTGGTAATACACCGTAACCAGCTGTACCTGCTACAAGCAAGGCTACAGCTGCTAACAGGAAGTTGTGCGATTCTTTGGCAACTATGTTAACTAGGCCTACGATAATACCAAGTACAACTAATACAGCAGTCACCGTAGTTGCTGCTAGTGCCTGTGGGAATAACCCAAGGACAATCGCTAGCAAAACTCCAACGAGAAAAGCCCATTCTCCTACCTTTAAGGTAGAAGCTGGTGCTTTACGTCTTGCTGCCATATAAAGATATTTGGGAGGATAGCTTTTAAAGGTATCTATTCGATTGGAGATAATTTATTTAAATTTCATTAACTGTCGAAACTGTTAATGGACATGGAAATAGAAGTTTTTCGACCAATTGAAAGTAATCGGAGATCATTATTCAGCCTGTAGTTGCTTAAGTTCGTCTTCCCAATGTTTCTTAGCTTTAAACAACGAGAACCATTCGAAATAATCTTGATCGTCTCCGATTTTACCTCTTCGAATTTTTTTTGACAAATTTTTCTGTGGTCATACCTAATTTTTAAATTTAGAGAGTTTTGTGGAATACTTCATAAGAGCAAATCAGCTATCTTATCATGGAAATACCAGATAAGAATCAAAGCAGTGATAGCAAACACCAAAGCTATAACAATTCTTAATGTCTCGCCGAATGTGCCTTTCACTCGTCCATTGCGATAAAAGATGTTATCAGAAACTATTTATAAGCTAAAATCAAAATATTTTAATGAATGTTGTAACAATTGCAGTTTTAATTGTATTAATTATTTCGGCAGCTGCAGTTGCTTCAATTTACCTTATTACTCAGAAACCCACTAAATCAACTCTTCCTATATCCGAGAAAACTTCTACCGGTCAGCCTTCAGTGGGGAAATGTGGTGATAATGTTTGCGATGATATAGAAAAACAAACCGGTGGATGTCCTCAAGACTGTGCTACTAGACAAATTCAGCAGACCACAACAACTCAACCAATTGAGGGTTATCGCGGTAGTGAGAAATTTGGATTATGTGACGGGTTCAGTAAAACAGGTATAGCAGATGATATCCAAGATACAAAAGCTCTTGGGTTCGGTTGGGGGAGACCACTGGGAGACGTCTTTTCTCAGGAAACAATTGAAAAACAAAAGGGGAGTTATGATTTTTCCATACCTGACGAGGTTGTTAAGCAAATGCAAGCATCTGGCATTCAAATTTTTGGTACAGTATTTCCTACAGGTATGCCGAAAATAAAGCAGTCTGTTGATCTTTCGAGTTTCAGGAATTATGTAAAAGCAGTTGTTGATCGTTATAATGGTGATGGCAAAAATGACATGCCTGGACTTACGACCAAAATTACTTATTGGGAAGTTGGAATTGAACCATTTTGCGAAACTACTGGCGAAACTTGTTATAAAAACTTTTTTGATTTAGTGAAAACTGCTTATGAAGCAGCAAAAGAGGTGGACAAATCACTTATGATTTCTCCTGGCGGACCGGCACCGATATATGACATGAATAGCCGAATTGATCCGATGGGTGAAGCGAATTTTGGCTACTTCTTTAAAAACGGTGGAACAAATTATATGGATTTCTTTAATTTTCATTATTTGGTAGGGAAAAAAGAGCCAGACATAGCAAAGTATATAAGTTATTGGAAGCGGTATGTCCCGGCGGATAAAGAGATTTGGCTTTCCGAGACTGGCAGCCGTGATGTCGGAGATAGGTTCACAATTTCTTCTGACGCAGATGTGGAAGCAGAATGGGTGAAACAGCATATAGAATCAACATTCGGCAATGGTGTCACAAAAATATTTTGGTGTCGGGCAGAACATTCATTTTCAGATATGCCTAAAGTAGTGAAAGTACTCCAAGATTTTTCAAGACAGTATGGCGGTAATCCTTCTGGGTCTCCGAAAGAACGTTCTACTCTAACTCAGACACAATCTCAACAACAACCCACACTTGGGGGTGCAAGTGGTCGGTGTGGAGATGGTATATGTCAAGATATTGAAAGGACTACTGGTGGTTGTCCAGGGGATTGCAGTTAGCTTTGTAAGGCACATGTAGACAGGATTAAAGATTTTGACTACCAAGAATTATATAATTTAATATCTCTATCTAAAAATATGAAACTCGTCGAACTCTTTCTTCGGTTCTTCTTCCCTGACTTCAACCTTCTCAACCAAAGCTAGAAGAGGACCTTTCTTACATTTTTCTATAATTTCTGATACAGCATTATCATCGCCTTCAAACACAGCTTCCACTGTGCCATCAAAATTATTCCTCACCCAACCAGTAATTCCCAACTTTTCAGCGTTCTTCTTAATAAAATTTCTAAAACCAACATTCTGCACGATGCCGTATATCTTTGCATTTACTCTTTTCACAGTTATCAGCCTACATATCCCTTTACCAATATTCCTTTACCAATATTCCTAGTTCAGTTAATTTAATCTTTATCCTTTCTCTTTGGTCTCTCTGACCTTTGGCTATCATTTAAATCTTATAGAATTATCTAAAATATAAATTAACCAAACGATCTTTCTAAGAAATCTAGATAAAAATTCTCATATAAATCTTCTTTCCAATTGCCTTTTCCAATTTTTCAACAACCTAGAAGTTGTCTCTTGATGAAAAACTTGTCTTATTTTTAATTGTAGCAAATTTTGTTTATCGCATTTACACATCATAATTTTAAATAGAATACATATATAATTCGTGGATAGATCGATACAAGTTCTTAGAGCACTAGAAAAATTAGGAGAGAAGCAATTTATTCCATCAATAGGTCCGATAAAAGGAAAAATTATCGAAGACGAAATTAAAAAACATAAACCAAAGAAAATCTTAGAGATTGGAACTTTATTTGGATATTCTGCTATATTCATGGCAAGATTGTTACCTAAAGGTGGAAAAGTAATAACTATCGAAATAAACCCTCAGTATGCTGATATGGCAAGAAAAAACATAGAGCAAACTAACCTCTCTAACAAAATAGAAATTATTGTCGGGGACGCTTTAGATGTAATCCCGAAACTAAAAGAAAAGTTCGATTTAATGTTTATAGATGCAACTAAAGAAGAATATTTTAACTATCTTAAGCTAGCTGAAAAGAACTTGAAGAAAGGTAGTGTTGTTATCGCAGATAATGTTGGTATTTTTGAACAGTATATGAAAGATTATCTTAGTTATGTAAGAAATTCTGGAAAATATAATAGTAAAACCATTAATGTTCCTTTAGAATTTTCAAAAAATGTTAAGGATGCTATGGAGATTAGTGTTAAACTATGAGTTTATCCTATATCAATCTGTGCTCTTTGTAATTTACCTGAATGATCAATGAAAACAGTTTTTTCTTCACTAAAGAATTCAGTCCCAGTCCAACCGACTTCTTTCCATCCAGAACCTGATGCTTTAGCTCCACCAAATGGTAAATGAACTTCTGCTCCTATTGTCGGTGCGTTAACATATGTTATACCATACTCAAGATGTTTTATTGCGTGGAAGGCATTGTTGATATCTTTGGTATAGATAGAAGAACTTAGTCCGTATTCAACAGCATTGGCTAAATCTATGGCATCATCCAAATTCCTCGCTTCTGTTAGAGCTGTTACAGGACCGAATATCTCATCCTGGAAAATTCTCATATCTGACGATGTGTTGGTGAATATAGTGGGTTCAACAAACCAGCCGTTTAATTTAGGAACTTTACCTCCACAACATAGCATTGCACCTTCGTTTTTCCCAATTTCGATATAGCCGATAACTTTATCTTGTGCTGCTTTATTCACCAGAGGACCGACATCTGTTTTCGGGTCCAATCCATTGCCGATTCTTAATCTCTTTGTTTTTTCTATTAGCATCCTTTCAAATTTCTGTTTAACTTTTTTGTGAACAATTATTCGACTTGCAGCTGTACATCTCTGACCACTAGTGCCGAATGCTCCCCATATAACGCCGTCTAATGCAAGTTTCAAATCTGCATCATCCATGATAATTATCGGATTCTTACTCCCCATTTCCAACCCTATTTTCTTTCCAACACCTGCATCCTTTAGAATTTGTGCACCCGTATCGCGGTGACCGGTAAAAGAAACAGCTCTGACTTTTTTACTTTTAACTAAATGTGTGCCAACAGTACCACCAGGACCCGTAACAAGATTAACAACACCTTTTGGTACACCAGCTTTTTCTAAAATTTCAACAAATTTAATCGCACATATCGGAGTATCGCTGGATGGTTTGAATACAACTGTATTACCACAAATCAGTGCTGCTGCAATTTTCCATGCTGGTATAGCAACAGGAAAGTTCCAGGGAGTTATGCATGCGACAACACCTAAGGGCAAACGAACGGTCATTGCAAATTTATCGCGCAATTCACTTGTTGTAGTTCTTCCGAATAATCTTCTACCTTCGCCTGCCATTAGTTCACATACGTCAATAGCTTCTTGCACATCTCCACGAGCTTCCATCAAAACTTTTCCCATTTCTCTAGTCATTATTCTTGCCAATTCTTCTTTATTTTGTCGTAATAATTGCGCGGCTTTTAAAAGAATTTCTCCTCTTTTTGGTGGAGGTATTTCTCTCCATTTTTCAAAAGCTTCTTCTGCAGCATCAATAGCTTTATCAACATCTTTTTCATTTCCTTGTTGGAATTTGCCGAGAACTTCATTGTAATTAGCAGGATTGACACGAGTATAAGTTTCTCCAGATTCGCTTGATACCCATTTACCATCTATATACATTTTGTAAGTTGGAATTGTCATTAGTTAATAATTGTTTTTTAAGTTAAAAAATAAGAAATAATCAGTTAAATGATTGTTAAAATTGCGGTACTGCACATGCTTGATGTGCACAGGCGTAGAGTGTGGGTACCTTTGGATAAGGAGATTAAAGGTTTGATTGTTGCTGTTTGTCCGGGGGATACTAAACCTGAATGCAATTGTTTAATTTCGCTTTCGCTTAAAGCTCTGTTGTATATTGCAACTTCGTCAATTAGACCATGAAAATAGTGGGTTGTTCCACCCCAAGAGGCACGTCCGATATTGGGTTCAAGTAAGTTAATAGAACTGAATCCTATGTTTGTGTTTTCACCCCGTAATTCACCATTTACATAAATTCTTTGCGTACCTCCATTAACAGTGCTTATAACAAATGCAATAGGATACCATTTACCATTTTCTATAATATTATCCGGAGTTGATGTATAGCTCCATCTCCCCCAATAATGTACTATATGTGCCGCTGATTTTCCATCCCCTATGTCATTATACAGATAAAACCCACCATTAGCTAAAACACTTGCTATCCTATTTTGTCCAGAATATATTGGATTATTAGATGTATCAGGTTTAATCCACACATTTATAGTAATTTCTTGATTGTTCAAACCAGTAGAACCTGTGAGTACATAATCATCCACACCGTCAAACCATAAAGCTTTTCCAAACTTTCCATCAACCCAAGTAGGATTATTAAATAAAGTGCCTACATTCCCGTTTCCACTGTTATCAGCTGTTGTACTTCCACTCCCTTCATTAAAGCTCCAGTATCCAACTAATCCTTGTATATTCGGAACCACAGCAATGTTAACATCACCACCGTCCAATGTAGCTTTTATGTTTGTTATCGACTCAGTTCCAGAATTTCTTATTGTAACAGTATCGTTAACAGATTCTATTATCTCAAATGTTGTCGCTGTCTTGCTGGTAAATGTTCCTGAGATATATAGATAAGCAGTGCCAGCTAAAGCTATGACAATCATAAGCATTAGAACAGAAGCGATAACAGTTGAAATACCCTTAATTTCCATACTTAATTTTTAGTTCTGGTATTTATTTCATTAAAAGATAGAGAATAGCTTTCTCGGTATGCAATCTGTTCTCAGCTTGATCGAAAACAACAGAATTTTCCCCATCTATAACATCGGAAGTTATTTCTTGTCCTCTATGAGCGGGTAATGGATGAAGTACGATAACATCTTTCTTAGCTAATTCAACCAATTTAGAATTCAGTTGATATTTTTGTAATTCTTTCAATCTTTTTTCTTGTTCAGTTTCTTGGCCCATGCTAACGAAAACATCTGTATAGAGTATATCCGCATCTTTAACTGCTTCTTTTGGATCTTCTATGATTTTGTATTTAGCTCTAACTTTCGGTCGATAATTATTTGGACAAGAGACAACTATATCTAAACCAAATTTTTCACAAGCTAATATCAAAGAATGAAACGTGTTATTAGCACCATCGCCAAGAAAAACTATTTTCAACCTTCTCAAATTTTTCTTTTTCTGCTTTATTGTGTACAAATCAGCTAAAGCTTGGCATGGGTGCTCTAAATCTGATAGCGCATTAATAACTGGTACTTTAGATATCTTAGCCATTTTCACTAAATCTTCATGCGAAAATACACGAGCAACAATTGCATCAACATATCTTTCTAATACTCGTGTAGTATCTTCTACAGTTTCTCCTCTTCCTAACTGTAGTTCATTCCAATTTAATGTTATCGCATTTCCGCCTAATTGATTAATAGCAACTGTAAAAGAAACTCTTGTTCTAGTAGATGGTTTTTGGAAAATTAGTGCAATATTCTTTCCTTTTAAATCGTTTGTTTGTTTATTTTTCAACTTATCAGTTAATCGAAATATTTTTTCTATATCTACTTTAGACAAATCATTCATCGATAGCAAATGCTTCATTCAATCACAGTTCCTCCTCTTCCAGCTAATGCATAATTTATTTCTTGTGGAGATGTAATTATCACTCTCTTACCACCTTTTTCTAAAAAGTTTATGCTAGCTTCAATTTTTGGTTTCATAGAACCTTCTTTGAATTCTCCTGAGTCTAAAAGAATTCTTGCATCTTTTTTCTTTAGTTTTAAAATTGGTTTCTGATCTTTTTGTCCATAATTTAAATAGACATGTGGAACATCGGTTAAGAAAATAAGAACTTTAGCTTTTAATTGGGTAGCCAGCTTTGCAGTTGAATAATCTTTATCAATTACAGCTTCTACACCTACAAACTTGTTTTTTTCCTTTATTACCGGTATTCCTCCGCCACCGCATGCGATTACAACAAAATTTCTTTTAACTAAACTTCTAATTTCCTCGATGTCAATAATTTTTACTGGTTTAGGCGAAGGTACAACCCTTCTCCATCCTTCTGGTTCTTTAATCATCTTTGGAAAAATTTTCTTTTTATAATATGGACCTATAGGTTTAGTTGGAGTTTTGAATGCTGGATCTTTTTTATCAACTAATACACGTGTGATAATTGTAACGGCATTCTTCTTTAAAATGTTTTCTACAGATTGTTGGATCCAATATCCTAATTGACCTTGAGTCATTGCATCTAAAGTATCTAGAGGCATTACTGGTATAGTTTGTTTATAATGTTCTTGTTGGAGTAATAAGTTTCCTATTTGAGGACCATTTCCATTTGTTAAAACTAAAGAAAATTTTTTTACTAGAGATTTTAGACGCAAAATAGTTTCATTTACATGCTTAATTTGTCTTTCAGCAGTTCCTCTTTCTTTCGGATGAATTAGAGCATTACCACCTAAAGCAACTACAGCTAATTTCATAACTTGATAACCTTCTCCAAATTCAATTTCCCAACTTCTTGTAATTCATAATCAACTTGTACTACAGGTTTGTTTATTTTCATAATTCGAGGTAATTTTATTGGAGTTGCATCAATTACGGCTTGACATTTTGCTGAGTTGATAGTTTTTTCCAATTCTTTGATCTGTTTTTTGCTATAACCCATAGCGGGTAGTTCTTTCTTTAGATGAGGATAATCTTTGTAAACATCTTTAATAGAACCTACAGAGTATTTTCGTGCATCAATTATCTCACAATTATATTTTTGTGCAGCTACAGTTCCTGCACCATAAGGCATACCACCATGTGTTAAGGTGGGACCATCTTCAACCACCAGTACTTTCTTTCCCTCGATTAATTCTGGTTTATCTACTGTTACAACAGATTTAGCAAGAATTATTTTTGCCTTTGGATTAAGAGATTTAGTATTTTTAATTACTTGGCGTATATCCGATTTTTTAGCAGAATCAATTTTATTAACAACTATGACATCGGCCATTCGCAAATTTGTTTCTCCGGGATGGTATTTCAGCTCATGTCCAGCACGATGAGGATCAACTACAACTATGTATAAATCAGATTTAATAAAAGAGAAATCATTATTACCGCCATCCCAAATTATAACATCTGCTTCCTTTTCTGCTTGCCTTAAGATTTTTTCATAATCTACACCGGCATAAACAATTATTCCATTATCAATATGTGGTTCGTATTCTTCCCGCTCCTCTATTGTAGTATTGTATTTATCCAAGTCATGATAAGTAGCAAATCGTTCAACAATTTGTTTTTTTAAATGGCCGTATGGCATAGGATGTCGAATAACAGCTACTCTTTTTCCTCTATTTTTTAGAATTTTAGCAATTTTTCTTGTTGTCTGACTTTTTCCTGAACCTGTTCTAACAGCGGTGACGGATATCACAGGTTTAGAAGATTTTAACATTGTCGAATTTGGACCAAGCAAAACAAAATCAGCACCATTGGATAAAGCAATCGAAGCTCTGTGCATCACATACTCATGAGAAACATCCGAATAAGCAAAAACAACTTGATCAACTTTAAATTTTTTTATTAGTTCTGGTAATTTTTCTTCTGGATATATCGGGATGCCCTTTGGATATAGCTTTCCAGCTAATTCTTTTGGATATAACCTTCCAGCTATTCCTGGTATTTGCGTTGCAGTAAAAGCTACAACTTCGTAATTGGGGTTATCGCGATATACCATGTTAAAATTATGGAAATCTCTTCCTGCAGCGCCGAGAATAATTGTTTTAATTCGTTTCATCTACATTTAATTAGTTCTTCGTATAAAAATTATACATGGTCCCAGATATATCCTTCATAATTCAGTCAATAGTTCTTCTTTTCATAATAATGGATCCTTTGGGCAATGTTCCTGTGTACTTCAGTGTGACTAAAGCTTTCAAAGAAGACAGAAGGAAAAAAATAATACAACAAGCTATCTTAACAGCATCTCTCATTTTAATTGCATTTGCAGTTTTAGGAAAGGGTGTTTTTGACTATTTCAACTTGTCATTCGAAAGTTTTCAAATTGCAGGTGGAATTTTGTTGTTTTTGATTGGTTTAGATATGGTTAGAGGACGGATAAAACAATACAAATATGACAGAAATTTTGGTGTTGTTCCTTTAGGAATACCTTTAATTGCGGGACCAGGAGCTATTACAATGACTATAATTCTATCACAAACTTATGGGTTAAAAACTGCTATTATTTCGATTGTAGTAGCTATGATTTTAATGGAATTGACTCTAGCTTTCTGTACGAATATAATGAAAATAATTGGTACCAAGAGTTCAGAGACGCTAACAAGAATAATGGGAATACTTTTAACTGTAATTGCTGTTCAATTTATTTTAAATGGACTAGTTGTTTTATAAAAAAAGGAAAAAAAAGAATCTAGAAACCGATATTTTAAAAATTTAGCTTTAAACTATTGAGAACTTGATTGAGAAGATTGACTTTTAGCTTCTTCTTTTTTCTTCTTTGCCATTTAGGCACCTCCTGCTGATTATTTAAATGATACGTGATTTATACAAATCGGGCTTATAAATGTATGTCAATCCTGTAATTAATAGATAGTAATTTTGGCATTTTCGAAATTACACAAGACAAGTCGAAGGAGCTTTCCTTAATAAAATTTCCAGAAGTTTTATGGTATTTTGAACGTCTCTGACACTCGCCACGCCAACAACAGTGTGGATATTTCTTACAGGCACTCCTACCGAAGTTGCCGGTATGCCACCGCGAGAAAGAGAAATTGTCAAAGCATCTGTAACACCATATTCACTAACACCATATTGAATTGGTATATTATTTTTCTTTGCTACTTCCATTAACCAATTATTTATACACAGGTTGCCCAGCATACTTGCATCTTTCATAGTTATCACTGGTCCACCACCAAGAGAACGGGTTGGTGTACTATATACATCATCTGCAGCTGTGGTATCAATAGCAATAGCCCATGCAGGATCAATTGTATAAGCAGAGGTTCTTGCACCATACAAACCAACTTCTTCTTGTACAGTAAAGACATAAAATATCTCATTTTTATTTTCTTTCAACAACCTAGCCAACTCTATTTGAATGTAACATCCTATCCTATTATCAAGTGCCTTACCACAGATGAATTCATTATTACCAATTAAACGATAATTGCAATCATAAAAATGCACATAATTACCAATTTCAACTCCTAGTTTTGTTAGTTGACTTCTATTTAGTCCTGTATCTATGTATAAATCTGTTACTTTAGGCAATTCTTTGATTTCATCTCCAGATGCCAATTGGTCAGAAGTTATTACACCTATTACTTGAGTCTTGCCTTGTATAGCAACTTTTTGACCTATAAGTGAGGGTACTTCTATACCGCCGATAGTTGAAAAAACTATCTTACCCTTTTCATTTATTCTCTTGACCATCAATCCTATTTCATCCATATGTGCAGCAAGCATTACTCGGGGTGCTTTGCCTTTTTTGTAGGCAATCAAGTTACCAAACTTATCAACATATGTCTTATCTACGTATTTTGAAATTTCGTTTTTGATTAGTTCTCTAACCTCACTTTCATTACCGCTGACGCCATAAGCATTAATCAATTTTTCAAGTAGTTCCATATGTTCACTAAATATATTTTGTTTTCCATAATAAAAATAATATTAGAATGAAAACCCGTTTCATCTGTAGAAAGCCAGGACCAAAATCTGTGAAAATTATCGAAAGGGATAGAAAGGTTATTTCCCCTTCTTTGACTCGCGAATATTCACTTGTTTTTAAGAAAGCTAAGGGGTGTTACATCTGGGATGCTGATAACCGAAAATATCTAGATTTCACCGCTGGAGTTTCTGTGATGAATATAGGACATTCGAACCCTGTGATTCAACAGGCTTTACAGCAGCAGATTAAATTAGCATCTCATGCCGCATTTTCTGATTTTTATGCTGAGTTACCTGTGAAATTTGTTGAGTATCTGTTAACATTTCTACCAAGACATTTGAACAAAGCTTTTTTGTCTAATTCAGGAACAGAAGCTGTGGAAGCAGCGTATAAACTTGCGAGATGGCATACAAACAAAAAATGGGTCATCGCATTTAAACCTTCATTTCACGGACGAACAATGGGAAGTTTGTCCTTGACAAATGCTAAACCAGTGCAGAAAGAAAGATTCGGACCTTTTCTTCCTGTGAAGCATGCTCTGTATCCTTATTGTTACAGGTGTCCATTCGGTAACAAAGAGCACGATGCATGTACGAATTTGTATCTCGACGTTTTAGAGCAGAAGATATTAGAATGTAATAAAAATTTGGCCGGTATTTTTATGGAGCCTATTGCAGGTGAACCTGGATATATTGTTCCGCCGAAAGATTTTGTTCAAGGTGTAAGAGAGTTGTGTGATAAACATGATATCTTATTATGTGACGATGAAGTTCAGGCTGGTTGTTACAGAACAGGAAAATTTCTTGCAATAGAGAATTTTGGTGTCAAACCAGATATCGTTTCTTTAAGCAAAGCTATTGGTGGTGGAATTCCTTTAGGTGCTACTGTAGCGAATGAAAAAATAATGGATTGGATACCTGGTTCTCATGCAAACACTTTTGGCGGTAATCTATTAGCTTGTGCTGCTGGAATTGCGACTTTGAAATTTATGCGTGAGAAAAAGCTTGGAAGGAATGCAATAAAAATTGGAAATTATATGATGAAAAGATTGGAGAAAATGAAAGAGGAATACGAAATTATCGGTGATGTGAGAGGGATGGGATTAATGATTGGAATTGAAATTGTGAAAGATAAGAAATCAAAAGATTATGGAATAAAGGAAAGGTCAGATATTTTGTGTAAGGCTAGTGAGAAAGGATTGTTAATGTTACCTGCTGGCACAAGCTCGATAAGAATTTGTCCTCCATTAATTTTGACAAAAGAACAGGCTGATTTGGGATTAGATATTTTTGAAGACTCTGTTAAGGAGATTTGTTAAAATGTTATACGTATAACATAAAGAATTTGAAGAGGGAATTCGAATGTTATTTCACTTTTTCCATCCTTTTCTCAAACCACTTAAATGGTACAAGAATTATTAAAATTAGAATTGCTGATATTATTGCAACAGAATAAGAACCAATACCAATTAAAATGCCTATTGCTGCTAACGCCCAAATTTCTGCAGCTGTTGTCAGTCCTTTTACTCTATCTTCAGATTGAAAAATAATTCCAGCGCCAAGAAAACCTATTCCGGTAACTATCCCAGGTAGCATTCTTCCTACAGATTCGACATTACCTAAACTTAATGATGCTAAAGTAAACAAACATGCACCAAGAGAAACAAGAGAATGAGTTCTCAAACCCGCGGGTTTTCTACTAATTTCCCTTTCTAAGCCAATCAACAAACCTAATCCAACAGATAATAAAAGTTTAATTATAACATCGGTTTCAACTATCATTAGTTTTTATATGAAGTTTATTTTATAAATTAGTTAAATAAAGATTAAACTGAGGATAATAGAAATGCCACAAAAGATTTTAATCGGTGATAAAGAAATTTACAAGTGCGTGATTTGTGGTTTTGGATATAAAAATAAAGATTTAGCTGAAAAATGTCAGAATTGGTGTTCGACCCACAAAAGCTGTAATCTACAGATAACAAAGAATGCAATTTATTTTCCTAAATAGCTATTTAAATTACTTTAACTTCAGTTTTATTGGCTTTAAAACCTATTTTTGCATGAGTTCCGTCACAGTAAGGTTTGTTTTTTGATCCTCCGCATCTGCAGAGCGCTGTTCTAACTTCATTATCTACTTTAACCAAATAAGGACCATTTTCATTAGCTTCTATGACAATATTTTTCGCCATTTTATCCCGTTATTAGTTTACAAAGTAAACTATTTAAAGATAACTATACTTTTTTATACTATGTCAAATATTTGTCCTATCGTCGAATCTATCAAAATCATCGGCTCCAAACCACGATTGTTAATTCTTAGATACCTTGATGGAAAGAGCATGGGATTTAATCAGCTAAAAAGAGAATCTGGATTAAGCTCCAGAACTTTGTCTCTAAATTTGAAATTTCTGTTACAACATGGTATCATAGAAAAAAATGTTAATGGAAATAAAAGTAATTATAGCTTGACTAGAAAAGGCAAAAACCTCTATCCAATTATAGCTGAAATTGGTAAATGGGGGAGTAAATGGAAGATTTACAAATAATAAAAACCTTTTTAATAAATGCAAACAAGTTATATTTTAACTTGATAAAATAATGGTGTCAATAAAATGGTTAAAGTCCAATTAGTTTACACTAAGAGCTGTGTTTATTGCCCTATAGCAAAAGCGATGTTTAGAGATCTAAAAAAACAATACAAGTTTGATTACGAGGAAATTGATGCCACGTCACCAGAAGGACAAAAACTTGTAGCGAAATATTCTATAATGGCTGTTCCTACTATAATTGTTGATAATGTCGTTAAATGGGTTGGAGTTCCTCAAAAAGATAAAGTTATAGCTGTTTTAGGTAAATAAGATGCCAGAAGAAGAAATGGAAGAAATTATAGGAAAATATACTCAACTTCTTTTTGAATGTAGCGTTTGTAAAAAAGTTTACAAAAAACCTGGTATGTGCCAACAATGCGATATAGTTCTCAAATTAAAAGGTGGTTAACATTCAAGAGACTTTGCTTTTACAAAACCGAACCGAAGAAATTGAACAAGAGCAAGTTTCAGGAACTAAAACCGAGGGAAAAATTTATGATTGTATAATTGTTGGTGGTGGTGCCGCAGCTTTGACGGCTGCAATTTATGCCGCGAGAAGAGCATTGAAAACTTTAGTTATAGCTAAAAGTATTGGCGGGCAAGCTATCATGACGGATGTGATTGAGAATTATCCTGGATTTCTTTCTATAAGTGGAATTTCTTTGATGAACAAAATGTTAAAACAAGCTCTAAAATCTGGTGCAGAAGTTATTTATGAGGAAGTGAATGAGTTAGAAGAAATTCCTAATGTTGATAAGCCGGTATTTAATGTAAAAACAACTTCTGGTAATAGTTACAAAACAAAAACTGTCATACTTGCGTATGGGAAAACACCAAGAACTTTGGACGTACCAGGTGAAGGTGAATTCGGTGGTAAAGGTGTATCTTATTGTACCGTCTGTGACGGACCGTTGTTTAGAGAAAAGGTTGTTGCGGTAGTTGGTGGAGGTAATTCTGCACTAGAAGGCGCCGAATATCTGAGCAAGATTTGTAAAAAAGTTTATTTAATTCATCGCAGAGATCAATTCAGAGGATTCGAATATTTAGTTGAAGAGGTCAAAAAAAGGAAAAATGTTGAACTAGTTTTGAATTCTGTTGTAAAGGAAATTAAAGGCGTTAATACTGTCCATTCTGTTGTCGTGCAAAATGTTGTGACAAATGAAACTAAGGAAATACCTGTATCGGGAGTGTTTATTGAAATAGGTTCTGTAACTAAAACTGATTTTATAAAGCATTTGGTTAAGATTAATGGTATGGGACAAGTTGTGATTAATAACAATTGTGAAACTTATTATCCAGATAGTGACAAAATTAGGCCTGGAATTTTTGCTGCTGGGGATATCACACAAACACCGTTCAAACAGATTGTTGTATCTGCTGGTGAAGGATGTAAAGCTGCGTTGCAAGCTTATAATTATCTTGCTGGGCAACAACCAACATTTGTTGCCGATTGGGTAGCTAAGAAAAAACATTAGACAATGGTCGCCAGTGATATAAACTTGCAATGAAATTCATCACAGCTTGTACACGTGTGTCTCTTAAATGAGGCACTAAATCATGAAATATATCTGTTAAACTAATATCACAACTACCATCATATACAGCTGAAACTCTTATACTATCTCTATCTTTTGTACCAGGATCTGGTGTTCTATTCCACAATTGACTGAGTATATAAGTTGTAATTGATTTGTATCCTTCATGCATTGCAAGTAGTTCGGTAAAATATCCCCAACCTCTAAATCTTTCACATGTTGTTTCAATTGGTGCTGGTGTGAATCCTGTATGAAAGTATGGTGAATTAAATCCTATTAAAATAGTATGAACACCGTTTCGTGTAGAATGCACTTTATCTTAAGTTTAGTTGGTGAGCTAAAGTTTGGAGTTCATCTTGTGTTGCTAGATGTAGTCTATTCATACCTAGAAGCGATCTCCAGAAAGTTCTTTCTTCATAATTTCTCAATAACCTTTCCAGTATAATTACCATAACTAATTATTTAATAGAAAAGCATTTAACTTGTTTAACTTCTAACTTTTTTATTCCAATTTTCAGCCATTTTTATTCTTTTGATTGTTGAAGGATGTGTAAACAACCAAAATTCAATTAAAGGATGCACATTCACTTCAGCTAAATGCATATCTGCAAGTCTTTTCTCTAGTGAAATTTGTGCTATCGGTTTATTTACATGCTGCAATGCGAACTTATCGGCTTCTGACTCTCTCCAGCGAGAATGTGTATTTACTAAAGGCATAAATAGAAAAGCTAGTGTACCGTTAATTAATCCAATTAAAGTTAGTGAGGCTAAATCACTTATTCCTTGTATTCCGAATATCGGCGATAATGTTCTGACTAAATAATCGATAACAAACAATGTTGGAAAAATCATAATCGATTCTAATATCAACCCGCGTAAAATATCTTTGTTGACATAATGGCCTAATTCATGACCAATAACACATTCTATTTCGTCTCTTGTGAAATTATTGAGTAAATTATCGAATAAACCTATTCTTTTAGAATTACCAAACCCCATAAAAACTGCATTTGGTCTTATAGATTTTTCACTTTCTTTAATAACAACTATATTTTTAATGTGTGTAACTCCTAGCTTTTTGCAAAGGATGAGAATTTTATTTTTCATTGATCTGTCTCTATAAGGTTCGGTTTTCCACATGAACGGAACTATAATTGTAGGATAAATGTAGTTAACTATGATTGAAAATATTATGTAAAATATTCCAGCATATACCCACCAAGGTGAAAATGTGTTAATCGTGAAGTAAAGAGCAAGTACAAGAAGTAATGTAAACACATAATTAATGAGATTAATTTTTAAAAAGTCTCTGAACCAGCTTAATAAATTATAGTTTGCTAATTTGTATCTTCGGTCGAATATGTAGTTAGAATAAAATGAAAGTGGAAATCCTGTTATGGTAAATATTAACATAACTAAGAAGCCATTAAATAGAGTTGAGAATGGAAACTGTAAAACAAAATTTCTAATTGTTATATGCAAACCACTAAATAAAATAAATAAAGCTGTTGCGAGCGAAATCAATAAGCTTAGAGAAAAGAATAGTAATTTGCCTCTACGATAGGCTGATGCTAATCTTCTTTTCTTTGGGTCAAATTTATAGGGATATTTAATTCGTGACATATCATCAAGTCTTTCTTTTTAGAAAATTATAATTGAGGGTTTTACATAAAATATTTATAAAACTGAGTTTGGACTTAGTGAAGTTTCTTTTAGTTTAATAAATTTATAAACAAAGAAATATAATTTTAATTATGACACTTGAGATTTCAACAGGGATGTTTTTATTAACTTCAGGTGCTACCTTCCTCGGAGGTGTTATATTCACTGTTTTTCTTTTCCGATAATTTTGAAATTTTTTAAGTTTGTCTTATTTGGTAAAAGAGTTGCTCAAATTAGTAGACGTGAAGAGTGGCCTACTGCAGACGTTGCTGTTGCAGACGACAGAAGACTAGTGAAAAGAGCATTTATAGGAAATCCAGAAAAACCTCCTCCAGAACCTCCAGATCCAGTCTATAATTTGATTTCATCTTTAGAGGACTTGGAAACTGCCCTTGATCGATTTTATCACCTGTTGCCTGAATCCATGAAGAAGGGGGTAGGTGGTATAATTTCAACAGGAAAACATTATCTAGAAGATGCTGAGGCGGCCATACGTATAGGTACGTATAAAACTTATAAGCACAAAGCAGATTATCAATACAGGCGACCGCTAACACCCAGTGAAGCTATGAAATTAGCTCACAAAGCAGTGACGGACGTTGAGGTAATACTCGCCAAAATATCCAAGGACAAAGATCTCTGGGAAGAACTTAAAAGTAAAGTAGGTGATAAGGAAGTAGCAAGATTATACCGGGCTGCAATAAATTCAGATGACTATGTCTCGAGACTTATGGAAGATTTGAATAAACGATCTGAAATTTACAATCTGATGGAAAAAAATTTAGAAAGTAGACATATCCGACATATGAGATGGCTAGAGGAGATATTAACTTATCAGAGATAGTTATAAACAATCATTCAGTTTTATTCTTTTAAAAATTTTATTTTATTGTTTAGGCAATTTAGCTCCTAATTTCTCTAACCCTTTGAGAGCTTCTAGCATAGCTCTTTCGGCTCCTGTTATCCTTTTTCTTGCTTCCCAAACAGCAGTTTGTCTATCGGTGTTATAAAGCTTTTCAAAGTCTGGAAAGAATCCTCTTCTGCGATTTTCTTCAATAGCTCTTTCTAAATCATCATATGAAAGTCCAGATTCAAAATATTGCGGAAAAACTTTTTCAAAAGCATTGTGCGGTCTATTTATTTTTGTTCTAACATAATCGACTATAGCCTCTGCATCTGTTTTTATAGGCATCTGTAAGGTTAAGAACGCAACATACAAATTCCACATTACGTTTGATAGTTTATGATCTTTTTTAGAATCATTAGCCAGTCTGCAAGTTTCTCTCAGATTGTTCACAGCTCGATATGCATTATACAGATCTATAAGAGCTTGTAAATAGTTTTCTGGATTAGGTTCATTTCTTATTCTC
This sequence comes from Candidatus Aenigmatarchaeota archaeon, assembly GCA_018920185.1. GTDB lineage: Archaea > Aenigmatarchaeota > Aenigmatarchaeia > CG10238-14 > SCSR01 > JACOWB01. The sequence continues at coordinate 99,932 of JAHLMT010000002.1, read as the reverse complement.
ATGTTTTCTAGTTGGCTTATTATTCTGACAGATGCTTGGTAAACTGTATTTAGTTGGGCTCTAGCAGTTTTACGATATTCTGATATGATATCATGACTTCTTCTTTTAATAAAATTGAATCTCATACTTCTCAGCCTCCCATTTTATAGTTTGACCATCTATTTCGATAGTTTCTACATCTGACAAGCCTGACCCATCAAATCTACCCGTAATCCGTACACGTTTTTTATTCCTGGCAGCATTTACTAACAGTTTGTAAAAGTTTTCTGTAGGAGAATAACCGGAGATTTGTATGTACGCATCATCAAGCATTCTTACTGGAAGATAACAACAAGGTGGATGAGTTAATGTATCGTGGGGCATTCTCCAATCAATTCCACTTGGTTTGCCTAAAACGCGGTTATAACGATCTTCGTATGGAACTCCTAAAATAACTTCTCCCTCAATTTCAAAATACGGTATAAAACATTCTACTCTAACTCTGCTACCTCTCGGTACTCTCAACAATTCTCCTTCTGATTTTACTAGGGGTATTTGATTTATTTCATTCTCGGGGTTATAACCATTAGATACCATTTTAATCAGCAATAATATATGCGTTCAACATATTTAAGCATTTCTGTACTTCACTACATAATAGTAGTAATAACAGATAAACACATTAAAATAAAGTTTATGAAAATTTTGTCTATTCACCAAAACTAACATTAGATACAGTCGATACTGGGAGTGAAGATAAGAGAAGGAACTAGGTAAAATATTGTGTCTAGCTGATCTTTAGCAGTTCATTCTATTCGTCTTTACCGAATATTCATTTATTTCCTCTCTGATATTTCTGATACATTTCATTCGCCATCTTAATAACTTCGAGCGGAAATTCGTCTTTATTATAGGTAAGGAGGATTTTTCCTATTTTGCCATCTTTTCTTACCCTGTCAACTCGACCGTCACAGGTATCATCAACAAGATGTATTCCTGCGTCAAGAATATAAACGGAACATGAGTTTTTGATATCATTCTTGTTCACAACTTTAATATCGGAATCTTGATCTGAGTTGTATGCTCTTTCTATACGAGCAGACACATTGGATCTTTCATATTGTCTGAAAATATCAACACCACGTCCTATACCATATCCTAAACCAAATAAAAGCAGTAAAGCTGCGATGGTGTTTATTGGTTTTTTTACCATGTGTTTCACCTCATTTATTTTCATCACTAATAAGTAGTATATGAATATAAATATTTTTTGGTTTTACATTATATACATTACAACTATTATGTCGTGAAATATAGTAAGTTTATGCAGTCTTTCATGATATATAAACTTACCGAAATCAATAGAATTTTATATGTGATAGACAGTGTTCATGGCATGTTTTAACTTAATGAAAATATAAGGGTTGGCAAGACAAAAGAGTATTTATGATTATAAATAAGGAAATTAAACCAGACGAGTGGGGACCTGAACTGATAATAGAGGTGTACGATCCTAAAACAAAGATGCATGGTTTTTTATGCATAGATAATACAAATCGAGGTGTGGGTAAGGGAGGAATTAGGATGACTCCTACTGTTGATGTTGTAGAGATTTTTCGACTTGCAAGAACTATGACTTGGAAGAATGCTCTTGCTGAACTACCATTTGGCGGAGCAAAGGCAGGAATTAAAGCTTCACCCGAAGATATTAAAAATAAAGAACGCAAAAAAGCATTGATACAGGCGTTTTCTAAAGCATTGAAACCTATTGTGCCTAAGCTTTACATAGCAGGGCCAGATGTTAACACAGGGGAGGAAGAGATGAAATGGTTCTTTGAAGCTAATGGTAACTGGAAAGCGTGCACCGGTAAACCAGCTAATGTTTGTATGAAGTTATTTGGAAAACCTGGAGAGAAATGTGGAATACCACATGAATATGGTTCTACAGGTTTCGGTGTAGCTCATGCTACAGCTGTAGCAGCTGATTATGTTGGATTGAACATCAAAAATGCTACAGTTGCAATAGAAGGTTTTGGTAATGTTGGTACTTTTGCTTCAAAACATTTGTCAGAATTTGGGGCAAAGATTATTGCTGTTAGTGATAGCAAAGGTGTGATTTATAATGAGAATGGTTTGGATGTTAAAAAGCTGTTAGATGTGAAAGAGAAAACTGGAAGCGTGATTAATTACAAGCCCGGGAAAGTTTTAGCAAATAAAGAAATTTTTGAATTACCTGTTGATATACTGATACCTGCTGCATTACCGGATGTGATTAATAAAGATAATGTGAATGATGTGAAGGCTAAGATTGTTGTTGAGGCTGCGAATATTCCTACAACACCTGAAATGGAAGAAATTTTGCATAAGCGTGGAATTTTGGTTGTTCCAGATTTTGTTGCTAATGCTGGGGGTGTGATTTCTTCTTATGCTGAATATCGCGGATATAATCCTAAGAAAATGTTTGAGCTAGTTGAGAAGAAGATAAAAAGGAATGTGAAGATTGTTTTGGATAGAGCTAGAAAAGAAAATGTAAAACCGAGAGATGCTGCATTAAAGATTGCACAAGAGAGAGTAAAGCAGAATAAGGAAAGGGAATAAATTCTTTTTATCATTTTTATGAGTTCACCATATCTATATCACGGAAGTGCAGTTTTGTATACACCTGATAAAGTTTTTAATTATTTATTAGAACCATTTAACGGAACTTTAAGAGCTTCTCCAGCAAATCGACTTTATTTGACATCAGATTTTCTCATTGCTGTATGGTACGCATTTGATCGTAACATAACTCTTAAAAAGTTTCTTAATAGAAAAGAACCTACAGCTCTTTGTATTTTTAGGTTACGTAAAAATGAAATAAGATTGGTAGAAACTTTTAATCACAAACCTAAAGATCGCATAGATGAAGAAATGTTAAGAGAGTTGGAACGATTTCGGGTATCAGATAATATCGAAATACTCGGGGATATTCAGATGTCTGTCAAGAAACAAAGAACTTATACATGGGAATGTTACTGTTTAGATGGTGCTAAACAAGAGTTTTTAGCTTTGCCATTTAGGGATGGTAGTTCCTTGAGAGATTACACACGAGAATTTAAAGAATTGAGAAAGGCAGATAGATGGACTATTTCATCAGAATTCTTACATCAACTATTTTTACAGACTTTTCACTAACCATTAAAGGATTAATATCAAGTTCTTCTATGTTTTTATATTTCTGTGGTAATCTAGAAACTTTTACAAGAATTTGCTTCAATAGTTTAGTATTAACCGGTTTTTCTCCTCGTGTACCTGAGAGCAGCCATTGATTCTTTAAATCATATAGCATGCTTTCTGCATCCTCTTTTGATATAGGACAGACTCTAAATGTCACATCTTTCAAAGCTTCTACAAAAATTCCGCCAGCACCAAACATTATCACATGGCCAAAAGTAGGATCTTTTTTAATTCCTATGATAAACTCTCTTCCTTTGACGTATTCTTGGATTAAAATTCCTATCAACTTCATTCTTTTCGTTTTGGCTAATTTAACAAATTGATTGAAAGTTTCTTGTGCTTCTTGTAAATTGTCGACTATCTTCACTCCACCTACTTCGGTTTTGTGTATAGCTCGGGGTGAGATTAATTTCATTACTACAGGGTATTTCTTGATTTTTATCAATTCTCTTAGATTTTTTATTAGAAAACTCTTGGCAAGAGGCAATCCTTTAAGGAACTTTTCAGCATCCTTGCCTAACAAAACTCGCATAGATAAAAATATAGTTTCTAATAATAAATTATCATGAGTTTAGATAATTTTTTCAACGCTCAGAGTGTAGCTATAATTGGAGTGTCAAGAGACCCAAATAAGGTAGGTCATGTAATTTTCAGAAATTTTATTGATGGTGGTTACAGAGGAAAAATATTTGTAGTTAATCCAAATGCAGAGAACATCTTGAATTACCGTTCTTATGCTTCTGTTTTGGATATACCTGAAAAGATTGAATTAGCTATTGTTGCTGTTCCTGCCGAAATTGTTCCTAAGGTTTTAGAAGAATGTGGAAGAAAGAAAATACAAAATATAATTATTATCAGTGCTGGTTTCAAAGAAGTTGGTAATTACAAGCTCGAAAAGAAATTGGAAAATGTTATAAAAAGATATAAATTAAGAGTTATTGGACCGAATGCTTTAGGTGTGTTTGATGCTTATTCTAGAATTGACTCGCTATTTTTACCCAGATTTAGAATGAGTAGACCAAAGGAAGGTGTTATATCTTTTGTTTGTCAGTCGGGAGCCGTTGGTTCTTCTATTGTTGATTTGGCTACTGCAGAAGGGTATGGTTTTGCAAAATTTATCAGTTACGGTAATGCTGTTGACGTTGATGAAAGTGATCTGATAGATTATCTTGGTGATGATGAGAATACAAAAGTTATCTGCCTGTATATAGAAGCTGTAAAAGATGGTAGAAAATTCTTGGAAGTTTGTAAAAAAGTCTCAAAGAAAAAACCGATTATTGCAATTAAAGGTGGTGTAACAGAAGCTGGAGCTAAAGCTACGTTATCACATACAGGCTCATTAGCCGGAAGTGCTGAAATTTACTTTGGTGTCTTCAAACAATCTGGAATTATTCGTGCGGAAAATTTGGAAGATATGTTTAACTTTGCAAAAATTCTTGAGAAATGCATTCCACCAAAAGGTGGAAGGGTACAAGTAATGACTAACGGTGGGGGATATGGGATTCTTGCTGTAGATGCCATGGCAAAAAATGGTGTTGAACTTGCCAAACTTTCAAATGAAACTAAGAAAGAATTAAGGAAAAATCTACCGAAGATAATTAACATAGAAAACCCTTTGGATTTAGTTGGTGATGCTACTTCTGCAAGGTACAAGCTTTGCATAGATGCATGCATGAAGGATGAGAATATTGATATTTTGTTAATAATAGTTCTAGTACAAACTCCATTAATAGCAACGGATATAGTGGATATTTTGATTGAAGCGAATGATTTGAAGAAAAAACCTATTGTTGTTGTGTCGGCGGGGGGCGAGTATACAGAAGTAATGAGAAGAAATTTAGAAGAAAATGGTATTCCAACTTACACTTATCCTGAGGATGCTGTAAGAGCTATACAACAGTTGGTGAAGTATTATAAAAAATCTCGTGTTGTATCCGTGACTAAGTAATAATTTTTAAATTAGCTAACACCCTTGGATTTTCTCATATTTATTTAACATTGAAGAGAAATTTTTATATAAATCAAACTCTAAATTTAGTTTGAGATATATGGAAGAATTGCTGTTCTTTACTGGAAGGGAATGTCCTCACTGCAATGAGATGAAACCATTAGTCCAAAAACTAGAGAAAGAAGAAAAAGTAAAAATTAAAGAACTAGAAGTTTGGCATAATGCTGAAAATGCAAAGCTAATGGAAAAGTATGACAGAGGATTTTGTGGTGGAGTGCCTTTCTTCTTTAACACTAAGACTGGGCAATGGATTTGTGGAGCTGTTGATTACGAGACTTTGAAGAAATGGGCTTTAGGAAAATAAAAAACTTTATCATGCCAAAAAATGACTTTCATATTCCTTAAGATATTCAACAGACTTTTTGACATCAACAAACAATTTCTCAACATAAATAATATGTTCTTTCTCTATTTTTTCTGAATTATTCTCTTTTGCAAATTCAAAGGCAGGAGCAAGCAACTGAATCGAATATCTTAAGCTAGTTCTAGCACCAACTTCGGTCAGATATTCTAAAGCTTCGTCTGTTAGTTTAATCTTTTCAGCTTTCGCTCTTGTCTCTACGATTTTTCTAATGTCTTCTTTTCCATACGGTTTGGTATTTATTATCAACAACCTATCGACTAGATCAAGTGGCATACCATGTGCTGCTTTGATATCAGTCCCTCTAATTGTTGAAAATCCTCGATTTGTTGCAAAAATAATAATGGGTGATAACTCTTGCTCCAGAGCTCTATTAAGAAATGCAAATGTTTCAATATCAAGCATGCTGCACTCGTCGATAAAAACAACACCAGGTAATAGTTCACATCTTCCTTCTTGAACTAATGATTTCACATACTCATCCACTTGTTTTCTAACCTCAGGTTCGATTTCTTTAGATTCTCTTCCACCGAAAAATATGCTGAAAATGTCCTCGCCTTGCCTGGCACTTGCCACATCAAGAGCGTGCAAAGTAACTGGATAAATAAATTCTTTCTCTTTCAGAACTTTTCCTTTAGGTACATCTATAAGCTGGGTTGCACTTAAATCTAGCTTTTTTTCTTCTGCAGATTCTTTACTTTTCCCTATTTTAACAATTCTCCCACCATCAACATCGATGTTAACAACATCTCCTGTTTCTATATTTTGTTGAATCAATTGCATAGCAAAGCTTTGGTCCATTGTTAATTTTTTGCTTTCATCTTTTGTTGCAATTTTTATTATAGCACCTACAGGAATTTTTTGATAAGGATTGTAAGGATGCTGTGCTGTTTCTATGTTTATTTCCTTTACCTCACCTTCATATATTTTCCTCATTTCATGAATTCTTGCGCCAATAGCTTTTCTTAAAGTCTGAGTTAGAAATTCTGTTTTCCTTATGTCAGTTGAGAATATTTCACTGGCTGCTAATGGAACAAAAGGTACATCTCTACCCAATTCTTTTGCTATTCCCATTGCAATAGCTGTCTTCCCTGTTCCTGGAGGACCTGCAAGTAAAACTGCCCTACCGGCAAATTTTCCTTCTTTAACTAACCTGACTACTAGACCTGCAGCCTCTCTGGCTTCTATCTGTCCAACCATACCTGCTGCCATAGGTTTTGCTTTCAAACCATCTAAACCCAGACCAGAAATATGCGAATGGGCGGCAACTCTTTCCCATTCACGCATAGACTCAGAGATTTCTTTAATCTCTGGCATTCTTCACCGTTCGATTTCTATTTTTAGAATACCATCTTTAAATTTTTTACTGACATTTGAGTCTGTAGGAATAGGGATAAGTTTAAAATATGCTTTGTCACCAGCGAAGGCCTTCACTTCTATGCTTTGTTCTAATCTTTTAACATCTATATCATCCTCGCTTTTTACATCAGGTAATTTGATAGAAATTATTTGTTTGTTTCCTACAGTTTGAACTTCAGATTCAGGTTCTTCGGTAATCTTTGGTGATTTGATTTCATGTTTTTTCTTTTCTGTTTTTTCTTCTTCAACTTCTTCTATAGCAGGTTTAATTCCGAGCTTTCTTTTTAATTCTGGTTCTAATTTTTTGTATTCACCTGATGTTTTTATTTCTACCTTTGGTTTCATACCAGTTCCACTCTGAATGGTTATGCTAATACCACCGCTTCTCATACCAGGTTTCATTTTGAAACTAGGGAACTTTAAAAAATCAAACCCGAACATCTTGTCTATTCTTTCAAACTCTTTTTCAATATCGTCAAAAATACTTCCGAAAGGAAATATTTCTTTTTTTCTCGTCTCAGATTCAATTTTTTCTCCGCAATGTGGACAAAATTCCCAATCTTTTTTAATACTTTCACCGCAATTTGGACAGATTTTTTCAGACATCTTAATCGAGTAAATTAAACTAGAATATATTTATAAATTTATCACAAGTTTATTTTTAACTAATTTAACTTTTGTTTGGAAAAATTTGGATAATTCTTTTACTTTATTTACAATTTCTTGGAAAATTTCTTCTTTAGCTAAATTAACTTGACATTTGTAAGAATGTATGAAACAAGGCAACAATTCAATTCTTTCTATTTTCTTTTTCCCTTCATCAATAACAACAAAATAAAGTAAAGCGTAGTCATTTCTTAACTCGGGATCTACAGCATAATCGTCAATAAAATCACCGCAATCGTAAAAAATTGGTTTTCCTTTATAGATTTCTATTGGTTGAAATACGTGAGCAGAATGGCCATGAAAAATATCTACACTAGCATCCATTACAGCATGGGCAAATTCTATGAATTCTTCTGTAGGATACTGACGCATGTTAGGTCCCCAGTGGATTGAGAAGATAACAAAATCTGCTTGTTGTCTTGCTTGTTTAATAGAATTTCTTACTTGTGAAAAATATTTTTCATCTAGTGTTATAGGCGTGTGGTTAATTCCTCCTTTGGTTTCTAGTGCTTTCCATTCTTCGGGGTAATCTGCGTAAGATAAAACTGCGAATTTGACTCCTTTTGATTCTAAAATAGCTGGTTTAGATGCTTCTTTCAAATTATTTCCGGCACCCGCATGTTTAATTCCAGATTTGTCTAATAACTCAATACAATCTAGTAAACCTTTTTCTTGAAAATCTAAAGAATGATTGTTAGCAAGGGAAACATAATCTATACCAGCAACTTTTAATACTTCTATTGCTTTTAGGTCTGCTCTAAAGTAAAATGGTTTTATCATTTTTGATTTTTGTTTGTGGGATGTTATAACACATTCTAAGTTGATGAAAGATAAGTCAGCTTTTTTAATTATTGGTAGGACATCACCCCAAGGATATTTTGGTCCATAGCGATTAATATATTCATTAACAACTCTACCGAGCATTACGTCTCCTGTAAAAGCTACTGAAATTTGTGTCATAATTAAAATTCGGAATAAAATAAAATAAAATAATAGGAATAAAAAAACTAATACAGAATAAAAAGATATGGAAAATTACTATTTGGGTTTTCAAAAAATAGATCAGTACACAAGTTTAGCCTTAGATGAAGTTTTAACTGAACATGCGATAGATGGTGATAACTTTATTCGTATGTTCGAAATTTCACCTCCAGCAGTTACAGTTGCAATTAATGAAGATTTGTCAGATATAAATGAAAGTTTTATCAGAGCGCATGGAATACACTTAACGAGGAGGCAAACAGTTGGATCAGCAATTTATTGTGATCATAGAGTATTTTGTTTATCTATAGCTTCACCTACAGCAAATTATTCAAATCCTGAGGATGTACATTTAAAACTAGCTAGTCGCATAGCACAAGCATTAAGAGATTTAGGTGCACCCCCATTATACATTGGAAATTGGTTTAGTATAAGAACTACCGAAAAGACGCATGCACCAAATGTTCTAGCTGGATTTAGTGTTGATTGGAATACAAAAAGTGTGTTGTATCATGGTGTGATTATGAAATTTAAACAGAATCCAGATTTTTTAAATCAGCTCATCAGGCTCAGAAAAGGTGAACTTAAGTATATAGAGCAATTACCTACCCTTGAAGATATCATTAAAGTAAATGATGAATTATTACTTCGACAAAAGATTTTAGAAAGATTAACTGATGGTAAATATACTCAAATGCCTGTGGATGAGTATGAAGATTTAATGGAAAAGGCAAGAGAATTAGCATCTGCAAAATACATGAATCCAAATTGGATTTCTTCTGGTATCGTTCGTCCCAATGATAAAAGACCACATCTTCAAAAAGGTTTAGGATATTGCTTAGCAGATTTATTTTATCCAGAATCCAAAGTTTATCGGGTTATTTAACTTTATTTAATCTAATTTTAAAAATTAAATTAATGCCGAAAAGGGAAGTAAAACCAAAATTGGAAATGTTTCAAATTCTTAATGAAGATGGAAAGATTGTAAATACACGCGAAATGCCGCAATTAAAGAATGAGGATATTAAAAGAATGTACGAGCTAATGGTTCTTTCTCGTGTTTTTGATGATGTTGCATTGAAATTGCAACGAGAGGGGAGAATTTTGACTTATGCTTCTTTACTAGGGCAGGAGGCATCACAAATAGGTTCTGTTTTGGCATTGCAAAAAGATGATTGGATTGTTCCTTCTTTTAGAGAAAATGGTGTTTTCATAACTTTAGGTTTTCCGATGGAAGGTCTTTATCAATATTGGGCTGGTGACGAAAGAGGGATGAAAATTCTTGAAGGAAGAAATGCCCTGCCTGTTGCTATTCCTGTTGGTACTCAAGTTCCTCATGCTGTTGGAATTGCATGGGCGATGAAATTACAAGGGAGAAAAAATGTTGTTGTTACCTACTTTGGTGATGGTGCTACCAGCAAAGGAGATTTTCATGAAGGGATGAATTTTGCAGGAGTTTTTAAAGTCCCCTGTGTTTTTATCTGTCAGAATAATCAATGGGCTATATCTGTTCCTCGTTCTCGACAGACGGCAAGTGAAACATTGGCTCAAAAAGCATTTGCTTATGGATTTGACGGAATTTTAGTTGATGGTAATGATGTTTTCGCAGTTTTTAAAGTTACTAAGGATGCTGTAGAAAAGGCGAGAGCTGGTAAAGGACCAACTTTTATCGAATGTTATACTTACAGAATGGAAAATCATACTACTGCAGATGATTGGAAAAGGTATCGTGATCCGAGAGAAGTTGAGGAATGGAAGAAAAAAGATCCTATTGATAGATTGAAAAAATACATGGAAGGGGAAGGCATATGGAGCGAAGATTATGAGAAGGAAGTTTGGGATAGTGCTAAAGCAAAAGTTAACGAAGCTGTAAAGAAGTTCGAATCTGTTCCACCGTTAATGCCTTTAGATATGTTTGAATATGTTTATGCAGAACTACCGCCTGAACTAGAGGAGCAAAGAAAAGATTTTGAGTGATTTAATGGTGAAATTAAATCTGGTGCAAGCAATCAATCTGGCATTAAAACAAGAGATGGAGAAAGATGAAACCGTAATCATTTTAGGTGAAGATGTTGGGAAAAACGGTGGTGTGTTCAGAGTTACAGAGGGGTTATGGCAACAGTTTGGTGACAATCGCGTTATTGATACCCCTCTAGCTGAGGTTGGGATAATTTCTGTTTCCATCGGGTTGGCTATAGCAGGAATGAAACCAGTTGCAGAAGTTCAATTTGATGGATTCTCGCTACCCATGTTGGATCAACTATACAATCATGCAGGAAGAATGAGAAAACGTTCGCAGGGAAGATGGCATGTTCCCCTAACTTTACGTGTTCCCCATGGTGGTGGTATAAGAGCATTAGAACATCATTCGGAATCTGTGGAGGCTTTCTTTACTCATATACCAGGGATAAAAGTTGTCACACCATCTGGACCATATAATGCGAAAGGGTTGTTAATTAGTTCTATTCGTGACCCAGATCCTGTTGTTTTTCTTGAGCCAAAGCGGATATACCGTGCGATAAAAGAAGAGGTTCCTGAGGAAGAATATACAATTCCTTTACTTAATTCTCAAGTTGTGCAAGAAGGAAGTGATGTTACTGTTATTGGTTGGGGAGCAATGATTAAAACTATTAAGGAAGCTGTTGAGCAATTGCAAGGAAAGTATTCTGTTGAAATTGTCGATCTGCTAACTTTGTATCCTTTGGACGAAAAAACTGTGATAGATTCTGTGAAGAAAACTGGTAGATGTGTAATAGTACAGGAAGCGCCTAAAACTTGTGGATTTGCAGCTGAATTGATTGCAAGAATTAATGAGAAGGCTTTGTTAAGTTTGGAAGCACCTGTTCAGAGAGTTACTGGATACGATATACCTGTTCCATTGCCAAAGTTGGAGAATTATTACATTCCTGATGTGACTAGAATTAATAAAGCAATTGAAAATGTGATGAGTTTTTAAATGTTTCTAACTATTAAAAATCATGAGATTGAAATTTAAGCAACAATCCACGTTTTATACGTGCGTTCAAGCAACACAAGCGATAGCCTTGAACACATTTCTAAATACAGATTATTGTGATTTAGATGTAGTTGCCAGTAATAATCAAGGTTATCCTCTTGGACTTTCTATAATTACTCTAGCACAAGATTTAACAAGGCGTAGACTTCAAATACCGTATAGTCAAATTCATCTCCACTTGGCACAAGGAATGTTTAGACAATTGATAACTACTAGAAGGTTGCCGACATATGAAGAAGCTATTCAATCCTATATAAAGTTCTCTATTCAAAGTCAGAGACGCTTTGAAGAAAATTTAAGAAAAAATCCAGTTATGCTTGTTATCGGCGGTAGTTCCGAAAGAAGCATGTTGACACCAGAAGAAGTTGAAAATATCATTAGAGAACATGCTAAACAAGAAGAAGAGAAAAGAAGGACAGTAAAGAGAAGTATAAATGATGGTTCTATAAGACGATTTTATCATGAATTTGCGAGAGATTTGGACGAGGGACTCTTACGACCTATAAATTATAGAATTTCTGAAGCCGACTATGACGATTTTTCAGGATTAGTTAACCTATCGAATGGTAGTTTGGTTGTAGAGCAATTAGATCCAAAACTAATTGCAGAAAGTTCACAGAAAGGTGATATAGTAATCTTTGGTGCTCGTAGAGATGAATTAGGTCTACCTGAACATTCGAGTGGTGCAGATCATTCTTTTATAGTAGACAGAATTGAAGGCAACGAGGTAATTTTGCTTGATACTAATCATTATAGATACGGGCATGGCCCAGAAGTAAATGTACCATTAACAAGAATATTAGAGATGAAATTAAATCATGTTTTTAGAATATATCAAAAATAGTCAATAATAGAATTAAAAAACTAATTTCTCTTCCAAAATAGTTGCGCTTCCTCCAGATTTCTTGATTAAAGTTGCTATTTCTATTAATTTTGATAAATCACTATGTTTCCAAACAGAGTGCTGTAATTTATAGGCTTTAATTTTTTGTAAATATCGCCATACTTTTACTGCTACAGCTACGGATTCCCTTGGCACATCAAAGATTAAAACAAATTCTCTCATTTTAATCGCGGTGTTAATGTAAAACGTTTTACATTCAAATAAACTTTTCTATATTTCAAAACCTAAAATAAAGATAATGCCAAAAGAATTCAAATTTCCTGATATTGGTGAAGGAATAACAGAAGGTGAAATTGTCCGCTGGTATATAAAAGAAGGCGACAAAGTAGAAGAGCACCAAGTAGTTGGTGAAATCGAGACGGATAAAGCTGTTGCTGAGATTCCTTCACCTTATGCCGGTATTGTTTTGAAGATCAATTTTAAAGAAGGTGACACAGTTAAAGTTGGTCAAACTTTATTTATTATCGGCGAAGAAGGAGAAAAAATAACGCAAGAAGCAAAAGTTCCTGTAATGAGACCTGCTGGCGCTGTTGGTTATCTCGAAGAAGCTCCTGAAGAGGAAGAAATTGAACCTAAGCCAGTAATTCCTGTGAAAGCTGTGAAAGAAGAAATTTTAGCCACTCCTGCAGTTAGAAAATTAGCAAAAGATTTAGGAGTTGATTTAACTAAAGTTGTCGGTACAGGACCTGAAGGAAGAATAACTGAAGGGGATGTGAGAAAAGCTTCCGAAGCTAGAGTTCCTGCAATAAGAGTCGCACGGAAATATGACATGTGGGGTTATGTTGATCGCATTCCTTTAAAGGGAATAAGAAAAGCCATTGCACGGCATATGATAGAATCTGTGAAACATATTCCTCATGTAACAACAATGGACGAAGCCGAAGTTACAGAACTGGTAAAAGTTAGAGAACGTGAGAAACTAAAAGCCCAAGAACAAGGAATCAAATTAACTTACCTCCCATTTATCATGAAAGCTTGTATTGCAGCTTTAAAAGAATTTCCATTATTGAATGCATCACTCGACGAAGAAAATGAAGAAATTATTATCAAAAAATATTACAACATCGGATTTGCTGTTGATATCGATGGTGAAGGTTTGGTCGTGCCTGTTATCAAGTATGCTGACAAAAAAAGTATTTTGGATATAGCCAAAGAATTACAAGAACTTTCAGACAAGGCAAGAGCAAGGAAATTAGATTTACAAGATATGCGAGGTAGTAGTTTCTCTATTACTAATTATGGAAGTTTCGGCGGGATTTTTGCAACTCCAATAATCAATTATCCTGATTGTGCCGTGCTCGGAGTAGGAAGAATATATGAAAAACCTGTTGTTATCGAGGGGAAAATAGAAATCGGTAAAGTTCTTCCCCTCTCACTTACATTTGACCACAGAATTGCTGATGGAGCTTATGCTACAAGATTCTTGAACTCTGTTATTTTAAATTTAAAAGCTCCAGAAAAGCTGCTGGAATAGGTATTTATAAAGATTAACCGAATTTTAATTTAGGTGGAATCGTTCCATTTGATACATTACTATTTTTATTGGCTATAGTTGACATCATTGGTGGACTGGTATTAATTTTCAATTCCGTATCCTTCGTACATGTCTTACTTTTTTATCTTGGTTGGATAATTTTTGTAAAAGGTGTATGGGCTCTTTTCAACAGTCTCAGAAAACATTTTTATTTCGACTACCTTGGATTGATAGATATTGCATGCGGTGGGACAATGCTTTTGATTTTCTTTAGTTTGAACGTATCATTTTTATGGTTCCTTGGAATATTACTCTTAAGCAAAGGTTTATGGTCTATACTTAACGCAATTTAAATTCGTTAACCAATATTTGACTATGGTACTTGTTTATCTTTTAACTATTCTCGACGCGGTTACAGGATTTGTTCTAGCTACACATGCAGCCTTAGGTTGGTTTTCAACTGAAATGGTTGCTTACCATGCAACATACATAATTTTGAAAGGTGTTATCTTTTTCATCAGCGACTGGGCAAGTAGAATAGACTTTATAGTCGGTATATACATGTTACTTGCAGCATTTGATATTCTCTCGTTTAAGTTTATTACCATAGCTTCGGTTATCTGGTTGCTACAAAAAAGTGTATTTTTATTTATGAACATTATAATCAAAGTATTCTTCTAGTGATTTCATGCAATTCTTCAGAATTACTCTGGAAAAGATAGTTATCGCAAAACTTATAGGTGTACCTCTGCTTGCAATAGACTATTTTTACAAAAACTTTTTCACATCACCAGTATGGGTAAATATTGTTATTTTGATTTTCACTAGTTATATTATTTCATGCACAATAGTTTATCTTTACAATCGTTACAAATTAATGAGGACAAGTAATTCCCGCACATCCACCAGCAAATTCTGATTCTGCAATAACATGTTTTTCTCCCAATTCTTTTTCCAAGCTTCCGATAGTCAGAACTTGATTTTCCTTACTACCGTAGCGATAAACAGTTATTCCCTTGCACTTCAACTTCCATGCTAACATGTAAGCTTTCCTAACATCTTCGGGAGTAGCATCTTCTCTTAGGTTAACAGTCTTGCTAACTGCATTTTCTGTAAAACGTTGAAATGTGGCTTGCATTCTCACATGCCATTCTGGTTCTATATCTAAAGCGGTAACAAAAAGCTTCTTCACATCTTCCGGAACTTCAGGAATATTTTGCACACTACCAGTTTCAGCAATTTTCGCTAACAACTCTGAAGAATAAAATTTTCTTTTTCTAGCTATCTCTTCAAATGTTGGTGTAACTTCTAACAATCGTGTACCTTCCATAACATTGCGGACAAATGCTACAGCAAAAAGCGGTTCTATTCCACTAGAGCATCCAGCGAGGATACTAATAGTTCCTGTAGGTGCGATTGTTGTCACAGTTGCGTTTCTTCTATATTTATAGCCTTTCTTATCCCATAGGCTTCCTTTGAAATTAGGGAAGTTTCCCTTTTCTTTTCCTAATTGTTGAGATGCTTCATCAGCTTCTTTTTCAATAAATTTCATTAATTTTTCTGCAGCTTTTAGAGCTTTTTCTGAATTGTAAGGTATGCCTAGCTTTATCAAAAACTCGGCAAATCCCATTACTCCTAAACCTATTCGTCTGTTGGCTTTAGAAGTTTCTTCAATTCTTTTATCTGGATATTTATTTGCATCTATTATGTTATCCAGAAAACGGACACCCAACCAAACCAATTCTTTTAATCTTTTCCAATTAATCTTTTTATTTTTAACAAGTTTTGAAACATTTATCGAGCCCAAATCACATTCTTCATAAGGATGCAAAGGCTGTTCTCCACATGGATTAGTACTTTCAATTTTTCCTAGATGAGCTGTAGGATTCTTTCTGTTAATTTCGTCCAGAAATATTAATCCAGGGTCACCCGTTTTCCATGCATTGTAAACAATCAAATCAAAAACTTCACTTGCATTTAATCTCTTTACAACTTTTCCAGTTCTCGGATTAATCAACTGGTACTCTTTATTTTTTTCAACAGCTTTCATAAATTCGTCAGTAACAGCAACAGAAATATTAAAGTTAGATAAAGTTTTCCCATCAGATTTAACTGTTATGAATTCTAAAATATCAGGATGATCTACATTTAAAATTCCCATATTAGCGCCGCGTCTTACGCCGCCTTGTTTTATTTGATTTGTAGCTTCATCAAAAATTTTCATAAAAGAAACGGGACCACTAGCAACGCCGCCTGTAGTTTTAACAACATCACCAGTTGGTCTTAAGTGTGAGAAATTATATCCCGTCCCTCCGCCACTCTTATGAATAATCGCCGTTAATTTCAATGCATCGAATATACTTTCTAATGAATCTTCCACAGGAATCACAAAACAAGCAGCTAACTGACCCAAAGGTCTACCCGCATTAACTAAGCATGGTGTATTGGGCATAAATTCTTGATTTGCCATCATGTGATAGAACTGTTCTTCTATTTTTTTGATTTCTTTTTCGCTTTTCCCGTATTGTTTTTCAACTGATGCAATAGCTTTTGCTACTCGTTTAAAAAGTTGTGAAGGTGTTTCAATGACATTTCCATTTTCGTCTCGCGCTAGATATCTTCTCTGCAAAACTTTTATTGCATTTATCCCAAGTTTCAGATCATCTTTAACTCCGAAAAATTCTTTTATTTCTCTAACTTCTTTTCTTCTTTGTCTGTATAGGATATAAGCTTTTGCTGTCTTAACTAATTTATTTTTAATCAAAATTTCTTCCACAATGTCTTGGATATTTTCAACTGAGGGGATTTTTCCAGAATAAATTTTTTCTAGCTCATTAACCACTTGGTGTGATAATTTTTCAGCTGATTTTTTATTTCCTTGTTTTGTTGCTCGTAAAGCCTTTAATATTGCATTAGTTATTTTCTGTGGATTAAATTCTTCTAACCTGCCATCTCGCTTTCTGACTTTAGAAATAGGCATATATTAAATTTTCTTAGAAACTAATAAATTAGTGATAAAAGATGGAAGACTTGAAGGAACACAAAAAGCATTATGCGACTGAACATGAAAAACATTTCAAAGGTAAGGAAATAAGCGATGTAATTCTTGGTGGACAAGATGGTTTAGTTAATGTTCTAGGTGTAACTTTAGGAGTTGCGAGTGCTACAAATGATCCTTTAATAACTTTGGTTGCTGGACTAGCTGCAACATTTGCTGAAACAATTTCAATGGCTGCTGTCGCATATACTTCTGTGAAAGCCGATCGTGATTATTATCAGGCTGAAAGAAAGCTCGAAGAAGAGGAAGTGGAGAAGATGCCTGAACATGAGATTGAAGAGATACGTGAGATATACGCTAAGAAAGGTTTCAAAGGAAAGCTGTTAAATGATGTTGTCAAAGTTATCACTTCTAACAAAAAAGTTTGGGTTGATACCATGATGACTGAAGAACTTAATCTTTCTTTAAGATTTGGTGGGTCTCCTTTAAAAAGTGCTTTAGTTGTTTTTATCGCAGCTTTAATTGGTTCTCTTATTCCTTTAATACCATTTGCTCTATTCAACTTATTATCAGTAGCTAATGCGGTAATTGTTTCTGTTGTATTATCTGTAATTGTTCTCTTTATCGTTGGTGTGATAAAAGCAAGATTAACAATAGGTAATTGGTTTACTAGTGGATTGGAATTAGCAGTAATAGGAATGTCAGCAGCATTTGCAGGTTATCTGATTGGTTGGGGATTGGGTAAGGTATTTGGAACTAATGTTGCTAGTGTAGTATAAAAATTCAAGAACACCCGCTAGTAGCTCCGCAAGAAGTGCAAACATAGCAAGAACCGCTTCTAACCATCATGCTTCCACATTCGTGGCATGCAGGTGCATCTCCACTCGTATCAGAATCTGTTTCTTTTCTAGTAAACAAAGACAATTTAGCTATATCCTGAGTCTGATTTTCCACTTCTTCTGGTTTCTCGTTAGCAATAACGACATGCTCACTATTCAATAGCCCCAACTCTTTCAAATCTTCCTTTGTCAAGAATTTGAATGCCATCCACCTGAAAATATAATCCATAATAGATTTGGCAATTGGTATCTCAGGATTATCAGTCCACCCCATAGGCTCGAATCTTGTGTTGATGAACTTACTCACTAAAACCTTCAATGGAACACCATACTGCAAACTAATTGAAACTGTCAATGCAAATGCATCCATTAAACCAGCTAAGGTGCTACCTTGTTTAGCAATTGTAACAAACAATTCTCCTGGAGAACCATCTTCAAACAATCCTACGTGCAGATAACCTTCTTGATTACCAACCCTGAACTTATGGGCGATGGCTTGTCTTTCAGCTGGCAATCTTCTTCTAACAGGTTTGAACTCTTCTTTCTTTTCTTTGAATACAGATAATGGTTGAATAATTTTGCTACCATCACGATATATAGCCAAAGATTTTAATCCAAGTTTCCACGATTCTAGGTAAACTTTTTGTATGTCTTCAACAGTAGCGTGATTAGGCATGTTAATTGTCTTGCTTATACTTCCAGAAAGCAAAGGTTGAATCGCAGCCATCATATAAACATGAGCCATATAATCAATATATCTCGTACCTTTCTTTCCACATTTAACAGCGCAATCAAAAACAGGATAATGTTCAATTTTCAAGTGTGGTGCGCCTTCGATGGTTTGTGCTCCACAAATGAATTCTGTTGCAGCATCTATTTCATCATCTCTAAAACCTAAAGCTTTCAATAAATTGAAATCTGATGAAGAATATTGAGATTCTTTGAATCCCAATCTTTCCAAACACTCTTTACCGAGAACATTGACATTAAAAACAAAAGATAAATCTAAAGCACTTGGCAATAAATTTTCCATTTTAATTATATCCTCATCTGTAAATCCTTTCCTTTTTAAAGTAAAAGTGTTGATGTAAGGTGCACCTTCGAATCTATTGGTACCGACGAGGTATCTTATAATATCTTTTATCTGTTCTTCTGTATAACCTAGAGTTCTCAGTGCCGGTGCTACACTTTGGTTAACAATTTTGAAATAACCACCACCAACTAATTTTTTGAATTTAACTAGAGCAAAATCAGGTTCAACTCCAGTTGTATCTGCGTCCATTACAAAGCTTATAGTTCCTGTTGGTGCGATTAGAGTTGCTTGAGCATTTCTATATCCGTACTTTTCACCTAATAACAATGCTCTATCCCAACATTCGATAGCGGCTTTCAAAAGATAATCCGGACAATGCGTGTGATCAATACCTGGTGGGATTATGCTCAAACCTTCGTATTCTTCTGTCGGAGCATTGTAAACAACTCTTCTATGATTTCTAATTACTCTTAGCATGTGTTCTCTGTTCTTCTCAAATTCCTCGAATGGACCAAGAAAACTTGCGAGTTCAGCAGATGTTGCATAGGTTTCACCAGTCATTATTGCTGTTATGGCTGCAGCAATAGCTCTTGCTTTATCAGAATCGTAAGGGATTCCTAATCTCATTAAGAGTGAACCTAAGTTGGTATATCCTAAACCTAGGCTTCTTGTTTTATAAGTTACCTCGGCGATTTCTTTGCTCGGAAATTGAGCCATTAGAATCGAGATTTCAAGAACAATTGTCCATAACCTGACAGCATGTTTGAATGCATCTACATTGAATATCCCGTTCTCTAAGAATTTTACCAAATTTAATGATGCAAGATTGCAGGCAGAATTATCAAGATAGGCAAATTCGGAACAGGGATTAGTTGCATTTATTCTACCTGAAGCGGGTGATGTATGCCACTCATTGTATGTTGTATCAAATTGCAATCCAGGGTCGGCACATTCCCATGCAGCTTGTGCAATCATGTCCCACAAGTATCTAGCTTTAACTGTTTTTACAACTCTACCATCTGTTCTCCAAGTTAAGTTCCAATCTTTATCTTCTATGACAGCTTTCATGAAATCATTAGTAACTCGAACGGAATTATTAGAATTCTGACCGAACACATGTTCACCTGCCGATTCAACACTATATCCATCAACTAACCCAGCACTAACTAATGCAGCAAACTTTTTCTCTTCATCTGCTTTCCATCTTATGAATGCTTCTATCTCTGGGTGATCTATATTTAAAATAACCATTTTTGCAGCACGACGAGTCGTACCACCGCTTTTAATTGAGCCAGCTATTGTGTCATAAATTTTTAAGAATGACATTACTCCGCTAGAAGTTCCGCCACCCGATAGCGGCTCACCTTTAGCTCTTAGTGTTGAGAAGTTTGTTCCTGTGTTGTGAATTATAACTAATCCATGTTCACCTGCAAGATAATTGTTATTCTTTTTGACTGTTAAATCAAAAAATTCAGGATCGTCATCTATTTTCTCTACAGATTCTACAAAAGTTGCAGATTCACTAATTCTTTTCAGAAATTCTGAAGTTTCTGTTTTATCAACTTCAAATAACATTCTATTCTGTTTTACAGGGTTAACCACACCTTCGTATTTCAGCCTACTCAAAGAGAAAGTAGATAAACCCATTGAATAAGAAAGCCATCCAGATGTGTTTGTCGGAGCATTGAATATTTGACCAAACATTTCATCTGATAGTGGCATTGTAAAACACTTTCTACGGTTGTCCATTAAAAAATTGTTAAGTCTTGTTCTTCTATCCACATTAGAGAGATTTATTAGAATTTTCATTATTTCTGGTGAATTAGATTTAGCAATTAAGGTTACTGTATAAGTGTTTCCATTTTTAACTATACCGCCACCTAAACCCAGTAGCGAACTTAATACAGAAAGTTTTTCTGCTAGTAGTTTAGAGGTGGTTGCGTATTTCGTTTTCCCATCTTTGGTGACATAACCATCCGAATCAATTAAACCAGCTAGAAAAGAATAAATGATTGTGAGGTTGGATTTTAAAATGAATTCGGGTAATCCAATTGAATATGTTTTATTCGATTTTGTTATATTCACGAAAAAGCTTGTAGCTTTTCTACCCACACAATTTAAAATAAAACTATTCTTTCTCTTATCACTTACTATTCTACTATAATCTCCGAATTTTTCTTTTATAATTTTCTTAGCTTTTTTTAAGCTTGTTATCGTTTCACCAGAAAATCTCAACCTAAGATCTTCGTATAACTTGCCTTTTATTTTGTATTTTCTCTTATCAATAGAACCATCGCCTATGAAATATCCAATTAACCATGCTAGATCTTTATCTAGTTCTATAGAATGATTTTCTATTCTTTTGTATTTTGATCTCCATTCTATGGTTATAGACTCTTCTGGCAAGATATTTTTAATTGAAGAATTTGATGATAAAACAACATCCCCTCTTTTAAGTTCGTCTGCTCTTTTTTCTTCTATAGTTTCGCCGTTCCAAACAAGAAATGGGTGCCACGAGGAAACTACAACTCTACTACCGTTAGATAAATAAACTTTTAACTTGTCTTCTTTTGAAACGTCGTATTGCCAAATCTTTTCTATCAAATCTTTTTCTAGAACTCCGTCTTTATTCATAGAAATAGTATGAATACCCAAATTGGATATATCAATAAATTTACCTTTACCATCAAAATCATTAATTCCTAAATGCTTAAACTTTTCAAATAACTCACTTATTTTTATCAGACCGAATTTATCTGTATAAACATACGAATTCTCTGAAGTGCATCCACTTCCATATTTGAAGATTCTTGCTTCCCTGACAGCCAAATCTAAAATACCTCCCTCATTTACTAAATCATCTTTTACTGGTTGAATAAAACATGCATGCGCTTGAATATGTGAATAAGCATCTTTCGCTTGTGTCAATTCTTTTGTATCAGGATCTACATACCAATGTCCTTGGGGTGAACCTGTAATTCCGTAAGCAAAATTTAATCCTGTATTAAACCACTGAGGTGAGTTAGGAGCTGCAAACTGATGTAAAAGCATGTAAGCAACTTCATCATAAAATGCTTGGGCATCTTCCTCTGTTGCAAAATAATTGTATTTCTTTCCCCACCATGTCCAACACCCCGCAAGTCTGTGAACAACTTGTTTTAATGATGTTTCACTACCGAGAACTTGTTGACCGTTTGCATCTAGAATTGGATTTCCTTTATCATCGAACTGAGGGACTCCTTTTTTTCTGAAGTATTTCTGTGCTAGGATATCTGTTGCAGTTTGTGACCAAAACTTTGGAACTTCAACATTATTCATTTGAAATACAATCGAACCATCAGGGTTTTTAATTATCGAAGTTCTTTTTTCCCATTCACAAGTATTATAAACATTTTCTCCAGATTTTGTAAATAATCTTGGTATTTTCAATCCTTTCTGTTCACCGACAAGCTGAACTTTTTGTCCTAAACTATCCATAATCTTATCCTTTTAGTGCCTTAAGTTCTTTTTCAAAATCTTCTATAGCTTTAAATTTCTTATAAACAGAAGCGAATCTAATGTAAGCAACTTCATCCAGAGATTTTAATTTTTCTATCACCATATCACCAATGACTTTAGATTTTATTTCAGTTGTGTCCATGTTTCTCAATTCATTCTCTATTTCATCAACTATTTTTTCAATTTTTTCTTGGCTTATCGGTCTCTTTTCACAAGCTTTCATTATTCCTATTCTTATTTTATTCCTATCAAATGCTTCCCTTCTACCATCACGTTTTATTACAGTTAACGGTACGAGCTCTATTCTTTCATATGTTGTAAATCTTTTGTGGCATTTCTGGCATTCTCTACGTCTTCTGAATGTTTTGTTATCACTTGGCCGTTTGTCTATAACTTTTATTTTCTCACTGTTGCAATACGGGCATCGCATGTCTATTATTGTGATTTTAGCCTATTTAAATACAATATCTTGTGGTTTTTATAACCGACACATACAATAGAAGTTTTAGTTTAAATACCATTTTCTGTAGAGCAATTAATATTTTACAGATATGAAATTACTTTGATGTAGTCATACAATTATTATAGTTACCTAAATTGTAGTTGATAAGGATTTAATTTTTTTAATCCAAAATTTTAAATAATTTTTTTTAATTTTAAGGTAATAAACTAACACTTAATTTGTTTCAGGTCCTTCAAAATCTTTTATTTCATATTTAAAATCTTTATCAGATTTTATTACACCTCTTTCTCTTAAAATTTCTCTTGCTAATAGCCAGAATATAGTCGCAATAGAACGCTTTCCTTTATTATTCGCAGGTATAATCAAATCTATATCCTTTACTTCATTAAAAGTATCACAAATAGCAACCACGGGCACACGAGCTTTGACTGCTTCTTGTAAGGCTTGTATATCTGTTAGAGGATCCACCACAACAATTGCTTGCGCCTCAAAAAAGTTTTTATATGTAGGATTTGTTAATGTTCCTGGCATGAATCTTCCTGTGACAACTCGTGCATTAATTACTTCACCAAATTTTTTAATAATATCAAACGCTATCGATTTCCTGGTAACAACCAAAATATTTTCTAACCTCGACAAGAATTTAGCTGCAATTTTGATTCTTTCATCAATTTTACTAAGGTTAAGTACAGCTAACCCATCTTCACGTATTTTGTAAATAAATTCTTTCATCTGGTCTGTTTTTTGTTTCATACCTATATGTATACCCGAAGCTAGGTATTCTTCTTTTGGGAGCAAAAGTTTTGCAGGCATGAATATCCTATTGTACGAAATACTTTTTAAAGATTAGAACTAGCCTATGTAGCTTAACTCTTCTTTTCCTTTTTCTTTCGGCGGCATTTGCTGTTGTATCATTTGACTTATAGCTTTTCTTTGTATTTCCTCGATTTTTTTGATGAAATCTTCCATTTCTTTTACTTTGGCATCAAGCTTGCTTATATCTAGCTTTAAATTTAACATTCTCATAAGAACTTTAAGAATAGCTTCGGCAGCTTTCGGATCAGGCAAAATTGGATAACCCGATGTCTCACCTAACAGGCAAATACCTTTCATGCCATAAATCTTTCCCAAACCGAGTAATAAACCAGATGCACCAACTATGGTTCCCACCTTACTGCCAGCATCAAAATCAATTCCGTATCCTTTGTATTTCTTATCCAATCCTTCATCACTAACCGCACCGACTACTTTAGGATTTTCTTTAACCTCCCCAATACCGAGGCCACCAAGGGTTATCATTTCCTTTACGCCTAATTTCTTCAGATACGCAAGAATCTCATGTGAAATTTCGTAGTGTCCTTCAGGGTCTATGCTTTGCGAATCACCAACCAATATAATCAAATCTCTCTGGCCCTTTCCTTTGGCTTTCACATAATAAAATTCGTTCTTAAGCACGTGGACTGATGATGATTGTTGTAAAAGAACATAGTGCATAAAATGTGATGATAAAAGCTCTGCAAATTTTTTTGCTTTCAATTCTTCTACAAGAAACTGCGCTGCTATTCTACCAACATGACCTATACCTGGGAGACCTTCTATAAACAAAGGGTTTTTCAGTTTCGGTTTCTCAAATTCAAATATTGTTGTTGTCATATCTCATATTTTGTTTTATTGATTATTTAAATTGTTTGCTCAATCGTCTATATTTACCGTAAGTATCTTCGGGTGAATATTTTGGTGGGTTAGGATTTTTAGTTTCTTTATCGCATTTAGGACACAATTGTTTAAATGTGTATATCTTACAATTATCACATTTTCTCAGTTTCATTATATCATGCTATAGTTTACATCAACATTAATTTTGCTTCCTTCCGATACAATTTTTTGTAGTTCTCGTTCAAATTTTTTGGTATCGGCTTTCGGATTTTTTGTCTTCAGTTCAACCCTGTATTTAGGAGCAGACACGTAAGAAACTAACATACCATTTTTCTCCAGATCTTGTAATAATTTCTTTATTCTTTCTATACCATCGCCTTCATAACATAACATTTGCAACTCGGCTTTTATCTTAAATTCTTTTTCAACAAAGGTTTTTTCCAATATTTTTGAGATAGACTCGTGCCATTTTTCCGGAATATTTAATTTTGCTAGCAATGTTGGTGATTTATTAACTTCCTCGAATCCTGTATACAAATCTCCAAATTTTTCTTGAAGCTTAAATCCTATACTTTCGTGAGCGTTTTCTTCGGATATACCTAATTCTTTTGCAATTACCCTTAATATGCCTATGGCGCGCTGCTCTTTCCTAAACTCGTTCCACTTGTTTCTTTCCTCATTTTTAGACACTCTCTTCAAACTCAAGTTTATTAAATTTGCTTGTGGATCAACTTTAACAACCTTTGCAACGTACTGCTTGTTGAGTTTGATGAATTTTTTTATATCGTGTACCCACTTACCTGCTGCTTCAGAAATATGAATCATACCTTCAAGATTTTGGTATTCGTCGAGAGAGCACCATGCAGCAAACTGGCTAATTTTTCTGACTGTACAAATTACCAATTCTCCTAATTGTGGATATCCCTGTTTTAAAGCCATGTTAACCTATTGAACAGATATTATTTTAAATGTTTAATCTATTTTTATGGTATTGGTTGTTGCACTAATTACTGTTTTAATTATAAGTTTGCTCGGTATAACCGGTGGTGTTCTTTTAATCTACCGGGAGAAATGGGCTAAGTTAACATCGAAATATTTGATAACTTTTGCTATCGGTACTTTATTTGGTGTAACATTTCTGGATTTATTACCCGAATCAATAGCATCGCTTCAATCTGTTGAAACTGTATTGATATACACACTTTCTGGTATTATCCTATTTTATCTTTTGGAAAAAACTTTACTCTGGTATCATCATCATTCTATCGAACAAGTATGGCATAAGAAGCATCCTGTAGAAGAAAAAGCACATCCTGTTGGATATCTGATAACATTTGGTGATGCTTTGCATAATTTTATTG
The DNA here is from genome assembly GCA_018920185.1 of Candidatus Aenigmatarchaeota archaeon. Lineage (GTDB taxonomy): Archaea > Aenigmatarchaeota > Aenigmatarchaeia > CG10238-14 > SCSR01 > JACOWB01. The sequence continues at coordinate 74,120 of JAHLMT010000002.1, read as the reverse complement.
ATGGTTTGGTAATGTCTGCAGGGTTCTTGATTGATATTAAGTTAGGAATAACAACATCTCTGGCTGTTTTGTTTCATGAATTACCTCAAGAAATAGGCGAATTTGCTGTTTTACTTCATGCCAAGTTCAGCAAAGCTAAGATTATCTTATACAGTTTAGCTGCTCAAATGACTGCTATTGTGGGAGCTCTCTTAGGATTCTTTTACCTTCCTTTATTTGAAAATCTTAATTCTATTTTACTTGCAATTGCTGCTGGTGGTTTCATTTATATTGCGAGTACAGATTTGTTACCAGAGACACATAGAGAAAAAGGTTTGAACAAATCATTACTGCAGATACTTTTATTAATTTTTGGTATATTGGTTATATGGTACATCGGTCGGATATTTTCTGAATGAACTTTTATAAGGGTATGTCGTATATCATTATCTGATAAAAATGGTTGTAATACCAAGCAAAGAAAACAAGAACATTGAGTTTAAAGAGAAGTTAAGTAGTGTTATACATCTTAAGCAAGAGAAAAAGCAACATCTGGCAGCTCAGATGAAATATCGATTGGAAATTGGTAAAGGTACTGCTATTTATGTTATTGGCGTTGATGATAATGGTAAGGCAAAGGGACTAACTGAATTAGAATTTGAAGAGAGTTTAAACGTTTTGAAAGTAATTGCATCCGAAAATAATGCAGAAATTGTTAAAGTTGAAAAGTTCAGTGATAATGGGAATTTGCTTGGGAAAGTAGTAATTAGTAAAGTTGCTACTAATGGATTTAAATCTCACATAGTCGTTGTAATTTCTGGTCATGTAAATCATGGTAAGTCGACTTTAATTGGAACTTTAATGACTGGAAAGGCTGATACAGATCTCAAGAATTGGTTATTTTTAGATCGCCTGCCACATGAAATAGAAAGAAACTTATCCGCTGATTTGCATTATGCATTATTAGGTTTCAAAGATAACAAGCCGTTTCACTTTAAAAATCCTTTAGATAAAAAAGAAAGAAGCAGAATAGTTGAGCAATCAGATAAATTAATTAGCTTTGTTGACACACCCGGACATGAAGGTTTTCTTCGTACAGCCATTCGTGGTGTTGTTGGTCAGGATATCGATTATGGATTGTTAGTAGTAGCAGCTGATGACGGTGTGATGAACATAACTAAGGAACATTTAGGTCTACTGTTAGCTATGAACCTACCTGTGATAGTATGTGTGACAAAAATCGATAAAGTTGGTGAGAAAAGGATTGATGAAACAGAAGCACAGATAGAAGAATTGCTGAAGAATGTTGGTAGAATTCCTTATTTAATAAAAGATGAAAATGACTTGAATGTTGTTATCGACAAACTAAATACGATAGTGCCGATAATAAAAACTTCTGCTGTTACTCTGGAGGGTTATGATATATTGAATAAACTATTGTCTTTATTACCTGAAAGGAAGAGAGACCTAAACAAACCATTTTTGATGTTTATTGATAAGGTATATAATGTATCTGGTGTCGGAACTGTGGTTTCTGGAACCATTAAACAAGGGAGATTAAAAGCTGGGAATGAGTTGTTATTGGGACCAGATGCAACTGGTAAGATGAGAAAAGTTAAAGCATCTAGCATTGAGATGCATTATCATAGATTAGTCGAGGCGGACACGGGGTTTGTTGTGGGTGTTGCATTAAGAGGAGTAAATTACGATGAGGTCAAAAGAGGGATGATACTTTGTTCGCCAGAATTGGATCCGAAACCGGTGAAAAGTTTCGAGGCTGATGTTCTCGTTCTTACACATCCTACTAGAATAACCAATGGGTACGAACCTGTTGTTCATTTATTTACAATCGGTGAATCTGCAAAAGTTGAATTGCTCGATAAAGAATATCTGAAAGCTGGAGAAAATGGGAAAGTTAGATTCGCATTCAAGTATTCATCACATTATCTGGAAGAAGGAGATAGATTTGTTTTCAGAGAAGGCAAGACAAAAGGAATAGGAACTGTGACTAAGATTTTGAGTTAAAATTTTAAACTTTAGTTTTCCATTATATAATGCGGTATCCAATCGGCCAATCACCTAAATTATTTGAGCATGCAATAGAAGAGGATTTAAAGGAGATTATTTGGAAAAGATTTTTTGAATTATTGGTGGACTGATTTCTCAACAAATACGCCTGTGCTTCAATTAATGCCTAGAGTGTTAATACGAAGTAAACAATATCCTTCACAAATAAACACAAATGACGATACATTCGAGTATGCGGAACTTGGTCTTCTAGAAAAATCTGAAGAACTTGGCAAACTTATTTACCGCGAACCAAAAATAACTGTGGAGCATGAAAGAGTAAATGCTGTAGTTAATACTTTAAATGCCCTTCTTAGCCCTTATGGGCATGAGCTAGATTATATGGGAAAACGGAAGAATTTGTATTTGTTTGGATCTCTAGCACACAAAGTAGAGGGAAATAGTCAGAAAGGTCAGGAGTTAGACCACTCTTGCGGTCCCGCCAGCATGATGGCTGATTCGCGGTCTTATATTCACAGTAAATATTTTTTCTAGATTATCATCAAGTAAAATGGCTGATCCTGGGATACGTGGTAGACGATTTAGATATTTTTCAAGTTCTTCTTGGACATAAGTCTGCATTACAGAGTGCAGAGCCTGTAAGTCGTCTTTACTTGTCAGGCGGAAAGAGATTACTAGATCTGTTTGTGATAGAATATCCTGATGAATTTTACTTGGCATTTGTGTGATTACTATCAATCCTACACCAGGTTCTCGTCCTTCTTTCGCAACTCGTTTTATATCTGCGCTTGAACTGACATCTCTATCTGAAGGGACAAAATTATGTGCTTCTTCAAAAATTAACCATGTTATTGGGAATTTTATTTTAAGCTGTTCTCCTGTAATTTTTGCAATTTCCTCTTCTTTTCTTGATAGAATCCTTTGATGCAACACTTCTCGTGTTATCAATCCAGCTACAAGTGTCCTTACTTCTTGTGATTTTAATCTGGAGAAATCAAAAACTACTACTTCACCAGGTTTGATTAATTCATTAACTTTAGTTCCTTCTTTTTTAATTATACCCCATTGTGATAATACGGATAACAAACTTGTTAAAGCATCTTTTGTTTCTTTTTTAGCTTTTGTATCGCTTGTGATAGAATCAATCAGATCATCTAGTCCAAAAACTTTTTTAGATTCCAGTAAAGAGTTAAAATTCTTTTCCAAAGTTACAGCAAGTTCGTTGGTTCTTTCTAAATTAAATGCAAGTATCAGATCTTCTGCTGTTAGATCGCTTAAGGATATGCTAATTGTACCATCTACTGGAATTTCTGCCTTCTCATATTCTACAAGCTGCTTTTCTGGGACATAAACTTTAATATTATCAAACCCCTTTGGTTCTAATTGCCAACTATTTAATAGCTGTAATTGAGCTTCATTAGGAAATTTCATGCTCCAATAAATTCCAACAGGATCGAAAACAACAAAAGCCATTTTTTGACGAAATTCTTCTGGCAACAATAAGAATTCTTCTAAAATTACTGCAGCTGAATAACTTTTTCCACTTCCCCTCTTACCACTAACCAAAATTACATGAGGTTTTAATAAATCAATGAAAACTTTTGTTGTTAAGTGAGCATCTTCGCCAGTACCAACTATGTGCTTACCGATATATCCTGTAGCTATATTTCCAAATTTTTCATAATCTTCTTTCGTTCTGCCTACGATTGTTTCAGTGACTATAGAAAGTAAGTCTTTTGGTTTTTCTTCTAAAGGCATATATAAAATTTAACTTCAAATCAAATATTGTTCTTGTCGGGGAGATCTGCTAGCTTGGTCTATTAATAGCCAAAAGGCATCCACCTTGGGGTGGTGGCAACCTGGGAAATGTTAGGATAACAACCTGCATTCAGGAATTCAAATCCCAGTCTCCCCATTAAAGCTTTGTACTTGAGTATAGCGAAGAAATAGGTATTTCACCCGATTCTCTTAGTTGATTAAACTCAAAAATATTGACTTTGTTCAATGTTATAAGACTCGGAAAGATCCAAGAAAAGAGGTTGTATAAAATACTGAATGAGCTACAAAAGAAATTTCCAAAATTTGAAGTTATCTTTACAATAGTTGTAATAGCAACGGGTTTTATTTCCTCAAAAAACAAAAGTTACAAATTCTGACGAATGGTAGTCAAGATGGCTACATTGAAATCATTAAAGTTTTGACCATTTTGTAGATCACAAAACACCAATAGAGCAGATAAGTGCCGTAATTCAGACACAAACTAGAGCATAAAAATTATCTTATTTCTTTTTTTATCTCCTTCCCCCTTCTTTTATTTCTTTTTCTCTCATTTTTTCCCACTCTTTCCATTTTACAGGAGAGCAAGTTAAATCTTTTATTTCACCATTTGGACAAGCTCGCTTTGCAGCATTTAGGCAGTTGTTCTTTGTCGCTTCTATGCTATTTCCTCCAATGGCTGCATTATTCACCACATCATACGTTTGTCCACTTTCGTAACAAGTAGCTAAGCAGGCACAGACGTACTTAGGGGGATTATAGCCGAGACAACCAGCTAGGAAAATTACTGGTGTTATCAGTAAAACTAAAAGGTTTTGCATCAGCTCTCCTGGTTTTAGTCGTCTTTTACTCATTAAAAATATTATATTATATCCAAATTTATTTAAATTTAATAGTATTTAGAAACTCTCTAGATGGAAGTGAAAGGAGTATAAAGAGAAAAATTAACTAAAACTTGGATAAGAATTACCTGATGATGTGGGTTATAAGAACCGGAGAAGTAGAAATAATTCTGTAAAGATCAAATTGTATTAAAGAAACTAAATAACTCTTTAAACTTTTAATTAAAAGATTGTAAATCATTCTTGAGGGGAGATCGGCTAGCTTGGTCTATTAACAGCCAATAGGCCTTCGGACTTGGGCTCCGAAATTTAAACGGGATAACCTGGGTTCAAATCCCAGTCTCCCCATTTTTTAATTTTAAAATATAATATTAATAACTATGAGATATTGGATTTGGGGGGCTATAATAGGGTTTGTGGTTGGCATTATCTTATACAGAAATTCTGAGACTATAGTATTATTACTTGTCCAAACCATACCTCAAATGATTATATTTTCTTCGATTGCTTATCTTATTCAAATTAGAAAACTGAAAATAATTCCTACATTTCTTATAGTTATCTCAATTATTTTTCTAGCGTATATATACTTCTTCGTTGGCGTCTTTTGTACGCAAAATGGAGTTTACGGTAAGAATATTTTTACTGGAGAGGTAAAAGATTTTGCAAACCCCTGTCATAAACCATGGTATTACGCAAGCATTAGTGTGGAAGACTTCCTTAGAGAGCTTAATATGAGCAGCTTTGAAGAATATCTGCTAAACAGATATTACAAATATTATCAAAACCAATCAAGTTAAATTAGACAATTTATTTTTATGAAAAAATCTCAAAAACCGTATTGGCAACAACAAATAGCAAGAGAAAGAATTAAAATTTTATTTTCACTTTCAGAAAAAGAATTCAAAAAACATCCTGAAAGAAGCAAAAGATACATAGAATTAGCACGGAAGATTGGTTTAAGATATAATGTTAGATTAACTAAAGAACAGAAAAGGAAATTTTGTAAAAATTGCAATACTTTATTAAAGCCTGGAACAACAAGCGAGGTAAGATTAGATAAATTAACTAAAACTGTTAATATCCGATGTTTAAATTGTAATCGGATATACCGATACCCATATAAATAAATTTAAAAATGTTCTAATTCCAAAGGTTATAGTATGGTCTCAGTAAGAGAAGTCGATGCACAAAAATTTAACACTTTGCTAAAGGAAGAACTAAAGAAGATAAAAGAAATTAATCCGCCTGCATGGAGTTTTTTTGTTAAATCAGGTGTACACAAGGAAAGACCTCCTCAGCAAGAAGATTTCTGGTATGTTAGAAGTGCATCTGTTTTAAGAAGATTATACCTAGATGGTCCTGTTGGTGTTGAAAGACTGAGAAGTTATTTCGGCGGAAGAAAAGAGAGGGGGTCTCGACCTGCTCATTTTAGAAAATCTTCCGGAAGCATTATAAGAAAAATCCTACAACAGCTAGAATCGGCTGGATTGGTCGAAAAAAATTCCAATAAAGGAAGGAAGCTGACGCCTGTTGGAAGAAAACTTCTGGATAAAATAACATATGAAGTGAGTAGACAATGAATGGAGAATCTGAAGAATTGCAAAAATTGCAACAATTAGAAACTATTAAAAGAGTGGTTCTAAAGAAAATTTTGAGTAAAGAAGCTACAGAAAGATTGGGTAGGATTAAATTAGTAAAACCGGAAATTGCAAATCAATTAGAATTTTATTTGGTTCAACTTTATCAAGCTGGGAAGATATCAACCATGATAACCGATGAACAACTAAAGAAGATATTAGAACAGATGACAACAAAGCAAAAATTCAGAATACTGAAGTGATTTGATGACAAAAGTTAGTTCGGCAGGAAGATTCGGACCTAGATACGGGAAAAAGGTACGTGATCTAGTCAGAGATATAGAAAAAATTCAGAAGCAGAGACATATATGTCCAAGATGTAGCTTGCCTTACGCAAAAAGATTATCTAAGGGGATATATATCTGTAAAAAATGTAATAATAAATTCACCGGACAGGCATATTTTCCAAGGAGTGGTATATGATGTATAAATGCACGAACTGCAAAAAGACTGTAGCTAAACTGGAAGAAAATATTAGATGTCCTTATTGTGGATTTAGAATATTCATTCTACAAAGACCAGAAGTTGTAAGAAGAGTTTTAGCTCGGTAACTAATTTAAATTTTACTTTAAACAGATAGTTATATAACTAAATTGAGATGATAAAATTGAACGAAGAACAAACAAAAGAATTGGTGGGACAGTTCCAGACATATCAACAGCAGCTACAAGCTATATTAATACAGAAGGAAACTTTACAACTCCAACTCATAGAAATAACCAAAGCTCTGGAAGAGCTTGACTTGACTAAGAATGGAAAGGCTTATAAAATCACTGGACAGATAATGGTTAGCAAACCAGTTGAAGAGTTGAAAAAAGAGCTTACAGAAACTAAAGAAACAATCGAAATAAGAGTAAAATCTCTAGAGAAAACCGAGGAAAAGATTACAAACAAGCTAAAAGAAATGGAAACAGAATTGAAAAAACTGGTGAAATAAGGTGATGCAAGTGGAAATAACAGAATTCGAACCTGTATTCAAGCTATTAGATGAAATAATTAATGATAGAACTGTACCGAAGAATATAAGAGCTGCAGCTGAAAGTTCTAAAACTATTCTTAGTAATGATAGTGAGAATTTGGAATTGAGAATAAGCACTGCTATTCATACTTTAGATGAGATTATTAATGACCCAAACATGCCTATTTATGCGAGAACTAAGATTTGGAATGTTGTAAGTGCTTTAGAGCAGAAGAGGAGAGAATTAAGCTAATTATTTAAATTTATAAACCAAATCTATTATGTGAGATAAATGACACTTTTCAGCAAATCAAAACAAACTCCACAAGAATTACATGAACTTAGTGAAGATGCATTCAAAGAAGAAAGAAACTTTAGTGTTGCTGTAGAAACTCTGAAAGCTTTTTCAGATGCTGAAAGAATTCAGGAGATGGTAAGAGAGGGTAAACTTGTTTTTCTCAGGATAAAAGAAATGAGAGAGAATGACATTAATGAGTTGAGACGTGCTGTCGAAAAATTGAAAAAGACTATAGCGGCAAGCGATGGGGATATTGTTGGTGTTGACGAGGATGTGCTTATAGTCTGCCCACAAAATGCAAGAGTTTATAGAGGTTAGATTAATTTCTTTATTTCTTCGACTAATTTATCTATTTTCACTCTGATTTGTTTTTTTGTATCGCGATTTCTAATTGTTACTGTATTATTTTTCAAAGTATCGTAATCTATAGTAATACTGAGAAAAGTACCAATCTCGTCTTGTCTGTAATATCTTTTTCCGATGCTGCTGTCGTCATCATAAACAACATCAAAATGTTGTTTCAATTCATGATAAATTTTCTGCGCTTTTTCTGGTAGTTTGTCTTTATTAACTAATGGGAATACAGCAACTGTATACGGCGCAAGCTTAGCTGGTAGTTTAAGAATTATCCTATCTTTATCTTCTGCATAATTCAATTCAAGCAGAGCATAAAAAATTCTGTCAATGCCAAAGCTCAATTCGATTACATGAGGGAGAAATTTTTTACCATCGTGAAATATCTCTTGCGATTTACCAGAAACAAGTTGATGACCGGATAAATCGTGAGAAGTGCGATAGTGACAACCAGCAACTTCTTTCCACCCCGACTCTAGTTCTATTTCAAAATCAAAGTGTATCTTGTTATAGAATGCTTTCTCCTCGTCTGACAGTTGGCGTAGTCTGAGTTTGTTTTCGGATATACCTAACTCATCTAAGAAAAATTGTTGCATCTTTGCAAGATAGTAAACATAAAATTTTGGCAGTTTTAGTTTTTTTACAGCTTCGTTACATGTTAGTTTGTCTAACTTTTTACCCGATAAAATAATCAGTTTATAATTAGCTATCTCATTCCAGTTTTCATGTTCATCTAATTTTCTGGGGTCAAAAAATATTTGCAATTCTGCCTGGGTAAATTCTCGTTGTCTTAACAATAGTTGTCTGGGCGATATCTCGTTTCGGAAAGCTTTACCGATTATAGCTAAACCTAAAGGTAATTTCATTCTTAAAATGTTGAAATTCCTGAGAAAGTTTACATATGCACCTTGTGCAGTTTCAGGTCGGAGATATGCACGAATTTCTTTACCAGCACCTACTTCAAGGGGGAACATCATATTAAGAACAGAAACCTCTCCTAATTCACCTTTACATCTCGGGCATCTGATGTTATACTTTTTGATTAGCTGTGTTAATTCTTGTGCTGTCTTTCCTTCAAAATTTTCATGTAAAAATTCTTCAATTATTTGATCTGCGCGATGGAAAGTGCCACATTTTTTGCATTTGGCTACGGGGTCAACAAAATTTGTTAAATGCCCAGAAGCTTCAAAAACTTTTTCAGGCATTATGTTTGCCGTTTCAATTTCAAAAAAATTATCGCTGAGGGAGAGAAAATATTTTCGCCATAAATTCTCTAATTTTCTTTTCAACAAAGTCCCGTGGGGACCATAGTCGTAAATCCCACTGATGCCTCCATATATCTCGCTGCTAACATAGAAGAATCCTCTTCTTTTCGCTAGTTCTAGAATCTTTTCTGAAATTGACATGATAATTGATTTAACTTATTAGAATTTATTTTATTGTATCTGTAAATAAGCTACACTGCACATGCTTGATGTGCACAGGCGTAGAGTGTGGGTGCCTTTTGTTGCGATGTTATAAATTTTAATTGTTGTTGTGTGTCCAGGAAGAATGTTTATCAGAGAGCCTTTTGTATACAGCATTCTTATCTCATCAGCTGACAGTAAACGATTGTATATCCTTACTTCGTCGATGATACCGTTCACGCTGTTATACCAATCATCATCGTAACCTATTCTTAATGACTCATTATTGCTGGAACTATTTGCATAAGATGGGTGGGAAACCACTCTTCTAAAAATCCCATCTCCGTAGATATAAAGACTGTCATTTTTTCTAACACCAACTACATGATGCCAATTTGTATCACCAAAAGTCCAACCTGCACAGCCATTATTAGTATTGCCACAAAAAGAAATCGTTGGACTCCCAGAGGATGTGATAAATATCCACCCAGGGTCGTTCCATCTTCCACCTTTTTTAGATACTGGTGCGGCTTGGGTGTAAGGAAGTTCAGCTTTATACCAAAAAGAAACTGAAAAATCCGATGTTCCAAAATCCAGAATGTCGCTATCCGGGATGTCAACATAACGATATGCGTCGTTTTGGAATCTTAGAGCATTTCCAAACTTTCCATCAACCCAAGTAGGATTATTAACCAGTGTTCCGTGGTTGTTGTTTCTGCTATTATCATAAGCTGTTGTTCCAGAACCTTCGTCAAGATTCCAATAGCCTACTAAAGAAACATCATCTTTAAGCAGTAGATAAACTGCTGGAGCTCCATCAATCGTGAGTGATGAGAAATATGTTATCGCCTCAGTTCCAGAATTTCTTATTGTAACAGTGTCGTTAACAGATTCTATTATCTCAAATGTTGTCGCTGTCTTGCTGGTAGATATTCCTGAGATATATAGATAAGCAGTGCCAGCTAAAGCTATGACAATCATAAGCATTAGAACAGAAGCGATAACAGTTGAAATAGCTTTTGGCATAATAAACTATTGGAATTCGGTAAGAGTTAATCTTTACTAAAATTAGTTGTGTTTGGTAAAATAACTTTTATACTACAGAAAAGTATTTATGTTATACGTATAACAAAGTTTTTGTTCTGTAATCGTTTTGTCACACAACATGTTCGAAAAAGAAAAAAAAGAAGATGAATAAATTCAACTATCCCAGAAGTTTTTATTTCAATTCTCATAATAAATGTTATGCTTGAAGACGAGGTTCTGAAAATTTTAAGATCTGTTGACATTAAAGCTAAAGAAGAAAACCTAGAAACACCCCCACAAGAAGAATTAGGCGATTTGTCATTTCCGTGTTTTCAGTTAGCAAAAGAACAAAAAAGAAATCCACAAGTAATTGCTAATGAAATTGCATCAAAAATAAAAATTCCGAAAAATTCTGTAATTGAAAAGGTTGAAGCTAAGGGTGCTTACGTTAATTTTTTCTTAGATTATTCAAAATTTTCAAAAATTGTTCTTAAGAATATGATCAGGCTAAATAAATTGAAATTCGGTAGAAACAAAAAGATTTTAATCGAGTATTCCTCGCCAAATCCCATTCATCCAATTCATGTCGGTTCGGCTAGAAATACCTTTATTGGTGAATCTTTATCTAGAATTTTTCAATTCGCCGGATATACAGTTAACAGGTTGTGTTATATTAATGATCTCGGTAAGCAGATTGCTGTTCTAGTATATGGATTTTTAAAAAATAAAATAAAAATCAAACCAAATAAAAAACCCGATCACTGGTTGTTAGATATTTACATCGATGCCAATAAGATAGTAAATAAAAATCCTGAATTAAATAAACATGTCGAAAAAATCCTTTATCAGTATGAAAATGGTGATAAAGAGATTTCTTTCCTTGTGAAAAAAATTGTTAACTTATGTATAAAAGGATTCAAGGAAACTTACAACCTTACAAACACTAAATTCACCGAATACATTTGGGAAAGCAAATTTGTTAAAGAATCAAAAAAATATGTCGAACAATTATTAAAAAAGAAAATAGCTTTCAAAACAGCGGAAGGTGCGATTGTTGTTAATTTACAACCTTATAATTTACCAAATACAGTAATTTTGAGAAGTGACGGTACTGGTCTCTATCTTACTCGAGATATACCCTCGCACATATATAGAATCAAAAAGTACAAACCATCTCTAAGTATTACAATTACGGGAGAAGATCAAAAATTACATTTTAAACAACTTTTCAAAATAATTGAATTATTAGGTTTCAAGAAATTCTCTAATATATCACACCACATACCATATGCATATGTTACGCTACCCGAAGGAAAATTAAGCTCGAGACGAGGAAGAGTTATACTAATCGATGACGTTTTTGCAGAAGCTAAAAAAGCGGTCAAACAGAAATTCAAAGTTAAAGATGATAAACTTGCAGAAAAAATTGGTGTAAGTGCTGTAATTTATGCCCTTTTAAAGATAGACCCAGATAAGCAAGTTATGTTTAATTGGGATGAAGTTCTTAGTTTACATGGAAATAACGGACCTTATTTGCAATATACTTATACAAGATGTTCAAGCATCTTGAAAAAAGTGAAGAAATGTGAAAATGTTTTTTCATTTAAATCGCTAAATGAGGAGGAAAAAAAATTAATTAAGTTATTATCAAACTTTCCTAAAGTTGTTCAACAAGCTATAAGAGATTTAAAACCACATTATGTTTGCAACTACACATATGATTTATCAACAGCCTTCAACAATTTTTATGAAAAACATAGAGTAATAAATGCCGAGACAAATGAATTAAAGAACTTTAGATTGAATTTGGTAAAAGCAACTAAAAATATTTTAGGTAAATGTCTAGAATTGATAGGAATGTATGCTGTGGAAAAGATGTAAATTTTATGTCTAAACTTTTTGGTGTATATCTCTTAAATTAAAAGAGTGGATAGATCTTCCGTAAGCATCCAGAACAGCTTCTTTAATCGATTCTACTAATGTTGGATGAGGATGAATTGTATTAATTATATCATCTGATTTAAGATATTTCATCGCTAGCAGAGCTTCACCCACCATATCAGATGCTCGATCATTCATAATATGTATCCCAAGAAATTGTTTTGTTTTTTTGTCAATTATAACCTTCACAAAACCATCAGAATTTCCCAATGTCATTGCTCTTCCACTTGCTTTTAAATAAAATTTACCAACTAAAATACTATACCTCTCTCTGGCTTCCTCTTCGGTTAGACCTACACATGCAATTTCTGGAATAGTATATATACATCTCGGTACTATTTGTCCTTTCATGGAAGAATTTAACTTCATAGCATTTTCCGCTGCAACAATTCCGTTTTCCATAGCTTCATGTGCATATCTCGAACCTACAACATCACCAATAGCATAAATTCCTTTAACATTAGTTTCCATTTTATCATTAACAATTATTTTACCTGTATCATCTATCATAATTCCTACATTTTCGAGACCAATATTTTGTGTATTTGGTTTTCTTCCAGTAGAAATTATAACTTTCTCTGCTTCTAAAATTTCCCCTGTCGATGTTTTTACTTTTGTTATCAATCCGTCATCTTTTACTTCTATAACTTTAGTATTTGTTAGAATTTTCACGCCATTGTCTTTAAGAATTTTTTCTATTCTTTCCGAAACCTCTCTATCTTCTAGTGGTAATAATCTATCAAGCATCTCGACAATTGTGACATTACAGCCGAAGTGTGATAACATGGATGCAAATTCAACACCTTCTGGTCCTCCACCGATGATTAAAATATTTTGTGGAAGTTCGTCAGAAGACAAAAATTCTTCACTATTCATAACATTTCGACTGCTGCCAAATATTTCCGGTTTTATTCCACTGCTTCCAGTCGCAATAATTATATTTTTTGATTTAATTGTTTCAATACCATAAGAGTTAGAAATTGAAATCTCGTTCTTAGATTTGATTTCAGCTTTCCCAAAAATAATTTTCACACCATTAAATCTCAGTAACTTTTCAATACCATTAGCAAGCTTCTCAAGAAGAGCATTCCTGTTTTCTATCAGCTGCTTGACATCAGTGTTAGATTTGATTAATTTTATTCCGAATTTATCAGCAATTTTCATGTTTGCTTGGATTTCAGCAAGTCTTAGCATAGTTTTACTTGGTATACACCCGTAATTGTTGCATATACCACCAAGCTTATGTTTTTCAATTAATACAACCTTACCTCCAAGTTGAGCAGCACGAATAGCTGCGGTATATCCTCCCGGGCCTCCACCAATAACTGCAACGTCATATAGTTCTTTCATCCCACCAACTTTTGAACAAATTTAATTTTTTGAGAAAGTTCAATTCCAAAATTTGTTTCGTCTAAAATTTTAATTCCATCTAGTGTCAGTGGTTTTATATTTTCTTTTATTACAGCTGCTGGTGATGTCCATGAAAATGGACCAATCATTACACCAGGGTAAAAGGCAGTTTTAATACCAGTTTTTGTATAATCGCCCATTACAATTCCGAATTTTCTTCTTTTTGTATCAATTAATTCGCCTTTAACCATTACCCTAATAGTTTTATTGTCGTGTCTTAAATTGGCAACTACAGTACCAGCACCAAAGTTACAATTGTCGCCTATAACAGAATCGCCGACATAACTCAAATGTCCAATTTTAGTTTCATCTCCGATAATTGAGTTTTTAATTTCTACACCATTTCCTATTCTACATCCGTTTCCAATTACAGAATTTGTTCTTATATAACAATTAGGACCTATAATACAATTGTCACCTATCACAACTGGTCCTTCTATATAAGAACCATTTTTAATTTTTGTATTTTCACCAATCTTTACAAAGTTCTCAATTGTAACGTTCTTTTCAATTACAGTTGTATTGTTAATTGAATTAGAATTCAGTTCTTTTAATTTCAATTCACTAGCTGTTAGCAAATCCCATGGATAACCTATTGGAATCCAATTATTAGTTATCTCGCATTTTATTTTGTATTCTTTACTCATCTGCAAAATTGCATCGGTTAATTCAAATTCATTTCTTTGTGATATAGGAATATTTTCCAGAAATTTAAAAATATCTTTATTAAGCATGTAAAGACCTGTATTTGCTAAATTCGAAATAAAGTTTTCAGGCTTTTCAACCAAACTTTCAACAAAACCATTTTCAAGTATGAATATACCAAATCTTGTTGGATCGTCAACTTCCTTTGCTGTAACACATAAATCATTTTTTAAAATTTTTTCAATATCCTCATGATGATAAAGGTCATCCCCGTATATAACCAAAAAGTTTTTGTCTTTAATATAATCTTTTGCTTGCATCAAAGCATGCCCAGTTCCAAGTTGTCGATCTTGTATAACAAATCGAAAATTAAATCCTTCAAAATTTTCTAAAAATTTCCTAACGCTTGCTTGTAAATATCCAACAACAAGAATAATGTCTTTTATTCCTACGTGTTTTAATTGTTCTAAATTGTGTTGCAGTATTGTTTGATTACAAAACTTCAAAAGTGGTTTCGGTTTTGTATAAGTTAGAGGACGCATTCTAGTACCTTCGCCGGCCAGTAACATTACAGCTTGCATTTTTATTTCACATCTTAAGAATTTTCATTAAAGCATCTGCTGTTTTTTGTGGATCATGATTTAAGAAACTCAACTCATTCCATTTAAATTTAATTTCGTTATTTAGAAAATCACCTTCTATTACTTGAAGATTATTAAGATTTTGTTTGTCTAGTTCTACAATACTAATATTGAATTTTTCTTTGTAGTTTTCTACTATCTCATTATCAGGATAAGCTGTATTAACAACAACATAGTTTAAAACCCCTTTACCTAAATAGTTTTCAATCGCTTCAACGAAATTTGAGACTTTGAAATTATCGGTCACGTTGGGTTCGGTCATTGTATTGCAGACATAAACTTTCTTTGCACGACTTTTCCTGATTGCGTCCACAACCCCATCGACAAGAAGATTAGTTATAACACTTGTGTACAATCTTCCAGGACCAAGTACTATCATATCTGCCTTTTCAATTTCTTCTATAACTTCTGGCAATGCTTTAACATTATTCGGTTTCAAAAATACTCTTTTTATTCGAGATTTGAAAGCTCTATTTTCTCTAATTGAAACTTCACCTTCAATTATTTCTCCATTTTCGTATTCTGCACATATATCTACATTTGCATTAGTCACAGGGAGTACTTTTCCTCTGATATTTAATATCTTTCCTGCATGCTCAATTGCTTTTTCAAAAGAACCGAATAATTTTGTAAATGATAGTATCAATAAATTGCCTAGGTTGGTTCCTTCAAGATGCCCATCCAAAAATCTATAATCAAAAGCTTTTTTTAGAGTTTCGTCTGCATCAGACAAGGCAACTAGAGAATTTCTTATATCACCTGGTGGGGGAATGTTATATTCTCGGCGCAAAACACCAGAATGACGTCCATTGTCAGTAACTGCAACAATAGCTGTAATGTTCACATCATAATTTTTTAGACCTTTTATTAGGTTTGGTAAACCTGTACCACCACCTATTAAAACTATATTTGGCTTTGTACTTACACCTAAATTATTAAGTTCCTGTTTAAGTTGATCGTAATTTTCAAAAGTTATAGTATTGAATCCTATTTTTGCTGCAGCTTCCGTATTTCGTATTTTATCATCAATTATGACACATTCTTGTGGTGAAATTTTGAAATAATCTAATACCTGCAAATAAGCCTCGTGCCAAGGTTTTTTAATTCCGCGTTCAAACGACCAAAATGTTGCATCAAATAAATTGTTTAGTTCATACTTTTTAATGACATAATCGGCCCATTCTTTCGTGAAGTTAGAAAGTATTGCTAACTTGTATCTGTTTTTCAAACTTTTGACAAGATCAAACATCTTGTCTATTGGTGTTAGAACTTGTCTTACAAAAGATTTCAGTTCTTCTACAGAGTATTTTGTATGTGTAATTCTAATAAATTCTTCAAAGAAAGTATCTTCTGAAATTTTGCCGAGTTGCAAGTCGATTCTCAAGTCAGAGTGATCAATTGTTTTAAAATCTGTCTCGTCTATATCTAAGTATTTTATTATCCCGTGCCATGATTTTATCAAAACATCTTCTAGGTCAAAAATTATCAATTTAATTGACATTATTTCACCGCTTTACTTAACTGTAACTGACTTGGCAAGATTTCGTGGATGATCTGGATCCAATCCCCTCAATACAGCTAATTGATATGCAAGTATTTGAATAGGTATTATCTGCACTATAGGATTCTCATTATTAGATTCTGGGACTTTTATCCAAAAATCAAATATTTCATTGTTTTTGGGTGAAACCCCTATTATATAACCACCACGACTTTTAATTTCAATTGCATTGGATAGAATTTCCTTTTCATTTTCTTCTGAGACAAAAACTATACAGGGTGTGCCGTCTTCGATCAAAGCAATTGTACCATGTTTCAATTCTCCACCAGCAAAAGCTTCTGCATGGATATAAGAGACTTCTTTTATTTTTAGAGCTGCTTCCATTGCTGTTGCATATTGCAGCCCCCGACCTATTAAGAAGATGTGTTCTTTATCCCGTAGTTTTTCTGCAAGTTCTTTAATTTTTGTTCTTGTAGTTGCCGAAGTTAGATGATATATTTCATTCCAAAGACGTGTTAATTTTTTCTTGCCTTCTTCGTATTTGTTAACTAGCGCATAAGACAACAATATAAATAATGCCAATTGTGAGGTGTACGTTTTGGTTGAAAGGACACATATTTCTGGCCCAGCATTTATATTTAGAAACACATCTGAAGTTCTAGTTAGAGAAGAGCCAACAACATTAACTAGGGATATCACTTTACTTTTTTTAGCTTTTGCCGATTTAACTGCTTCCAACACATCTGCAGTTTCACCACTTTGTGATACAGCAATTACTAATGTTTTGTCTGTAAGATAATGTTCATAGTAGGGGAATTCTGAGGCTAAAACTACATTTACATGTAATTTAGAGACTTTGGACATTATGTAACTCGCAGCTACACATGCATGATACGAACTACCAGCACCAACAAGAAATATTCCATGGGCATTTTTCATTTCTTCAACAACATGGTTTATTAGTTCTTTATTTTGTTGTGATGCTCTTTGAATAGTATCTACTTGCTCGGATATTTCCTTCAGCATGAAATGATCAAATTCACCCTTTTCAGCTTGGCGTATGTCCCAGTTAACAGTATCGACTTTCCTCTCAACTTCTCTATTTTCCATCAAATTGAAAACTTTTATTCCATTGTCTGTTAAAACAGCCAAATCATAATCATGTAGATATACGACATTTTTTGTATATTCTAGAAATGCGGGTATATCGCTCGCGGCGAAGTATCCTGAATCTGAGATGCCAAGAACTAGAGGCGATCCTTTTCTCGCAGCAAATAATTTTCTTTCGTTCTTATTTAAAATCAAAACCGCATAACTTCCTTCTAAAGATTTCAATGCTGAAGCTGTCGCATCGGTGAAATTCTTTCCTTTTTTCATCATCTCTTCTATCAAATGAGGAATTACTTCTGTATCTGTCTGGCTTTTAAATTTGTGTCCTAGACTAATTAAATTTCTTTTTAATTCTTGATAATTTTCTATAATACCGTTGTGTACTACAGCTATGTTTTCTTCACAATCGACGTGAGGATGAGCATTTTCTTTTGTTACTCCACCATGTGTGGCCCACCTTGTGTGAGCAATTCCTAAAGTACCTGGGGCATCTAAAAAATTCAGCCTTTGATGAATTTCATCAACTTTCCCCACATCTTTCTTTATATGAAACCCACTAGCTAATGTAGCTATACCTGCCGAATCGTATCCTCTATATTCTAATCGCTTCAATCCTTGGAATAAAATTGGTGCAATATCTTTCTTGCCTATATACCCTATAATACCACACATCTTCTCACTCGTCTATCAGCGCTTTCTTGCTTTCTAAGAATATATGTCCGCATGAACTGCATTCAAATGTTTTTGGAAAAGTCAGACTTATCATACTAGTTCTCTCTGAACCACATCTTGGACATAACATAATTATCATGTGAGGATTATCAGGAATGTTTGGAGCTGTGAGGAACCATTCACCCATTCGAGGTTGTTCCATTCCATCATCTTTTGAAAATTATCAACATAATGGGATATAAATGAACCCTAAATGATTTTTTATAATTTGTTAATTTTTGCATGAAAAGAAGGCTTTAAAGGGCTAGACTACTAAGAAAAGATTTATAAAGGTAAAATTTGGTTAATAATTGTTATGTCCTATGTTGTTGAAGAACATCCTGAAGGACAGAGAATACATAGAACACTAATAATGAAACCTGCTAATTTTAATGTATTCAACAGTGAGTTATCCATAAGAGTTTTAGAAGAACTAGGCAAGAAACCACAGTGTGCAATGGATATAGCTAGAAAATTGAAAGAGCATGAACAGAAAATTTACTATCACTTGAGACGATTGGAAAAGGCCGGAATTATAAAACTTCTGAAACGCGAGGAACGCGTTGGTGGATTAGCAAAGATATACTGCATATCATATCCTTATATTTCTGTTAAACTTTTCGAAAATGAACATTTAACTGATGTGAAAGTAAAACCAAGAGAAATCGAATTTTTTAAATCTTTTATTAAAGATGGTGAATTAAATGCTATTTTAATAGTAGGTTCGCCCGATCCTCATGGGAAATATGGTGCACAAGCTTCTGACGGTAGTGCTGCCATTGATTTGGCTTTAATGCTTGGTAGCTTTTTAAATCATGTCTCACCAAATTATAAACTTGATACAGAAATAAGAGAAGGAGATTTAAAGAATAATTTAATTCTTGTGGGTGGACCAAAAGCTAACATATTGATAGATAGAATTAACAAGAATTTGCCAATATACTTCGATACTAAAAATGAGTTTAATATCGTTTCCACTCTCACGAAAACAGTTTATAATGAGGATGATGTTGGTATAATTATTAAGATGAAAAATCCATTTGCAAAAGACAAAGAGATTTTGTTGTTATCGGGAAAGAGATTCAAAGGAACTAAAAGTGCTATTCTTGGTTTGGTGAAATATTTGAAGAAACTTGAGAATGGAAATAAATTTAACGAAGGAATAGCAAGAGTTGTACGTGGCATTGACAGAGATGCTGACGGAATTATTGATGATGTAGAGTTTTTGGAGTGAGTTTTTAATTTTAAAATTCACTAGGATGTTCTTTAACCCAATTTTCTATAGCTTTCTTAATTTCAACAGTCACATATTCCCCGCTAGGTAATTTTCTTTTAATTGTCATAGGAATAACATTTTCTTTAAATTCTTGTTTAGCAATTTTTGAAGGTTCTATTTCTTCTGTCTTCACTAGCACAGGCGCACCAAGAGAAATTTGCAAAGCTCTAGCTCCCAACAAACGTGCGGTTTCAAATCTAGTTAATCTATCAGTTGGCCAGATCAACAATTCACCTTTTGATAAAATAGTTATTACATATCGGTATTTAAAATGGTTATGGTTTGAATGCACTTATTTCTTTCAGCAGGTCAACATGTCCCATGAACACTTGTCTGCAACAATAGCGTTTCAATCCTAGTGAATCCATTACTTTGCCCGCAGGTTCACCTTTTTGTGTTCTTTGTATGTAAGATTCCCAAAGATGTCCTATAGGCTTACCGCAGCTAAAACATCGAACTGGAACTATAATTTTTATCACCTATAACTTAATTCATTTCGAGTTTTTGAGTATTTAAAACTTTAGTGAAATTTATAAGTTTATCTTTCTGAAATTTTCAATTCATATTAACGCTTACTTCTTTGTCGATGTCTCCGACTCCCTCTTTTACTGGCACCACGACCAGAACCATGATGAGGTTCATTTCTTCTCGGATCATAAACCAACAAATTCCTGTCATATTGCAAATATTTTTCTCGTAGTTCTTTTCCGTTAGAATATTCGACCAGTGCTTTGGCAATAGCCATTCTAATAGCTTCAGCCTGCCCAACAATTCCGCCACTTCTGACATTAACATCTATATCAACAGTTTTGGATATATCTCCTGCAAGAATTAACGGTTCTCTTATCCACATCCGTAATGGTTCATTACCCCAGAGATTCAAAGGAACAGAATTAATCTTTATATCACCTTTACCAGGTCTGAGAACTGCCCGAGCTATTGCAATTCTTCGCTTACCTATTGTGTGAATTTCTTTTTTCTTTACCATTTTTTCTTAGCACCTATACTTAATGATAAGTCCGCAAGAGTTATGTAGGTTGTTTTTAGTTTATTTGCATCTGCAGTTTTAACCTTCTCTGTAGTTTTATTTTTAAATTCTTCTGGTACACCGATAAAAACTTTCAATTTTTTGAATGCTTTTCTTCCTTTAGCTTTATGCCATGGTAACATACCACGAACGGTTCTTCTAAATATGTCATCAGGATATCTTGGAAAGAATGGTCCTTTGTGAGGATCGCCTCTTTTTATCTTTTCTTGATAATGCTCTTTTTTCCATCGTGGGTTTCCTGATAGTACAGCCTTCTCAGCATTAATAACTACAACATCTTCTCCTTTCAACAAATCTTTGGCTATTGATGTACAAATTCTCCCCAATATCTGATTTTCAGCGTTGTATATTTTCATATAAATCACGAAATAATTCTAACATTAGATCCTTTTGGATTTTCTTTCATTAATTCATCAAATGTCATAATCTTTCCATTTGCATTTTTAATCTTTTCTTTAGCTGCGGTAGAAAATCTCCATGCAGCAACATTAACTTTCTTTGTTAAATTGCCGGAAGCTAGAACAACGCCAGGAACAATTATGGTCTCACCATCAACAACATTTCTTTCTATATCAGAGAGATTAACTTCTATTCTTTGTCTAGTTGATTTCGATAGCTTTTCAGCTACATCTTTCCATATAGGAGATTTTAACTCAAGCGACTTCTTTTTTAAACTATCTATTAACTGTCGGAGATAAGGATTCGTAGGTCCTGTTCTTTTTACCATAACTATCACGAGTAAAATTGTGTTTAAATGTTTAAAAATCATGCGCCAACCGGGATTTGAACCCGGGCCCTAAGCTTTCTCCTAACCTTGGGAAGCGTCCACTTATTTCATGTCCTACCAGGCTAGACTATTGGCGCTTTTAATTATAGTGATATTTAACTTTCAAGATAAAAAGCTAAAAGTAATTATCAAGTTTCATTTTTCAGAGCTTTTCAACCAATCAACAAAGTGTTTTTTATGATACGATCGCTTCCCATTTTTAGCTAAAACATTAGAATGTGGGAGGTGAACAAGAAAAACCTGGCTGAGGGAGTGAGGGCTTGGGAGGGGGAGGCTTACGGTAGGCTTTGATATGTTCCAAGGACCTAGTCCTTACACCTGCTGGCGTTTAGCGCAGCGATAGACCACAGCCATATTGCCACTCAGCTGTAACGCAGAGTTACGTTCCTAACAGAGAATCAGGAACATGAAAAGTAAGCTGAGTGGGACATTATTTGGAGAAGAATTGGCGAACCGTGAGTCATAGAGCTATGGATTGCAGCTATCAGAAGGTGAAATTGGGGACTATTGCTTCCTTTCAACCTCCTCTCGACACGTGACAGGAAAAACCCCATTGTCTAGCTGACAACGATCTCGCCCAGCTGGGCCTTGGTGACGCGTCTCCCTGTGCCTTCTTAATCTTGGAAAGAATGGCTTCTATCCTCTTTGTTACCTCTTCACTCTTGATGGAGGTGCTTTGGCCTGATTTACCAACCTATCAACGCTTTTCAAATCACGCTCAAGATGTCGTTTGATAGCTTTAAGTGTCTTGCGCTCGTGCCTCTCCATAGTGGTGCAATGATAACGGTCGGAAAGGTCTATCTAGATTGGATGTAGCCAATCGATTTGGGTACAGTCCGATCCTATGCTTCAGATTATACCTGTAACGGTATCTATCCACCTTTGAGCGTCGTGGTGAACCATATGGAGAATGCTCGCCGGACGAAGTGCCGTAGGTACGCTCAATCCAATCTTCTACCAGTCCAGTCGTCCATATTTTCTTGAAAGAGGCATGAGCACCATTATTTAGCGCAACTATTTATTTGTTATGGTTCTTAACGACTGTTAACGTTTGCATCTTCAAAATCGATGTTTATCTCATCATACAGCGCCCTTGACACAGGTGTGAACTCCGTTTAAGATACTGTCAGACTTCATGCCTAATATATAGTTTCCCGGAAAATAAAGTTAAGATTCAGCGCTGAGGGTGGGATTCGAACCCACACGAGCTTACGCTCACTGGTTTTCGAGACCAGAGCCATACCATTAGGCGACCTCAGCAATTAAACAAATGTCACAATAAATTAAATATCTTATACCAAAAGACCTATCACTATCAACGCAATAAAAGTTACAATTAGTGCACCGATAACAATTAGTATTAGCTTGAATGGTATTTTCTTAAAGACGTACTTTAATGTAAAATAAGTCACTGCCGAAGCTAGCACAGCTGAAAATATAGCTAAAGGAAGATTTTGTGTTGAGTAATAAGAAAGAGCTTGTAAAAATTCCCACAACTTAGACAAGACAAATATTATCTCTTCCCAAGTTCTTTGTGCTATACCCAAGACCAGTTCAAGCAGAATGAGGAAAGGATTTTTAACCATTAATTGTATTTTTATTTAGGAACTAATTTAGCTTCTTCTATTTCCAGATAACCGCTAGAAGTTTTATTATCCCAAATTTTTTTGGAACTGATAATTTCTATTCGTTTCTTAAAAATCGGTCCGTCACACACAAATGAATCTATGTAACCACCTTCTCCTATTTCATTGAAGCCGAATTTTTTGCTTAATTCCAACCATTTTTCTAGATTGTCTTTGTTCAATTGTGCACCAAGCCATTCTGGACCTAAACCATCACTAGCAACACTTGTTATTCTAATGTCAAAACCAGCGTTAATTTCTTCTCTTAATAGTTCTTCTGAAGTCAGATTTTCGTAAGGAACTATAACATCCAATCCAAACTTTCCAGCTACTCTTTTCCACTCTCTGATTTGAGTTTTTTGTAGACCAACGCCACCGACTACTATAGCTTTGACATCAAGGTTCTTGAAAATTTCTTCTAATTCATCTGCTTCTTCTTTGGGCCCTATTTTTTCTGATTTGATATAAATTAAAGGTATGCCTAAAGCTTCTGCTGACAATTTAGTCCATTCAACTGTTGCATATTGGTATAAGAAAGATTCTGCACTTTTCGGCTTAACAGATATGAGTGCTTTAACATCCCATCCTTGATCTAAAGCATATTTCAACGCCATCGAGGAATCTTTTCCACCACTAAACATTACTGCAACTCTCATAACATCCTTTTTAACTTATAATACTTTTAAGTTTAACTATGAAAGTCGTTCAGAAAGAAATTTCTATTGTGACGAGAAAAAGATTTGATTTTATTAAGATTACTAAACAGATTGAAGAAGTCTTAGATAGCGTAAAAATTAGAAAGGGTATAGTAACTGTAAATGTACCACATACGACAGCTGGTGTAATTCTGCAGGAAGATGACGAAACTATATTTAAAGATATAATAAACATGATGGAAAAAATTCTTCCATTAAAAAATAAGTACCATCACTCGCATGAAAGTAATGAAAATGCTGTATCACATGTTGCATCAACTGTTATTGGTACAAATGTAACATTGCCTGTAATTGATGGGAAATTGAAATTAGGAACTTGGCAAGATATTTTCTTTGTTGAATTAGATAAAGGTAGAAATAGAACTGTTATGATAACAATAGTTGGTGAATAATGTCAATTTTAAAATTGGGGACATTAGAACCACGAGATTATCAAAAAAATATTGCGAAAACAGCAAGCGAAAAGAATACATTAGTTGTAATACCTACAGGAATGGGTAAGACATTAATTTCATTACTAGTTGCTGCAGAAAGATTGGAAAAATATCCAGAAAGTAAGATAATGATATTATCACCTACACGACCTTTATCTGCGCAACACAAAAAAACTTTTGAAAATTTCACCATCATACCCGAAGATGAAATAGTATTATTGACAGGGAAAATTAGACCTGAAGATAGAATTGAACTTTACAAAAAAGCGAAAATAATAATTGCAACACCTCAAACAATAGAGAACGATTTGGAAAACAACCGAATTGATTTGAGTAATTTTTCTTTTATCGTATTTGACGAGGCTCATCGTGCTGTAAAAGAATATGCATATTCTTATATAGCTAAGAAATTTAGAATTCAATCAAAAAATCCGCTTATTCTGGGTCTAACAGCATCGCCTGGAGCCACTCGAGAAAAAGTACAAGAGATATGTGATAATTTATTCATTAAAGCTGTAGAGGTAAGAAGCGAAAGCGACTCAGATGTTAAAAAATACATCCAACCAATTGAATATGAAAATATCTATGTAGAACTACCAGAACAGTTCAAAAAAATAAAAATCTTGTTAGAAGAAGTTTTAAAAGATGATTTGTACTGGCTTAAAGAACATAACTACACTTTCACGTATAAACCTACAAAAAAAATGCTCTTGGATGCTCAGAAGAAAGTTACAGCAAGTTACATGAGCGGTTCGAAGAATTATAGTGTTTTCTGGGCTATAATGAGAATAGCAAGTGCTATAAAATTACTGCACGCTCTCGAGTTATTAGAAACACAAGATGCTAAATTTTTGTACGATTTTCTGAAGAAGATAGAAAAAAGTAAGAAAAGAACTGATACTAGACTGGTGAAAGATCCTAGAATGAGAGAAGCTATTAAACTATCTGAAGAATTATCTGCAAGTAACATCGAACATCCTAAATTACAAAAAATCGTTGAGGTTATAAAAGATTTGTTAAATAAAAAAAGTAATGCGAAAATTATTGTATTCGCAAACTACCGTGCTACTGTTGATAAAATTAAAACAATTTTGGATGAACATGGAATTAATTCTGAGATTTTAATTGGTCAAGCTATTAAAGAAGGTAGAGGATTGACACAAAAAGAACAACTAGAAGTTTTGAGAAAATTTAGAGAATCAGAATTTCCTATATTAATTTGTTCAAGCGTCGGTGAAGAAGGTTTAGATATTCCAGCTATTGATTATGCAATATTCTACGAAGCTGTACCAAGTGAGATAAGGCATATACAAAGACGTGGGAGAGTTGGGAGACAAACAGTTGGTAAAGTTATATTTCTGATAACAAAAAACACACGAGATGAACAATATTATTATGCGGCATTAAAAAAAGAAAAGAAAATGAAAAGAATGCTATACAAAATGAAAGAAAAAGGTATAAAAAGAAAAGGTAATCTATTGGATTGGTTATAGGATGGAAACGCAAAGAATTCTCAAGCTCCCAAATAAAGTTGTAGTTATAGCCGACTACCATGAAAAAGAAGTTATTGAAAATCTGAAAAATCTAGGAGCTACTGTGAATGTGACTAATCTAAAGGTTGGTGATTTTGCATGTTCAAGTAAGGGTGTAGTGATAGAAAGGAAGACTCATAGTGATTTTGTTTCTTCGATAATAGATGGTAGAATTTTTGAACAAGCAAAATATCTGAAAGAAAATTACGAAAAACCTGTTATAATTGTTGAAGGATTTTCTAACCGAGAAATAAATGACAATGCCCTAAAAGCAACTATAGCAAGTTTGATAACTAGGTTTAATGTATCATTCATAAATACAAAGAATGTATCAGACACAGCAAAAACAATATACTGGCTTGCTAAAAAGGATCAAGAAGATATCACCCAAAACTTAGGATTTAAACATGGGAAAAAACCAAAAGAAATTAAAAAATTACAAGAGTTTGTTCTATCAAGTATACCAGGGATTTCTAATATACTATCAAAAAGGCTATTAGAAAAGTTCGGAAGCATAGAAAATGTAATTAAAGCTTCTGAGATAGAGTTAATGAAAGTAGAGGGTATTGGAAAGAAACTCGCAAACAAAATAAAAAAACTTTTAACCAGTAACTATAATTAACGGGTGTTAACCTGAGGGGTGCTTTAATAGTTGCTGTGGATCCTGGGATAACGACAGGCATAGCTATTCTTGATGCTTACGGTAATATTCTAGATATCTACAGTAAGCGTGATATGGGCAGAGCAGAGATAATTAATCATATACTAAAGTTCGGTAAACCAGTTGTGATGTCTTCTGACGTTAAAATTGTTCCAAGTTCAGTAGAAAAAGTAGCGACTAAATTAGGATGTATTCTTTATTCGCCAGATGCGTCTCTTAGTCTAAATGAAAAAAGAGAACTAACAAAAGAGAATTATCATATTTTGAAAAACGACCATGAAGTTGATGCTCTTGCAGCTGCAATTAAAGCATGGAAATACTATCGCACTTTATTTTCTAAGGTAAATAATATCTTGAAAAAATTTAATAAACAAGAAATTTTTGCAGATGTCATGTTAAAAGTTATCAAAGAGGGAGGTCCAAATATTGAGGATACTATTCGAGAATTTATCGAAAGAAAACAAGAGACACCTATGTTGAATGAAAAGGCAACACAAAAAGATTTGATTGAGAAGTTGCAAAAGAAACTTGTTGAAAAACAAAATAAAATCAATTTGTTGCAAAAACAAAACATTTTAATAAGCCAAGCTCTAAACGAAGCGAGAAAAGAATTGAAGAGATTAAAAGAAACCAAAATTGAAAAAAGTAAAACAGAAGATTATCAAGAAATTAAAAACAATTTCGAATATTTAAAAAAGCTTAGAAAAATAGAGATAAAAGGTTATTATCCTGTAGTTGAATTAGGAGAGTTAACAGAAAATCTTGTTAATGAAATAGACAGAAAAATAGATTTAGAAGGGCGAGTTATATTCACTCCAAAAAAGAATCTCTATTTGTTAAATGAGAAAAATGTGAAATGTGTTTTGACATTCGATGAAATAAAAGAATCTGATACAGAGCAGTTAGAATTCCCTATAATCAAGATTGACGAAAATGCTCTTGAAACTTTTGATGGTATTAAAGCAGTAAAAATAGATTATATAGAAAAGAAACTGAGTGAAGCTAAGAAATTAGGACTGATTAGATGGTTAAAAAGTTACAGAAAAAGAAAAGAGTGATGTCAAAATTAGTTTCTGTATTAATTTTTTTGCTCGTTTTCAATTTACTTTCTATTCCTTTGTACATCGCCTTATACACAAATTTTTCTTTTGAACCTCTAAAAGAATTAAATGCTAGAATGGCTTCAGTTACTTTGAATTTTTTTGGTTATAAATCACATTCCGATGGTTCAACCGTTAACTTGGTAGTAAATGGAGTTACACAGAAAATAGATATATCGTGGGATTCTACTGGCTGGAAAAGTATGTATGCATTGGCTGCGTTAATTCTCGCAACTCCTCTTACAAGAGTTACAAGAAAAATTAAGTTTATTGCTATTGGTGTGGTCATAATTTTTTTAGTAAACTATTTCCGGATCACCACAACTATCTTAATTTCGGCTAAATTTGGTTTCAATTGGTTTGATTTGATCCATACAGTATTATGGAGGGAAGGACTTATCTTAGCTGTAGTTGGTGTATGGTTTGGATGGATATGGATAGAAAAGTATAAGATAAGGAAAAATCAAATAAAATTTAGGTGGCTACTTGACTAAAGAAGACTTTTCCTTGAAAAAAGATGTTTTACAGTTGCAGAAAAAGGTAGCCGATTTGGAATTAACTATGACTGAATTGAAGGAAGCTTTAAGTAAATTTGATACAGCTGTTATTGACGACCTTAAGCAAAGGGTGGAGGATATAGAAGATTTAACAATGGTCGAGAATGCAGCTGTTATTGAGCTTAAGAAAATGCTCGAAAGCACCAAATCAGAACAACCGCAAGAAACTATTTCTCCTCAGTTGGAAGAAAGACTGAAAACTCTGGAAGAAAAAGTATCAAATATTACAGTTCCTAATCTAGAAGAGATCAAGAGTTCTATTATACCATCGTTACCTATTCTTCCTGTCGATACAACTAAATTAGAGGAGAGCATTAACGAACTTAGAAGCCAGTTTACTACACTTCAAACTGATTTAAATAACAAGATTAGTAGCTTTGAAGAGAGAGTATCACAAATGAAAAATACATTAACATATTTACCCGATTTAAACACACTTAAAACTGATTTGAAAAATGAGGTGTTATCTAGTATACCAGATTACGGATCGATTCGTTCTGATGTACAAACTATGACAGAAACATTCAAAGCCGAATTATCGTTCGAGAAGGAGAGAATAGAGAGGATAGAATCTGTTATACAGATGATAAAGAATAGACTCGAAGTACCATTACCTGAAAGAGCAGTTGAAGAACTTGAAAAAATTAGAAATGATTGGATGGTGAATATAGCAAAAATAGAAGCTGTTGAAAAGTTTGTTGAAAACTTCAGCAACGAGATAAATCAATTGAAACCGGTGATAAAGAAGCTTGAAACATTTGAAAAATTGATGGACCTTCAGACAGAGGTCACAGAAAAGCTGGAAGCTTTCAAAGAATATCGTAATCATATAGAAGACGCGATAGCGAAGAATGAAGAAGTTGAAAAGAGGATACAAAGAGAAGTAAGCAAGATGAAAAACACAGAAAAGATGTTTTCGCAGATTGATAAATCATTATCTGTGTTATCAAAAGAAATGGAAAGAACTAAACGAGAAATAGACGAAGTCATAAGACCATTGGAAGATAGAATAGAAGCTGTGACTAAGAATATAAAAGACTTTCAAGATATATCTATAAGGTTAGATAAAAAGATAGAGTCTTTAGAAAATACAATTGAAACTATTGAAAATGATATGTCTGTTTTTCAAGGTAATTTGATGTCTTTGGAGCAGAACAGATCGGATATTACAGCTGCGATATCAGATCTTCAGGAAACAAGAGGTCATATAGATAAAAAAGTGGATTTCTTACAGGATGCTTTGAACAAACTCAGTAGCGAGTTGGCAGAAGCTCTCAAGAAACAACCAAAAAGTGAAGTTTCAGAACTTGTCAAGAAAGTTGAATCTCTAAAAACCGAAATCGAAGGTATAAAATTACTTAAATCCGAAGATAAAACAAACGAACTTGTTAGAAAAATAAATGAACTCGAAAGTAAAATAGATACTATTCAAGCATCGACAGTTTTTGATGAACAATTAAATGAGATTATCAGTAGGCTAGTATTTCTAGAGTCAAGAATTACTGCAGTAGAAGGTATACTTCAAGATATTCCTCGATACTCGCCGATAGTTGTTGAATAATATTAAGTTTCTATAGTATACTTAATTTAAATGTCATACACGCTTATCATTACAGAGAAACCAGATGCTTCTAGAAAAATAGCCGAAGCTCTTGCTGATAGTAGACCAAAGGTAATAGAAAAGAATGGGGTTAATTATTACGAGTTTACTGTTAATGGTAAGAATCACATCTGTGTACCGGCAGTGGGCCATTTGTTCGTTTTAAATCCCAAAAATTCTGATACAAAGGAATGGAGTTATCCTGTTTTCGATTTAGACTGGATACCTACCTATACTAGGAGAGGCACCGAATGGACAAGAAAATATTTTAAAAATATCCAAGAATTGGCGAAAAATGCATCAGAATTCGTGGACGCTGCCGATTTTGATAATGAAGGTGAAGTGTTGCTGTACAATATTCTCAGGTTTATCTGTGGAGTTGAAGATGCAAAAAGAATGAAGTTTAGTACATTAACAAAAGAGGAATTAATCGAATCGTACAAAAATATGGATAATCACATAAACTTTCGAATGGTAGAGTCTGGGTTAACACGACATTTTCTAGATGGACTGTATGGATTCAATCTTACGAGAGCACTAACACTCGCTTTGAAAGATGTTAATCCCAAGGGATTTACTATTCTGTCTACTGGACGTGTACAAGCACCGACACTTGCGCTATTGCTTGAAAGGGAATATGAGATAAGAAAGTTTAAACCCACACCCTTTTGGGAATTACAGCTGTATGTAAAAATGAACGGTACGGAAGTCATAGCTAAATATGAAAAAGATAAACTCTGGGATAAAAATGAAGCAGATAAAATTTTGCATGCTTGCAAAGGAAGGGATGCTATTGTAAAGGATATAAAGAAGAAACAGTATAAACAACCTCCTCCTGTACCTTTTAACACTACAGATTTGCAGACTGAAGCATACAACCAGTTTAAGTTCTCTCCCACTCAAACTATGAGTATAGCCGAATCACTTTACCAAATGGGGGCGATTTCTTATCCACGTTCAGCTAGCCAAAAATTGCCACCAACCATAAATTATGAAAAGATTTTGAGAGCTTTAGCAACTTTCCCCCATTATAAAGAATTTGTAGAAGAACTGTTAAAGAAAGAGAAGTTAGTTCCAAAAGAAGGAACCCGTACTGATCCTGCTCATCCTGCTGTGTACGCAACATGGGAGGTTCCAGATGTCAAGAAACTCACTCCACAACAAAAGAAAATTTACGACCTCATCGTAAGAAGAACTTTATCCACTTTTGGTGATGAAGCTTTGAGAGAAAGTATGAATGTGATACTTGATGTTAATGGTTATAAGTTTATTGTTGTTGGTAAACGTACGATAAAACCTGGGTGGACTAAAATTTATGAGCCTTACATTACAACAGAAGAACTAATTCTACCTGACTTGAAAATTGGGCAAATAATTAAAGTCTTAAAATTAGAAGAACTGGCGAAAGAAACTCAACCTCCTGGAAGATATTCTCAAGGTTCTATTATTAAGGAAATGGAAGCAAGAAATCTGGGCACACGCGCCACAAGGTCAGAGATTCTACAGACTTTATATGATAGAAAGTATATTGTTGGTAAAAGCATAAGTGTTACAAAATTAGGAGAAGTTGTAATCAATGCTTTGAAAAAATATTGCCCTAAAATTTTAAGTGAAGAATTGACTAGAAAGTTCGAAGAAGAGATGGATTTAGTTTTCAATGGTAAGAAAAAAAGAGAAGAGATAATAGAAGAAGCGAAAGAAACTTTGACTGATATTTTGAAGGAATTCAAAAAGAATGAAAAGAAAATAGGCGAGAAATTATTGGAGGGGTTACAAGAAGCTAGGAAGGAGGAGAGAAGACTTGGTATATGTCCTAAGTGTGGAAGTGAATTAAGAATTATTAGATCTAAACGAACTGGACTTTTCTTTGTGGGCTGTTCTGGATATCCTAAATGTAATAAAGTTTATCCTCTACCAAGAATGGCAAAAATACAAGCTGTTGGGAAAGCGTGTGAAAAATGTAACACACCTATAATTCAAGTTATTAGAAAGGGTAAAAGACCGTTTAGGATGTGTCTTGAACCTAATTGCCCGACAAAAGTAGAATGGAAATAATAAGATTATTTATTTACCAAATAAAAAATAATAAATCATGGGGAAACAACAAAAAAATTCTCATCATAAATATCTTTTACCTTTGTTTGTTGTCGCGTCTTCATTAGTTTTTGCTGTTTTATTCACTATAGTTATTACACCTGCTGTTGTAACAAAATTCGGATTCGAGCCGATACTTATTTTGTTGTTGGTTATTTCTGGTATTACTTCGTCTATGATTGCGATTTTATTCTATCTTTTAGTCAAGAAAGAAATCAAGTTATAGACTTAAATACTAAACAGATCTATTATACCCGAGATTATTAACATAGCCGCTAGAAAATAGACAAGAATATCAGGAAGGCTATTGATTCTAAAAATTAAAAGTGCGGCTGCTATTCCTTGAATTATTCCAAAAAATATATCAATTGGATTTGGCATAAAATTAAATTGTTGTACAAATTTAAAAATTTAAATCAAAAATGTCGGATTAATTAAAATAAGATGTGTTAAAATTTATGTCGGGTTCTTAAAGTTAATTTAATAGACACTTGATTCAACACATAACTTTCTTAAACATTAATCAACAACTTACCAGAACCCTTTAACCGTTAACTTTAAATAGTTAGACATACAAGAACACTAACTATGGAAAAGCGAGGAATACTTGTGGCATTCTCGATAAGAACAGAAAAGATAAAAAACAGTTCAGAGAAGAGCAAATTCTTCAAAGAGTTGTATGGCTGGACGCAGATTGTACCCAAAGATAACAGAACATATTCATATTACAGAGAAGGTATATTAGACAGGATGCCACATCTCAAAGTCGACCAATCGTCCTTCATAGTACCAGAAGATAAATTCGAGGAGATAATCGATTTTTTTGAAGAGTGGAGTAATAAAGTTATTTGGAAAACTTTTAAAGTATTATTAGACAGGAGTATAGAAAAGGAGTTTGAAGAATGGGAAGAGGAGTGATATGCAAATAAAAATAATATATTGCATCCCATGTGGATATATCACAAGAGCCAAATGGTTGAAAGAAGATTTGGAAAAGAATGTGAAGAATGCAGAAGTTATTCTTGAAGGTGGTGATAAAGGTGTATTCGATGTTTATATTAATGGTAAGCTAATTTTTTCTAAATGGAAAACAGGAAGATTTCCTGAATCTGATGAAATAATTAAAATGGTGAAGTAATGGCTGAAACAATTCATGAAGTAAGGCTGAAAGTAGGAGAACTCACAGCAAGAGAAGAAGCAGGTAGAGGAATTGTTAGGATAGATTCGAATACCATGAACAAACTTGGAGTAAAGGAAGGTGATGTGATAGAGATAGAAGGATCACGAATAACTGCGGCTATAGCTGTCCGTGCTTATCCTGCCGATGTTGGATTAAATATCATTCGAATGGATGGAATAACGAGAAGGAACGCTGGTAGTGGTGTCGGTGAATACGTAAAGCTAAGAAAAGCCGATGTTAAAGAAGCTAAATCTGTCACACTGGCACCTGCACAAAAGGGTATAATAATCAATATTGCACCTCATTTAATAAAACAAAATATTTACATGCGTCCTGTGGTTAAGGGAGATATAATAATTCCTGCACCAGCTGGTAGAAGAAGGGGTTCTGGACTATTTGAGGAATATTTTGGATTTGATTTTGAGGAGTTCTTTTTCACACCATTTTCTGGTGAGACAAGATTTGTTGTGACTAATACCAATCCTGGAGGTGTTGTCAGAATTGGAGAGATAACAGAGCTGGAGATACTACCACAGTTACCAGAATCTATAGGATTAGAGGAAAGGGCAATTCCAACTGTCACATACGAAGATGTTGGCGGCATCAAAGAAATAATTCACAAAGTTAGAGAAATGATTGAACTTCCATTAAGACATCCAGAACTGTTTGAAAGACTTGGGATCGAACCACCAAAAGGTGTATTATTATATGGCCCGCCAGGAACTGGTAAAACTCTGTTGGCAAAAGCTGTTGCAAATGAGTCGGGAGCTAATTTTATTTCTATCAGCGGTCCGGAAATTTTCAGTAAATGGTACGGTCAAACAGAGGAAAATCTCCGTAAGATTTTTGAAGATGCAGAAAAGAATGCACCAAGCATAATTTTTATCGACGAAATAGACGCAATTGCACCCAAAAGAGAAGAGGTTACTGGTGAAGTTGAAAGAAGAACTGTTTCTCAATTGTTGACATTGATGGATGGTTTAAAGAAAAGAGGGAAGGTAATTGTAATTGCTGCTACCAACAGACCAAACAGTATTGATCCTGCTCTAAGAAGAGCTGGTAGATTTGATAGAGAAATAGAATTTCCAGTTCCTGATAGAGAAGGGAGACTAGAAATTTTCAAAATCCATACAAGAAACATGCCACTTGCAAAAGATGTTGATTTGAATCATCTAGCTGATATAACTCACGGTTTTGTTGGTGCAGATATTTGGGCTGTTTGTAAAGAAGCTGCAATGTCTGCATTAAGAAGAATTTTACCAGAAATTAAATGGAAGGAGGAAGAAGAGTTGCCAAAAGAAGCTATGGAAAAGCTTGTTGTAACAAAAGAAGATTTTGAAAATGCTTTACGGGTTGTTGAACCGTCAGCAATGAGGGAAGTACTAGTTGAAATACCAAAAGTTAAATGGTCTGACATAGGTGGTTTAGAAGAGGTTAAGCAACAGTTGCAGGAAATGGTTGAATGGCCTCTGAAGTATCCACAATCATTTGAAAAAATGGGGATTAATCCACCACGAGGTATTTTACTTTATGGCCCGCCAGGAACTGGTAAAACTCTGTTGGCAAAAGCTGTTGCAAATGAGTCGGGAGCTAATTTTATTTCTATTAAAGGTCCGGAATTACTAAGCAAATGGGTAGGAGAGAGCGAAAAGGGAATCCGAGAAATCTTCAGAAGAGCGAAACAAGTTGCGCCAGCAATAATATTTTTCGACGAGATTGATGCGTTAGCTCCAAGAAGAGGGATGTTTACTGGTAGTGCTATAACTGAAACTGTTGTATCACAATTGTTATCAGAGATGGCTGGGTTAGAAGAATTGAAAGGCGTAATTGTTATGGCTGCAACTAACAGACCTGACATCGTTGATCCTGCATTATTGAGACCAGGTAGATTTGATAGATTGGTATTAGTTCCTGCACCTGATTATAAAGCAAGAATAGAAATTTTTAAAGTTCATACAAGAAACATGCCACTTGCAAAAGATGTTGATTTGCAAGAATTAGCAAGAAAAACAGAAGGATTTTCTGGAGCTGATATAGAATCCTTATGTAGGGAAGCTGCAATGGAAGCATTAAGAGAAGATAAGAAAGCTAAAGAGGTAAAGATAAAACATTTTGAGTCTATCCTAAGTAAGATGTCACCAAGTATAACAAAAGATGTAATGAACTATTACGAAAAATTTATCGAAAGAAGAAGAAAAGTTGAACGAGAGGAGAAGGAAGTATCGCCGAGATATATCGGTTAAGTTTTTTTGTTCTGTTAAGAATTGAAACAGATAATTTTATATACAAAAAATTTTAAATTCAAATAATGAAAGTAATGAGATGTTTTTTCCAATCGATTATTTTTGCTTTTTTTTTGTTTTTTTCTCTATCTACATTTGTTTTAGCTACTAACCATACTCAGACTATAGGTCCTTCTGAAACGGGTGTGAAGAGTTACTGTGGTTGGTGTGGAGATAATTGTATGAGAATTACTCCTGATACTGTATGTGCTGCGATTGCCCCACCCCAAGGTTATTCTTGTGTAGAAGAAAATGAAAGTTGTGTAGTAAAGAAGAAACATAAAGAATCTGAAACGTGTCCTTTAGTTCCAATAGAAATTCCAAGATGCGGACCTGACGAAGTAATAAAACCTGTTTATAGTTCTGACAATTGTCTTGTTGATTATAAATGTGTACCCACAACTGTAGGAACAGAAGTTTGTCCACCGATACCACCGTCGAATATTTCCTGTTCTCAAGGACAAGAACTTACAAAGGTGGTTAATGAGAAAGGATGTGTTGTAGGATACAATTGTGTGCCATCAACAACTGAAATAGTATGCCCTGCAGTTGTACCTAAAAAACCAACTTGCACTGAGGGAAGTGTTGTTCCTATTTTTGATGAAGGATGTTTGATTGGTTATTCATGCGTACCCCCGAGTTGCAGACAAGAAACCGATTCTTCTGGATTCGTGAGAGTAGTTTGTGAAGCCGTACAAGTTTGTCCAGAAGAGCGTCAACAAGAGGAATTAAAGGACATATGTAAAGCGAAAGGTGGTGATCCTGTTCAGTTTAAGGATATTCGTGGATGTGTTTATTATGACTGCAGATTTGAGGAAAAAACAATAGAAATTAAACCAGCTCTAATTAGTGGTAATCTATCCTGTCCAACGGATGAGGAGAATGAAAGAGTAATCGAAAAGTGTGAAGCTGCTGGGTTGTCACCGTCTTTTGTTTTCGAGAGGGGATGTAAAATCATTAAATGTTCGCATCCTGTTGAACCTGTCTGTAGATTTCCTCCCGAGTCAGAAATTAACAAAGTAGAAGGTCATTGTCGTTCTCTTGGTTTACCGACAATTAAAGCAATTGACGAAAATGGTTGTATTTATTTCAAATGTGGTGAAACTCCAACCGCATGTCCGAGAGATGTTCCATCAGAAGCTTATAAGAAGTGTAAGAGTCTAGGTGGTGAGATGATTGTAAAAATGAATGAACAAGGTTGTATCACTTTCTCACAGTGTGTATTTCCAGGGGATGTAAATTATGTTCGTGTAGAACCTGTAAAAGAAGTCCCCGATACAACAGTTCTTTTAAGACTCGGACTTAAGCTAGAACAATTGAAAGTTGAATTGGACAAATTATCAAGAGAAGCACAAGAAATTGCTAAATATTATGCATCTGTGAATTCTTTGGATGAAGAAAGATTTAATAAAGTTGCTACAATGTTCGCTACCGCTGCAGATAAAGTTAATGAGATAAAAAACAGAATTAAGAATCCTACACTATCGGTAGACGATGTAACTGAGATAAAATATTCTATCAGATATTTGAAAGAGGTGACTTTGAGAGATATTCTTTATGTGATGTTAAGTAATAGTGAAGATGTAATAAACTCGTTAGAAAGAAGTAAGAAAATTTCTGTGAAGTCTAGTTTTGAAGAAATTAAACAGAATACTAAAGATTGTGGAACTGACGGATTCTGTTTTGAAAGGGCATTTCGCTTTTGTAATCCGGTAACATTTAAACCAGAAGGTACAAATGGACCTGTCATAACAATTATTGGTGTAGAAGAAGGTGGATGTGTAGTTAAAGCAATGTTACCAGAAAATGTAGGACCTCCACCAGGACTTATTCCTGGAGTAAATCCACCTTATGAAATGATATGCAGATTCTCGGATTATGCATTAGGATATAGAGGATCCAACGATTTTCTCAATAACTGTCAAGGTAACATGGTTAAGATAATGAAAGAGGTGAAGAGATAAATGGATATTAGAAATTTAATTATTGTTGGTTTGGTTGCAATAATTGCTGGTTTGGTTGTTACTTTCTTATTGGTTAATGGTATAGTCAAATTACCTGGAGAGACAAAATCTGCAACCGGAATGCTGAAATATACAACTGCAGGAGAAGTTACTAATGCAACGACAGGAATTAGTGGTGGTGTGGAAAAAGTTGGTTCTATATTAGAAGAAATAGATAGAAGTTTAAGTTAGGTTCTCTAATTTTTAATTAATAGAGATAAATTAACCTAAGACTTTACCTGCTTTATTCTTGTTTCTGGGTATCCAGTAAAAATGAATGTTTCTATCTTCTGATAATTTCCAAATTTCTTGTGCTAAATCTCTTAATTTATCATTTTTTATTGCAAATTCGTGATTCAGTTGATTTACAACAAGTTGACTATCAGAATAAATACTAATATTTTTTTCTGTATTCTCTTTTAATGCTGCTATTATTGCAAGATATTCTCCTTCGTTATTCGTAATTCCTTTCTTTTCAAAAATTCGAACTTTTTTGTTAGACGGTTCATCAACTACATAACAGTATCGTCCAGTTTTACCACTTGCATCTGTATAGATATCTGTCATGAAAATACAATCTTTTATTTTGGCGATCTGTTATTAAATTATTTGTATGGCTGCTAATTGCGAGTATAGGAATGTATTACTATTGATTTCTAGCATGATTGGTTTTGTGATTGCCACCATTGGTATAGAACTATATCGAATTTCTTGTTTTCTTTAACTACATTTGTTATTCATTTATCAGATTAGATCGGGGTAAATCTATTGTTGAAAACTGTAAACTATATTTAAAAGGAAATCAAATTCTATAGAAATGAGGCTGAAAGGAAGATGACAAGGATAATAGGAATAGTTTCTGGAAAAGGAGGTGTTGGCAAATCAACAGTTGCCGTTAATCTTGCTTTAGCACTCAAGAAATTCAAGAAAAGTGTCACTCTTGTTGATTGCAACTTGTCAACTCCTCATTTAAGTTACTATCTTGGTGCGACCGATTACATTGGAACTATAAATGATGTTCTTAAAGATAAACTAGATATTCAATCGGCTTTATACAATTATAATGGTATCAGGTACTTACCAGCGTCTGTAAAGTTTGAGGATTTAATTGGAGTGGA
Organism: Candidatus Aenigmatarchaeota archaeon; assembly: GCA_018920185.1. Classification (GTDB taxonomy): domain Archaea; phylum Aenigmatarchaeota; class Aenigmatarchaeia; order CG10238-14; family SCSR01; genus JACOWB01. Next base: position 35,841 of record JAHLMT010000002.1, on the reverse strand, counting down.
ACTAACAAAATTCAAAAAACATCTTTCTAAATTAGAGAAGAGCACGGATTTCATAATTTTGGATGCCTCACCTGGTTTAGGAAAGGAAGCTTTGTTTGTCATGGATGCAAGTAGGGAAATATTATTCGTTACTACGCCATTTGTTCCTATGATAGGTGATGTAATAAGATGCAAGGAGGTTTTAAAACAATTTGACGAGAAGAAGATGAGTATTCTCCTTAACATGGTTACCTATGGGACGCATGAATTAAAGAAAGAAGTTGTTGAGGAACTAACAGGGTTACCTGTATTAGGTGAGATACCACACGATAATAATGTTATGCAAAGTCTGGTAATGAGGTATCCTTTGTTGGAGTACAAACCGAATAGCTTGGCAAGTATCAGCTTTATGAGAGTTGCATCACTTCTTACAGAAAAAGATTATGAAATTCCTATGAAAGTAAAATGGCACAAGTGGTTCACGACCATTAAGAATATTTTGCTACCAAATGAGATAAGAATGTCTAATAAAGCAGAAGATGTGAAGAGAGAATTATTAAGTAATTTTTAAACTTTAAAAAACAATTTTACATATGGGATTTCTTCGAGTATTAGGAAAATTCTTGGGTAGTACTATTTTCATAACCTTTCTTGTTCTTGCAATTTTGCTTACAGAATTAACTAGCTTCACTAGCTACAATAATTTTAAATCAATCACAAGTGATATTTTAAAGGAACAAGTTTTTTCACAACTCGGACAACAACAGAATGAACTGAGAAGACTCTTGATTCTACAGTGTGCACAAACAGATAAGGTTGGTATACCAGTTATGGATGGGCAACAAGTTGTATTGAATTGTGACGATGTCAGAAGCGCTGGTGAGGATCAATTAGAAAATTTAATAATAACAGCATTAGTAGATTCTATTTATTATAAAAATTTCACGTGTTCTTTCGTAGAGTGTGTAAAATCGGGGAATCCACAAAATCTGTTAATTGTTGTGACAAATGAAGGTAATTTGTTCTACAAGAGTTCGTTGATGTACATGTGGGCAGGTTCGATTGTTGGATTAGCTTTATTAGTAGTATCAAGTGAAACATGGATTGGTAGATTGAAAGGTGTTGGATTTAATCTTATTTTTACCGCCCTTCCGTTCATAGTTTTAGTATACATCCAACCTTTGTTAATCTCTTTATTACCAGAGGGGGCAGTCTCGCTCAAAGTAGCAGAAGATTTATTCACATCTCTTAAAAATAAATTCATAATTGTTCTTGTAATAGGTGTTATATTGATTATAGCTGGTTATGGTTTAGGATTTTATTCCCGAAGTAGGAAAAAATAGCTAACCGATGTAAGATATCTCTTTTTCGTGCTTTTTGTGGATTTTCACATACTTTTCTATCTGGCGCTCAACAAACTCTTCGAGCTTTCTTAATCTTCTTATTCTTTCGATGTTTGGATTAACTTTTCTAAATTTGCGATTAGAACGGGCGTTCATAATATTATTTATATGTTAAAATTTAAAATAGTTATTGTATGCTTGTAAATGAAATAATGAATAGAAATGTTGTTGTAGTGAAGAAGGATGCTACAATTAAAGAAGCTTCTGAAGTTATGTCTAAACTCGATATTAGTAGTTTAGTTGTTGTCGAGGGGGATAAGATAGTCGGGATATTGACTAATACCGATATTGTTAGATCTGTCGCACAAAATAAACAACCTGAAAGCACACTTGTTGAAGAAATGATGACATCCAAAGTTATTACAATAGAACCCGACAAGAAAATTGAGGATGCTGTTGATCTGATGCTTGAAAATAAAATTAGAGAATTGCCAGTTGTTGAGAATAATAAGATAAAGGGTATTATTACTGTGACTGATATTGCTGTTGCCGAACCTAAGTTAATCGCAAGTATTGCAAGCTTGTTAGCATTGCAGCTTCCTGGTTATCCTGGTGGATGAATTTTAGGTGAGTCCTATCAAAGTGCGTGTACTCTGTAAAAATCATGGAAAGTTACCTATGGGGAAGGTAATGATAAAAAATGGTAATCCCATTTGCAGTAAGTGTTTTTCTGTCTTGGAATTTGCTGATGTAAGACCGAGAAGTGTTAAATAATTAATCGGTAGTTTTACTTTTTTCCTTCTGTTTGTTGTTCTAAATTATGACGTCATCTTTCTTTAATCAGTATACTTTTGTATCATAGTTGTTTCTAAAAATGTCCCACTTCTCTCAGTTTTAGTGTAAGGTGAATAATCGTGTGGCGATTAGTTTAAAATGTCGTAAAGTATGTGGTCATCAAGGATAACTATAACTTAAAATCAAATTCCCTTTATCGTTTCTTAAAAATAATGTATCTCCATCGTTATTCCAGACAGCACGTTTTTTATTCCAATATAATTCATTTGAAGTATCACTACCAGAACCTGTATAAAGTGTAACTCTAGAATTGCCGCTGAGAACAAAACTTTTGAAAGTGTATATGTTAGTCGCTGCGTCTTTAACAGTCCAATTATTCATATTAATAGCAGTCTCGCAGTTATTCTGGAATGTGACATACTCATCATTTAAATTCTCATTATCATTACCAACAGCATCGTAATTAAAAACAACGATAGTAATACATTGAGTTATGTTTGAATTGGTCCATAATCCAAGTTTGTTTTGCCTGGCTTCTTTTTCGGCAGTTTTGAAATCGAGATAATATTTCTCTTCTGGATTGGTAATATAAACTGTTGCATACCCTTCTCTTAAAAGTTGGAGGTTAACAAAAACATCATCGACAAAAACATATCTCAATAATCTACCATAAATATCCTTGTCTTCACGACCTGCTTCGAGTTTGACTAATTTTCCATTAACAAGCTCTGCTAATCTATCTTTTGCTTCCTGGTAATAATGTTCGTTTATTTCTGGTGCGTTAATCCCTAATAATCGAACTTTTTCACCAGTTTCTATTTCTATTGTATCACCATCTAAAACTTTGGTTACATTAAATGTTTTCTCTGGAATTTTTACAAGGACAATATAGCCAGTAAAGCTTGACAGAGAAACTAAGAAAATCAAACCTAAAATTAACACAAAAAAATTAAATTTCATGTTATAAAATTGAAATTTAAATTTATTAACAATCAATTCTTAAACTGTGACTGGCAATTTTACTCCATACATACGTTCACAATATTCTTTGACCATCCTATGTGAATTAAAATATGGTGTGATAGTTGCAATTGTCTCTTTTCTTATTTCTGTTTCTCGCTTGGACAATTCAAGAATAACACTTTCAAGTTTTTGATAGAAATCACCATCAATAACCCACCCGTTTATTCCTTCTTGTAAACCTTCCAAAGCCCATCCGTCTAAAGTTGTAAAGTGGGGTACACCATTTAGAGCTGCTTTCATTCCACTAGTTCCACACGCTTCATTTGGTGGCAAAGGATTGTTTAACCAGACATCACTACCAGCTACCATTAGTTTTGCGAGGTCTATGTTGTAGTTGGGTAGAAATACTATTTCTACTCCCTCTATTTTTGTGTTCAGAATATCCGTGATAATAGACTTACTAGGATCCTCTGGGTGAGCTTTACCAGCGAAAACAATTTGCAATCCTCCGTATTTTTTAGCTATCTCTTTAAGTCTCTCTGGATTTTTCAATATCAAATTGTGTCTTTTATACCAAGTTACTCTTCTACCAATTCCTATAGTAAAAACACTTGGATCAAATTCTCTCCCTGTATAGTGTGCAATGTATTCTAACAAATGTGCTTTTGCATGTTTATGCGCTTGTGATACATTTTTATCTGGTAGCTTTGACTTTGCCAACTCGCTAGGATCTCTTCTCCAATTAGGAATGTGCTCTTCAAATAATTTTTGGAAACTTTCTGCACACCATCTTATGTGATGAACACCATTTGTAATATAATCAACTTCAAGACTAGACTGAAGAATTTCTTTTTGTTTACGCGATACGGCGTTAATAGAACCTGACAGACTTACGGCCAACTTCATTAGTTCTAAATTTTTATCACCTGCAAAACTCTGTATATCAGACGGCAAGTCTGGAATCAAGCTTTTTACTAAGCTGTAGTCAAATTTACTATCAACGGGATTAATCAGAGGTGTATGAATAGTTAATTTACACATCTCCCTTACCTTATGTGGATTTTTCATTTCCTTTAAAAGTTGAGGCAGTAACAATGCCGAATGTAGCTCATTCAAATGGTAAATGTCTGGGTTTAACCCCAGTTGTTTTATGAGTAAGTAACCACCAATACCAAGCACGGCTTCTTGTGCGAGTCTGTATCTTGGATCTCCTTGATATAGTCGGTGTGTAATTCTTTTTGCTTCTTCAGAATTTTTTTCAACATCTGTATCTAAGAAAAAGACTGGGATTGTATAACCGTCAATACCTCTTACATTATACCGCCACACATTTACTTTTACCTCTTCTTTTAAAGGGATGCTAATAGTAGTTTCCAGATCCATTTTAGAAGACGGGTCCCACGTATCGTCTTCCTCTAGTTGTCCTCTATAATCGTCTAATTTTTGTTTAAAATAACCAGCGCGATGAGCAAGTGTTACAGCAAATAAAGGAACTTCTAAATCCGCGCAAGATAATACATGATCTCCTGCAAGTACACCTAAACCCCCTGCATAAGTTGGAATTGTAGAGTCGAGTCCGATTTCCATTGTGAAATAAGCTATTTTAAAATTATTAGCAGAAATTTTCTTGCTTACTAACCCAGCTGTCATTAATTATGATTTATCGTAATTGGATTAAAAATTTATCCTGCTTTTGTTTTCCTTTCGATTTTAATCCCTTCTTTAAACGCTTCAACATCTTTCTTCCCGTATTCTTCTATAACTTGAGAAGTAGTTTCATCACCAAGCTTATCCGCGCAATCTTTACACACTGTTACAGTTTTATAAGTATCCTCATCGCCTACAGTAAAAACAAAATTTTCTTTTTTACAGATTGAGCATTTTCCTTCAAATGTTGCTGAAATTTTTATTTTCATATGAATAATTCGATTTTATTAAATAAATATGTTAAAATCTCAAAAAATACGTAACATTTATATGTGAGAAATGCAAAATATTATAAAGTGAGGTGTTGGATTTGGCGAAAAGAAAAAAGCGATAAGTAAATAACTCTTTGAGGTTTTTAATTTTTTTCTTTATATTCTAAATTCAAACCATCCGATTTTTTTATTTTCAATCAACTTCTTTATTTCATTCTGGACTTTATTTAGATTGCTCTCACCAGATTTTACCTCACAAAAAACAATTTGCCTTGGGGATTTTTCAGAGTAGCCATCAAATATCACAAAATCAATTGGATCTCCCAACCATCTTAAATCGTGTGCATTATAGGGAAATTTATCTAAGAATGGGATTAATCTTTCCAATGCTTTTCCCGAAAGTGTTCGCGCGCTTCTTTCTATTGCATCTCTCCTTATTCTTTCTTCTTCTTTCTCTAGCCAATCTCTAACTCTTTGTTCGAAACTTGATTTCAATTGGATATACCTAATAATAAGAAAGATAACAACTATAAGCAAAACAGCTACAGTTATCTCGAGGATAACCATCTTCTCACAATAATAATTTATCTTCCTAAGATTAATTCTGGTTATGGTTTTGGTTGAAATATTAGCTAGACTTATTACAAGCTTTATTTCTCAAATAGGTTATATCGGTGTTTTCTTCTTAATGGTATTAGAGAGTGCACTAATTCCTATCCCTAGCGAGGTGATAATGCCCTTCTCTGGTTTCCTAGTTTCTACAGGCGAATTTAACTTGTTATACGTACTTATAGCGGGAGTTATTGGAAATCTTGTAGGTTCTGTTATTACCTATTATTTAGGTTTATCCATTGGAAGAACTTTTGTTCTTAGGTATGGAAAATATCTTTTAATAGACGAAAACCATTTGGAATTAGCCGAGAGTTGGTTTCGAAAATTTGGCGATAAAATAATTTTGGTTAGTAGAAATTTACCTGCAGTTAGAACATATATTTCTTTGCCTGCAGGAATCAGCAAGATGAATGTATTCAAGTTTGCAATTTACACTTTAATCGGTTCAGTACCGTGGAATTTTGCACTATTGTATTCAGGTGTTTTGTTGGGAAAGAATTGGGAAACAGTTCTTAGATATACAACCATCTTAGATGGTATTGTAATTGCTATTATTATAATTCTGGTTATTTGGTGGTTAAGAAAAAGAATAAAATAGCCCCGAGCGGATTCGAACCGCTGTCCCGAGGGTTCTTCCTTCATCTTTAATCAGAGCTTTGGGAAGTCCAAAGCCTCGTTTAAGGGTTATTAACTATCCTTGACCATTGTCCTTTACTCTAGACGACAGGGCTGATTACGGGGCTATTTTTAGTATAGTTGTTTAATAATTTAATTTTATTACTCAGTTTTCTCGGATAGCTTTACCTGTTCAATACACAAGCTATCAGATATATAATTATGGATAACAATTTAAAATAATGGTTCTTCAAACTTTTCTCGATTTAGTTGAACAAGGAAGTTATTTTGCAGTTTTTCTTGCAAGTTTTGTTTCAAGTGCAAGCATTTTAGTTCCTATTCTACCGATTCCTACTTATCTTCCTGTTATAGTTGGTGTAGGAATTGGATTAAATCCATTTATAGTCGGTATATTGGGTGGAATTGGTTCTACACTGGGGGAATTGTTTGGTTATTTCACTGGTCTTGGTGGAAGTGCTGCGATAGAAAAATTTGAAAAAAGAACTCCAAAGTTTTTAAAGAAATTTGAGAAGTTTTATTCGAAGATAGGTTTTTGGATTGTGCTTGTATTTGCATTTATCCCTTTCCCTTTCGACATTATTGGTGTTTTGAGCGGTGCGTCTAAGTACGACTTTAGAAAATTTTTATTAGCGTTATCTATAGGAAGAACCTTGAGAACTTTGGTGATCGCATATGGCGGGTTTTACATTATACCACTCACATCAAATTTATTTTCTTAGAATGAATTGAATGATATGTATAAACAGGTGATTATATTGAGAAAAGATTTAAATGCTGGGAAAGGAAAACTTATAGCTCACGGTATTCATGCCGCTATTGGTGCGATGAAAAAAATAGATGACGAAATAGTAGAAAAATGGGAAGCTGAGGGTAGCAAAAAGGTTGTGTTAAAGGTCAACAATTTGAAGGAATTGAAAGAGGTAGAAAATAAACTTAAGAAAAATAAAATTCCTTATTTTCTTGTGAAAGATGCTGGATTAACACAGTTGAAAGCTGGAACTGTGACTGCATTAGGTATAGGACCTATTGAGGAAAAGAAAATAGATAAAATAACAGGGAGGTTAAAATTACTATAATTTTAACTTGAAAATGGGAAATAAATTCTTCTTTTTTTTGTAACATCGGGTAACTATTTAATAAATAACCTTTTAATGAATTGTAGTATATGCAGACTGCCCCATTTTGGTGTTCTAACCCAAATCATTTTCTGATTCAAGACAGCTCTAATAAAAGCAATTGAATTATAGAACGACAAAGCCAATCCAATAGTATAAGTAGAAAATACATATGTCAGAAAGTTTTTAAAATGTCTTTCTTGATACAAAGCCACTCCACCGCAAAAGACCACACCTCCTGTAGCAATTAATATTGATATTAGATTTACTAAGTCTCTCAAAGTTATTGGCTTCGGATCTCCGGTTATCCATAATAATTGTCCAGCTAGCGCCATTATTATAACTATTGGTGCTATACCGACACTAAGAGTTTGAAATAATAAAAAGAATTTTTGAATAAACGAAAATTTCCCAAATAGAATTGTGTGTATATTATCGATAAATACTCTGGTAAGACCATAAGACCATCTCATTTGTTGTCTAATAAATCCAAAGAAAGTAAATGGAACTTCCCCCTTCGAGATTAAATTGGGTAAATAAACAATCTTGTAACCTTTATCTAAGACTTTAATCGATAAATCTGCATCTTCTGTTAGACTTTTTTCGTTCCATCCTCCACAATTTAGTAAAACGTCTTTTCTTATTGCTCCCCCGCTTCCACAAAACAGGTTTGTTTTCGTATAGCTGAAAACTGGCATCCATATGTTATGAAATATCATAAGCAATGTAGACGCAAATTTAGTTATCCAATTGGTATTTGGATTGATATATCCCATCTTGCTTTGGACAATCGCAACTTTCTTATCTTCAAATGGTTTGATGATTTTTTTTAAAAATAATCTTCCAGGTACAAAATCTGAATCAAAAATAACAATTATATCTCCTCTCGAATGTTTTAATGCATAATTCAATGCACCTGCTTTAAATCCTTTTCTATTATTTCTGTGCAAAATTTTGACTCTATTCTTAAATTTATTTAGAAGATGTATAGTAAATTCGTCTGTACTGTCGTCTGCAACAATAATTTCGTACTTGTTTTTAGGATAATCAAACTGCAAACACTTTTTGATGCATCTAACAGCTACAGGATCGTTAAAGACTGGAATCTGAATTGTCACGAAAGGTAAACTACTTTTTTGTTTATCGTGTTTTCTATTTCTGAATGTACCGAATATATTCATCAAAGCTGTAGAATACAGAAATATAGAATAAAATATTATTGGTATGAGAGCCATCTGGTATGTCATCGAAGTAAATTCAAAAATCGCTCCCATAAAATCCTTTAGATATCTATTATTCCGTCCATAAATTATAAGCTTTGGGTCTTCTTGTTAGTAGCTCATATAGAAAAGAAGAGCCTAAAACTGAGAGAATTAGCAGTGCGTAAGGAAAATAGAAGAAGTAAATTAAAACATCTTCAATTTTTAGAGAAAGCCTAGCCCATAAGCTCATATTATAGATTAAAGAAAGTGTAAATGCAAAAACTATTAATGCATTCATAAGATTTATCGACAAATATCCTAAAAGCAATTTGTAAATCATTTCAGCCATGCCATATAAAGAAAACCAAGAGAAAAAATATTTTATTACAGAGGAGGAAACTATAATTCCGTGTGAAAGAAAATATTGAAAGTAACCACCAAACATAGTATAAAATGTCACTGGCAAATATAATAAAGAATACACATACCAGAAAACTTGAGTTGGGATGGAAAAGAATTTTATTGATCCGCTTCTTTTACTGATAATAAAGTTTAGATGTTTTTTAATTACTTGGAATGTGCCCCTCGTCCATCTTATTCTTTGCTTTATTATCCCACCTAAATTTTGAGGGACTTCTGTATAAAGCAAAGCAGAAAGAATAGTTATTGTTTGATATCCAGCTTTTTTCAGAGATAAGGCAATATCATAATCCTCGGTTAAAGTATCTTTACTAAAACCACCTGCTTTTAAAATTGCTTGCTTTTTAAATGCTGCAAAAGCAGGTAAAATTATATTTCCATTCATCTTAGTACACACATATCGCCATCCAGAAGATAAGACATATTCAAAGTCTTGAAACCAGGTTAAAGGATTTTTGTTTCTTATAGCTCGAATAACACCAGTAACTCCGCCGACATTTTCTTGAGCTAAAGGTTGGACCAACTCAAGTAAAGCATTTTTTTCTATAATCGAATCTGCATCAACAGTTACTATCACATCATTTTTTGCTACTTTTATCCCCTTATTCAATGCCGATGCTTTTCCTATGTGATTTAAGTTAAGTAATTTTAAATTAGGTATAGTTTTCATTAATTTTCTAACAACTTTCTCCGTATCATCAGTCGACCCATTGTTTAGAACAATTATTTCAATCTCATTTAAATAGTTCGCTTCACTAATGCTTTTAACACATTTTTCTATCATCTTTTCTTCATTATGAGCTGGGATAAGAATTGATAGTTTAGGGAAAAAAGAATAATTATGTTTAACTTTTTTAGGGAAAACTAAAACTCCAACTAACATAAGATAAAAAACTATCAAAGCGGAAAAGACTATCAAAGATAGTAACTCTATCATGAATTCAATAATGTTTCACTAAAGTTATATATTTTAATTGTAAACTACTATCCATGAAAAAACGACTCGGGCTAGCGTTGTTATTGGCTGCTATTTCATCTATCGTGCTTTATTCTGTTGGTATATTTACTGGTTTTCTAATACAAAAATCTGCACAAGATATAGTTAATCAAAAGATAGAAGATCTAAGTAAAAGAATCGAGAATATTCAACTTGAATATGTATATCTCACAACTATAGGAGATAAGCTAGACTGCACTTCTTTATCGAAAGTTCTTGAAATTAGCAGGGTGAATGTTTGGAATGTCGGAAAAGAACTTGTAGCACTTGAGAATGAAGGGAAAAATGATAGATATAACGAGTTGAAAAGAGAGTATTCAATTATCTCTGCCAAAGCTTGGATATTAAACTCTTATTTTAAAGATAAGTGCAAAAGAAATGAGGCTATAATTTTGTATATCTATTCACCTAATTGTGTAGAATGTGAAAAGCAAGGTAAGATTCTTGATTCTGTTAGGGACCAGTATTTTAAAGAAAAAATGTTGGTTTTTGTTTTAGATTATTCGATAAAAGAACCTATTGTCGAGACGATAAAAACAACTTATGACATAAAATACACACCAACGATAATAATAGGAACTAGAAAATACGAAGGTTTAGTAGATTCAAACTATTTAGTGGAATTAATTTCTAAAGAATTAACCTAAACTGTTATGTTCAATGCGCTCATCAGAAACTTCATGGTTGCAAGATCTAATTCTTTGTTAGTTTTTCCTGTGATATAAATAACATTATCCTCTAACTTAACTTTTGTTTCTTTTGACTGAGAGGGGGGTATTAGAGCTATGATTAAATTTTCTTTGCTTCCTTTGAGATTTTCGAAAGATTCAACTTCCATAGGTACAAAATTAATAAACCAGTTAAATCGACCATAACCGATTCCAAGTTTAAAAGTTATTTCAAACGCATTTACAGCTACTATTGAGTTATCAGAAGAATTTACATAAGCTATACTCACATTAATGATATCCGGATTCCATATAGCATTTAATATTGTTTCTTCATCAGGGTATACAGAAATATTTTTTGCTTCTCTCAAATCGTGTCTGAATTTAAGCTCAGCGCCATAAAAATTGTATTTCGTTATCGGCTTGGGTGAGGTGATATAGTATGTTATTAAACCTGTGGAACCGAAAACCGCCACTAAAGATACGATAACAATTAATATAAACTTTTGTTTTTTATTTAATTTCATAGAATTAAGATAAACGAAAGAGTATAAAAACCTATGTTACGCATTTTGTGTGGCATTTCTGTACAAACAACTTTTGTTGATAGAATATTGAATAAAGAATGCTTCAATAAACCTTTGTTAAAGTTTAATTACAAAAAGGAAAAGAAAGGAAAGTAAATCAAAGCTTCCTTAAAAGGCAGCTTAACCAGGTGTTATTGTTGCTGTTGCTAGAGCTGTACCTGTTATGGTTACCTTGCTTGCTGTTACATCCTTGAGCTTATCTGCGTAATTTTGTAGTACGCTTGAAGCTAGTCTTGTATCTTTAGCTTCCCAACCTGCTACAACAACTACAACCTTACCTGAAGTGTATGTTCCGTCAAATACTTGTATCAATCCTGTGTTTTGTTGAATTCCCGAATCAGCACCGCATGCTGGGAATGTCTTACCCATTGCATCGGCTGATACCTTGTTAACACATGGCCCTCCGACTGATACTAGATTCTTCGCCTTTTCTGGTGTTCCTATTTCTGTATCAAGCTTTGCTACAGCTGCTGTAACTGGTATGACTTCCTTGACTTTTCCACCTGCTGTAGTTGTTGTTTCACCAATCTTACCGAACTGTACCAATCCGTAGACTGTCTCTGGCGGAACTCCTAGTACTACTTTGTTAGCTTCTGCATTAGATTTAACTGAGTATAGCTGTATGCCACCATCGGTTATCAAGTCACCTACTTGAGTACTTACATCGGTTACTGTATTTGATTCTATTAGTGCTTTCACATCGTTAGTATCGGCTGTTGATGCTCCTGTCCCCAGAATTAGCTCTGGTGGAAGTGATGAGGATGCCGTTGTTCTGTTCATAAAGTTTGCTCTTACTTGCAATACAGAGAGGCTACCACCTAATGTCAAATTGTATACTTCTACACCGTTCAACAATGTTTGGTTGTTAAAGTTACCTCTTACCACAAACTGCGTTGATCCTGAACCACCGTATGAGAGTGTGAAGTTCCATATACCTAGACCTGCTGGGTCCGTTGTACCGCTATCTGCATTTGTAATGTTCACACCATTATAGTAAGTTGAACTTAAGGCAACTATCCTTCCAGTTGTCTTATCCTTGTATCCTAAGTGGTAGTAAGTCCCACTCCATTGATTTGAGGTTGCTTGTGTTGCATTGCTGAATAGGAGATAGACTTCGTCGTAGTTATTGCTTCCATTAACTATAGTTCCTGGAGTAGTTGTGCTTATCTTCAGACCTCTTAAGTTACTCTTAGAGCCGTATCCTGTTGTCGCAGTAGAATTGTATAGTGTCTGACTTCCACTATCTTCTATTGTGACTTTAGCAAATTTGTCTGGTGAGTAACCAGCAAATTTAAGCTCAAAATAGCCTGCCGGTCCTTGGAACACACTACCTGCAGAGAAGTATCTTTCAGCATTTGTTAACGAGTCTGGTTCATATGTAACTCTTATATAGGCTCCAGCTGGTATGCCGCCATTTGTCTCGAAGTTCGAAGAGGTACCAATCTTCCATTGAGATCCCCACTCTGAAACTGTTGATGTTGTAGTACCATCGAAGTTCTTCTCTACATCACCCTTACCGAAGAGAAGCTGAGCTCTATTTGTTCCCAAGCCAGCTGCTGCAACAGTAGCAGTTTGCAGCACTTTAACATTGTATGTTTCACCTTTGTGAGTGAAAGATTTACCTGTTGTCGTGACAAGTAGGTCAGTGACTGTATTACCTGAGGAGTCAACTATTTTGATTGCTGCTTGGGGTGTAGGGCCAGAGTATACTGTAGTAACTAAAGCTGTAAGCTCTCCAACCGTTAATCCTGTTGTAGAACCTTGTTCTACCCAGTCGACTGAACCTGTTAATGCCTTAAAGGATGCTCCTGATATTGACACTATTTTAAATTCTCTTCCCAACACATTAACTACTAGTGGATCGGAATAACTTGATGAATTGGGAGATGATGGCAAACTACCTGCTGGAATTGCTGAGTCAAACACATATCTGTATTCAATACCGTTGCTTTCTACCTTCATTTTTAGTGTTCCGTTAATCGGATCGCTCAAACTGTGTGTGAGTGTCAAAGCTGAGGTTTGTGGTGATCTAACTTCTTCATGGTAATTATAATTTGTTCCTTTGTATTCAAATTGTCCTTCTTTCAATCCACTGAAATGGAAATTTCTTAATGGAGTAGGTAGTTGATTCGAACCTTGACCTACAATTTCACTTCCTGTATTAGATGTAGGAATAGCGATTTTCCTTTCTATTCCTGTCAGTCCTGTTACTGTTGCCCCAGTAACGGTAGTTTCTTTATACGAGAGTTGAGCCAAGTTAGCTGCTATATCAATAGCACCAGCTATATCGCTGGCAGCAGCCTTCTCGCCAACTACTACGTAAAAGTCTCCTACCTTACCGAGGAATGTCGGGTATGTGTTTAGAGCTGTTGCACCTAATGCTGGACTAACTAGCGTCATGGCTGCCATTAAGGCTGTCATGAAGCTTGCAACAAATTTTTTATACATATTTCCTCACATATTTTTCCTTTCACTGCTACTATCCCACTTAGAGTCGATAGTAAGCAGTGCTTGGGATTTTTCTTAATTTTACTTGGCAGTTTTACCTTATATACATTATCTGAAACGATTTACAGAAAAAGTTATGAGCTGAAAATTTGTACAATATGTGTATTCAAACGGTAGTTTAAAGTTGCTAATTGTTTCTAGAGTGAAAATAAGTCTGTTTTTTGACAATAAAGTCTTTAAATGGCTTCAAATTTTTTTTGAATCAATTTAAGCTTATTCGTCCTTCCGAGCCTTGTAACTTCGATTAAACCACGCTCTTGTAACTTTCTGACAACCCTGGATACTTTTGCTTTTGACAAATTAGTCTCTTGGACTACCTTCTTTTGGTTTATTTCTCCTCCAGCATTTGTTATAACTTCTATAACCCTCCTTTCAAAATCATCCAAAACTGAGAGGATGACTTCTTTTGGCTTTTTCATGCGAGTATAGAAGAAAATTCCGATGCCACTAATTGTTAAAAGAGACAACACTCCAACCACCATCAATCCTATTGGAAACTGGCTTCTGAGTGGTTCGTACAATACCTGGAATTTAAAGGGTTGTCCGGCAGTTAGGTTAGCTGCATTCCAGTTCACAATAATCCTTCTTCCGTCACTAACTATGTTACTTGTGGGGGGAGAAATTGCTGGAATTAATGATGTATTGGTGAGTGCAAAACCCTCAGGTAATTTAACAATAGAAGTTGCCTGATCCATTGGCTGACTTAAGGAAAGATCCAGACTAAATATGTTTTTGCTATCCACATTCTTGACAAAATCTCTTGTCTCAAATTCCAATTTCAGTTCTCTTTTCTCTTGGGTTAAATTCATTTTACAGTCGATTATGCTGGCTGCCCCAGTTTTAACATTACAATCAACCGGACCCGCATTGCTTGACGCGATAAGATTGTTGATGTAGCCAAAAATAGCTAATTGAAATTGTTTTTCTGGTTGCTGAAATGTGACTGTTAGTTTAATTTTCGCATTTCCATCTGCACTTAAATCAATATCAGCGCCGTAGAATTGGATTGCAGCAAAAGCTATAGACATGAAAGAAAATAGTGAAACAATTGCTACCAGAGCTGAAACAATTTGAAACAGTTTCACATTAATAAGATGGCGTATACCAATATTTATATTTTCATCTTGAAACGAAGTTAAGCGTGAAACCACATTTAGGACATTTGTTGTCAACTAACCTACTTTGTTTTACGATGGAGTTTTTCCTTTCTACTACAAGTTCACGACAGTTGTGGCAGAAGGTACTTTCATCTTGATGTGGTGGTGTTGAGTGAATATAGACATATCTCAAACCTTCTTTTCTCGATTCTTCGGCGAATCTTTCTAACGTTGATACAGGAGTAGGAGGTATATCCAATCCCCCGCCCTGAAACTGGAGCAAATGCAAGGGTATTTCTGCACCGAGTTCATGACTTATCCAGTCTGCCAGAGTTCTGCATTCTTCCAGATTATCTCCAATCTGGGGTATAATTAAATTCGTTATTTCAATGAAAATTTTTTGCTTATGCAGCTGTCTCAAAGTGTCATAAATTGGTTTTACATCTTTGACAGACATGTAATTTTCATACAATTCTGCATTGCCAGAACCGAATATCTTCACAACTACAGCATCCAGAAACTTGCCAAGTTTTTTAATCGGCTCTTCTGTGGTGTATCCATTAGTAACCATAGCTGTCCTGACATTACTCCTATGGGCATATCGTGCAGTCTTAAAGGCAAACTCGAACCATACCATCGGCTCTGTGTAGTTGAATGTAATGGATTTGCAATTCTTTTTCTCTGCTATTGCCACCACCTGTTCAGGTGTGTAATAGCGATATTTAGCGCTTAAGGGGTTCTCGTGTAAGATTTTGTGACTGAGTTCAAACTCAGAACAGAAAGGGCTTTTAAAATTGCAACCGGGCAAACCAACAATTAGCGAATTAGAGTTAGGATAAAAATGAAATAGATGGCTTTTTTCTATCTTTTCCACATTCAAAGCAACTACTCTGCCGAAGTTAAGAGCGAATAGTTTATTATCTCTATTTTCCCGTGTTAGAGAAAAATCGGTTTTACCCTTGGGGATAAAATCTAGACGTGCGGATACAAAGTCCCTTATGCCGTTTCTTTCTCTTTTCCAAAACTGAGCTTCTTCTAACTCTTCTTTGACCTTAGCCATATACATCCCTGAATTAATTATATATGGTATCCAAAAATAATAAAGCAAGTGCCACAGTAGCTCAGTTGGTAGAGCAATCGCCTCGTAAGCGATAGGTCGCGAGTTCGAATCTCGCCTGTGGCTTATTTAAATCTAGAAATTTATTGTGTTTTATGGAAATTGTTTTACACTTTGAAACAGAGAATTTTGCAAAAGGTAAGGATATCTTACTTAAAGATGACCTTGTGGGGAGAGCAAGCATGATTTTTAAAGAAGGTTCTATTATCGGTAAGGAGGGGTATTATTGCTACCTATCCGGAACTGAAGAACAGTGTGAGAAGGCTTTGGAATTGATGAAAGATATAGGCGAAGAAGTGAAAGACGAAACAAAATCACAGTTGATAAGTAAAATCAAAGAGGAGGAGGAAAAAGCTATAGAAGGTTTTGGTAATATTTTGGGATAATATTTTATTTAGAAAATTAATTTAATTTATGCGCCAGTAGTCTAGCCTGGTAGGACACGAACCAGTTGGGGTGGATGCTTGCCAAGTTCGGGAACCATGTGAAATGGTCGAGATGCTCGGGTTCAAATCCCGACTGGCGCATTGAATTTACTTGGGCACAGCAACAAAAAAGCTTACTTCTTTTGCCCCCATAGGAAGGACATATTCTAGCAATCTGCGAATCCGCCAAAGAGGTTTAATTTTTTCTGTCAAATTATAAGAATTCTTGTAAATCACCCTAAAGCCAAATTTTTCTAGATAGTCAATTAGCCCATTAAATGTAAATGCACTTATATGGCCTGCCGAAGATTGTATGCTAAAAGGATTTCCTATCTTAAATTTTAGAGATACGTCATAACTACTTGGAGTATACCCGAAAAGAAGAAACAAACGATCTTTCCAGGAAGCCAGATTTGGTGCTGTGAGAATTACATAACTGTCTTTTTTCAATACAGTTCTAATATTTTCCATTAATTTATCTGGATTTCTCAAATGCTCTATAGTATCGCTACAGAAAATCAAATCGATGTTCTTTAATTTTTTATATATGTTTTCATCTTCTGCATCTCCAATAATCACAGATTCGCATTCGTATGTATGACTAGGCTCTAAATTTAATGTAATTACTTTCGCTTTAGGGAAAAACACTTTTAGGAGTTTATATGTAAAATTTGAGCCTCCTATATCCAAAATTAATTTTGCATCAATTGGATGTTTTTTTAAAAAATGTGCCATTATTTCTACTTTCTTAGAACCTCCTGCACTACCAAGTTCATGTCCGGATTGTTCTGACAATCTTTTTAATTCTTCTAATTTCTCTTGTTTCATAAAGTATAATTAATTTTTATATTAAAACAAAAACACTTATATTCTCGTTAATAGAAATTAAATTAGATATAGATGGCACTTTTTGGCAGGAAAAGAAAGGAAGAACCCAAGGAAACACTTCCTGAATTACCACCTTTATCTGCTTTAGACCAAACTCCAATACCAGAAGAACCTAAATCGCCACCGATAATTAAAAGAGAGCCCGAATCCCCACCAGTTGCCCCTTTGTTTGTAAAGATGGACAGGTATCGACAAATTTTAACAACTATTGGTAACTTGAAGACTGCAGTGATGATTGTTAAAAATTCTTTGGGAACATTACAACAGATAGAAAAAGTCCGTGATGAAACTTTCAACATAGTTAATGATATTGTAGAGAAAATTGATAACAAGATAATAGAATTAGATAACAATTTGCTTAGGCCGGCAGGGTTCCACGAAAGCGAAGAAATTTTCTCAGAGCAACAGGATATAAGAACCATAGAAGCTACTGTAGCTGACTTAAGAGGACAGATTGAACAACTGAAATCAGAATTAAGTAAAATGATTTAAACCTTTTTTAGTTCTATGGATAATAATCTACATAAAGCAGGGGTCGCATAGCCTGGTCAATTGCGTGGCGCTCAAGTTAATTGAGCTTTGATTTAAAAATGATATAAGAAACGCCATGGGTTAGTCCCTTCGAGAGTTCAAATCTCTCCCCCTGCATGTGATTGTATGACAAATGAGAAAGAACTTCAAGAAAAATTGCTGATTTACAGAACCTTAGAAGCTAGGTTAGAAGTATTAACAAGACAAAGAGATTTGATTAGCAGTAAAATTATTGAGCTTGTGTCAACTATGTCGAGCATTGATGAAATTGACAAAACTCCAGAAAATATATTGTTTAAACTTGGCAGTGAAGCTTTCGCACAAGGAAATGTCACGGATAAAAATAAAATTCTAGTTGAAATAGGTGCTGGAATTGTATTAGAAAAATCACTCGTAGATGGAAAAGAAATACTGAACAAAAGGAAAACAGAAATGGAAAATGCATTAAAAGAAATTCAAAATAATATTTCACAGATATCTAATGCTATGAATCAATTAGCTCCAGAAATTAATGAATTAATTAGACAATCGGAAAAACAAGTTGTTGGTTGATTAGATGTTTAGTTTTTTAAAAAAGAAGTTTTCTAATGTAATCGAGAATCTAACAAAAAAGAAAGAGGAAGAAGAAAAATTTGAAGAGAAGGTTAAAAAAATAGAAGAAAAGATAGAAAAGGAACCTGAAAAAGTTGTCGAAGAAATAAAAACAATTACAGAAGAAAAACTTGCAATTAAATCTTATATTGAGCAGGAATTGAAACAAGTTCAAGAAGTTGAGGAAAAACCGAAAGAAGAGAAAATCTCTTTGTTTAAGAAAGTCGTGAAAAAAATAATTGAAAAAAGATTGTCAGAAGATGACATCAATCCTGTTTTGGATGAGCTTGAGAATGGATTGATCGAGAGTGATGTTGCATATGAAGTTGCGGAAAAAATCAAAAACGATTTGAAAGTATCTTTGTTGGGAATGGAAGTGAAGCGTAGTGAAATTAGAACTGTAATTGTTAATAAACTGAGAGACAGTTTAATGGAAATTTTGAATGTACCAGATGTTGATTTGAGAGAAAGAGTCAAATTTAAAAAACCTTATATCATTTTATTTCTTGGTTTCAACGGTTCTGGAAAAACAACTACTCTTGCTAAAGTTGGTAAATGGTTGTTAGATAATAATTATTCATGCGTCTTTGCCGCAGCTGATACTTTTCGAAGTGCGGCTTTAGAACAACTAGAAGAACATGCCAAAAAAATTGGTGTAGATGTTATCAGACATAATTACGGTGCCGATCCTGCTGCAGTTGCTTATGATGCAATTTCGTATGCAAAGTCAAAAGGAATACATTTTGTTTTAATTGATACTGCTGGTAGAAGCCATGCTAATGTGAACTTGATGGAAGAAATGAGAAAAATTATTCGAGTTAACAAACCAGACTTGAAAGTTTTAGTTGTCGATTCTATGATTGGTAATGATGCTATATTTCAAGCAAGAATGTTTAATGAAATTGGTGTAGATGCAGTTATTTTCACAAAAGTTGATGTAAATGAGAAGGGTGGTTCAATTTTATCTGTAACGTATGAATTGAAAAAGCCTGTCTTGTTTTTATGTAATGGTCAAAATTATGAAAATATGATAAAGTTTAATGCTAAAGAATTTGTTGAAAATTTAATTGGTGGTTAGGTGTTTGATAATTTAACTAAAGGTCTGGGCGAATTAATCAGGCGATTGGTTACAGGTACGAGTATCGATAAAAATGCGGTTGAAGAAATTCTTGTTGACTTTAGAAAAATTCTTTTGGAATCGGATGTTGATATCCAGCTAGCTAATAGTATTGTTGAAGAAATTCGTAACAGGTGTCTACAGGAAAAAATTTCTAAAGGATTGACTTTACGAGAACATGTATTGAAGATTATTTATGAAGAACTTGTGAAAATACTTGGCGGAAAACCTGCAGAATTATTAGGTAAAAAAAGATTGATGGTTGTTGGATTATTTGGTTCTGGTAAAACTACAACAGCAGGAAAGTTGGCAAGATATTTTTTGAGACAAGGCTTAAAACCTGCATTAGTTTGTTTGGATTACCATCGTCCTGCTGCACCACAACAGTTGCAGCAATTAGGGAAGCAAATTGGTGTATCGGTTTTTATTGGTGGGGAGGGCGATGATGTATATTCCGTTGCGAAAAATGCCTTAGAAAAATATTCAAATTTTGATGTTATCATTTTCGATACAGCTGGTAGAAATGCTTTAGATAAGGAACTCGCTAAAGAATTGAAGAATTTATCTGAGATAATAAAACCAGATGAAGTTTTGTTGGTTATACCAGCAGATTTGGGCAAAGTTGCTAAAGTACAGACTGAAGAATTTAATAAATTGGTTGGCATTACTGGGGTTATTATATCAAAAATGGATGGTACGGCAAAAGCTGGTGGGGCATTAGTTGCAACAAATGTAACTGGCGCCAAAGTTAAATTCATCGGTACTGGTGAAAAATTAGAAAATTTCGAGTTGTATAATCCTGAGAGATTTGTTTCACGTTTGCTTGGGTTAGGTGATTTACAAACTTTGTTAGAGAAAGCGAAAGAGGCTGATATTAAAAAAGAATCTGTCGAAAGAATCGCTGAAGGCAAGTTCACACTACAAGATTTCATGGAACAAATACAGTCTCTACAAAAAATGGGACCTCTAACAGGTATAATGAGTTTAATACCTGGAATGGGGATGATGAAAATACCTGATGAAATGCTGAAAAAGCAGGAGGAGAAACTGAAATCGTATAGAGTAATTATTCAATCAATGACAAAACAGGAGAGAGAAAATCCTGAAATTGTATCTGCTACAAGGATAAAAAGAATATCTAAAGGTTCTGGTAAAAGTGAAGCTGAAGTTAGAGAATTGTTGAATCAATATAATCAGACAAAGAAAATGATCAAATCTTTGGGTGGATTAAAAGGTTTACAAAGAGGGGAATTTAAGAAATTAGCTCAACAATTTGGATTAAAATTATGAGAGAATTTATCCTTAGAACTTCTAAAGGAAGTACAGATTATAAATTTGATATTGATAATTTACCAAAATCTGGGAGGATGGATATTGTTTGTAGATGTGTGATAAATGCTTTATTTGTCTCAGAGTCGATAAGGAGGGATACTGTAATACATGCTGTATTAACAGGTCCTCCTAAACCTTCTAAAATCGTGAGTTTTTATGGAAATAGAATTGAAGATTTATATCCTTATGAAAGAAACATTGCAAAATTAATCAAAATCGGCTTATGGGAAGGTAGAAATCTAAAAGAAAATGAATCGCTTGAATATAAGCCAGGAATTGTGATTTCTAAGAAAAAGTTTGAGACTTTAGTTAAAGAAAAAATTGATAATCAGTTGTTTTATCTTCACAAAGATGGAATACCTGTGAAAGATTTTAAATTCGAAGAAAATTTTGTTGCTATACTGAGTGATTATAAAAAATTGCCTTCACAAGTAGAAAGTTTTCTTAAAGAGTTAAAGATAGAAAAAGTAAGTTTAGGTAAAATCGAATATTTTAGTTCACAAGTAATAAATATACTGCATTTCCTGTTAGATGGTGGGCTATGAGGAAATTTCCTTTGGATTTTTCAGAAGAAAAAAATAAGGAAAAATTATTGGAAATTCTAAAAATCAATGTTTGTAATTCATGTCTAGGAAGACAATGGGGAATGATTGGACATGGTTTAACTAATGCAGAACGGGGGAAGATTTTAAGAGATTATGCCAGCAAATTGACAAAAACAGAATTGAAAGAACCTGAGACATGTGAATTGTGCAACAACTTCTTCAAGGACGGAATAAATAGAATCGTGGATAAGATTGTGGAAAAAATACAAGGTGTGGAGTTTGACACATTTTTAATTGGAACTGTAGTTTCAGATGAATTAGAGAAAAAACAAGAAGCACTCTGGGAGAAGATAGGCGTTGATGATGTGGAAACAATTAAATCAGAGATTAATAGAGAGGTTGGAAAAAGGATAGAGAAATTAACTAAAAAAAGATTCAATTTAAGAAATCCAGATATTACAATTGTTATTGATCTTAATACTAATGCGATAAGAACACAAATAAAAAGTTTATACATCTATGGGAAATACCAAAAACTTGTTCGTGGAATTCCACAAACAAAATGGATTTGTAGTAAATGCAAGGGAAAAGGTTGCATATATTGTAAAGGTGAAGGGAAACTATACAAAACATCAATTCAAGAAATAATAGAAGCTCCGCTTTTGAAAGTAACTAAAAGTAAAAATTCTTCTTTTCATGCAGCAGGACGTGAGGATGTTGATGCAAGAAATCTAGATTGGAGACCTTTTGTAATAGAGCTAATAAAACCGCTTAAAAGAAAAATCAAATTAAAAGATTTAGAGAAAAAAATAAACAAATCTAAAAAAGTGAGAGTTAAAGGATTGAAAATCATCGATAATGGCAAAGAAATCATTAGAAAACTAAAAACAGAGAGGGTTGATAAAACTTATCTTGTTGATGTTGAATTTGAGAATAGAATTGATGAAAAGTTGCTAAAGAATTTGAAAAATGTAACCAGGGAAATTATAATACAGAAAACTCCTTTGAGGGTAATTCATAGACGCGCTGATAAAATAAGGAAAAGACGAGTGAAAAAAATTTCGTATAAATTAATTGGAAGTAGAAGGATGCAATTTAAAATCAGGGCAGAATCTGGACTTTATATAAAAGAGTTGATAACAGGTGATAATGGAAGAACACAACCAAATGTAAGCGATTTAATAAACAATAAAGTTAAGAAGTTAAGTTTGGATGTTATAAAAATACATAGTGGTTAAAATGGTAAAAAAATCGAAAGGATTCAGAACTAGAACAAGAAATAAGCTAAAACAGCAACCAAGCGTGAGGCCAGCTATAACAAAATTTTTACAGAAATTTGAAATAGGACAGAAGGTAGCTATAGAACCAGAACCGTCAAGCCAAAAAGGGATGCCTTATCCTAAATTTAAAGGTAGTGTTGGCAAGGTAATAGGGAGAAGAGGTAACAGTTACATTGTTGAGATAAATGTTGGTGATAGTAGGAAGCTGATTATTTCTAGGCCAGAACATTTGAAGGCTATTTAAACATACACACAAATTAAATAATAAATAATAAGCGGTGATTATATTGGAAATAATTTCTGAAGAACTAATACCTGATATAAAAGCTAAAGAATTGCTTGAGAGTAGAGAAAAGGAAGGTGAGCTGAAGTTTGAACAAAAGAATAGTTTAGAGATTTTAAGAAAATTCGTCAAGCTCGATTCAAATAAAACCGATGAGTTGATAGCCGAGTTAAAGAAAATAGAAAAACTTAGAGACAGACAGATAATAGCTATAGTTAATTTTTTGCCAGGGGATAGAGAAGATTTAAGGGCTGTTTTACATAGGGACTACTCTTCACTAACAGACGAAGAGATAGATGCTATATTGAAAACTGTGAAAAGGTATAGCTAATTAGTGGTTCTATGCCAGCGAAAGATGAATTTTTAATAGTATTGGATTTTCTACCTACGGGTAAACCAGGAGATAGAAGAGCTGAACCTGTTGTTCAGGGTATTGGTGAGAAGTATTTCAATTTGCTTGAAGTTGTGTTAAAGGAAGGTTTAAGTGTTAAATCAAAAGACCGACTATACATTGGCGAGGGTAAACGAGATCAGGTGAAGTATATCAGAAGTAAGATAAGGTTTGATGATTTAACTAGTTATGCCAAAGATGTGTTGGAGGAAGTTGTGAACGAATTAGTTACTAAAGAAGAGAAAAGATTTGTCGAATTTTTTAACAAATCTGGCGCTTTAACAACAAGAATGCATAGCCTGGAGTTATTGCCCGGAATAGGGAAAAAACATCTGTGGAATATAATTACTGAAAGAAAAAAGAAACCGTTTGAAACTTTTGAAGAGATAAAAAAAAGAATTCCGATGGTTGGTGATCCGAAGAAAATGATTATCGGAAGAATCATGGATGAATTGCAAGAAAAAGATAGACATCGTTTATTTGTGTCGGGCGTTATTTAGAGGGTTCTTGTTATTTTTATAACCTCCACTTCACTAACTCCATCAATTGTTCGTAACTTATTTTCGATAGTTTCTAACTGACCTTCTGTATCTTCCATGATGGTAGTCACATTCAAAGCTATTAAACCGAATGCAATCGGTTCACGATTGATTCTTTCAGGATTGACTGCAGCTTTAATTTCTTTTTCTAAGTTATCTAAATTAACCTCTGTGCCATTAGGCATAACTTTAAAAATGACCATAACTTGAGCCATTCATGGTCCCTCGAAATTACATTCTTTGCAGGTATACTTAGTTCCAAGATTCTTGCAAGTACTGCATCTTATGATTTTGACTTTACCACATTTAGGACACATGAACCTGACGAAATTTTTCTTAGATAAAACATTCGTTCCGCAACTTGTGCATTTTAATTCTTCCAGTTTGACCAACCTTCTCAAAATTTGATTATTAAAGTTATAAAAATGAGATTTTTATAGATATAGGGCTTGTAGTCTAATTGGATAAAACACTGGCTTGCGGAGCCAGTATTCTGGGTTCGAGTCCCAGCAAGCCCATTTAGAAAATAAATTTTTCTTCAAGGATAGAAGCTTGACCACCAAACTTTTTTATTTCCTGTGCAATCGCTATTAGCTCTTCTAACTTTTGAGATTTCCAGAAGCTATCGTGGATTTTTACAGCTTTCATACTCGTTAATCGTCTGTGTAATCTGCTTCTGATTGGTGCCATTTCTTTTGGTAAGTCGAAAGATAAAATAAATTCTTTCACGGAAGTCACCAATTGTCTGTTCGTATACGTATACGGTCATTTAAATTTTTTTCTGTTATTAAAAATATATAACATTACCTATATAATCTCATTAGGTTTCTTTTATTTATCACACCTTCTCTCACAAATTTAATTTCGTCAGAGTTTACCTCCACAACAGTAGACGGCTGAGAATACTTACATTTACCACCATCTAAAATTAATTCTACTTTATCACCAATCTGCTTAATAACATCTTCAACGCTAACGGGATCTTTATAACCTGAAATATTGGCACTTGTTGCTGTTATCGGAAATCTACATTTTTTAACCAATTCCAATGCAATTTTATTATCCGGAATTCTGATGCCTAAATTTCTAGAGCCGGATGTCAATTCTTTTGGAAATTTGTATTTCATAGGAAGAATAATAGTCAAAGGTCCTGGCAAGAATTTCTTTGCTAATTTCAAAGCTAACCTGCTGAACTTCACATATTTTTTGGCTTGTGATAGAGAATAAAACGCGACAGATAGAGGTTTCTTAAAATCTCTTCCTTTTACCTTGTAAACTTTTATTATAGCTTGCTTGCTCAGAGCATTAGCACCAAGCCCATATAGAGTATCTGTGGGATATACTACAATACCATTTTTCTTAAGTATGTCAGATGCTTGAGCTATCACTTCTTTCTCAGGTTTTTTTGGATTAATTTTTAATATTTTCATATAAATTATATGGTAAATAGAAAAGAACAAAAGTACATATATTGGACGGATAAAGTCGTTGAAGAAGTTCAACAACGTGTAAAACAAAATAAAGTTTTACAGAAAATTGTGAAAGAACGTGGTTATATAGTATATGACGAAAAAACTCCTTCTGGTAAAATTCATATAGGTTCTGGAAGAGGTTGGGTTATTCACGACATTATCGCAAAATCTTTTAGAGACCATGGACTGAAAGGACGATTCATCCTGAGCAGCGACGATATAGATCCTATGGATTCAATTCCACCTGATCTACCTAAAGAAAGATTTGAAAAATTTCTTGGAATACCTCTTAGAAATATCCCTTCCCCTGAAAAAGGATATGAGAGTTTTGCCGATTACTATTTTTCTCAGTGTACAGAGTTATTTGATAAATGGGGAATTGAAGCCGAGTTGGAAAGTACAGGTGAGCGATATATAAAAGGAGATTTCAACCGCATGATAAAGATAGCTCTAGACAATGCTGATAAAATACAAAATATATACAAGAAAATTTACGGCAAAACAATAGGAGCTGAAAAACTTCCATTTAATCCTATCTGTGAAAAATGTGGAAAGATAGGAACAACTCTGGCTTATGAATGGAATGGTGATGAGGAAATTGTCAAATATTCATGCGAACCTAATCTAGTGGAATGGGCTAAAGGATGTGGACACAAAGGTGAAATTTCTCCTTATAACGGTAACGGTAAACTACCGTGGAAGGTGGAATGGGCTGCTAAATGGCCTACTGTTGGTGTAGTTGTTGAAACTGCTGGAAAGGATCATTTTACAAAAGGTGGTTCGAGGACGATTGCTGTAGCAATATCATGTGAAGTTTTTAATTATCCACCACCATGGCCATCTACATGTAACAATGAAGGTGAAGGTTACGAATTTTTCTTAGTAGAAGGTAAAAAAATGTCAACCTCAAAGGGCATAGGTGTAAGCTTTGCCGAGATTTCACAATTGGTACCGCCGGAAATTTTGCGTTTTCTAATGGTTAAAACGAGACCACAAACTACTGTAGATTTTAAAGAAGAGAATATACCATTGATTTACAATGAACTTGAAAGATATGAAAGAATTTATTATGATTTAGAAAAAGTCGACGAAAGGGAGAGAGCGAATGCAAAAAGGATTTATGAACTTGCTGTAATCGGTGAAATTCCTAAGGAAAAACCATTTAGACCGCCATTTGAGAAATTAATAGAATTAGTTAAAATCTTGCCTGACAATAATCAGTTAGAATTTGCTATCAATAAACTAAAAGAATGGAATCAGATTACCGTTGTGACAGATAAGATCAAGAAAGATGTCGAAGAAAAGTTAGCTTTTGCAAAGAGTTGGTATGAAGATTTTGGGAAAGTTAGCGAAATTAAAATTGAACTAACGGATGGTGAAAAAAATATAATTAACGAATTAATTGACATTATTAAAGAAGAGTATGATGGCGAGAATTTGCAAACAAAGATTTTTAATTTAATAAACAAACATAATTCAGATCCCAAAAAAATTTTTAAAAAGTTATATCAGATTTTATTAAAAACAGACCGTGGACCACGACTGGGACCTTATATTATTGAAAGAGGTAAAGAAGAAGTGATACAAAAATTAAAGGCTGTATTATGACTAAGAAACTCTACTGGGAAGATTCTTACTTAAAAGAATTTGAGGGAATTGTTACAAACGTCAATGGTAATTTAATTGAATTAGACCAGAGTTGTTTTTATCCGACTGGCGGAGGAGAGCCTAATGATACTGGCAAGTTGATTTCAAACGGTGAAGAGTTTCAAGTTATTGATGTTTCAAAAGAAGGAGAAAGAATTTTCCACAAAATTGATAGGGAAGGATTAAAAATCGGTGATAAAGTTAAAGGAATTATCGATTGGGACAGACGGTATAGATTAATGAAAATGCATACTGCAGCACACTTGTTATCAGCTCTAATTAACGGTGAAACTGGAGCTCTAATTACAGGTGGTAATTTAGATTTAGATAAATCAAGAATAGATTTCAACTTGGAAACTTTTGATAGAGAAAAGTTTGTCGAAATTGTTAACAAAGCAAATGAATTAATCAAGCAAAATGCGGAAGTAAAGTCGTATATAATGAAAAGGGAAGAAGCGTTAAAAATTCCTGATATAATCAAACTCGCGGAAGCTGCGCCGCCCGATGTTGATGAATTGAGAATCGTTGAGATTGTTGGTATAGATAGACAGGCAGATGGCGGAAATCATGTTAGAAGTTTGAAAGAAATTGGAGAAATAGAAATTGTGAAGTTGGAGAATAAAGGGAAAAATAACAGGAGACTGTACTATACACTAAAATCTTAAATTTTGAAATATAAAATTTGTATTGATGACCAAATATAAAGAACATATTTTGGTTGGATATCTTTTTGATATTCAAAATATAAGATTGCTAAATAATGCTGAGGGACTTCGTAGATTAGTTAGGAAAATTGGCGAAAAATCGAATGCTACTGTTTTTGGTACACATATTAAAAAATATCCTGGAGGGGGTATAAATGCAGTTGCTGATATAGGAGAATCTGTAATTGTTATTCAGAGTTGGCCCGAGAGGAGATATGCATCTGCTATAATTCATTCTAGCTACAGTGGTGTAAAACTAAGAGAAGGAATTGAATACGCAATCCGCAGATTACAGCCTGGAAATTGTATTATAGATGAGCGTATAGGTCCTGACGTGCCCCCAATAGTTGAGGAAAATCTTATTTAATATTTACAAAAATTAATTGTATGGTTACATTCATATCCCAATCAAAAATTTTCAAAAATGAAGAAGTCTTTTCTCCAGAACATTTGCCAGAAATGCTTCCACATAGGGAAAACCAAATTAAACAATTAGCCGATAACTTGTTACCTGCAAGTAAAGGGAGGAAACCACAAAATACATTTATCTTTGGTTCTCCAGGAATAGGAAAAACAGCTGTAGCAAAATTTGTTTTTAGAGAATTTGAAGAATATTCAGGAATTAAAACTATTTACATGAATTGTTGGGATTTTAACACTTCGTTAGCTGTTTTGAGTAAAATAGTTTCTGATTTTGGCATGTTTGTTCAAAGAAGAGGCTGGGCTAGAGATGAAGTTATCTTGCGTTTAATAGAAGCTCTCGAGAAATCGAAAAAAGCTTTAATAGTTTGTTTAGACGAAGTTGACCAATTAATTTATAAAGACCAAAAAGTTTTGTACGACTTGCTTAGATTAAATCAATATGTGAAAAATCCTATCGGACTAATTTTCATTTCCAACAATCCACATATTTTCGCTAATTTGGAACCACGAATAATGAGTAGCTTAAGCTTGGAAGAAATTGAATTCGAACCTTACACATTACAAGAGATGAGAGATATATTACAAGAACGTGTTGAATATGGATTTTACTCTGTTGAAGAAGGGGTTGTAGCTTTAGCATCTGCACATGCGATAAACAAAGGTGGCGATGTAAGAGTTGGTTTGGAATGTCTATTGAAAGCTGGTAGATTAGCTGAAAAGGAAACAAGCGATAAAGTGAAAGTTCTACATGTGAAAAAAGTTTTGAAAACTGTTGATGAAGTCAAGCCTAGAATTTTAAAGGAAAAAATTACCGATGTGGAAAAATTAATTTTGGACATACTCAATAATGAAAAGAAGACTTTAACGTTCGATGAAATTTACGATATTTATTCCAAAAATGTTGAATCACCATTGACAAAAAGAATGTTCAGAGAATATGTGAATCATCTTGAAAGCATCAATCTGATAAAAATCGGAAAAAGAAAATTTAACAGAAGTCGGTTTATTTTAAAAGTTTAACTGCTTCTTTTTCATTTTTCCAAAAAAGAAATTTAATAGCCTCATCCAAGGGAGACCATTTGTATTCAACTATTTTCCTGTCACCGTCCCAGTTTAATTTCGGTTTCTCGTTAATCTCTCCTTTAACCAGGTATGTCGAAACAATATGATGAGTATCTTTATAATCAAATTCGTAACTGTACACCTTCCCAAGTATTTTTATGTTCTTAAGCTCAACTTCTTCATATATTTCCCGCTTTAATGCCTGCTCTTCCGTCTCACCTTCTTCCACACCGCCTTTAACTAACCTCCACGTGTATCTCTTCTTTGCGGGATCGTAGAATTTTATCAGGAAAACTCTTTTCTCACCATTGACTTCGTCGAAAATAAGAGCTTGAACGTCATGTCGAATTTTCATAAAATACATAAGAAATTTAAATAATTTATGCTAATATTGAAGATAGCGGGATAGAGCAAGTTCGAAAGAACCTCAATGCCTGGAGTTAAACACAGAATGCTCGCAAGGCTCATAGACCTTGAGAAACCTTGAGGTCACTGGTTCAAAAAGGGTTCGACCCTGGAATTTCCAGTTCCCGCTATTATAAAATCTTTAATTTTATTCATTTGCTTAGGATTTTTGGTTCCGACCTCTCTAATCCATTTATAGAATTGTGAAAAGCCGTTTAATTGAATTCTGGAATTTTTGTTTTCAATTTCATACACACCAAATTGAAAGCCTCTCCTTTTTAAAATATCTATTAAAGAGTTCCTCATCGGTGAAGGCTGTGCCTTTAATTCTATTCTTATATATGGTGTTCCGTTATTATCCGTAATGGTAAAACACCCGTCTGTATCAAATAAGCCCCTTAGCAAATATTTTTCTGATTCCTACCTCTATGTACGATTACTTGACTAGATTTATAGCTTCAGACAATTTCATTTTATTACCTTTACCTCAAGTGTACTTCATTCTTTGCAAATCTCTTTACTTTTAATAATTTAAGACCCACATCGAAATACTCACCGTCAAACAATCTGACATCGCTCGTAAATACTCTTGGCGTCAAATCAATCCATATTTCGTCAACAAGCTTTTCCTTTATGAAACTAGAACTTAGATATTCACAGTGACTATCACTTTATCGAAACCTTTCTTTTCCAACATTTGTAAAACTTTCTTCGGCTTCAAATCAGTAAATACGACTTTATCATTCCACTTAATTTTCGTTTGGTCATTACAACATTCAAACAATCATAAGGAAATGCACTTGTTCTTAGGCTTACTTCGTACGTCCGCCTTCCCATTACGAACGCCAACCTTTTTGATTTCGTCCAAATAGAACTCCTAAGCTTTTGTCGGTATGAAACTATAATCTTTCTCGTTTTCCATTGCAATAAATCCGCTTATCGTTGGAATAGAATAAATTATTATCTTCACGAAATACTCGTCACTTCCATATTTTTAAATAAGAAAGTTTTATTTATCATACGGGTTCGTAGTCTAACGGTTAGGAAGCAACTAATAAACGGTGCCCTTACAAGGCACAGAAAGCGGTTCAATTCCGCTCGAACCCATTTATTTATAAATCGCAAAAACAGTAGTGATTGGTATGAAAGAAAGTATGAAATTTGACGAACCCAAGTTGGAAGAAGCTTACCAGCGAGTTTTACGCAGAGGTATTTTTGACAAACTAAAAAAGATGAAAATAAAACCGGGTATTATAGAAATCTAGATAAGCTCTTTCGGATGTTTTATTTTAATATTTAACAAATTTTCTAGTTTGTCATTGTTCAACAAGTTAGAATCGAGAGTAACCAGCAATGCGTTATTTTCACTAGCACATGCTAATATTAGTCTGTCTAGTGGTTGTATTCTTTTGTCCAAATTCGCTATTCTGGCTTCTATATCAAATGTATTTGACGGAGAGTAAACTGCAATTTTTTTCTCTTTCAGTATTGATTTTATTAAGTCAAGTACGTCCCACTGTTCACTAAAATTTTCTAATCTTAATATGCTAAGAAACAATTCACTTAAGACAGGAAGTGATATAATACCTCGATACTTCGTTCCTACAATGTTGATATACTTTTTACAATACCTGCCATTTTCTGTTGTTTCTTTTTCTAAAATTATACTAGTATCTATGTGATGTACAGGCAAGGTTAAAAATTTACTTTCTTTCATCTCCATCATCCAAGAAAACCAAGGGTAGATGCAATCAAGAAAGTAAGCTGTCTTATTTCAATCCTTGGACGGAAATCAAATTCTCCATTAGGTGAAGAGAATTTCATAGTTCCGCGATCGCCATTTAAAGTTACTTGATATTTGTTGTTTCCATTAAGGAACTTGATTCGTGGGCGGAAACTGATGACACGTAAACTTTCAGGAAATTTTTCCATATATTGTTTAAACTTCTCATTATTCTCAAGATGCTTTCCGCGCAGAATTTCGTAGAATAATCCTTCAACATTTTTGAACATTACTTGTTTCAATTCATTTGAATGTTGCAAATAGATGTTTTGTAATTCTGCAGAACTTAGAACCACTCTGCTTAACTTTATTTTCAGTATTTTTTCCATCGCTGTAACTATTTGATCTATTTTGTCTTCTGAACCTGTGTAAATCTCCAAGGTCTTCATCATCGTGTTCAGGTAGCAGTAAATTCTTTTCAGCACACGTGTCTTGCCGTTCTGTTGAAGGTAAGAAACTATCTCCATGCTTTCGTTTTCGTCTAAGATTTTCTTTATACTGTTTTCCAAATCTTCATATACCCAATAATTCACAACAACTTCATTTTTGTTGTACTTACTCACAAAAGCAGTGAACCAACTATCATTCACTTTTTGTCCATCAAGTAATTTTGCAACTTGCTGTGAGTTAGACAAACCATCGAACTTGTAAATTGTCACTACAGACATTTTTATCAACCTCCTTTTAGCATTTAATGTCTATCTATTAGTTGGAGGTCATTAGTATTTAAAGATATCGGAAGTTCATTTCCCACATGTTTTGAAGTAAAAATATTTATCAATTCAAATCAAGCAAAATATCTAACATACTCTATTTAGTTAATAGACATTAATCTGCAAGCTTTATAAACTCTAAATATAATATAAGTTTCGGTAGTTTAATGGAATTCAAAACATCTAAAGAAATTGAATACGACACAAAAAATGCGATGAGAATTCTTGATACACTAAATGAAAGTGTTAGAGGGATGACTATTCATGATATTGCTAAAAAATTAAATTTAAACAGACATACTGTGACTAAGCTACTGGAAAGAATGCTGATAGAGAAGAAAGTTAATTATGATGAGAAGGGACCTGCAAAAATCTATTACTCTGTTGGACCAAGTAAGTTTGTTGGAAAAATTGATCAAGGTTACCAAGACACTCTTTGGATAAACATTTTTCGCCCAAAGTATCCTGGAGAAGAGGAGTTTGTTAGAATTAATCAAACCAAGCACGATCATTTAATTAGAGCTTCTAGCAAGTTCAAGTCTGTAGGAGCTGTGGCGATAAAAAGAAACAGCTTGATAAACTTGATTAGAATTTTAAGGGATGTTGCGAGGAAAGAATTTGGGTTGAATGTTTAAGGAAAAATTAAAAAAACAAAAAAATTTTGTAAAATTCATTTACTCATTATTACTTTGTATATCTTCCACAACCCAGCTAATCCTATTAACACTAGGATTATTCTAAGCAAGACTGGCACTCTACCGAAGATTGCATTAAGCACATCAATGTTGGCAAGTCCTACTATACCCAAGTTAAGGGCACCCACTACAAGTAGGACAAACACTACCCAGTCTAGAGTTCCCATTTTTTTCACTCTTTGGCACCTCCTGTTGAATTAGATTATGGTGGAGGGAGTTAAAAAGGTATCTTTTTGATTGGAGATAATTGCCTGGCGCGTACTCCCATAATCTTTTTGATTCATGAACAATTATTGCATTACAGCTGTAATTCTATCGATGATAATAGATTAGGTTTGCCTATTCTAGAGAAGACTATTGTTGTGTAGTATAAAACTAAATTCTTTTCTCAACAAATTTTTTAGCTTGATTTAAAAATTCTTCGGCAGATTTAATTAATTTTACGACTTCTTCCTTCTCTATCACTGCACCAATTTGATAGTCGCTACTTTCTCTTAATTCAAAAGCTTTTCTTAAAGTAACTGCTAATTCTTTATCAGCCAGTCCTTCTTTAACTATTCTTAAGCTAAATTCTGAAATTAATCCAGAGTGAGTTTTAGCATCATATCCCAAGGAATTTAGCATCGATTTACCTGCGTAAAAAACAGCATAATAAATTCTATTAACTGCATCTTCTACCATGTCTTTTCTAAAAGAAACTTGGCTGCCTTTAGTCTTCTTTTTGCTATTTCAATTTCTTCTTTTATCATTTTTTTAATTTCATCCCCCGCCATAAATCACCCTGCCTTTTAATATTTCCATAATAAAAGGGTTTTTTTGTTTCTTTTTCTCTGAAAATTCTTTTGGAGTAAAATATTTTAGAGAAACGACTTTTCCATATTTAACAAGTATTTTATCTGCTATTTCACTTGATTTTTTTTAATTCTGGCATCATCTGTGATAATGGCCAAATCT
Organism: Candidatus Aenigmatarchaeota archaeon; assembly: GCA_018920185.1. Classification (GTDB taxonomy): domain Archaea; phylum Aenigmatarchaeota; class Aenigmatarchaeia; order CG10238-14; family SCSR01; genus JACOWB01. The sequence continues at coordinate 2,103 of JAHLMT010000002.1, read as the reverse complement.
ATATCAGAATCTAATCTATAGTTGCCTTTAGCTATAGAACCGAATAAAATTATCTTTGAATTCTTACCTAAACTGCTGAATTCTCCAAGTATTTTTTTGTATAATTTTAGCATAATTATAGTAGAGAAAGCTAGTTTAAATCTATAGCACTGTTAATGCTTTCTTTTTGAATATTTTTTTACAAACATTTTTCACCCTTGAATTATTACACACGTGGAATTGAAGGTCGTGGTCATATTCGTCGCTTAAGTAATGCAAATTTCGGTAATGGAGGGAAATGGAACATTATTTGGGAATCGTACTTGTTTGAAATAATCATTTCGATTCCAGCTTTAATACTTTTGCTTCCAGCCTCTCGAGCTCAGATTTCAATTGCTTGTTTTCTTTTATCAGCTCTTGCACAGCCAGCCACAATGCCATCTGCACTTCATCGCCTTTTATTGTCTTACCATCTCCGCGCTCAAACACTTTATAGAAATCCTCTGCGAGCAGACCTATGTTGTCCCTACTGCCGTTAATGAAATCATATCTATACACAGGCACCGATGAGATCCTATCCAATATTGAAGCGACTACATTTCTTCCCATATCATCTTCCTTAAACAGTTTTATGTTTTCTTTGATGTCTTTGCTCGAGCAGACTGTGAAACTAGTAGCTCCAGCATCTATATAGCTGCATGCTGTTCCTTCTGATATGTTTAAATCTGGTGACCCGCTGCCTATTATGTGAAGCTTGCCATTTGGTGTAGTTGTGCCGATGCCGATATTGCCATTAGTTTGGATGTAAAAGAACGTTGCTGGATAGGGTGCTGATGATTCTGATCCTACGCTTGTTGTTGGCTCTGGTGATGAAAAATTGCGAACAAACACCCAATCGACTTCAAGTTTTGAATTTCCTGATATATCACTTCGAAATACCGAGAATTCAACATATGATGACGAATAAGAACCTGTTTGAGGAGAGTTAGAAACTTCCGCATCATCGACATAATATCTTACAGTACTCCCGACACTTGTAATTTTATGAATTTTCATTGCTCCGTAGGGAGTTGGTCCAGAGTTGTCGATTTCGTTTCCATAAACAATAGACCTTCGGTTATTATACCAAGTGTAATAAGCTGTGTTATAACTACCATCTGACTTTTTTATCCCTTGAAATTCATACGCAGAATAACCTTCATCTTGAGAATAAGGTCTGGCTTTCCATCTAACTTCGAACGGAGTGTTGAGTGAAGTATTTCTAATTGTATAACTTGAGTTGATAGAACTATTAGATGTCAATGTTGCGATGCCGTTAGAAACGGTAATATTTCCACCTGCATTAGAATACACGACCCATTTTGTTGTATCCAAGCTATTACCGAGAAAATCGTCGAAAAATTTAAAGGTATTGTCGCCGTTGCTTGCTGATTCAGCTGAAGGATTTCCATAATGAACATAAATTGTTTTTGTGCTTGATGCAGGAATTGAAGGAACTTTCACCCAGATTTTTGTCGAAGCAGTATTACAACCAGATTCTAACCAATAGCTTAATTGGGTCGAACCATCAGAATCGGTAAATCTTATGTCACCACAATCAGAGCGCATCTTTCCAGCAGTAATCGAGCTTGCTGTATCTAAAGTAACTAAAACCTGATAATCTGTTAAGGTATTGGAATTTTGGGTATTATCAATTGTTATGGGTTTTCTATAGCCATTAACCACACCTTCAACTTGGAATGGAATAGTTGTTGAATCGGTTGTTTTGACGTAAAGTCTTGTTGGTAGACTCATTGTCCCGATGCCGATGCCGACGTTGCCAGCGACCAAAAGATTCCTTGGGCGGAGAGAAGAAGAACCAATATCATAAGCATTGTCAGCATATGGCATAAAATGTCCACTGTTGTCCATAACCCATCTCCCAGTATTGTTAGTGCTAAACCCTAAACCTGCTGTCCCATATCCCCAAAGTCCTCGTGTCCCTATAGATATTGCAGGAGCATTGTGTGCACCTGGACTTCCTGCGTTTATATAGCGAGCTACTAAAAGGTCTCTCATTACAGTCACATCTTTGTTTTGTTCCATTCTCATTACTTGCACACCATTGACGGCGACAGCAAGCGG
>JAHLMT010000001.1 GCA_018920185.1 Candidatus Aenigmatarchaeota archaeon | reverse complement strand
TCGTTAATTTGGATATCTCTGAGTATTGTTTGAAAGAAAGATTGTTAGAATTTACACCAAGATTATCCACATCAGATAAAAGTTCCCTCAAATGAGATTCTCTTTCTTGTTTGTTTTTGAAAACTATGATTTTGAGTTTTGTTTCTTTTCTTGCTATCGATTCTTCTAATTCTGAAGTAATCAGATAACCTTCGCCATTACTTTTAGCGATTACATAACAACCCTCAAAAACACCAGAGGTTATTCCAGAAACATAAAAGAAATTCAAATCAATATTTGGATACTGATTGTTAGCGATAAGAAATGAGTCTACCTTCCCGTTTAAGTTAGAAAAAATTCTTTTTATTCTGTTCATATTAATCTTTATATGGGCGGGGAGAGATTTGAACTCTCGACCGCTCGGTTATCAGCCGATTGAGCTATTTCTATGTGCTCCAACCAGGCTAAGCTACCCGCCCGTAGGTTATTAATTAATTGGATTACTTAAGTTTTTAATTAAGGGCCAGTGGTCTAATGGTAAGACGCAACCTCCGCAATAACACGTAATAGGTTGAGATTCGGGGTTCAATTCCCCGCTGGTCCATCTTTAACAATATTCTCCCATTTAATTTTTGATCTCTCTATCCACGAGAACTTTTTCTGGAGTGATGGTGTATACAATTTCCTCCAATCTATACCGGCTTTATCCAACCATGCTTTGTACACACGTGGATCTATATAATTTTTCAAGGATGTGTTGAGGTTGTATTCCTTTGTTTTCTTGGATAATTCGATATCCAACTTTAACTTTTCAATCCTCTCTTTTAATTTTTGAGCTTGTTTTTCCGTTTTCGGAATTGTGTTCAAATATTTTGTTAATCTTTCTTGTTTTCGAGCAAGAGATTCTTCCCAGTTCTTCGGCGGTGTTCTCTTGTGATTACATTTAATGGCAACTTCAAGATTTCCCATTTTCGCATGAAACAGATTAGAATAACCATTATTGGGTTCTATTTTCACATTCTTCAAGTATTTGATAAGAGTTTTTGTCGCGTGATAAGTTCTAAACACTTTTGCTGTCAGGCCTTTGACACATTTGCTTAAGAATTGATTAACATGACGAGAATCGATATCGTGAAAAATTAAATCGGTTGGCTTTTTGTCTTGTGTGAATTCTTTCATATTTTTGACAAAAACAGGATCAGCATCGGATAGTGAAATACTTTTTTGCCATCTCACACTGTCTTTACCCAAGAAATCAAACTCAATACTGTTGCGGTTGAACTCGACATGCTCGACTCTCAATGTTGACGCACCTACAGTATCAGCCTCGTCTTCGTCTTTTTCATCACCTACTCTCATTACTAATCTGTCTATCAGATAACATGCGGTGGCAACTTGTCGTATTTTTTCATCTTTAGAAAGCATACCTTCGTGGATGTATTTCCTTATGATATCTAGTTTGTTATCGAGTGATAAGGCTTTGTCGTATTTTTCTTTTTCTCTTTTTTGCCTTATATGTGAACCTTCACTTGGCCAGACATGTTTTACCCTACCTGTCAATTTTTCTTTCCATGATGCCACCCACATAAAATCAGGTTCGTGAATAATTTTCTTCCAATTACCAGGAGGTATAGGCGCGTCTTTGCTTAAGTTTAAAGTGACATCTTCTGGATATACCCTTGGTTTCCATCTTCCACGCAGAGGATGCTGACCGCGGCCCATGAAAATTCCTGGTGGTTCTACAACCCAGTTGGCGATCTCGTATTTCTTTCCATCGATTTCAACATAACCATATTTTTCTTTCAGAGCTTCACGTAACTTCTTTCTCTCTGCTGCAAGAGCTTTCTTTTCTTCTTTTGTTAAATTCTTTTCGTTTTCTTGATACTTGATTATTTCAGACAAGTCAATATCAGCCATTGTTATGTCGGAAAATTTTGGCGGAAGTAGTTTTTTGAAATCTGATAAAAAGTTTTTTTGAAATACAGGATCTTTGACATAGGGTGTGTTAATTTTCTTAGCCCAAGCATATAACATCTCTTCTTGTTGTCGATTAAGTTGAAATTTCTCACCTCTTATCTTCACAGAAAGTTTCTTCCATTCGTATTCTGGCGGAAAGTAAACACCGTTATGTCTAAAAGATTTCCATTTTGACATAATCAAACTCTTAGAAATTGGATAATTTATTGTTTTCAGATAATTTCATACATTTAAAGAATAAGTTTTTAAATCTGTTATTAATAAGTAGAGAAAATGATTATAGCAGCCACAAGTGATGTTCATTCTCCTAGATATTATGAGGATTTTATCAGAGCTATCGATAGCATGCAAGTAAAACCTGATTTGTTTCTGTTAGCAGGGGACATGATAGAACGTGGTCATCCCCCAGAAGAGTATGAAAGAGTGTACAATGCTTTGTTCGGTAAAATCACTTGCCCTATAGTTGCATGCTTTGGCAATAACGAATTTATTCCCGATACAAGAACGCAAATAAAAGCCAAGATTAAAGACATAAAATTTCTTGATGGCGAGGCGATAGAAATAAAAATAGGATATACCACTATCGGCATAGTCGGCACCATTGGTAGTCTGGACACACCAACCAACTGGCAGAAAGCAAACATACCAAACATAGAAAAGATATACCAAGAACGAATGGCTACTGTTGACAGATTTCTTCATAGGATGATGACACATCTCAAGATAGTACTGATGCATTATGCTCCAACATACAAAACCCTTGTCGGCGAAAATCCACGCTTTTACGGTGGGCTGGGTTCACAAATGTATGAGAATGTATTTCTGCAAAGAAAACCAACACTGGTAATTCATGGTCATTCCCACAAAGGCTCTAAGTTTGCATGGATAGATACCATACCTATATTCAACGTTTCATTTCCTGTTAACAAGGAAATAGTAGTCATAAATACAGAAAAGATAAGGCCTGGATTAGCTAAATTTGTCTGATGATTTGATGTCTATTCTACAGAATTTGTTGAACTTGGATATAGCAATTTTTTTACTTATCAACAAAGGATTAGCTAACACCTTTTTCGATTTTATTCTGTTTTATTTTGACAAACTCTCTTATGTAATCTATGCTCTTTTGATTTTATTCTCGATTATAAAGAATCGAAATTTAGCTGTTTTGTTAATGTTGGCTTTAATTTTTACAGGAGTTTTCATACACATGCTAAAACAAGCTATTGGTAGGGAGAGGCCATATGAGGTTCTTAATGCCAGACTTCTTGTCGCACCAGAGACGAACAAAAGCTTTCCGTCAAATCACGCAGCGCAGGCTTTTCTAGTTGCTACATTAGTTTTTAGTTATTATAGGCGATTGGGGATTTTGCTGTTTCCATTTGCGATTGTCATATCATTAGGCCGGGTATATCTCGGCGTGCATTATCCAAGTGATGTGATAGTAGGAGCTGTACTTGGAGTTATCATCGCACTTGTTTTTAAATTAACTTTCTATAAAATCAAGTTTCGTTAATGTTCTTTTTTTGATAGTCGATAAACTTCAAGCACTTCTTGAAATAGTGCGAGAATCAGAGGTCCCATGACGATACCGCTGAAACCCAAGAACGCAGCACCTCCAACCACTCCAAGGATGACATACAGAGGATGTATTTTAACTCGAAATCTTACAATTAGCGGTCGGAGGAAATTATCTATGTTACTAATTATGAAAAATCCGTACAAAATCAACCCCAACCCCCCAAATAAATTGCCTTTTGATAGTAGATAAATTGATATTGGTATGTATACCGCTGGAGAACCTAAAAATGGAACAAGCGAAAGCACACCTGTAAGAAATCCCAAAAGAACAACATTTGACATTCCAAATATCAAATACCCCACAGCTGCTGATATACCTTGTACTACAGCAGTTAAGAATAACCCTAGAAACAGACCTTGAATACTTCTATAAGCACGGGTGAACAAATGGTCTTTATATTTATCCTCTATTGGGAAATATTTTTTAACTTGCTCAACTATTCGCTTGCCATCAACAAAAAGATAGAACATTATAAACAACATTAAAATAACGCCTGCAATGAAGTTAACAAGCGTTCTGGTTAGGTTGATTATATTTCCTATAATGTATGATCTAATTGTTGTTGATAAATCGAGAATCCAAATTTTTATTGTCTCGGCAAAATCAAGCTCTATACCAAAGAAATTTTCCAGACTGTTTTCAAGTGACTGTAAATTCTTGAACTCGGATACATCTATCCCGAAGATTATATCTCGGGCTTGTGTAAAAACTGTTATCGTGAGGTATAAAGAAGGCACGATAACTGCTATTACTATCAAGAGTATAACTAGGATGGCTGTCAGAGGTGCGAATCTTAGCCTCGACTTTAGTTTCTCGTATAAAGGGTAAGAGACTACCGTGAGGATTATCGAGAATAGGATATATGTTAAGAATGGTTTGAGTATTAGAAAACTTACAAAAGCTAATAGAGCTAACAGAATGAGAAGAAATCTATCGTCTTTCATTGATTATATTTTGTTTTTAATAAAAGAAATATATCCTTATTGATATGAGAATACTCATACTGAATTGTGACTTCGATAAAAATCCCGAGACAAATGGCGCACAATTACTTCGTTCCCACCTATCCGAATTTAATGTAAAAGTTATTATAAGAAACGTATTCGAGAATCAATTTCCAACAGAAGAAGAATTAAAGACTTTTGGTGGTATTCTAATTACAGGTTCACGGGCGTCTGTGTACGAAGATACAGAATGGATAAAAAACTCGCTGCTCTTGTTAGATTAATTGATAATTTAGGAATACCTACTCTCGGTATATGCTTTGGCTATCAAATAATTGCTCAAACTCTTGGTGGGAATGTTCAAGCTAGTGGAAAGTTTGAAGAAGGATTTAAACTAGTAGAATTAACTAGAGAAGGAATAAGGAATCACCTATTTAATGGATTTCCACAACAGTTTAAGGTGTATCAGAGCCATGGAGATATAGCAAATGTCCTTCCAGAAAAGTCAGTTGTACTTGTGATAAGTACTAACTCTTGCGAATCTTATCAAATTAGAAACTTTTTTGGGGGTGCAATTTCATCCTGAGATATTATATGAAACGGCAGTTAAAATGGCTATAAGAGACGGAAAAGATGTTAACAAAATTCTAGATTCAGTGAATAATAACTATAAACTGCCTATAAATATTCTTGCGAATTTTGTTAGTTATTGCAAAACTAGGTAGTAGTTATACGAAAAACCAAAGAAAAAAAGACACAGTTTGGACAGAAATAAGTATCACCTTGCCCCGTGCGTGTGATTTCATAGCTTGCTTGACTCATTACTAATCACAGGCGTTAAAGGCAAGGTAAATTTACTTTATTTTTTTTGCCTTTATAAATTAGTGTGTTATATCCAGCACATATTTAAATAACCTGTTAAACAATTATCTTTTGAGAAGTATGTCTGGTGAATCACGGGTACTTGTTTGAAATTATTTTATTTACTTCTATTTCTAAATTTCAATTCACATGGAGATTTACATGAAGCCTAGGATTAAAGAAATTAGATGGAACCATTCACTAGAAGAAAAGATAAGAAAACTTTGGGAAAGGGAGAAATTATACAGGTTTAACATCAAATCCAAGAAGCCCATTTTCGTAATCGACACTCCCCCACCGTATCCGTCAGGACGTCCGTGGCATGTTGGCGCAGCTGCTCACTTCTCGCAAATAGATATGATAGCACGTACTGCAAGAATGCTTGGTTATGAAACGTTGTTCCCTATAGGAATTGACAGAAACGGCTTACCGGTTGAGCTTTATACAGAAAAGAAATTCAACATATCAATCCACACAACACCGAGAGAAAAGTTTATAGAATACTGCAAAATCGCTTTAGATGATTTGGAAGCTGAAATGATTCAGACAATGAAGATAATGGGTTTGTCTGCAGATTTTAAAAACTATTACCGAACTGACTCGGAAGAATATCGTACTTTAACTCAAGCCACGTTCTTAGAGCTTTGGAAAAGAGGATTAGTTTACGAAGACACCAGACCGAATAATTATTGTACGGCATGTGGAACTACGATAGCAGACGCTGAAGTTGTCTACAAAGATTTGCCAACAAAGCTAGTTTACATCAATTTCAAACTGAAAGAAGGTGGGGTAATAACTATTGCGACTACTCGACCAGAATTTTTGGGTTCATGTCAGACTATTATAGTCCATCCAGATGATGAGCGATATCGTGATGTAATTGGTAAAACTGCTATAGTTCCTTTGTTCAATAGAGAAGTTAAAATCATAACACATACACAAGCTAATCCTGAATTCGGTACTGGTGCTGCAATGATATGTAGTTATGGTGATTATGAAGACGTCCGTCTTTTTAGAGAGTTGAAATTAGAAGAGATCATCATACTTAACCCTGAAGGTAAACTTACCCGAAATGCTGGAAAGTATGCTGGCATGACAGTTGAAGAAGCGAGAAAGAAAATTATCGAAGATTTAGAAGAGAATGGATTAGTCGTGAAAAAAGAAGATATTATTCATCGGACACCAACATGCGAGAGAAGCAAAAATCCAATAGAAATCATACCAATGAACGAGTGGTACATCAAGCAATTAGACATGAAAGAAAAGATGAAAACTTTGGCGATGAAATTAAAATTCCATCCCGAATCACATAGACAGCTTCTGTTAGATTGGATTGATGCCATCAGCATAGATTGGCCTATTTCACGAAGAAGGTACTACGGAACTGAAATTCCTATCTGGTATTGCAGGGATTGTAAGAAGGTTTTTGTCCCTCCACCAGGAAAGTATTACCGGCCGTGGAAAGAGGAGCCTCCTTTCAAGAAATGCGATAACTGTGGGTGCAAGGAATTCATCGGTGATACAAGAACTTTTGACACGTGGGTGGATTCGAGTATTACACCACTATTCATTTCAAAATACGGGAAGGATAAGAAATTCTTTTCAAAAACATATCCAAACACTCTGCGACCTCAGGGGAAGGATATCATTAGAACATGGTTGTACTACACTCTGCTCAGATGTTATCAGATAACAAAGAAATCTCCATTTGAACATGCGTGGATAACTGGATATGGTGTTGATGAAAAAGGAGAAAAAATGAGCAAGAGCAAAGGCAATGTTATCGATCCCATTCCTTTGTTGGAAAAATATGGTGCAGATGTTTTCAGATTTTGGAGTGCTGCTGAAGCTTCGCTTGGAGCTGATTTTAGATGTTCGGAACAGAGAATTGCAAATGCTGAAAAATTCTTGATAAAACTGTGGAATGTTTCAAGATTCATTTCGATGTTCCCAGTTGTCAAGAAAGCTAAGCTAACAGATACGGATAAATGGATTCTTGCCGAACTCGGTAAATTAATTGAAGAATGCATGAAAGGATACAAAGATTTTAATTTCTTTATTCCTGCTAACAAAATAAGAGAATTTACTTGGAACGTTTTTGCCGATCATTATATAGAAATGGTCAAAAAACGTGCTTACGGTAAAGGATTCGACAGAGAGGAAAAAGAATCAGCTTGGTTTACACTGCATACGTGTTTAAAAACCCTCCTACAGTTACTTGCACCTATAATTCCTTTCATAACAGATTTCATTGCACGACAGTTATATCACATGCATATTCACGTAGAAGAATTTCCTAAAGCTAAATGGGATACTCGATTATCTAAATTAACACCGAAAATTATCGAGTTCAACTCTAATGTATGGAGCAAAAAGAAGGAGATGGGTATATCTCTAAAAGATCCTATTGAAATGAAAATACCGAAGATGTTAGAACAATTTGAGAAAGATTTGAGAGCTATGCACCAAATTATTTAGGACATATCATTTGATTAAAGCTTCCTTTTGGAGGAATCATTGGTAATACATGTTCGTTTGGATCTACTTTAACGTCTAAGACGAATGGCTTATTGGAATCTATCATTTTCTCTAACTCAGCTCTTAGTTCTCTAGCAGAATTTACACGCGTCCCATCTACACCTAAACCTTCAGCGATTTTAACAAAATCTGGAGAAGGGTAAGCGGATGCTACATAATTTGAGCGATAAAATGTATCTTGCCACTGCTTCACCATTCCATGTCCACCATCGTTGAGTATAATGATTTTGACTGGTAGGTTATATCTTCTTAAGACATCCAATTGCTGTAATGTCATCAAAAAACTTCTGTCGCCATCGATATTTAACACTAGTGAATCCGGCCTTGCTACTTTTGCACCAATTGCAGCGGGTAGACCAAATCCCATAGTTCCCAATCCTCCAGAAGTTATAAAATGTTCTGCTAAATCACCTAGGTACTGAGCTGCCCACATCTGATGCCTTCCAACACCAGTTGTAATTATCGGATTTCTTTCGGCAAGCAATTCTCGTAATTCCAACATTACATGTTGTGGTTTAATAATTTCACTATTCCTTAATTCCTTCAACATTTCATAATAGTTATTTTCATCGACCCATCTACCATTATTTCTAAATCTTAAGAGATGTTGTTTTCTATATTGATTGACCTGTTCAACCCATTCTTGGTGAAGAGCTCTGTATTCTTCTGAATGTTCTCTTACTTTTTGTAGTAATCTTCTCATAACATACTTTACATCTCCAACAATTCCAACATCGACTTTAACATTTTTGTTTAGCTCTTTTTGGTCGATGTCTACATGAACTTTTTTAGCGTTGGGTGCAAATTTTCTAGGGTCACCAGTAACTCTGTCGTCAAATCTTGCACCAAGGTTTAATAATACATCACATTTGTCAACAGCCCAATTAGCATATTCAGTTCCATGCATTCCCAACATTCCTAGATTTAGTTCACTATTTCTGTACGCTGTCCTGGCCATTAAAGTTGTCACAACAGGTGCATAGAGCAATGTTGATAATTCGTCTAATTCTTTGAATGCTCTCGCAGTTACTACTCCACCCCCGACATAAATCACAGGCTTTCTTGATTTGTTAAGAAGGTTGACTACATCATCTAGTTTTCTTTCCAATTCTTGATCTACGTGTTCGGGCAACTCTATTTGTATATTTTCATACTGTAAAATTTCTGGTGTGTCACCTACTAACGTTTGTTGCAAATCTTTGGGTATATCCAAATGTGTAGGACCAGGCCTACCATTAGTCGAAAGTGCAAAAACTTTTTTAACTTCATGAGGAAGCTTGTTTATTTCAGTTACTAAAATATTATATTTGGTTACCGATTGGGACATTGCTGTGACAGGAGCTTCTTGAAAAGCCATTTTTCCTATCATTTCACGCGGTACTTGACCACTGATGACAACTACTCCACGGGAATCCATGTAAGCATCAGTTATTCCTGTGAGGGTGTTTGTGAGACCCGGACCAGATGTTACTAGGACCACACCCGGTCTGCCTGTGACTGCGTTATAGCCTTCAGCTGCATGTACTGCACCTTGTTCGTGTGCCATATCCCATATTTTAATTGGTGTGCGGGGTAATCTGTGATAAATCTCGAGAACAGCTCCACCGTTAACGCCGAATATATCTTTAACTCCTTCTTTTAAAAGACAAAAAATAAGCAGATCGGCACCACGCCACTCGGAAAATAGTAATTGATCTAAATAAGAATTAGTTAAATTAGCCAAGTAAGATTTGTCGCCCACCAGGAACCATGTCTCTCACTTAATATAAATAATTAGGAAATTTAAAGTTTAAATATCTTTCAATTACATAAATTAAGTTCGCAAAAGACTAAATTAAAAGTGGTGAGCTGCATTTAACGACGAAATAAAACTAAGGATAAAGAAACTTTTGAAAGAGTTGGAATCAGTACGGGGAAGGCATACTGAATTAATTTCTGTATACATTCCTGCAGGGTATAATTTAAATGATATCATCAATCAGCTTTACACCGAGAAGTCAACTGCAATGAATATTAAATCAAAAGCAACACGAAAGAACGTACTTGACGCATTAGAAAAAATTATCCAGCATTTGAGAATTTTCAGAGAAACACCAGAAAATGGTTTGATTGTCTTTTGTGGTAATGTCTCACCTGTCGAGGGTAGGCAAGATTTGAAAATCTGGAGTATCGAACCTCCTGAAAAGATGAATACTAAAATTTATTGGTGTGACCAAGTTTTTGTCTTAGATCCTTTAAGAGAAATGATTGCTGAAAAAGAAGTTTACGGTTTGATTGTCTTGGATGCGAAAGAAGCTGACATCGGTTTGTTACATGGAAAGAAAATTATTCAATTAAAACATCTGGACTCTACTGTACCTGGTAAGGCGATTAAAGGTGGAATGTCACAAGTTAGGTATGATAGGATAAGAGAAGATGCGATAAATAATTTCTTGACAAAAGTCGGCGAGATAGCATCAGAATCATTTTTGAGACAACCAGAATTGAAAGGTATTCTAATTGGCGGTCCTGGTTATATAAAAGATCAGTTTGTGAAAGGTGAGTATTTGAATTATCAATTACGAGCAAAAATTTTGGGTATTAAAGATATCGGATATACTGGTGAGCATGGATTTGAAGAGTTGGTACAACGTTCTGAAGACTTGTTGAAAGAAGCTGCCGTGATGAAAGAAAGGCAATTACTTCAAAAATTTTTTGTAGAGTTGCAGAAGGGAGGAAATGTTGTTTATGGATACACTCAAACTATAGAAGCTCTTAATCTAGGTGCTATCGAGAGTTTACTCATATCAGAAGGATTTGATTGGGTGAGAGTAAAGTTAAAATGTAGTAATACACACGAGACTGAAAGAGATTTACCTGAAGAGGAGATCGAAAGGCAAGCGTGCGATATCTGTGGGGAATCCTTAAATGTGGAAGATAAAGATTCTCTTGGCGAATTGTTAGCAGAAAAGGCACAAAATTTTGGAACTAAAGTTGAACTTATTTCTACCGATACACCAGAAGGTAAACAATTCAAACAGTTGGGTGGTATTGGAGGATTCTTAAGATACAAGCTGCAATAAGTTATTTAAATCTTTCGCAATTCGGGTTTTGGAGATTAATAGTTTTTCTTTCAAGAATTGTTATGGGCTTTCTAGTTAAATGGGTTAGACATTTTACTAAACGAACTGATAAACGTGAACTTGTGCTTCTTTTGATAGCTTTGACTCTGACAGGATATGCGATTTATTCTTTTTTTGATGCAAAGATTGCTGTTCTAAACATACAAGGTGCCATTTTTTCCCAAGAGTTAGTACCTATATTGAATGCATTAGAAGATTTGGAGAAAAGAACCGATGTGAAAGCTGTCGTGTTAAGAATTAATAGCCCAGGTGGAAGTGCACCTGAAATACATGAAGTCTATTTGAAAATTTTGAAATTAAGATCAATTAAACCAGTTGTCACATCTATCGATAATACAGCTGCATCTGGCGCTTATTATCTTTCTGTTGCAACAGATTACATTTTCGCCAAGCAATCTTCTGATGTTGGAGGTATCGGTGTCGTAGTTGAAATACCGGAGGAATTGGAGAAATCAAGTATAATAACTTCTGGTCCTTTCAAACAAGCTGTAGATGAAGAGGAGATATTTCGTTCATTAGAATTGTTGAAACAAGATTTCCTGAAAATAGTTGAAGCTCACAGAGGTGATAAGTTGAAGGCAACTACTGATGAATTGCTTACCGCACGGCTCTTTATTGGTTATGATGCGCTTGATAAAGGTTTAATCGACGAAATTGGTGGATTAGATGATGCGGTTGGTAAAGCTAAAGAAATGTCGGGCTTACTCTATGCCAGAACAATATATGTGTATCCAACAGAAACAGGATTTCCGTTATATGTATCCTATGAAAAGTTCAGAAGCAACTCAACTACAACACCAGCTTTCTATCTTCTTTATGTTAAAGGTGGTGAAGAATGAAATTTACACTATTGATGATTGGTTTGATTTTGATTTTGATTGGTTTGATAGTATTTTCTCTATTACCAAGACCTGAAGAATTCACAAGACCGGATATACGAGTTTCGATATCGGTGCCTGAAAAAACAAAAGAAGTTGTGATAGAAAAGAATGTTAGAAATGTTGCATTTGACTTAGGTCACGAACCGAAATATTCTATTTTTGGTGAGTATTCTAGATTTGCATCATTGTTTAGAGATTCTGAATCATGGATTAGTACTATTAATGGGAGTATAGAAAATCTTGTTGGTATTGATATTTTGGTTATTATTTCACCTAACTTAACTTATACAAAAGATGAGATGTATATACTGGATCAGGCTATTAAAAAAGGGATGACTCTGATTTTATTAGGTGAAAAAGAATCAGCCCCTATTTTGAATGAGCTTTCTTTTAATACTGGAATTTTATTTAATAATGAGAGAGTTTATGATTTAACAAATTACTGGCTATTCTATAGAAATCCTATCTTAGGAGAATTTGTCGAAAATAATATTACACGAAATTTGACTGCAGAACTAGAAAAAATTGTTACACATGACGCATGCAGTTTGACTGTAGTTAAACCTGCTAATTCTGTTATTTATACTAAAGAGACTGCCCGCTCTTCATTAGGAACAGAAAAAGTTAAACTACCTGTTGTAGCAGTTGCAGAAGTTGGTAAAGGTAAAGTTTTGGCTATATGTGATACGGATATTTTCACGAACAAAAATATCGAATTGTTTGATAATCTGATATTCGCGAGAAATATTGTAAATTGGAGTTAATTTATTTTACAATTTCTATCTTCAGCACACCATCTTTAAACTCATTATTAATCGTAGCATTAGAAGGAACGGGAATCAGCTTGAAGTAAGCCTTATCGCCGGCGAAAGCTTTTATTTCAATACTTTGTTGTAATTGTCTGATTTCTATATCATCAAGATTTTTCACATCAGGTAAATTTAGTGTTATTATTTGTTTATTTTGAATACGTTGAATTTTTGTTTCTGGTTCTTCGGTGACTTTTGGTACTCTAACAGGTTTTTCTTCATATTTACTATGGTGCTTGGGTTCACCATATGTCCGAACGTTGATTTTGGGTGGTGATATATTATCCATAGTAATTGTTATACCAAAGCCCTTTGCTTTCAGAGGAGGTTTAAGTATGAATTTGGGAATTTTCGCTTCCACCATTTTGTCTATTTGACGAAATTCTTTGTCAACTTCTTGAAATATGTCTTTTTCTTTAATTTCTTTTAGGGGCGAACTACAATAAGGACAGAAAATCCATTTTCTATCAACCTTGTTGCCACAATTCTTGCACTTTTTGTCCCAAAACATGCCATCTATTAATTATTAGGAATTTAAAAAGATTAATTTTTGTATGAAGCATTATTGATTTTACTCTATATTTATTTCTTTAACTTTCCTTGCTTTTGCCTTTTTCAACCTTATCGTTAACACACCATTTTCAAAATTAGCATCTACATTATCAAGATTAACTTCTGTCGGTAGAGTCACAAATCTTCTCACGTGACCATATTTCCTTTCAGCTCTAAGAATCTTTTCTGTCTTTTCTATTTTCTTTTCTTTATGTTCGGCTGATATATCTAGACTATTTTCAGTAGCTTTGATTGAAATTTCATCTTTATTAAATCCTGGTAATTCTGCTCTAACTATTAAATCCTCATCTGTCTCACTGATGTCGAGAGGGAATCCGTAGGTTTCTTCTTCGAGTGTTTCGCCAAATCTGTGGAATAGATCTTGCATCCTTTTTCTCATTCTCTCCATTTCTTCAAAAGGATCCCAATATCCCCAAGGCATAATTAAATTTAAAGTTAAAAGATATATTTAAAGTTTACGATAGAGTTTGCAATATTTTACCATATATTTCTGATTTACCACCGGTGGGAATAACAAGTTCTGCGTTACATTTCATACACTTCACAAGTGTAGATGCTTTATCGAATACTATCTGATCGTTTTTACAGTTCTTACAAGCTACACGAAGGAACTTGCTTTTTGGCATTTGGATTAGTTCTTCCATAGTCATACCTTGACAATTTCGAATTTTTTAGCTCTCCAACCTTCACCTCTCGTATGCTTCTTACCACATTCCAAACATTTGTATCTGAGGTCTATTTTTTTGGTAGATTTTTCGTATTCTGGTTGAGGTCTTGGAAAGCTGCCATATCCTTTCATTAATCGTAAGAATCTTCTCTGACCTTGTGCCAACGTTCTTCTTGGTTTTTTCTTCGCTAACTCTACCGTGTGTTCGGTGTGTTTCTTACAGTTCGGGCAATGTGTACGAATTTTTGACGGGAATTTCATTTTAATCAATTGAACATTTACTTTAAGAATATTAAAATTTTTGGATAAAAGAGAATTATACCCACGATTACAGAAGTTATGGAAGCTGTTAATACAGCACCAGCAGAAATGTCTTTTACAACTTTTATCTTACTGTCGTATTTATTGTTAACTCTATCTGACAAGAATTCTATAGCTGTATTTAGCATTTCAGAGGTTAGAACTAAATTAATCATTATTATTAGTATTAACCACTCTGTCCGGTTGAAATCAAAATAGAAAGCCGCTATTATAGTTATTAATGCTATCGCTAGCATCACTTTAAAAGTTCTTTGAGTTGTTATTATTTTCCAAATGCCTTCGAAGGCTTCTTTTAAATGAATATTAAAAATCTAATCACCCAAATTTAATTGATTTTGTACTTGGTTAAGTAAAGTTTCAAATACACTTTGAGCATTCATTAGAAAATCGGGATTAAGTCTTTTTAAAGATTCTATCGAGTGGTACCCTGTTGGAACTGCACATATCTTTGCTCCGTATTCATTTCTTGCTTTTTGGAGATCAGAGGGCGAATCGCTCATAACCAGAATAGATTTTGGCGGGACACCCAATCGTTCAATACATTTCGATATATATTCTTTTCTTATTGTACTTACCATATCGTCAGATCCAACACATGCGTATATAAAATCTATATAGCCCAATTCATCTAACTTTTTTTGAAGTTGTTTTGTAGACCGTCTTGAAAAAACTCCAATTAAACCATATTTACTATAAGATTTTAATAGTAAGGGGTCGACAAGTGGGGAATGTCTTCCGTCAAATAAAGAAAAATTTAGCAGAACTCTTTCTGCAAAATATTCTAAAATACGCAATAAAAGAAAGTTAGAAGGTAGTGATAGTAAACTTTCGGTAATTTCAGGATTTGTTCTTTTTAAAGTTCTATATAGTATACGTAAATATCTTACCCAAGATGGTTTCCCCAATACAAAATCAAAATCTGTAGCTATAGCTTCTATGTTAATTAACAAGACAATCAACCTTTAAGCTTTTCCACAATTCCTCTTTCAATCAGGATTTTTGCATTCTCCTCAGGAATATTTGTTACATCACCTTTTTTAAATGGACCATAAGTTTTTTCGTCAATACCTACAAACTCAGGAGTATCTTCCTTAAAAACTACCGTAAAAACTGATTCTGTTTTACCTGTTAACAGATTTTTAAGCAAATCATTTCTTCTATTTTTAATAAGTGTTACGATCGAATTATAAAATGATTTTTCTTCTTCGCTAAGATTTTCTGGCGGTAATCCACTTCTTGCATTTATTATTGCCGCGTTAATTATCTTTCTCTCCCTCCTATTAAATATATCTTCAACTAGTCTTTCTATATTTCTGAGTTCTAGTGAACTCTTTCTATCTTCATCTGAGATTAGTTTTCTTTTTTGTTCTAGATAATTTGATACAGCATTAAAGAAATTTGTCGGTAATTTGGTCAAAATTGGTGCTTTTTGTTCTTCAAGCTGGATTTTTCTTATAAGTTCGAATGTGATAGTTTCCTCTGCCATGTTTTCATTTAATATGAAAGTTAGAAAAGTTAAATATCTTTTAGTTTCAACAAGATTATAGTTTTATCATCGTTATAACTTGTTGGCCGATTTTCTGCTACATCTAATATTTTAACAATAGCATCTCTCATACTGTTACTTTTCACGATTTTTTCAATTTCGTCTTCTTTGACAACATTAATAACTCCGTCTGTACATAGCATGATTATTTCTGTAGGGTCAAGTTTATGTTTCCACACATCGATTAAAATTTTTTGTTGACCGATAACAGAATTAAGTGATGGTGCTAACAAAAGCTCTATACCATGGTTTATTAAATAAGCTCTACTGTCGCCGACACTTGCGATTTCAACGGTTTTATCGTTTTTAATGTGAGCTGCAACCAGAGTTGTGTATCCAATAGCAGGATTCTTCTCTTTATCTTCCAATATTTTTGCATTTACTTTTTCAAATGCTTCTTCAAGATCACCAGCAAAGAATTTGTTTAGATATTTAACCGATCGAGTGCTCGCCTCTTTCCCACCAAAAGGTAGAGTAACACCATCGGCGATAGCGAAAAGATTTTTCTTTTTGTTAAAAAGAATTGCATCCTCATTTTCAAAATGGTCGGCACCTTGTCTACTATCACAATAAGCTTCTACTTTCATCATTTAATTCTTTGTTTTCTTTCTTTTAATTTTCTTAAAGGAACATTAACAGGATTCTTTACATTTGCATGATCTACTTCTTTGCAACAGATGTCATAAGCTCCGATTTGTTTGTAAAATGTTTCATTATCGCAATTTGGTGGTAGTAGATTTCTATCTTGTCTAAAATGCCATCTTAGTTGTGAACGTAAATAATTTGCTCGCAATGGTGGTATATTCTTTTCATTCCATTCAAAAATTTTATTTTGAATTTTTTCGTCACTCCATCCCATGTTTCTTAAGAAAGTAATTAGGATGAATAATGCTCTTTTTCTTCCGTCCGAGAGCCCCTTCAAAAGAAATTTAATGCAAGGTGGAAAGAACATTTCTGGTATTTCTTGCATTCTAACAAATTTTTTCATTTGTGGTAGTTCTTCTTTAATTTCTAGTTTATATTTACTTGCCCAATCTAAAGCTTCAACAACAAGACCTTCTGCATCATTCTTTTCTACCGGTATCAGAAATTTCTCTTCGACTTTAGCTCGTTCTATTGTGGCGTCTTCTTTTTTAAATTTGTCTATTTTTTCTGGTTTTATTGGTAGACTAACTAGTAAACTGGACTCGTGCAAAGAATAAGGCAATCTGAACAAATGTCGTGAACCAAAAATGTCCATCGAAATTAATTTGAATGGATCAAGCTCGTTATCAACTGTGATATCTTTTAGAGACTTACCAATTCTTTTCGCTAGATTTTCTGCATCATCAAATGCAAGCAATTTTTCTTTCAGTGAATCTTTTGAGTACCATTTAATGTATTCAATTATTGTCTGGTATAGTGAGGGATATAAAATATTTGTTGGTTGTAAGTTTATTCTTTCAGGGAATGATTCAAATGGAATACCTATATGGAAACCTTTACCACCTGTAAATTTAACAGAAATGTTTTTTACTCCATGCTTGTACAATAGACCGACAATTTCTTTGGTAACAAGTTTGGCAATTTCAAAATCTTTCACATCGGGATCTATTATCAGACTCCATCCAGTTCTCAACTTGTCTAGTTGAGCTTTAGTCATGCCCACATCGAGCTCCATAGGATTACTCCATTGCTCGACAGAACCGTGAAATGATACCGTACCTTCTGCTACGGCTTGAATCACATCTGTAGGGTATTGTATAACATCGGGACGTTTGCCGAAGGAGCCGTCTTGGAAAACTGAGACTACCTCACGATTTTTTCCTGCTTCAACAAGAGCTTTCTGAACAGATTCGTGAGAATACCATTGCAATACACGACGAAAATCGACCATGGAATACCTTGAGAAGATAACTTCTCAAAATATATTGAAATGAGGGATTTAAATTTTTACATATGTTTTTTATATGGAAGATTAATCTGCAGGGAAAAAATTCTTGATGAAAGGCCTAACAGGTTTTAATTGTATTTCTTTTTTTTTGATTGAAGGTTTGGCTGGCTCGTTTTTTAACTTTGGTACTACCGTTTCAATTTGACTCATTATCTTGGAATAATTTGTTTTTATGGATTGGTGTTTTATTACCTGCGCGGCTTATCATCGGTCTAGTTATTTGCTGTATGAGAATATAAGCAGTTGGATAACAAACAAAACAGTTATACACAAACGAGGAATAATTGTCTATCGAATAACATCGATGCCCATGAAAGAATTTCGGATGTGATAATTTCTCGAACTTTCTGGGAAAGACTGTTTGGTTTTGGTAGTATCTGCATACAATCTTTAGCAGGTTAGATTAGTGGTACAAGTCAAGTTCTGGGATGTTCTTTTAGCCGTTCCAAATCCAGATGAAACACAATTTTTAGATTAATCAAAATGAAAAGAAAAGGGGTATAGATATTTATTAGACCTACTCAACAAATTTCCATTTAACTCCTTCTTTTGTATCTTCCAGAATTATTCCAAATCTCTCTTTAATTTCATTCCTAATTTTATCTGCGGTTTCAAAATCACCAATCTTTCTCATAGTTTCTCTTTTCTTTATTAATTCTAAAACTTCTTTAGGTAGCTCTTTTTTCTCTAACTCTGGAATTATCTGGAATAAATTTCCAAATTCTTTCATAGTTTCTTCAGCAAGTTTTAAATCGTTCTTGGAAAATTGATTTTTATCTATCTGTTTATTTATCAGAGTTATTAGTTCAAAATATTTTGTTAAAGCGAGGGGTGTATTGATATCGTCGTTCATTGCATCAAGAAACTCTTTCCTCAGTTTTTTAATTTTGTTAACAAAAAACTCTCCTTTTCCAGCTTTTGAATAGTTCTCATTAATCCTCTCTAATGTTAGCTTGATCTTTTCTATCTTTTTCTTTGCAACTTCTAAATCTTTTTCATTGTAATCTATAGGTTTTCTGTAATGAGTAGAAGCAATCCATAATCTCAAAGTTTCGGGTGAATACTTTTCAAGAGCTTCACGAATTGTGATAAAATTTTTTAGAGATTTGCTCATTTTTTGTCCACGAATATTAAGAACACCTGAATGCAACCAATATTTAACAAAGGGTTTAATACCAGTGGCAGCTTCTGCTTGAGCTATCTCATTTGTGTGATGTGGAAATATCAGCTCGTTAGCCCCGCCATGAATATCATATTGTGGACCGAATATTGTTACTGTAATTGCAGTATCTTCAATGTGCCATCCTGGTCTTCCTTTTCCAAAAGGAGAGTCCCACGAAATTTCATCTAGTTTGGCCGATTTCCATAGTGAGAAATCGTAAGAATTTCTCTTTCGTTCGTCAGGTTCTATCCTGTGTTTTTCTAGGTCTTTAAGCTTCATTCTTGAGAGTTTGGTATAGTCTTTGAATTTTGAGACGTCGAAATAAACATCCCCATCTACAACATATGCATATCCTTTTTTCAATAAAGTATTAATCTGGTCTATCATTTGAGGGATATAATCTGTTGATTTGGGAAAGTCATTAATAGTTTCTTTTATTTTCAATCGTTCTATATCTTCGAAGAATCTTTTGGTGAAGTGTTCTGCAAGTTTCAAAGGATGTTCTCCCTTTTCTTTTGCCCTATTGATTATCTTGTCATCTATATCTGTAATATTTTGGATGTAATGGAGTTTGTAACCTAAATATCTGAGAAATCGTGCGAGTATATCAAAATTTACATAAGTTTTAGCATGTCCAAGATGAGCATCGTCATATACAGTTTGTCCACATACAAACATTTTTACTTCCTTGTCTTTCAAAGGTTTGAATATTTTTTTCTTTTTTGTCATTGTGTCGAAAAGCTTGAGTACCATAATATGTGTAATTGTGATATTTTTAAATTATAATCTTAAGCTCGGGATGGGAATCGAACCCATTTACGCCGCTCTGCAGGCGGTTATGCCTTTATGTCTGCCTCGCCATTCGGCCACCCGAGCATTGTGTATCTTACATTATGATATTTAAAAATTTGATTTTATAAGAAGGTTATACCCCAATCCACCAAAAGATTTAGAACCCAGATAGTGAAAACTCAGCAATGGTATATCTCAATTTATGGCTGTTAAAAAATAATATAATTAGTGATTAGTTGGTCTCTGGAACAGCGATTATAGTAGTTGCATTAATACTGGTTAGTGTAAGTGTATCTTATGTAATTCTTTTATTGACCACACACGAATCTGGAATCAAAGAAAAACCTACATTTATTGATTTTTATTTAAAACAGGAGGGCTCAAATATTTTAGTTCAGAATATTGGTACCAAGATTATTCCTGAAGGAAGTCTCAAAATTTATTTTGGAAATACTTTGTTGCAAATAACAAATAAGAATGAGATACCACCTAATTCTACCTATATTATCAAATTATCAGAGTTGCCATCGTTTGAAGAAAGAATAAACATTGCTGTAGAACTAGGAAATATTAATAAATCATTAGAACTCGTTTTTCCTAAACCACCATCGACTGAACCAGAATTGTCGTTGAAAATATACAAACTATCCATTGGAATTGTGGGGAGAGGAAATACAACACCTGGAATTGGTGTATACGAATATCAAGAAGGTAGTGAAGTTAAAGTTGATGCAACTCCTGATAGAAATTACACATTTTCACATTATCTTTTAGACGGTGTGAAAGTATTCAGTAATCCGATAATAATTAAGATGGACAAAAATCATTCATTAGAAGTCGTGTTTTTAAGATCAGATATTTCACAATTTAATTTTGACGTAGCTCTTAACACTTCAAGTGTATCTATCTACAGAGGTGATAAGGTTTCAGTTTTAGTATTCATTAATTTAACAAACGGCACTACACAAACAGTAACATTGTTAGCTACAGATAATTCAACAGGCACAAACTTACTATTCACTTCTCAAAATGGCACACCTCCTTTTACATCTCTTCTCACAATTTTAACGGAAGCAAATGCGCAATTAGGAACACATAAAATAACAGTTTTAGCAACGAATGGAACAATAACAAAATCGGCAGAATTATTAGTTAGTATTGAACCCTGTATTAGGAGAAATCCTACAGTACTAATTTCTTTGTCTAATCCATTTGAATATATGGGAATGAATTATTCTATAGCTATAAAAAACAATGACGACTATAATTGTGGTGCTGAATTATTTTCTTTGTCTGTTTCATGTCCATCCGTTTTTTCATGTTCTTTAAAAGATTCTATGTTAACTATAAATTCGGGAAATACGATTAATACATCGATGATTCTAAATCCTGTTGATTCGAATTCTGTTACGGCTGGGGATTACACATTTTTTGTAAATGTGACAAATAATGCTAACAATAATTACAAATCTTATAACTCTAGTACTTATAAAATATTAGACAATTTAGTTTATCCTATTATATTCTTTACAAAAAATTACACAGTAGATAATACCTTGGTTGGTTTCTTTAGAGAGAAAATTTTTGAGATAAGAAAGTTCTATTTCAATAATAATAACAATAAAACATTTCAGGCTCTGCCTTTATCAGTTGTCGCGGGTAATGAGTTTAATGAATTTTACTGGTGTAATGGGGCGACTAATTGTGCTGTAGCTAATCAATTCGAAGCGAATATAATAACAGAACTTAGGAACAAAGGTTATCCAGTTCATCAAGATTGGAACCAGTTTCCTTCGAACAGGATTGTGTGGGTTCTTGCTATAGGCGGTGGTGGATACGCAGGAGCTAGACAGTATCCTACTGGTGGAGGATTTGCAATGGTTGGGGATGCTGCCATATATGCAACACTAGATAACGATTGTGCACGAGTTAAAGATAGATATTTCACAGTTGATAACCCACCGAATGCAAAGGACAGTTGTATGAACACATGGTTACCTAGTGGTAAGATATACGGTTTTGGGGTCGGTGCGTTAGCTCATGAATTAGGACATGCCTTCGGTTTGCCGCACCCAGATAGTTATGGTTATTCATCAGGAAGTATACAATGGGCCCAAACTCTCTTAGGTGAGCATTGGAATTATCCAAACACAGGATTATTAGATGAAGATAGAAATATATTAGCAACAAGTAAGTTTTTCACTTAGGTTATTTTGATTTTAGTTCAGGTACTTCTATAATTTTGTTACATTCTGAACAATGGAAATTCGGGCGTTTGAATTTTTTCTTCCCCTTTTCCATTTGAATTGTTTTTATTTCATAAAAATTACAATAGGGGCAGATATATTCGACTTCTGCATCTCGATTTGGTAATTTCCCTATAACAAGGGTGGGACGATTTGTGAGAAATTCAAAATTACTTGGTTTCAATCCAGAATCTTTCCATTTTCTAATCAGTTTACTATCCATCTGATCACATCAAAGGTTTTCTCTTAGGACGTAAAGCCCGTGATTTACAATTTCTACATTTAACCTTTCCTAACCTCACTTTTGCAGGATCTGCTCTTATTTTTGTTGAACATACTCTACAAACAAATACTCGTGAATATAATCGTGCCATAGCTTCTGGGAAAAGTTTTTTTACCATAAACTTATAATTTTGGTGTTAGCTTTAAATATTCTTTTCCCATCATTTAGTTAGTTAGATTATGTTTAAACCAGAAATAAGAATTCTAGGATTCGATGATGCACCTTTCAAAAGAACCGATAAAAAAGTTGATGTTATTGGTGTAATATATCGTGGTGGTAGTTTTCTGGATGTTGTTTTGAAAACAGAAGTGAGTGTTGATGGACTGGACGCAACAGAAAGATTGATTAAACTAATCAATAACTCTAGACATAAACCGCAATTAAAAGTTTTGATGTTCGATGGTATTACCCTTGGGGGATTTAATATCATTGATGTGAAGCAATTGTATAGGAAAGTAAATTTACCAATTATTGTAATTAATAGAAAGCATCCTAATCTGGAATCTGTTAAATATGCTTTAAAAAATAACTTCGCCGATTTTGGAAAAAGATGGAAAATGATTTTAAATGCTGGAAAAATAAAAATTTGTGAATTGAGAGACTCTAAGAAAGTTTATTACCAGGCAGTTGGTTTGGAAGATGAAGATGCTGAAGAGGTCATAAGATTAAGTTCAACTCACGGAGATATACCGGAACCATTAAGGGTAGCACATTTGATTGCAACTGCAATAGTAAAAGGGGAAAGTAGTGGAAGAGCATGAAAATATCACTAAAGATTTTAACTGATACGTGGTGGGGAAACGTTTTGTTAGGATTCTTGGCAGCTGTGATATTCTATTACGTGATTCTTTCAACCGTTCTTGGAAATAACACACCTGTAGTTGCAGTTGTCAGTAACTCGATGCTGCATGATGCATCTGTAGAACAAGATTATTATCAATGGTTGGAAAAAAATTATGGCTACAACAGAACATATATAAGCTCTTGGCCGATACCAAATGGTTTCTCTGTAGGAGACATGCCTATTGTTAAAAAGCAAGATAAATATCAAGTTGGAGATGTTATCGTTTATTCTGTTGAAGGAATCAGAGCACCTATAATTCATAGGATAATAAAAATTAATGATGATGGAACATACCAAACAAAGGGGGATAACAATTCTGGTCAGTTGAGTTATGAATTCAGCATCAAACCAGAACAGATAAAGGGGAAGGTAATCTTTATAATACCTAAAATCGGTTATTTTAAAGTCGTGGTCAATAGGATATTTGGTGTATAAATGAGATTTTGTGAGAAATGCGGAAACTTGCTTGTAGTTGAAAAGAAGAGAAAGAATATTTATCTTGTTTGCCGCAAATGCAAGCGTGTTTATAAAACAAAGGGTGAGAAACTTAGAATAGGTTCTGCTATTACAGAAGGAAAAAAGAAAATTATTGTGATGACTGAAAAGGATCAATTTGCTGAATTGCCGAAAACAAAAATAATTTGTCCCAAATGTGAAAATATGGAAGCTTATTGGTGGATGCAACAGACCCGTTCAACAGACGAACCACCAACAATGTTTTATAGATGTACAAAATGTGGTTATTCTTGGCGTTCTTACGGTTGACTATTTAAGTTTTTATTTAGAACTAAAATTAATGCAAGTACGATATATCCCAAAACAAATTTCTGAAGTTAATCCTAAAGATTTGAGAGTCTCGATAGTAGGAAAGGTAATTGCTGCAAGCAATAATTCGTTTATTTTATCTGATGACACAGGTAAGATAGAAATAATTTCTGATTCACAAGTTGAAAAAGGTAGGTTAGTTCGTGTATTTTGTTCTGTTATTGAGGAGAAACTAAAGGCTGATGTCATACAAGATTTAGAAGGGCTAGATTTAAATCTATTTAAAAAGGTTAAGGAACTATATAATAAAGCAGGTATATGAATGTTTACAGCTAAGTTATCCGACCCTAGACTGTTCGTGAATGCTATCTCTACTATTGGTGAGTTGATAGATGAAGGGATATTTAACCTGAACAAAGATGGTATATCTTTTATCGCTGCTGATAGGGCAATGGTTTCTGTTGTCGATTTTAAGATGTCTTCTACTGCATTTGATGAATATAGGCTAGATAATGAACAGAAAATTGGATTGAATATTACAAACTTGTTATCTGTTCTGAAACGAGTTGGTGCTAATGATAAGATGACATTGAATTTGTTAGATTCGAAACTTGAGATTAAGTTAGAAGGTCTGTCTAAAAGAAGGTTTGTTGTGCCTTTGTTAGATATAAGTCAGGAAGAAATACCACCAATACACCAGTTGGAATTTCAGGCAAAAGTTGAAGTGAAACCGCATATATTGGAATCGGGAATAGAAGATGCTGATATAATTTCCGATGCAGTTTTGTTTGAGGCTTTAAAAGATAGATTTATTATACGAGCTGAAGGAGATGTCAGTAGAGCTGAGCTTGAATTAGAACGCGGTAGTGAAGGTTTGTTGAACTTGGAAACGAAGAATGAAGTTAGATCGAGATATCCGATAGATTATCTGAAGAAAATGATAAAAGCTTCGAAGATTGCTGATAGTGCAACTGTTAGATTGGGGCAGGATTATCCGATGAAGTTGGAATTTAAATCTGGAGATAAGGTTAGCATGACATTTGTTTTGGCTCCTCGTGTAAGTGAAGAATGATTCAGTTCAATTTCTTTAAACTTTTTAAATTCTATTCCATTACATATTAGAGAGAATTTATGCTACAAGACCCTTTAGCAGATGCGTTGACTGTCATAAGAAATGCAGAGAGAATAGGAAAAGGTAAATGTGTAGTTAAAGCAAGCAAACTGTTAGGCAATGTTTTAAAAGTTATGCAAGAGAATGGGTATATTGGTACTTTCGAAAAAATAAATGATGGCAAAAGCGGGATGTTTAAAGTTGAATTAAAAGGAAAGGTGATAGATACAAAAGCTATAAAACCGAGATTTGCTGTAGCTGTTGATGAATACGAGAAATGGGAAAAGAGGTATCTCCCTGCACGTAATATTGGGATACTGATAGTCTCCACCTCAAGAGGTGTGATGAGTCATAAGAAAGCAAGAGAACTTCATCTTGGTGGTAGGTTACTTTCGTATGTTTATTGAGGTGGTTGCATGTACTCAAGAGAAATTGCTATACCCGACGATGTGTCTGTTGAAGTTGAAGGAAATAAGGTAAAGGTTTCTGGTAGTAGAGGTGAATTGAAGAGAGAGTTTAAACTAACTCATGATGTTAAAATACAGAAGCAAGATAAAAAATTAATAGTTAATTCAGAATCAGCCAGTAGGAAAACAAAAGCTCTTGTTGGAACTATAGTTGCACATATTAGAAACATGATTGTTGGGGTAACAGAAGGATATGTCTATAAAATGAGGATAGTTTACAGCCATTTCCCCATGAATGTTAAAGTTGATGGTAATAAGGTTGTGATTCAGAATTTTCTGGGTGAAAGAACATCGAGGATAGCAAATATAGTTGGAAATACTCAAGTAAAGATTGAAGGACAGGAGATAACTATTACAGGAAATGACTTGGAAGAAGTTGGAGCAACGGCGTCTAATATTGAGCAAAGTTGTAGGATAGTAGGATATGATAGGCGGAGGTTCTCAGATGGTATATATTTGATAAAAGGTAAAAAATGATTTTTATGAATCCGAGAAATAATCCAAAATTCGTGAGATGGCTATCAGCATCATTAAAAAGAGTGAGATCTTCTTGGAGAAAACCCCAAGGTATCAACAGTAAGATACGTATGAAGTTAAAAGGTAGACTACCTATGCCAACTGTTGGATATGGTGCACCTAAAGAAATGAGATATTTGCACCCTTCTGGGTTGAAAGAGGTTCTGGTTCATAATGTGAAAGATCTGGAAAAAATTAATCCAGAAAAGGAAGCTGTTAAAATCGCTTCTTCTGTTGGTAACAAAAAGAGAAATGAAATTTTGAAGAAAGCTGAAGAAAAGAAATTGAAAATTTTGAATCCTTGAGAAGTTTATACTAATTCTACAACACGTGGGAGTAAAATACAGCGTCTTTCCCAAGATTTTAATTCTCTTGGTTCTTCAAAACCTAGATAGTTCTCTTCTTTTTGTTTCCCTTTGTTAAAAAGTATGCTTTTGGAAAATTGTCTATAAATTAATCTCGCTCTTGCAGTAAGAACAATTTTTCTCAACGGATTTGTTTCCATCGATTCAAAGCTCTTTCCCGCATAATATATGTAAAAACCTAGATTATTATTTTTCCATGTTTCTGCCACATACTTTTCAGGATCTTCGAATGCTTGAGAATTTAAGATGATAAAATAAGGTAATCTACCTTTCCTTATAGAACATTCAGCGAATGTGTAAAATAACTGCTCGTAATCTCCTTTAGAAGGGAAACAAAAATTAGTCCACACGTGGGAGTGGAGAAAACCTGTTATTTCCCCTAATTCTAAATACAGTTTTTTTAATGTTTCTTCATTCGAGAATAATTTTTTAGTTGTTATTAATCGTTTCCCTGAATTTATATCAAAATATTCATACTCTTTATAATTGGATGTAAAGTAAGGTCTGACGGCGATAAAATTTTCGGCTTCAATTTTATTTCCAGTGATGAGCGTACGAATTTCTTTGTCGTCCCATACAAAAGATTTGTCGTTATTTGTACGAATTAGTAATTCTTTAAGTGTTTTAGAGTTTATCCTAACTCTTCTGGAGAAAAATCTGATATCACATTTAGTCAATATCCCACTGAAGGGATCATCCAGATCACTACCAAATCCTTCTTTTCTAATTCGAGTAAAAAGTTCTTCAAGAAATCTTTCGTCGTAAATTCTTTCATTTACCATACAATCAATTAAAGTATAAATTAATTAATATTTTTTGCTTGTAAAGTAACAGAGTTGTTTGTGATCAGTTAAGTTGATATAGATTTTCTTGTTGCAATAAGGACATACACCTTCTGGTTCTATAGTTTCTTCTGGCATTTTATCGGCCGATCTAAAAATTGATTAATAAAAATAATAGTCGAATTTTGTTTTTAAGCTTTAATGTAATAGCATTTAATATCTAGGGTTGGAAATTTAAAAAATTTATTCATATAAACAATTATTCGATATGGAAACTATCAAAAGGCTAAGATTTCAGTTAATACCAGGTCTGAAGAAGTAGAAGCGGTTATAGATACTTGTGCTGAGAAAACGAAGAAATAAACCTCCGATAACTTTAAATCCAAACTAAGAACTCTAAAATTATGAGAACAGGTGTAGCAGACTTACCTTTGCACGATGGTAGATGTCCAACATGGTTATTTCCTAGAATGGTTAAATTATCAAAATTAGTCTCGCAGATAATTATTGAAGAATATGGTAAAAATGAATTTTTAAGAAGACTGTCAGATCCCCTTTTCTTTCAAGCTTTTGGTTGTTTGGTAGGTTTCGATTTTCATTCAAGTGGTCTGACTACAACATTAACTGGAGCATTAAAAGAAGCTAAACTAGAAGAATTCGGTATATCTGTTTTAGGCGGTAAGGGTAAGGCATCGAGAAAAGTTCCACAAGAAATTGAATCGCTATCAGAAAAATTTTCATTATCAACGAAAGAAATAGAAAAACTAAAATATGCAAGTAGAATGTCAGCGAAGGTAGATAGTGTAGCAGTACAAGATGGATATACCTTATATCATCATGCATTCATAGTTACGGAAGATGGTAAATGGTCTGTTATACAGCAGGGAATGAATTTAGAAAATAATTATGCGCGCAGATATCATTGGTTATCTGAAAAAGTTGTTTCTTTTGTCAACGAGCCGCATTTAGCTATTTGTTGTGATGTTACTGGTAAAACTTTGAACATGGTTGCTAAAGAGAACGAAGAAGTTAGAAAAGCTTCCGTTGATTTGGTTAATGATAACCCTGAACATTTGAAGAAATATTTTGTCTCATATGCACGATCAACTAATCTTTTCAAATATCTGCATATGTCATCTCAACATCATATAGAATTGAAAAATTATGAAACTTTAATAAAAGTTCATGAAATACAACCAAAAAAATTTGAAGAACTATTAGCAATAAAAGGAGTTGGGGTTAAAACTGTTAGAGCTTTAGCATTATGTAGTGAATTAATTTTTGGAACTGAAATTTCATGGAGGGATCCTGTTAAGTTTTCTTTTGCTCATGGCGGTAAAGACGGATATCCGTATAGGATAAAAACAAGACAGTATGATAAGACAATACAAATTCTTTCAGATGCTATCAGAAATGCTCAACTAAATAACCGAGAAAAATTGGAGGCAATAAGAAGATTGTCTAACTTATTTTCCTAAAGCAATTAAAATTTCTTTTTAGGTACTACTAATTTTTCTAAAGGGATTTTTCTACATTTTTAGATTCTGACATCTATCTATAGGCTTGTCACTCATATTTTGTGAAATTCCCCCATAAAGATACTCACTAAATCTTTTTATAACTATATTTTAAAGTTTTGATATAAAGTGAATCTATGGCAAGTGTACAGAAAAAACTTGCAGCGAAAGTATTGAAAACGGGTATATCTAAAGTATGGTTGAATCCCGAGAAGATGAAAGATATAGAGAAAGCTATCACCAAATGGGATATACGTAAACTGATAAAAAAGGGTGAGATAAAAGCCCTACCAGAAAAGATAAAAGTTAGAGGAAAAGTTAAAAAGAGAAGACGCGGACCTGGAAGCAGAAAAGGTAAGAAATATTCTATTATTTCAAGAAAAAGAAGATGGATTTCTATCGTCAGACCACAAAGGAAAATGCTAAGAGAATTGAAAGCTACAGGTCAATTAGACAATGCTAATTATAGAAAGTTATACAAACTTGTTAAGGGTGGTATGTTCAGGAGTAGAGCACATTTGAAGCTTTACATAGAACAAAACAATATGTTGAAGAAGTGATCTTATGAAATTTTCTCCTAAATATAAAATGCCATTCAAACGCAGAAGGGAGGGAAAAACTGATTACAAGCAGAGGTTGAAATTATTAAAATCTGGGAAACCTCGATTAGTTGTCCGACGAAGTTTAAAATATATCACAGCTCAAATAGCAGAATTTGATAAAAAAGGTGACAAAATCTTAGCTTCAGCCACAAGTAAAGAATTGAAAAAACTTGGATGGAATTTTGCATGCGATAATCTACCTGCTGCTTATCTTACAGGATTGTTAATCGGAAAGAGATCTTTAGAAAAAAACATTACTGAAGCTGTATTGAATTCTGGTTTGTACCCTTCTGTAAAGGGTTCGAGGATATACGCTGTTGTTAAAGGGGCGAAAGACGCGGGGTTGAACGTTCCTGTGGATGAAGAAATGTTTCCCAGCGATGAGAGAATAAGAGGTCAACATATTGAAAAGTTTAAGAACTTGCCACTAGAATTTGAAAAAATTAAGGAAAAAATAATCGGCGAGTAAATGGAAAAAGAAAATAACAATAACGAGGAACCAGAAGCTATAGAAACATTACCTGTAGTACCAATAACACCGGAAGAAGCACCAGAAGTTATTCCAGAAATTTCTGTAGAAAAAAAGGAAAAACCGTGGATACCGAAAACAAGCTTAGGCAAACAAGTTCTCGAAGGTAAGATTACAAACATTGAAGAGATTCTGTTTTCTGATAAGAAAATAATCGAGCCTGAGATTGTTGATCATCTTGTTCCTAATTTACAAAGTGAGTTAATTCTTATTGGTGGTAGACCAGGAAAAGGTGGTGGGATACAGAGAATTCCGATTAGGATAACGGCAAAGATGCATAGATCTGGTAGAAGATTCAGGACATCTGCATTATTTGTCGTTGGTAATGGGAATGGACTAGTTGGCGTTGGTAGAGGAGCAAGTATTGAACCAAGAACTGCAATGGAAAAATCTTTGAGGAAAGCTAAGCTAAATATCATTAAAATTAAACGTGGCTGCGGTGACTGGGGGTGTGGATGTGGATCTGAACATTCAATTCCCTTTAAAATTAAAGGACATTCGGGTTCTGTCCGAGTTGAATTAATACCTGCACCTAAGGGTGTTGGACTAGTAGCTGATAATGAAACTAAAAAACTTCTAAGGTTGGCAGGAATTAAAGATATATGGATAAAAACTTTTGGTAACACATCCAACAGAATTAATCTAATTTTTGCTGTATTCGACGCACTAAAGAAATTGTACATGTATGAGAAATAGTTATTTTCGAAGATGAAGTAATACTTTTCCAATTATTAAATCTTTTTTAACTGGTCCAAAATGTCTGCTATCTTGGCTGAAATTTTTGTTATCGCCGACAACATAATACTCATCTGAATTAGTCACAAGTGATATACGTTTGATGAGAAATTTGCCTTTTTCTTTCGGATGTCTGAGAACAACAACATCCCCTTTTGAGGGATTTTTGAAAATATAAGCTAATTTGTTGACTAAAATATAATCTCCAGCTTTAAAATTAGGTTCCATACTTTTGTCTTCTACCTTAAATCGTACTATAGGAAGGAACATGATTATCCCAATTTTTATTTCTTTTAAAATTTACTCCTGAAACATCATATTATTTAAATACAGGATATACTGTTTCATTTCCTGTTGGATAAAAGGTTGTTTTTACTCTTTGAGTATCTAATCCTTTAGTTTTCCAGAATATTTCAGCTATCTTATTCACAGTTTCCAATAATTCTTGTGCAGCTTGTAAATCAACCTCTTGTTTTACTTTTGAACCAAGCTTCATCACTTTCCACACAAGTTCGTTCAATTCAGGATATTTTTCGACATGCTCAGGTTTGAAATAGTCTCCCCACAAAATTCTGATTTCATGCTTACATAATTCTGCGTGTTGTTCTTTTATAGCTGTGAGGCGAGATATTTTGTGAGCATCATCTTTTGCTTCGTTAATTAGATTAATCATTCGGATGACGGTATGGGCAGCCATCTGAGCTATATGGGGGTCGTATATCCCACAAGGAATATCACAATGGGCATAAGCTACTCTAGCTGGGTGTACCTTATCAATTAGCCTGAATATAGAATGCAGGAAACTCATACTTTTACCTTACTATTTACAGATATTTAAGATTTCGGTTTGCTAAAATACGGGTTGAATTTCGTCAACGGTATCTAAATTTTCTTAAGGATTAAATCTCAAGTATGTTAATATGCTTGCGGTAATTAGAATAAGCGGTCAAGCTAATCTTAGAAGAGACATTAGAGATACATTAAAAATGTTGAGATTAGATGCACCATATAACTGTGTGTTTGTACCAGAAACTCCCGATTATAAAGGGATGGTCAAAAAAGTAGAGAATTACGTAACTTATGGTGAGGTAGAGAAGCAGACTTTAGTTGAAGTTTTGAAGAAAAGATTGAGAACAATTGACAATAAAAGAATTGTTGAACTAAAGCCGATTACTGGATATAATTCATATGAAGAGCTGGCCGATGATTTAATGTCGGGTAAGGTTAAATTGAGTCAATTTAAAGTGAAACCTGTTATAAAATTAACACCACCGTCAAAAGGTTTTAAATCTATAAAACAAAATTATCCAGAAGGGGATTTAGGGTATAGAGGAAATGAAATTAATGAATTGTTGATGAGGATGATTTAACATATAAATTTTTCTATCTTAAAAACCTAGTGAGAAACATGGTTGTTAGAAAAAGAAAAAAGCATTCGCGATTTCGGGGGCAAAGACATTATCATGGTTCACATAAGAAATGGCGGGGAGCGGGCAACAGAGGTGGCGTTGGTCAAGCAGGATTAAAAACTCATAAAAGGGGATATATGTTAAAATATGACCCAGAACATTTCGGCAAACATGGTTTCACTCGCCATCCTTCACTTGTCAAAGAAATTAAGACGATAAATCTGAAAGATTTAGATCGGATGATTGACAATCTGAAAGAACAGAAGCTTGTTAAAGAAGAGGAAGGAAGAATAAAAGTTAATCTTGAAGAAATCGGTTATGACAAACTTTTAGGTGATGGTAAAATCAAAAAGCCAATCATAGTTGAGGGGAAATATTTTTCTAAGAACGCTATAAAGAAATTAGAAGAAGCGGGTGGTAAAGCTATTAAGCTAGGTTAAATTTATGGAGGAAGAAGAAGGAAAAAAGGATTTTGCCTCTAGAATTGTCAAGCTCTTACCAGCTATTAGTAAGCCTGAATACAAACAAAGTCTAAATCAGAGATTAAAATGGACTGGTATCGCTTTATTGCTTTATCTTTTGCTATCATGGATAATTGTTTACGGTGTTGATGTATCTGCCTCTTTCCAACAGTTTAGATTCTTTGAAATAGTTCTCGGCTCGAAGTTTGGGAGCTTGATGACGCTTGGTATCGGTCCGATAGTTACTGGCGGTATTATCATGCAACTTTTAGTAGGATCAAAAATTATTAACTGGGACACGACAAAACCCGAAGGTAGAAGAAAATTCCAGACATGGAATAAATTTTTAGCTATAGTTCTGGCATTTGTTGAAGCTACTGCATTTGTTCTTTCAGGTGCTTTACCTGTTCGAAACACGTTACCGATAATTTTATTTGTCATCCTTCAGTTAGCAGCAGGGGGACTTATTGTGATAATTCTAGATGAACTGGTTAGCAAATGGGGATTTGGTTCTGGTGTGAGCTTATTCATCGCTGCGGGAGTCGCGACTCAACTTATTATAGGATTGATAAGTCCTCTATCAGCTGGCGGAAGGGTAGCTGGGGGTTTACCAGGTTTTATATTCAGCTTGCTAAACGGTAATTCTTCATTAGCTCTTGCGTATCTAATTCCTGTTATCACAACTGCAATAGTTTTTATAATCGTGGTCTATGCACAGCATATAAAAATTCAAATTCCTCTAGCTTTTTCTGCCCTTAGAGGATTTGGTAGGACGTGGGACCTGAAGCTTTTATACACAAGCAACATACCTGTAATTCTTACTGCTGCGCTAATTGCAAATATACAATTGCTAGGCAGAATAGGTGCAACTGTTACGCCAGATGGATTGACATGTTCCTTGATGGGATGTTTTGATCAAGTTGGTAATGCTGTTAGTGGTGCTGTATATTATCTATCTGCCCCTGGTGGAGGTAGTTTTCACAATAGCCTCTTACAACAAATAATTTTTGGCACACTAGTTCCAAGCGAAGTTATCAGAGCTTTGACATATACTTTATTTTTGGCAATAGGTGCAACCATATTTTCCGTATTTTGGGTAAATACTGCGGGCATGAATGCTTCAGCTGTTGCAAAGCAGCTTGATAGTGTTGGTCTGCAGATACCAGGTTACAGAAAAGATGTAGCAGTTATGGAAGCCGTTCTAAATCGGTATATACCACCACTATCTGTTTTAGGTGGGTTAGCTATTGGCTTACTTGCTGCGTTTGCCGATCTTGTTGGAGCTATAGGCACTGGAACAGGAATGCTTTTAACTGTTATGATTGTGTATAATTATTACGAGCAGTTGCAACATGAGAAGCTCGATGAAGCACATCCGCTTATAAGAAAAATTGTAGGTGAATAAAATGGTATTTGATTTGTTGAATCCATTTGCAGTAATTGTCGATCCTTTATTTGCACCTTTACTAGCTCTTAAACCACATGTAGGGCTGTTCATATTCTCGATGGTACTGACCACGATAATTTACGGAATAAACAGACTGATGATAAATAGAAAAGTTGCAAAAGAAATTAAGGAAAAACTTGCTATTGTAAAAGAAAATCTCACAAGAGCACAGAAAGAAGGGAGGAAGAGTGATATAAATAAATTCTTGAGTGAATACATGGCTATAAACAATCAGTACTTACGTCAAACTTTCAAAGTAATAGCCCTCACATTTATTGTTGTTATTATTTTGTTTCCTTGGGCTAATGCCAGATTTAGTGGCGTGACCGTTGCTAACTTGCCCTTTTCTTTGCCAGTAATAGGAAATAACATAAATTGGATTGGATGGTATATTCTTGTTTCAATTACAGGTAGTTGGTTACTTAGAAAATTCTTAGGTGAGTAAATGATAAAAAGAAGAACACCATCGGGAAAAGTAGTATTTCGTGAAAGGAAAGAAAGACCTTCAAAAGCAAAATGTGCAAACTGTAAATCGCCTTTATGTGGTGTCCCACGGAAGATTCCAAGTGAACTTAGGAAATTAAGTGCAACCGAAAGAAGACCAGAACGTCCTTATGGTGGTTATTTCTGCCCCAGCTGCAGTAGGGAGGTATTTAGAGAAAAAGCGAGGGTGTAATATGGTAACATTAGATGTTGGAAGAGTTTGTATGAAAGTTGCCGGTCGTGAGGGAGGACAAATTTGTACTGTTGTTAAGCCAGTTGATAAAAATTTTGTAATAGTTACCGGACCTAAGTTAGTGACAGGAGTTAAACGAAGGAGATGTAATGTAGAACATTTAGAACCTACTGAGATTAAGTTGGATATTAAGGAAGATGCTACTGATGAAGAAGTTATGGAAGCTTACAAGAAAGCAAATGTTATTAAGAAATTTAATTTAAAATTACCTTCTGCTGCTGAATTAAAAGCTGAAAAAACCAAATCAGGAACTAAAGAAGCTGTGAAAGAATCGAAGAAAAAAGCTAAAGAAGATGAAAATAAAACAGAAAACAGTAGTGCATCTTAGTTTTTAAGAAATTCTACCAGAGAACATTAATAGAATGGTTTAATAGATGAGGATTTACTGATCACACGACGGGGTAATTTGCAAAAAATCTTTTGATGATAAATTCAAAATTCATATAAATAGCAATTTATTCTTTTATAATTAAAATGTGGCTTATAAAGTCTGAAGAAGAATCAAGTCTTGAATATGGCAAATCACCGAAAGATAGAACCATCGAAGAACTAATTAATTCTGCTTTAATAATTGTAGATAAAAATTCAGGACCTACATCACATCAAATTACAGCATGGGTAAGAGATATTTTTAATGTTAAAAACTGTGGACATTCTGGTACGCTTGATCCGTCAGTAACTGGTGTTTTACCAATAGCTCTAGAAAATGCAACTAAAGCTATGCCTGTATTAACAGGACTGGATAAAGAATATGTTGGTGTGATGCATTTACATAAAGAAGTCTCAGAAGATATTTTAAGAGATGTTATTGTTAAAAAATTTGTTGGAAAGATAAGACAAGTGCCACCAAAAAAATCAGCAGTTGCAAGAGTCGAAAGAGAACGTGAAATTTATTTTTTTGATATCTTGGAAATTGAGAATAAGGATGTTTTATTTAAAGTTGGTTGTGAGGCCGGGACGTATATCAGAAAATTATGTCATGATATTGGACAAGCTCTGAAAGTTGGTGCACATATGTCTGAATTAAGAAGAACCAAAGTCGGTAATTTCACCGAAGATGATGCACGTTCTTTAGTTGAAATTAGAGATGCTTATGAACTTTGGAAAGAAAATAAAGATGAAACTAATTTGAGAAAAATTTTAATTCCAATAGAATATGCTATTCCACATGTTAAAAAAGTTTTTGTAAAAGATTCTGCCGTCGATGCTCTTTGCAATGGTTCACCATTATATCCTAACGGAATAACTAGAATACAAGAAGGGATTAGTAAAGGCGAACTTGTTGCTGTGATGACTTTAAAAGAAGAATTGATAGCTTTGGGTATATCCAAGATGACTAGTGAAGAGATGCTAAACAGAAAGACAGGTATATCTGTCAGAGTTGATAGAGTGTTGATGTCAAGAGGTATGTATCCAAAATGGGGAAAAGCTTAATAAATAAAAAATTAAAAATCAAGTGAGATTTTATGAAAATTGCTGACATAAAGCTAGGAATGAGTGGAATAACTGTTGAAGCTAAGGTTGTTGAAATAAGCGAGCCGCGAGATGTGAATACAAAATATGGCATAAGAACTGTGGCTGATGCCATTATTGAAGACGACACAGGACAAATAAGATTCTCTTTGTGGGAAGATCAAATAGACTCTGTTTCTGTGGGGGATAATGTTATTATTCGGGGGGCGTATGTCACACAGTTCAGGAATGTTCTTCAGTTGAACATACCGAAAGCGGGAAAGTTGGAAGTTATAAAGCAAAATTTAAAAGAAGATTTTATTTAATGGTTTTTTGATGTTAATTCGAGTTTTTCTTAGAACTTTAATTAGTCAATTTTCCTTTTAATATAATATTAAGGCTCAAGAGCTGATAACAGATGATGTGACATGCTGGAGTCGCCTAACCTGGTGGGGCACTGGTCTTGAGTCGAAAGTTGCTATGAACCAGATGAATGAGAGATAACCAGCGAGCATAAGCTCATGTGGGTTCGAATCCCACCTCCAGCGCTGAATCTTAGCTTTATAGTTCCGGGAAACCATACCTATCGCATGAAAACAGATATCCATGGTTATGCTACGCGAGTCATTTACTAGAACACCTTCCGATCTCAAGCCAAAACACTCCTGCGAGAAGTGTATTGAAACCAGAGGGATTACTGCGACTTGCATTGCCCGA
This sequence comes from Candidatus Aenigmatarchaeota archaeon, assembly GCA_018920185.1. Taxonomy (GTDB): domain Archaea; phylum Aenigmatarchaeota; class Aenigmatarchaeia; order CG10238-14; family SCSR01; genus JACOWB01. The sequence continues at coordinate 223,017 of JAHLMT010000001.1, read as the reverse complement.
CTTAGAAGAGATAGCTCATGTATATCTGTTGCAGGTAGAAGACACGATCCAGTGGATTCGACGGGATTCCATCAGATACATTCATGCGAAGGAGTCTTTTAGGTGTGGAATCAAGGCAAGCATATTTCATCAAGTTGGCATTTACAGCGTGATATTCAGACGAGAAGGTCATTGCTGGATGTGGGATGCCTCATCTTTGATTGTTCTCTTGCGTCGAATTGGCTTTAGGGAAGTTTGAGAATGCGCGTTTCAGGAAAGTGCAATTTCTGAGGTTCGTCTCCTGGACGCTCGAAAAGATGTATCATTTTACGCGGGGGCTCGAAAATAATACGAAGTTAGCTTATCTTGTGTCTCATCGAACGACGCAGTGAGACATATATCGGGTATGTGGTAAAAAGCAAGTCCTTCATTCCTTATTGTCGATTCGCTCACTTCCCGCATGATTTTCTAACGCAGTGCACCAGTCTTAAAGAAATCAGAAGACTGAGTGCAGAATATGAGAGTGGATATACACAATTATGAGAGAAGATTGCAATACTTTTTAAATAAACTGAATGAGATAGATAAAGAAAATAGAGAGGATATACTAAAGTTTGTAAAGTATCTTTCTGCTGAAGGTATTTCTACTGGAAGGATTATCAAGTACATTTACAGCTTAATGAATATCGTTAGAATTTTAAATAAATCCTTGAGAAATGCTGCTAAAGAAGATATAGTGGATTTGGTTAGTAAGATAGAAAATAACAAAAAATGGTCTGATTTCACAAAACATGATCACAAGGTTATCATTAGAAGGTTTTACAAGTGGTTAAGAAATAGCGAAGATTACCCTCCTGAAGTGAAATGGATTAAAGCACCGAGAAAGAAAAATAACGAAAAGCTGCAGGGAAAGGTCCTAACAGTAGATGAAATAGAGAAATTAGCTAACACCACAGATAATCCAAGAGATAAGGCATTTATACTTATTTTGTTTGAGAGTGGTTGTAGAATAGGTGAATTACTGCCTTTGAAAATAGGCGATATCAGGTTTGATACTTTTGGCATTAAGTTCTTTGTTAATGGAAAGACAGGAAGCAGAGAGATAAGAATAATTAAATATCAGAAGGCTTTAAAAGATTGGCTGGAAGTTCATCCTTTGAAAGATAAGCAAGAAGCTTTTGTTTGGATAACTTTTGGTGATAAGAGTAGATTCAATCTTATGAATTATTCTACTGTTAGGTTTCTTTTGTATAACATAGCTAAGAGGGCTGGAATAACAAAGCCAGTTAACCCACATGCTTTCAGGCACGCTAGTGCTACATATTTTTGCAAGCAGTTACCAGAAGCTTTACTAAAAATGAAGTTTGGTTGGGTTATGAATTCTGACATGCCAGCTGTTTACTTGCACTTGGACAATAAAGACTTAGATGAAGCTCTACTGAAAATGCATGGGTTAAAAGCTGAGGAAATAAAAGAAGTGAAGCAGATCTCAACCAAAATCTGTCCTAAATGTAGTGAAGAAAATAATATTCTATCGCAGTTCTGCAAAAAATGTGATTTTCCACTAGACGCAAAAGCCGTAATAGAACTTGATGAGATAAGAAGAAGGTTTGATGAGTTCCTGTTTGAGGCTTTGAAGATTGTAGCTGAGAGCAATCCGAAAATTAAAAAACAGTTCACGAAATTAATTAAAGAGAAAGGAATAGAAAATTATCTCAAGGGTATAAAAGTAATAGCTTAATCACTTTGCTTTTTTATTATTAACACCAATTCTGATAGAAATCTTATAGAAAATTAATCTCTAATATTTGTACTGCCCACACTAAGATCTATTTCTGTCTGTTAAAAGCCAAATTACCTATCAAGATTGTTGCAAATGTAAATACAATAACCACAAGTATATCCGTAAAAAATGAGAGTGAGGAGATTCCAATAAGAACTTGTCTTAATGCGTCTACACCGTAAGTTACAGGATTAACATAAGAAATTGCTTTCAGCCATGTCGGTGCTTGATCTAATGGAAATATAGCTCCACTAGTAAAGAATAGAGGAAAATTAATAAAATTCATTATCAAGCCAAAACCTTCAAAAGTCTCTACAAAAGATGCTATTATTAATCCTAATCCAACCATACCAAGTGATATTAAAACCATTATGGGTAATGCAATCAAGAATGATGTGAGTGAAATATGTATGCCTATGAAGAAGGAAAGCAACAAAATTATCACGCCTTGTATGATTGCAGTGCTTACACCTCCTAAAGATTTTCCGATGAATATAGAGATCCTTAATATCGGAGATACAAGAATTTCTTTCATGAAACCGAATTCTCGGTCCCAGATGACGGATATACCTGAATTCAGTGATGTGAATAGCAATGACATGGCAACTATTCCTGGAAAAAGAAATGTTGTATAGTTAACGCTTCCTATTCGAACGAAATTAAAACCTGCGCCAAAGATTACCAAGAATAAAATCGGCATCGCAAATGAACCTATTAACCTAGAAGTTGACCTCCAAAATCTTTTCAAATCTCTTAACCAAATCCAATATACACCTTCAAGTTCGCTCATCTTACCCATCTCCTCGCATGTGCTTTCATTATTTCCTTCACATTTCCCATTTCTTCTCTAATTTCTCTTCCAGTATAATGCAAAAATACGTCGCTTAGTGTTGGTTTTCGGATACTTATAGATTCTATGGAGACATTGCATTGTTTTGCAACATCTATGATTTTAGGAAGATATTTTTCACTTCCTTTGACTGCAACTCTCAACTCGTTTCCTCTAACATCAATTTTCTTTATAAAACTTAATGTTTCAATTTTCTTTTTCAGTTTTTCACCATCGTTGGTGTCTAAAATCAGCACTTCACCTTCTAATTTGCCTTTCAATGCTTCTGGTGTGCCAAGAACTTTTATTTCACCATAATCTATTATTGCGACCCTATCACAAAGTATGTCAGCTTCATCCATGTAGTGTGTTGTTAACACAATTGTTATATTTTCTTTTTCGGAAAGATTTTTAATATATGCCCATATGTGCTCTCTTGTTTGAGGATCTAAACCTAACGTGGGCTCATCCAAAAATAGAACTTTAGGATAATGAATCAACCCTCTTGCTATTTCAAGTCGTCTTTTCATCCCACCAGAATAATTTCTTACTATGATATCTTGTTTGTCAGTCAAGCCAACTAATTCCAATACACTATCGATTCTTTTCTTTCTTTCATTCTTAGGGACTCCGTACAAAGCTGAGTGCATTTCCAGATTTTCTCTCCCTGTAAGTCTGTCATCCAAGCTTGGATCTTGGAAAACTATACCAATCGATTTCCTAACCTGAGGTTGTTGTTTAACTATATCATAACCATTAACTTTTGCTGTACCCGATGTTGGTTTGAGGATTGTGCAGAGCATGGAGATTAATGTTGTCTTGCCTGCCCCATTAGGACCCAATAGACCGAAAACTTCACCATCTTCTATTGTTAAATTAACTTTGTTAACTGCTACCAACTTGCCATATTTTCTTGTCAAGTCATAAGTTTCTATAATCATAAATTAACCACAGAACTAAACTTTCAGTTCTTCAATTATTTTATTTAGCCTCATCTTCGCTTTTTTCATGCTTGAGTAATCTTTGTATTTACCTTTCAAAGAATTTCTGAAATCGGATATACTAATAAATAATTTATCAAACATCTCTCTGATTTCTTCTGGTTCATCAGGCCATATTAAAGAATCCATAATTCTTCTAATTCTAGAATCTCTTGACCTCTTTGCTATGTGTTCTTTCATTTGTTTTATTACTAATTTACCAGATTCTGTTAATGAATAGACTTTTTGTTCTCGTTTCCCTGTCTTCTCAATTTTTATAAAACCCATTTTCTTAAGTCTGTGAAGAGCAGGGTAGACGGCACCTGCCGTTGGTTTCCAGTATACTGTAGAACTTTCAATCGCTTTCACAATCTCATAGCCATTCATAGGTTTTTTATGTAGAAGGAAAATTATCCAGAAAGTTAGCATTCCTCTTATGTTAAACTGTCTTTTAAGAAGTCTTTCGACAGAATTCATATATCGATAATTATATGTCGATAGCTATATATATTTAACTAACATCAAAATTAGTATTATGAAATCTGTAATTGAGTTAGAAAATGTTAATAAGGTATATCAATTAGATTCGGTACAAGTTTCAGCCTTGAACAATGTTAACCTTAAAATAAAAAGGAAAGATTTCGTTTCTATAATGGGTCCTTCTGGTTCTGGCAAATCAACGCTATTACATTTGATGGGCGCTTTAGACAAGCCGACTTCTGGTAAAGTTTATATTGATGGCATAGATTTATCTAAGCTCACTGAACCTGAAATAGCAAGAATAAGGGGTGAGAAGATTGGGTTCGTGTTTCAATTTTTCAACCTTCATCCCACTCTAACAGCATTAGAAAATGTTGAACTGCCAATGATGATAATGGAAAGGGACAGGGATGAAAGAAGACAAAAGGCAATGGAATTGCTTGAACTTGTTGGTTTAAAAGAGAGGGCGGAACATTTACCTTCTCAGTTATCTGGTGGTGAGAGACAAAGAGTTTCAATAGCAAGAGCACTGGCAAATAATCCTTCGTTTATTCTCGCTGATGAGCCTACAGGTAATCTCGATTCGAAAGCAGGGAAGGAGATAATGGAGTTGTTTGTAAAGATAAATAATGAAGGCAAGACAGTTATCGTAGTTACGCATGAGACATTCATAGCTTCTCATTCCAAGCATATAATCAAAATTAAAGACGGAAGAATAGTAGGAGGATGACAATGAAAAATTATATTTTCCTAATGTCAGTTATAGCAACATTGTTGATTATTTTTCAAATTTCTATGGCAGCTGAGCCCATTGTCCAAGCAAGTTTTTCTGTTAATCCTTCTGTATCATCTCCTGGAACTGATGGTTATATACAGGTGACCTTGAAAAATGCTGGTACTGCTGTTGCAAACAGTGTTAAAGTCACTCTAACTTCTACTGACATAGGGATAAACGTAGATCCTTATAGGTGGGTTGACATAGGCGGATTAGGAATTGGTGAAAGCAGTTCCACTTTGTTTAAATTTTCTGTGCCTAAGACAACCTCCCCTGGCTTATACAGAATAAACTTTGAAATCGATTATTGCCAGGATTCTAGCTGTAGGGAAATAAATCAGTTTACTATTGTAAGCGTTCAATCGCAACCAATCTTAGAGCTTAAATCCATCAAACCCGATAGGCTCAACATCGGAAGCAATACTACACTAACATTTACTGTTGCAAATAACGGGAATTCTGAAATCACAAATGTTGTAATCACATGGCAAGAATCTAATAACTTAATACTTCCACTAGGATTGAGTAACAGAATAGTTTTGTCATCTATAGCTGCAAATCAGCAGTTGGATATACCCGTTGAAGTTGTCACAAGTCCTACCATAACTCCAGGGGTTTATCCAATCTCTGTAAAAATGGAATATTTCGACAAAACTGGTACTAAACAAAATTCAACTTCTGTAGTTGGACTGATTGTTGGTGGTACGACTGAATTTTCTGTTGATGTGCAGGAATTTACAGGAAATACGCTAACACTTTCGATTGCTAACATAGGTGTTAATCCAGCAACCAGTGTAGCTATCAAGATTCCTAGACAAGAGAGATTTTCTGTAATTGGTAGTTCATCTGTATTCCTTGGAAACCTTAATCCAGGTGATTACACTATAGCAAGTTTTCAAGTATTTCCGAGGACAAATGAAACAAGAATGGGCGGAGGAAGTTTAATAGTCGAGATATCTTATACAGACACTAGTGGTGCAAGGCAAGTGGCTCAAAAAGAAGTTTCTATTAGTCTGATATTTGGTGAGCTGCAATTTCCAACGAGGCAACGTCAAGGCGGAGGGCTTTTGCAGTCCACATTTATACAATATCTATTAATCGGCATCATAATCATTGTCGCTGTCGTAGTTTTCTTCAAGCTTAGAAAAAGGAAGAAAAAATGAAACTCGGCGACATCATTAAACTTTCTATGAACAGCATAACTCACAGAAGATTAAGAAGTTGGCTTACAATACTTGGTATAGTAATCGGTGTAGCCGCGGTTGTAGCTTTAGTCTCTATTGGACAAGGTATGCAAGCACGAGTTACAGAGCAACTCAGCGGTCTTGGCGCTGATCTAATAACTGTATCACCAGGATTTTCAAGGGCAGAAGCTGGCGGATTTAGATTCAGAGTAGGGGTATTCGGTGGGTTTGGCGCTAGGGGGAATCTGACAGAAAGTGACATGAGAATTATAAAAACCACTCCTGGAGTTCTTTATGTAAACGGCATAGTATCTGGCAGGGCTGACATTTCTTATCTTGGTCAATCCGCTTCTGTGAATATTCAAGGTGTGGACACGTCTGTGTGGAGATTTATGGAAACTGTCAAACTGGAATCTGGAAGATATCTGTCAGTAGGAGATAGCAATGTTGTTGTGATTGGTAATAGAGTTGCAAATGATATGTTCAAGCAACCTATAACTTTGAATAGACAAATACAAATAGACGGTCGGAATTTCAGGGTAGTTGGGATTTTATCGTCATCTGGATTCATTGGTCAACAGGATTCGTCTGTTTTCATGCCTAGGGATATAGCCAGGAAAATATTAGATTTAAATTCTAATCGTTTATCTTCCATTTCGATAAAAGCTGCAGACTCGTCGATTGCTCAAGATGTGGCTGCTCAAATCGAAAGCAGATTAATGATGGCTCGACATGTCACAAAAGACACCCAGGATTTCACTGTATCAACGGCACAAGCCATACAAGAACAAGTAAGTAGCATAACCCAAACGATAACCTTATTTTTAGGAAGCATAGCAGCAATCTCACTTTTAGTTGGTGGCATTGGCATTGCCAACACAATGTTTACGTCAGTGATGGAAAGGACGAGACAGATTGGTGTATTGAAGGCATTGGGAATGACAAACTTTGAAGTTATGAAAATATTTTTGATCGAATCTGCATTGATGGGATTGTTTGGAGGTATTGCAGGTGTTTTGCTTGGTTTTCTTGTATCCGTTGGAATATCTGAATTGGGAATAAGATTTTTCGGACCTGGAGCTGGAGGAGGAATAACAACTGTAATTACTCCAGAATTAGTTTTATTTGCTATAGGATTCTCCGTTTTCATAGGAATAATGTCTGGGTTGTTGCCAGCCAGAAGGGCTGCTAATTTGCAACCTGTGGAAGCATTAAGGTACGAATAGATTTTAAAATCGTTAAAAAATCCGTCAAAGTTTTTGTTATTGTGTGCACATTAATGTAGAATGTAACAAATAATGCGATAATTTGCCATTTTAACAGCTGAGTTAACTTTTATCTGAACTTTTATTCAGATTCTGTAACAAACCGAAAACTAAGATAGAAATTCTACTATTGCTGATACTCCCATAGCTCTGGAGATATCCTTTAGGATCTCTTTATTTAGTTTCTTTTTATTCCATTCTAGACCTAAATTTCTAACAGCATTTCTATAATCTATTGGTCTTTCCCAAACATTAGGATGAAACTTCTTCTTTATCTTTAATAGCTCTCTTCCAAAGGCAAAGTATTGTTTCTTTGAATCTTCCTTAACTTTCCACTTCGATAGAATATCATTAACAGTTACTTCTAAAGCGTAAATCTCAGGCTGAGTAGCAATGCTTCTCAATTCAATTTCTTCAGGATTAAAATCCATAGAAGCGAATGCCTTTCTATCAGTAGGTTTAACATCTTCTGGGAATAACTTTTTCATCGTTTTTATATCTATCTCCTTAATAGAACCTTCTTTCCTCAATTTATGTATAATTCCACGTATTGTTGTTTCTTTAAATCCAGTAATTTCTTTCAGCTTTCTCTGCGTATATGGCCTTTTCATTAATAGTTCGTGAACAATTCTAAGATTACTTTTAACATGCTCAGAGTACTTGCAACGTTCATGCAACGTTTTTGAAACATTTCCTATATCATACGTTCTGTTATTAAGCATAATTTGATTAAAGATGGTCGAAAATAAATACAAAACTTTTACCATACAGCTACAGTTACCAGAGTACTTACAGCTAGAGAAGTGGATAGAAGAAGGAAGATTTAGAAGCAAGATAGACGCTATCCGTTTTCTAATCCGAAAGGAAATGCTTGGTGAGAATGATGAATAAGGAAGTTTTCGATAGATTGCCAGAATGGGTTAAATTGCTGAGAGAATGGTACATGGAGGAAGAAAAGAAAGAAAGTGAACCTGGTGAACGTAATGAAGTTGGAGAGTATTAATTATAAAAATTGGTTTTATGAAAAAGCGCTGAGAGAATTAGAAAAAATAAGCAATAACGGAAGAGTTATTCCGTATCCTTTGATCTACCAAAGGTTTTCCTGGATGTTTCATTTTACTAAGGAGGAATCTTTCCTTTTCTTGAAAGAGCTCAGAAGAAACGGTCTTGTTAAGATTTGTGGTTTAAGAGGGGTTAAACTGAACAAAGGTAATTCCTATGACTTCAGATTCAGACAATGATATGCGTATATGTGCAATTACAACAGGAAGAGAGATAGATATAGAAAGAGAGGGTGGTAAGGGAGAACAAACAACTAACAATACTAACTCTATAGAAAGCAGCAGTTTAGACAACAATGCGCACGTGCGCATAGGTTTGTCCAAGAACATCTCTGATAAGAAAGGTAATGTCAACATTTGGATTGGTGTAGAGCTAAAGAAAGCTGTCATTAAAGCTAGAATAAACATTTCCGAGTTTGTTAGGACCAAGCTTCTGGAGGAATTAAAGAACAGAAATATAAAAATTGAAATTCCTGATCCCGAGCTGATAATAATGGTAAGGTGCCCTAATTGCGGCTTTCAGCAAAACACTACGACTATCAGAATGGTTAGGTGTCATAGATGCAATCGTTACTATAGAGTTTACAGGAAGGGTGGTCGTCCTAGAATTGTTAAGATCGTCAAAGGAAGTGAAGCAATGCTACATTCACTTTATTATAGATACTACAGATAAGGAAGTGGTTTGTTATGACTAGGAAAATTGGAATTCAATGCTTATTATGTAATTCTTTTATCAAGTTTTGGAACCCTAGTTATTTTGCTTCGGAAGAAGAAGCTGGTGAATTTTTCAACTTAAGAAAAATTGAAATTGTTTGTGAAGATAAAGTTATAGGTGGCTATATTTGTTACCGCTGTTATTCTAGGTTGTTTAAAAAATAGATTGTGTAGGAGTAAGGTCCTATGCTGATTAGAGAACTACTTAGTGAGCTATCCCTAAAGCAGTATAGGTACTAATACCTAGCATAGTAGAATAGCAAAATTAATCATATTTTTATTTTTGATGTAATTCTTCTAGTTTTCTTTTTGACCTTCTCTATTTCTGGTATACTTATCGAATCTTCTTAACATTTGCTACAGAATATTGTCTTAATCTTTCCCTAGGAATTGTTCCTCCCCTAGCTAAACGATGATGAGTAGGACACAAAACAATTAAATTATTTTCTTTATTTGTTCCTCCTTCAGCTCTTGGAGTAATATGATGTACATCCAAAGCTATATTTTCTCTACAGTTTGGATAACAACATCTGGTTCCTACTATTTGTATTAATCTTTCTTTTTCTTTGGCTGATAATGGAGGTACTTTTTTAAATCTCTCCCTCAATTCAGATTTATACCCAGGAATTTCCTTTTTATATTCTTCTTCTACCCATTCTTTTAGTTGGAATTCCTTTTCTTCATCGCTAAGACCTTCTAATTGATTTGCTCTTTCTTTAAGTAATCTTTTTCGTATTATGCTTTTTTTAAGTTCTTCTTCTCTTTTTAATTCTTGGGTTACCTCTCTATCAATTGGCAAAAGAACTTTAATGTAAAATGCAACCCCACCAATTACTACAAGAATTATCGCAATTGTTATTACAATCCAATATCGGCTCCACCAGATAGAAAGTGTTTCTCCAAGGAAAGCCCACATCAGAATTCCAACAATAAATACACCAACTAATATTTGAGCCCAGGGTGGAAGTTGACTCAAATCAACTCCTTCATATCCGTATCGCTCTCTTCTGTAACCTCTCGACTTGCGTTTAGTTGGTCTGTCATAAGTGAAATCAACCCCTTTAGCGAAATCTCTTTCGGCTCTGCTTGCTATATCCATTAGGCTTCCTTTTTCATACCTAATCCCAGTAAGTGGATCAGTTTTCCATCTTCGCTTTCTTCCCATAATTAGTTTAAGAAAAAGCGATAATAAAAATGATTACTGAATATAGTTTTAAATATTTATTCAACCATACTCCTACAAAACTGTGTGCGTTGCGTTAGTCTAACAGGTTCACCTCCAGCACTTTTAAAAGCTTTAAATACTTTCATTATGAATAATCATTAAGTGAATGAAAGGAAAGGTGAGACTGAAGAACTGTTTCTTATGAACTACTCTAATTCTTAATGAATTGAGTGGTCTTAAATTAAACGGAGGTTATGTTTAAATGAGATTTGGTGGAAAACGTTTCGGTGGTCCAAGATTCGAGCGTAACATACCTAAGCCTGTAAAAGTCGGTGAAGAATATGATATTGAAATAAAGGAGACCGGCTCGAAAGGTGATGGTATAGCCCGAGTTAACAACTTTGTTGTGTTTGTTAATGGAGCGAAACTCGGGGAGAAGGCACACATTAAGATTACCGAAGTTAGAAACCGATTTGCGATCGGCGAGAAGACTGGTGCCGCAACAATTCCAGCCCCTGAAGAGAAGGAGGAAACTGAGATGAGGTATCAAGAAGAAGAGGAAGAGGAGGAAGAGGAAACGGAAGAAGAGGAAGAGTAAATCTTTACTAGCTTACTTTCCTTTCTTTTATTTCTTACTAACGATTTTCTTTACTGTTGCTACAGCTTTAGAAGTAGTTTTTAATAAAACACTTTCTTTAGAAATTTCTCCTTTTGTCAAGAGTTCGAACATTCTTCTACCATTCTCAAGCATACTGGTATCATTGTTGAAGAATACATAAACTTTTTCAGGCTTAACTTTCAGAATTTTATTTTTGACTTCATTCAATTCTTTATCCGTATAATAATGAGAATACCACGCTTCTCTTCCATGCATCCGGATATACGTTATCCCACTTGTATTGAATACGTCACGTGGTAATTTTGGTGAATCAACACTAACTAGTGTTAATCCTAACTTTTTAGCCCATTTAACATTTTCTTTTGTAAACCATTCTTGATTTCTCCATTCTAGTGCAAATCTTTCTTTTAGTTTTGTTTTCTTGTAGAATGATTCTATTTTCTTTTTTGAATCTGATTTTATTGATGGTGGCAGTTGGAAAAGATAAAAATCTGTTATAGAATCTAAAGGTTGGAATAATTTCTCGAAACTTTTCCATCTTGTCCAAGCAATTCTATTAAATCTGTAAACATGTGTAACTAATCGATTAACTTTCAAAACCCATCTTAAATTTTTACCTTTGTTGCTCCATCCTTTTACTTGATTCGGATACGGATATCGGTAAAAAGAGGCGTTTAGCTCAATGGCATTCAAATTAGAATTCTTGACATACCATTCTAAACCATCTGGATTCCAAAGGTACGCCCAACCTGAAGTACCAACAAAAATTTCCATAATTATAACTCTTTTATAATTTTTTTTAATTTACAAAAATCTTTTTTAATTAGTTTTTTAATCTTAGGAAATCTTAAGGCGGCTGCGGGATGAAAAGTTGGAAAATAAATTTTATCTGCATAAATAGATTCACCATGAATTTTTGTTATGCTTAACTTCTTATCAGGAAATAAAGCCTTCAGGGCAACATTTCCTAAAGCAACTATCAGCTTTGGTTTAATTACACTAATTTGTTTAAGCAAATGTTTCCTACCATGTAAAATCTCTTTTGTTGTAAGCTTTCTCTTCCCAGGATAATACTTTACTGGTGATGTGATAAAAACTTCTTCTCTTTTAATCCCAATAGAATCTAGCAGCTCTGTTAAGAGTTTCCCCGCTCTACCAACAAAAGGTCTACCAGTCTTTGATTCTTCTCTTCCTGGTGCTTCGCCGATAAACATTATTTTTGCATTAGGATTTCCTTCTCCAGATACTGGCAAACCAAATTTATTTTTTTTACATTCTGGGCATTTCTCAATTTCTTCACCTATTTTCTCAAGAGTTCGCATAATTTAATCTTAGAATACAAATTAAAATTATGGACGAGGAACCGAAAGAAGTTGTAATTAAGACTTCGAGAATATACTTTTTAGGAAATTATATTATAGCTGTGCTAGTTGTGATATTTCTTTTGTTGATTTATTTCATTTTTGATATAAAATTTACTCTTTTCCCTAAGACACAATCAGAATTAATTTCGACTCTAATACTCATGGGTATATTCGGCATAGCTGTTGCCATGGTTGAACAACCAGAATGGACAAGATTTAGAACAAAATTTATAGTTACTATGAATGAAGTTATCAAACAGGAAGGTATTTTGAATAAGGAAAAAGTTATTTTGCCTTACGCAACCGTAGCTGACATAAGAGTTGAGAAAAGTTTAATAGGAAGAATTTTTAATTATGGTAATCTCAGCGTTAGTTCTTTTAAAGCTGGTAGTGACATGGTAATGAAAGGTATTCGATATCCTGAAAAGATTCATACAATAATACAGAACAGAGTTAATCTTGTGAGAGAGAGTCAATTAGAGATGTTTGGAAAGGATAAAGAAGAAAAATAATGAATTAAAATTACTCTATTATGCCTGTGAATGCCGGACCTGAATACTTTGCTGCAGAGAGACGTTATTCTGAAGCTAAAACAACCGCAGAAAAGATAAAAGCTCTTGAAGAAATGATTCGATTAGCGCCAAAGCATAAAGGATCTGAGAAGTTATTAGCCGACTTAAGAAAGAGATTATCAAAACTGAAAAAAGAGCTGTTAGTCGAAAGGAGAAAATTGCACAAACCAAAATTTACAATTAGAAAAGAAGGTGTGGCTCAAATTTGTATCGTTGGTTTGACCAATTCCGGTAAAAGCACTTTGTTGAACTCTTTAACAAATGCAAATGTAGAAGTTGGGATATATCCGTATACAACAAAGAAACCACAAGTTGGTATGATGTTTTATAATGATTTACAGTTTCAATTAATTGAAATCCCGTCAACTTTTGATCCAGAATCTTTGAATTTACTACATTCGTCAGATTTAATCATCGTCTTATTAGATGCAACACAAGATATTGATAAACAAAAATATGAATTAACTAAAATTTTGGAATCTAACAGATTATTTAAGAAAATAATTTTTGTGAAAAATAAAAGCAAAGTATGTGGACTAGATAATGATACAGTTTGTTTGGATGCTAAATCTAAAGTTGGACTAGACGAATTAAAAGAGAAAATCTGGAAAAGTTTAGATTTAATCAAGGTTTATACAAAAGCTCCGAATAAACCTAAGGATATACCAGCATTGGCATTAAGAAAAAATGCAACAGTAAAGGATTTAGCAAAAGAAGTGCACAAAGATTTTATCAAAACATTTAAATTTGCACGAATATACAATTCTACAAAGTTCTCAGGTAGAAAAGTAGGACTAGATTATAAATTACAAGATAATGATATCGTAGAAATACATGTTAAGTAAAGGATAAAATGTTAGGACCACATTTAACATTGGATTTTTATAATTGCAATAAGGAAAATCTAAAAAATGCAGAATTCATCTACTCTATTCTCGATGAATTGCCAGATATTATTGGAATGACAAAATTGACAAAACCTTCATTGCTAATATACGAGGGTAAGGAAAATAGTTTTGATAAAGGGGGTATATCAGGATTTGTCATCATAGCTGAGAGTCACATAGCTATCCATACTTTTGTAGAGCAGAGGTTTGCATCAGTTGATATATTTTCTTGTAAAGATTTTGACTTTGAAAAAGTTACAGTTTATCTACTTGAAAAATTGAATGCAGAGAAAGTCGAGAAAAACCTAATAAATAGAGGTATCGAATTCCCCAGAGATCTCAAGTTAGCTGAAGTTATTATTAATCGGCAAAGGTCTAAAATAGAATTTTAAATTTTTCTTTCACATAATGAAGCAACTATTATTGGTAAACAAATTGTAGCATCACATTCTATCGTAATAGTTAGTGCATTTTCCTTAATTTTATTCCAACTTATGGCTTCTCTTGGTCTAGCACCTGATAAGCTACCATCATATTCAACCGCAGTAGTAATGTAGACAGCATAATCTAATCCTTTTTTAAACTGGTTCCACCAAATGACATGATGCTTAGATATACCTCCACCAATTATTACTGCACCAGATTTTTTTGTATTCCAAACTAAATCAGAAAGTAATTTCTCATCTTTTAATACATCAACTTTAAAATCGTATGTCTGAGAAAATTGCCATATTTGATATCCTACAGCACCATCTGTTATACCTGGGACAATTAGAGGAATTTGATTTTTATAACACCAGTATAAAATCGAATTTTCATTATTTAATCTTTTACCTATTTCCCATGCTAATTCATAAGTTGCTAATTCTTTTTTACCCTCGTTAAAAATTTCTTTTAGAAATTGTGAAATTTTCCGTTCAATAATAATACCGTAGTTTTCACTCGGAAAGATTATATTTCCTACTCTGTTAATACCTCTCTTCTTGAGTTCTCTGTCGTCTAAATCAAAACTACCATGATAGTAATCTTTGTAAGTTCTGGCTACATCATGATCTAAAGTTCCGCACGTCGTTATTACAACATCGAACCATTTTCTTTTAACCATTTCTTTCAGAATACCTCTTGTGCCAGTAGAAACTATATCCGCAGGGAACGAAAGAAAGTTCAAAGAATCTTTATCCTTAAGCATCTTTTCTATAATATCTACTCCTTCCGCAAGTTTTTTGGAAGTGAATCCTCCCGAATCTAACATTTGTTGTATTAACTTGTTTACAGTTAATTTTCCCTTTATATCAAAATCTTTTACACTAATCATATCAACACTATTAATACTTCAACTAATTAAACCTAATATTTCAAAAATCGAACGTATTACAAGAAATTCAGTAACTTCGTTATTTTGGATAGGATTTAGACAACATACATCTAATCCAACTAATTTTCCTTTAAATGACTCAAGTAAATTCTGAAAATCATTAAAAAATATTCCATTTGGTTCAGGATGATGAACTGCAGGTGCTATACTTGGGTCAAAAACATCAATGTCGAGTGTAATATAAAGTTTTGAATTTTTTGTGAATTCTTTAACTTTTTGTTTAACAGATTTTATATCTTCTTTTATTTTAGAAGAAGTAAAATAGTGTATATCATTATCTTCGATAAACTTTAGCTCATCTTCGTCACAAGAACGTATTCCTAATAATAAAATATTTTTCGGATCTATCTTTTCACATAATCTTCTTAACCAGGTTGCACCATTAACTCTTGAGTCAAAGTTACCACTCCATGTGCTTAAATCAATAATTTTCTCATCTTCATACTCATCTTTCAAATCACAGTGGGCATCAAAACTTATTATTTTTGTTTTTTCGTCAAAAGCCTGAAAAGAAAATAAGGTTGGGTGATCTCCTGAAATTAAAAGAGGGATTTTATTTTTTTGTACAATATTTTTTGTATAAGAAATTATTTCTTCTAAATTTTTTATTTCTAAATCACCTAAATCCGAAATTTTGATATTTTCTAGTAAATTTCTCTTTCTATCTATGTCAAATACTTCTAAATAAATGCTAGTCTTTCTTAATTTCTCTGAAATATCTTTGAACCTTTTACCTATTGGCACTCCAAATACTACAATATTAGATTCTTCCAAGCTAAATTGTGACTTTAGGAATTTCATAATCTATTTCATCATTTGTTTAACAATCTTCATCACTTCTTGAGCATCTATCTTGCCTCTGACTTTACTCATCACAATTCCGTAAGCTTTCTCAAATGTTATATTAGGCTGTTCTACAATTTCTTTTGCTATTTCTCTTACCTCTGCTGGCGTCAATGGTTTCAAATCCAATTCTTTTAGTGCATCTCCAACCCCATTCTGTGGATATGCGGCAAGATATTTTATAATCTCTGGTATAGCTTCTTTCACAATTTTTTTATCCTGCAAGTAATCAAAGAGCTCAATAAATCTATTCTCAGATATACGGTTAACTTCAACTTTTTCCCTTCTTTCCAAATCTTTTATTATAGAAACAAATGTGCTTGCTACTATGCTAGGTTCAACTTTTTTTGTCGAGACAATTCTTTCAAACAAATTCAAGTATTCAGAACCGAGAATTTCTTTTGCTAGATCATCAGATAACTTAAGTTTTGTCTTGAACCTCTCTAGTTTTTTAGTCCATGGTTCTGGCAAATTCTTTTTCAAATTCTCGATGTAATCTTTTGTAATTACTATAGGTGGTATATCTGTTTCAGGGTACATTCTACTAGCTCCTGGTAATGGACGCAAAAATCTCGTTGTGCCATCAAGATTAGCTGCACGTGTTTCTTCTTTTACTTTTTCATTCAGTTGTCTTTGAACCTCCAATTCAATAACCTTTGATAACAACCCTAATTCCTGCACACCTTTTATTTCAACTCTTGGCCCGTTTCTTATGCTTATGTTAACATCCTGTCTAATAGAGCCTATACCATGCTTTGTTTTACTCGTAGATCGAGCCATTATCCCAATGAGATAAGCAATTTCTTGAATTTCTTCTGGGGTATATCCCTCTAAGATTCCTGTGTCAATTTCAACTAAGGGAATACCCAAACGATTCAGTCGATAAATGACTTTACCATTTTCTTCACTAACAATTGCAGCAGCATCTTCTTCTAAAGTTACTTGCGTTATTAAAATTCGTTTCCCTTTGTAATTAATGTGTCCATTCATTCCAATTATCACTGTGCGTTGAAATCCACTTGTGTTGCTACCATCAATAACAGTTTTCCTCATTACATGAATTTCATTTGGAATATCACAATTTAGCAAAAGTGCAATTTGCAAAGCTGTATCTAAAGCTTCTTTATTTAATTCATGTGGAGGTTCTTCATCCAACTCTACCTGACAGCTTTCGTTATTAAACACTTGGTAATGAAAAGTTCTGTTACGGAGATATTCGAATTGTGCAGCAATGTCTACCGTTCCCAATTCGCTGGCTACAGGATGTAATTTTCTTGTAATAATCATTATCGGTATTTTTTCTTTCATCTGTGTTGAACAATTACAAAAGAGTTTGTATTTTGTGTCTAATTGTTGGTGTAATTCTAATCCAACTTTCAATCGCAATGCGCTATAATTTATTTTTTTATCCATTAAGACACCACATTTCTGTCACTAATTTCACCTGCATAATTTGTTAGCATCATTTCTTTGATTTTGTTCATGTCTTTTGTATGTCCGAGAACCCACATTAATTTAACAAGAGCAACTTCAGGCAACCAATCACATCCGTTACCGATCACTCCAATTTCATTTAACATCCTACCAGCTTCGTAGACATTCATGTTTAGTCTACCGAAAATTGTTTGTGGTGCTATCACAACTGGGATATTTGAATGAATTAGATTTCTTAAAGTTGGTAATAGACTTTGTGTAAACTTATCTCCTGTTGGATTAGTAGGAACGTGTCCTAACCCAGTTCCCGCTATAACAATACCATCAAAATTCCTTAGAGATTGTATGAACTCTGGTTTTATTCCTGGATATGTGTAAATCAATGCAACATTTGTGTTCAATTTATCGTCAAGAACGACTTTTCTTTTTTCTCGTATTTTGTAGTCATTTCTCAGATACTCAATTTTTTTATCGGGATAGAAAATTTTCGCATATGGTCTTACATTCACGCTTTGAAATGCATCTCTTCTGGAGGTGTGTAATTTTCTTACTTTGGTTCCTTGGTGGATATAGCAGAAATCATCGCTCATACTACCATGCATACATACCGTAACTTCAGCTATGTTTGAATGAGCTGCTGCAACTGTAGCTGATACCAGATTAACAAGATTGTCGCTACTACCACGATCACTGCTTCGTTGAGCACCGACTAAGACTACAGGAACTGGGAGGTCTCTTAACATAAAACTTAGAGCTGCTGAAGTGTAGTGTAGAGTATCAGTGCCGTGCATGAGAACCACACCATCAACACCAGATTGTATCTCTTTGGCAACTTCGCTAGCAATGACTTGCCAATGTTGTGGAGTCATGTCCTCTGATAAAAGGTCGAATAGCTTTCTGCTCTTGATGTTGGCTACATCTCCTAGTTCAGGGAACGACAAAAGTAAATCCGCCGGTGAAAAGGCCGGAAATACCGCACCTGTAGTATATTCAACTCTTGAAGCTATCGTCCCGCCACAACCTAATATAGAAACAGTGGACTTTTCAGGATCCTTCCTTGGCACAGCTTCAGCGGGTTTGAATCTTATGGGTTTACCTGGTTCTAGTTTCTTTATTTTCGTATCTTTCTCGTATTTTATCCCGATATTGTAGCCATTTGGAAGTTTTATCACTAAGGTGGATGTGTCACCGAGTTTTATCCTAGGCATCAGTATACCTGCATACTGTAGTTTACCCTTGGTTATCAGAATCTTATCTCCAATTTTTATCTTTTTACTCTTGAGTAGTGACTCTATTTCTTGAGAATACAAGATTTTCCCAATATAATTAGGGTTCAGGAATATAAAAATTAGGGTTCAGGTCACTTTTAAACAATAACCAAAAGATTTTGGGGTTTGACGTTCATTTCATGGTATGTTCAGACCCAACCTTCTTAGCTCGTTTTTAAGCGCCTCCAATGCTTTTTCGCCAAACCCTCGTATATAGAGCAATGATTTTAAGTCTTCAAGTGGTAAATCAGATACTCTTTCGTACTCTCTGAGTGAAGTTTTAACACGTTTAGGTAAGTCAAGTTCTGAGATTGGCGTTCGGAGAACATCTAACGAGACTCCAAATGTTTTGGCTTCTCTTTCTTCAAAGGCTGCTATCCTACCTTCTAATTTTTGTTTTTCTCTTTCTAAATGAGCTACTTTTTTTTCCATTATTCTATATAGATCGGCTAAAATTTCTGGGTCATCCGGCAAACCATCCATTTCTATCATCTTAAGTCTTTGTCCCATAAGATAGTCTTCAAGCTTTGGTACAAACTCTCTTCTTAATCGATTTAATGCACGTTTTTGTATGAGCCAAATTCTTGTGGATGAAACTCCAAATTCTTGAGCAGTTTCTCTCAAACTTCTAGGGTAATCATCACCTAAACCAAATCTCATTTGAAGAATTCGCCTTTCTCTATATGGTACTGTTTCAAGACATTCATCCAGTAGTTTGTATAATTCACCCTCGAAAAAAAGCCAATAGTGTTCTGAACTCCATTTTGAATTTAAATATCCTAACATTCTTGAGATGTATTCTGTCAGAGGTGGTGTAGGTCTATTTTTTATGACGTATTCTCGAACAGCATTAGAAACTGAAGGAGGAAAATTGAAAAAGGGGATTCTCCCTTTCTTAGAAAAAATATCAGAAAAAATATCATGGAGTAATTTAATATAACCATAACCTGGTTGTGAGATAAATTCTAATTTAAACAAACTCTCGGCGTATCGTGTCAATTCATCAATTATGTCTTGGTCCAAAGGACCTGAAGTATATTCTCTTACTCGCTTACTAGGTCTAAATAACCTCCAGAGTTGAGCTTCGGTAGCGTCATTTGGTAATTCGGGGTGTGTTATGTCCATGTTTACCATATGTAATGTAATCTATTTAAGCTTTTCTATTTTAACCATTCTTCAGTGGTGAAATACAATTTTAAATCGTCTTATCTGCTCCACTTCCCGACATAACTTTTTTACATAAATCCGCATTACTCTAAAAACAGTTATCGTCCATAAACACTATGAAATTTCGAATTTTTCTGGGGTAACTTGTTCGTGCACAATAGTAAGATCCATATTATAATTTTATTTTATTTCCTTCTTTAAGTGATTTTGGGTCTTCTTGTAAAACGTAAGTAGATACGACTTCCCTGTCATGAAAGAAGTTGGAACTAATTTCGCTCTACTGCCTATTTTTATAAACCATTTAATACGTAATATGGTGTTTGAATGAATTTTTCATTAATACTTCTCATATTATCATGGCTTATACTCGTCTTAAGTTTAATAACCAAAAATCGTCACCAGAAAATTAGAAAACTGAAAAATCCGCCTGGAATAAGTGTAATTATTCCTACATACAACAACGAGGATAGTATATACAATTGTGTAAAGTCAGTTCTAGAAACCAGATATCCAAAATTGGAGATAATAGTTGTAAATGACGGGTCTACTGACAATACTCTCAAGAACTTGAATAATTTACGAGGAAAAATAAAGATTATTAACCAAAAACACAGTGGAAAATCAGCAGCTTTAAATCATGGTTTTAGACATTCTAAATATCCAATACTTTTTATTTTAGATGCTGACACTTTTGTAGATAAGAGTTGTTTACATAATTTAGTTTCAAGATTTGATGAGGATACAGGAGCTGTTACATGCAAATATATGGTAGCAAATAAGCACAGGTTTTGGCCTGGATTAGAATATTTCGGACTTGTTTTTGATTCACTACCTGTTAGATTTCAAGATATTTTCAATTCAGTCTTTACGATTAGAGGTTGTGGTTCTGCAATCTCAAGAAAAGCATGGAAAAGTGTTAATGGATTCACTGAAAATCTCAATTATGGTGGTGAGGATACTGAAATGGGTTTAAAACTTATTGAAGCTGGTTGGAAAAATAAATATCAACCTTCTGCTATCGTAAGAACAAATTCACCCACTAATTTCATAAGATGGTTCAAAAGAAGAATTAGAGGAGGTCTGATAGGTGTGGAGATTTTATCTATGCATTGGAAAACATTCTTCAAAAAAATACAATTGTCGGTCTTTCTTCTGAATTATATTATCTTTGGTTGGTTAATTGTATCAGTATTTTTGGGATTACTCAATCCAGAAATTGTATCTCTTTTGAAATCATTAATAGGGAGCATTGGTAATATGTATGTACTTTTTTCATTTGTATTTATAGAGTTAGTAGGAAAAATAACTTCTTTAATAACTATGTTAATTTCCATTAAATTTATTATTTTAATATTGTATTTTTATTTGGTGTCGAAAATAGAGGAGATAAATCTCTTTACCCCAAAAATAATTTTATGTTTAATTCTTTATTTCCCTGCATTGTCTGTTTCACTAATGATAGGTTGTATTGAAGGAGTTATCTACAAAATTATAAGAATAATTAGTTTTATGCTGAAAGCTTCGTTCCATAAACTTCCTTATAGGTCTTAAAAATAACTCCTCTTTTTTGTGCAAACTCTAAGAATTTATCAAGATACTTGTAACCTTCTGGTGTCATAGCTTGAACATGTAAAACAAGAATAAATGGCTTGTGTATCTTTGACATAAATAGAAATTCTTCCTCTGTCTTTACAAATTCAGTTATCCACATATTATCATACCACCCATGTTCAAATCTTATAGCAAATATGTCAGCATCATAACAATAACCCAGATCTCTCAAAGCTTTTTTGACTTCAAAATTTTCAGCCCAATATGGTGGTCTAAATCCACAAATATCATCTCCGAATACATCTTTCAATATTTTCATACCTTTAGTTAACTTATTTTCTGCTGTTGAATAGTTGATTAGACCAAACTCATAAGGAGAATGCTCATACCCATGTTGCGCAATTTCATAACCTTTGCTCTGTTCCTGTTTTATTAGGTTAATCCATTCTTGATTTGATGTTATGGGATATTTGCCCAAATAATTTGGTATAACAAAAAGCGTAGCTGTAGCATTATACTTATCTATTATTGAAAACAATTCTTTATGTTTATCAATACTATATACTGGAGAGATATCATCAATTGTTATGATTACAACTCTCTTGCTAATCTCTCCTGGTTTTTTATATATTAAAATTATAGAAACAGATAAAATAGACAATAAACAGACTGTTAATATTATCAACAGTTTAAATATTTTTTTCATTGTTTCAACACCAGTTTTTTGTGTATTAACTTAATATTTTTTGAATATCATATCAATAAAAAACGTTAATTAGAGAAAATTACCAAACTATTGGTGTCAATAATAAAAAAAAACAAACTAAGAACCATTTATGCGACTAAATAATACTCTTCAATTAGATTAAGAATTTGTAGTAAAAAGATACCAGCAAACTTGAAAAACTGCAAAACAATGGTTTGGGCTATTTACAGCCGCGCTGATGAATACAATAGAATTTTATCTTTAGAGAATCTAATTTTGGGTTAGATAGTTTTAAATCTTTCTTTACTTTATCATAATCACAAACATTACCTTCCAATAACATGGTTAACTGTTCGTTTGTTATAGGAAATTGCGGTAACCAGCCGAACAAAGAAGCAAAAATTCTTACAATCCATACAGGAACAGAGAATTTAACTATCTTCCTACCTGTTTTACTGGCTATCAAATCCAATAACTCTTTATATCTGTATATCTCTGGTCCACCAAGATGATAAATTTTGTTAAATGCTTTCTTGTTATTTATAGACTTGACAAAAGCTTCTGCTACAGTTTTCACCGATACAGGTTGTAGTTGATAATTACCATCTCCTATATACGGGACAATACCGAACCGCATTTGTCGCGCTAATCTATTAGTGAAATTATCATGTTCACCAAAGATTATCGAAGGCCTGAAAATTGTATAGATTAAACCTGAATTTTTCACCAATTGTTCAGCTCTCCATTTTGTTGTCTGATATTTAGTTCCTTTTGGCTTAGCACCGTTGGCACTCATGTGAATAAACCTTTTTATCTTGTTCTGTTTAGCAGCTGTAATCATGTTTTTTGTTGCTTCTACATGCAATCTTTCAAAAGTTATATCTCTCCAAGGTGTTTCCCTTATTATCCCGACAAGATGGATTATCGTATCGCAGCCTTTAACAGAATCTATGAAAGAATCGGTATCTTTTACATCGCCGTTAACAATTTCTACTAAATTTGATAACACTTCTGGTTTTCTCTCATGAGTTAAAACTTTTACCTTGTATTTATTCTTGACTAATTCTTTCAGAATCTCAGTTCCTACAAAGCCTGTACCACCTGTTAAGAAGATTTTTCTATACATCACATCACAGAGTTTATATTTATAAAAGAGTATTATAATGATTAGTTAATTCTAAGGGGGGTGAATATTTGGCAAGAAGGGCTAGAAGAGCAAGAAAAGCTAAGGAAGAAGCCGCCACAGAAGCATAATTTAACCAGTTTTGATAAATTTACAACTTGGAGTAACCTCAACAAAATTTAACGGAGAACCTTTTTGGTAACTTTCCCACCATTCATTACATTGATTTTCTCTCTGGTTATCTATCTGCTGGCGAGGAGAATGTGCAACATCACAAACCCAGTTTTCTACTGTCCAGCTAGGATTGTTATCAGATAAGCAAGGACCATTAGATAAATCTCTGCCTTCTTTTAAAGCATTCTCGCATAATTTTATGCATTCTTGAGTTGCTAGTGAAGCATCTATTTTTGGTGGGGTAGTACAACCACTTAAGAAAATCAATGTAATCAAAGCTAGACAATACAAAGTTCGCATAGACATCTACAGTTATTTTACTTTAAGTCGTCTCCACCACTTATATAGATGTTGTTTCTCCCAAAGTGCCCGAAATCTTTTCAAGTTTTGTTTTACGCCACGAAATCTTTGTTTGATAGTTACCATACTAATATATTAGTCTTTCAATCTTATTTATGAGTAGGGTTTAAACTTGCCTTAGGTCTATATTTATTCTATACTTAAAATCGTCTGGAATCGTGTCGGAACCAACCATTTCTTTTATCAAATGCGGAAATAACTCTCTCATAATGTATTTTCTAAGCAATTCTTCTGGTGTATCTCCTATATCACCTAAGTATACTTGTAAAGGTACTTTTTGCCCTACTTTCTCAGAAATTCTGGCTATTTTTTCCAGTTCCTCGACTGATTGCGGTTTTATACTATATTCACCTACAGCCTTAAGCTCTAGTGTTATTTCTGATGGGGTTATTTCTGGTGAACCAGCAATAACGTCTTCGGGTAGTTCTAGTACATTCCTTGCATAAATTTCTGCTGTAACGGCCTGAGTTTTTGTCTCACCTTCTGGAATTAAACCAATTAATCTTATTAGCGGATGAACTATATGACGATCAACAAACAGATAATAGCGCGGTATCTTTCCTCTCATCTGAGGTAAAGCTCTTACAGTTTTTTCTAAGCTAGGGTGATAGTTCACAGAAGTGCCAAACTGTAATAGGTAACTTCTGCTAGGTATAATTTGTTCGTGCACAGGGGTAAGGTCGTATAAATCTACTTTATCCCCCGGTCTAAGTAATACTGAATGCTCAAATAAAACATTAACCAATTTTCCAATAGCTTTACCTATGTCTTCAAATGGTACGTCAGTTAATTCTTCTCCAGCTTTATTTTGAATTGTCATTTGAGTAAAAAGTATCTCTAAATCTTTTGGTGAATCTTCGCTACCAACTTCTAGGTAAAGTTTTTTACCGTCGCCAATAAAGCGACCGGCTACATATTGAGTTTCATTTTGTGCTAATAGAAATGGTCTCATATTAAGAAAAACTGAATGTAATTTAGGGTCAACTTCTTTCATGTTGATTGTCCCAAAGGGATTGAGGTCTGCTTTAACAGACGGGCCAAAAGTTGTGATACCATTTAGTTCAACATTACCATAATTTGAAAAACTATGACCTAAAAAATAACCTCCTAAAAATCCTCTTTTATCTTCAGTTAGTCCACGTTGTAGACGAAAATCTTTCTCATCAAAAAGTTGAACAAAGTTTGCTTCTACATATTGGTAGGGCATGTTTATCCTTATTTTCGTATAGAGTTATTTTGTTAAATGAATTGTTAAAATATAAAAGGCTTTTGTTAAACTTCTGTTGTTGGATTTTTGCCATGAAGACTTTTCAAAAGGTCTTTCAACGCGAAACGGCATTTTAAAAGAATTAATGCAGGAAAAATTTTGGTTCAAGTCTATTTTTACCATGCAATAACACATCTTATCAATTATTCTTATAAAATTTCTTCTAATCGGCATTCTTCTAATAATTTATCTTCCCTCAATCTTATGAATGATGGTGCACGCATTTTAAAATCAGGAGTCAAATTCATAAACTTAACTTCAGCAACCAACTTAGGTTTAACCCAATGAATTTTTTGCATTATTTCTGGATCTTCATCAAATTTTTCAAAAGGATTTTTATCAGTTTCTAATTTTTTCAGTTGTTCTGTTAGTTCAGCATATCCTTTTTCATCTAAACCAGTACCTACACGTCCAAGATAATGCAATTTTCCTTTGTAATAAATTCCGCAAATCAGAGCACCAAAATATTTTTCTCTCCAGCCTTCACCAGAGGTATATCCAACGATTATAGCATCTATAGTGTGCAAAGATTTTATTTTTAGCCAATCTTTCGACCTTTTACCAATTTGATAAGTAGATTGCAATCTTTTAGCCATCACTCCTTCTAACTTTTTCTTTTTCACCTTATTGAAAAATTTCTTCCCTTCACCAATAACATAAGTTGACAACAAAACTCTTTCACTTTCTTTAACAGTCTTTTCCAAAATTTTCTTACGTTCTGATAAAGGCACATCAACTAAATCTTTACCGTCTTTATGCAAGATATCAAAAACTACATAAGTCGCTGGATGTAATTTAGATAAAAATTCTATTCTAATTTTATCATCCATGTGTTCTCGTTCAGCTAATAGTCTGAAATCAGGTTTCCCTTTTTTGAATACGACAACTTCTCCATCGAGGATTACACGATTTGCGTCCGCATCTTTCCACATATCTTGTAATTCTGGATATCTAAATTCAAAATAAATCATTCGACGATTTAGTAACTTTACATCTTTTTTCAGTTTATCTATATAAGCAATACCTCGAGTGCCGTCAAATTTGATCTCAAAAAGAAAATTCGTGTCATTAAAAGGATTGGCCAAAAATGCAAGCATTGGTTTTATTTGTCGATCCCAGAGTGACATAAATATATTTAATGTTGATTTAATTTAACATTTGGTCTATTTTATGAAGGTGGTTTAAAATTTTCAGGATCTTCTAAGGCATCAGTAAAAAGGTGGGATAAATCACACTGGTCGCATATTCTTTTTAACTCATCTTTATTTGGGTTTGTCCAATGAGGTAAATTTGGATCAAGCGCATTGTCGCCTAATAAAATCACGACATAAAATCAGACTTCTCTCCTGATATCAGTTAATTTTAACTCTCTTTTCCTGATCTTCAGAATTAAGGTATCTCAACATTCTTGGTTCATAGCCCTTGTCTTTTAAAGCTCCATAAAGTAGTTGACTTCTTATTTTGCAATTTATTTTGTGTCTCTTGTAACACTTTTTATAAATTTCTTGCAACAATCGATCGACTAAGTTAGACATATCTTAATCTAACCAATTTAAAAACCTTAATTCTGGTTTATCTTTATCCAAATCAAAACTAAGATTAATCTCTTTATTTGAAATTACACTAGCATTTTTACTAAAAATAATATCAAAAATAAAATAACTTTTTCTAACTTCTACGATATATTCTTTTTCTCCTAATTTGAAAAATACTTCACCATCTTTATTTGTTTTGTTAATTAGAACAATTTTAGGTTTCTTATATCTTTCAGGATATACTTTCATAAGATAGGGGCTTTTTATAATTATATCAACTCCTTCTACTGATTTATCTCTACTCATAACACGAATATTTAAAATACCTCTTTCTATATACTCATCTGATACATCATTTATATTTGAAATGTTAAAAATGTCAATAGATTCTATATAAGACCAATTTCTACCTTCTGCAAATTTTTTCTTGTCTGAAATTGTTTTGTTCTCTGATGGGTCGACAACAATTTTGTAACCTTCAGAATAATATTCAGCCCAGGCATGATCTTCTCCCAGAGCATGAACTAATCTGGATTTTATACCTTTCTTATTCATTAAATAAACAAAGACTTTTGCATATTCCTCACAATTTGCTAACTTTGAAAATATAATCCATGAGACTGGAGCATTTCTGACAAACCAACTATAGCTTCCATTTATTTTATAAATTCCATATTTTTGTAGAGTAGAATTTGGATTCCATAGAGAATAAGGGTTATAAAAATATTCTTTCTCCCAATTCATAATGGAAAGTGCTATTTTGTCAGTATTTGATAAATTGCTAGTTATATTATTTAATATCTGAATTACAATTTTTTCTCCATAAACAATATCAAATATACGAGGAATTATTTGGCTAGCAATTAGAAAGAGTAACAATAAAATAATCCCAAATAATAGACCTAGAATCAATTGGCGTAAATTTTTCTTAATTTCTTTTTTAACTTTCATGATTTTTCTTTCTTATTAAGATATTTAAAATAACTTCTACTATTGTCACACCCATTGTTGTTAAACCTATTATCGATATACCAAATTCTAAAGAAAATATCTTGAACCTATTTTCTATATTTTCTATTTTTTTAAACAAATTCGATATATTTTGATAAATAATAGTTAAGTTTTTGTTAATTTCTATAACTTCTTTATTTGTTAAACCTGTATTTTTGCTTTCATAAAGTTCTCTATAATATTCGCTAAGATTCTTGTAATATTCTAATTGGTTTGTTAATTTTGTAATATTCTGTTCTAGTTTAGAAATCTTTATTTCATATTCGTTATAGTTACATTCACCATATTGTTGTTGGTTTGATGTAGGTATGTCTGCGGCATAAACTAGCTGAATTATCAATAAGATCATTGTTATTGTTAATAAAAAAGTTTTCTTCATTTTATACTCTCCTCAATAATTTTTCTCTCTTCTTTTGTAATTCCATATATTTGATAAACTAGCTCGTTAATCTCATCTTCAAGTTTTTTGATTTTATCTTTAATCTGTTCTTGATCAAATACACCTTTTTTAATAATTTCTTTTAAAACTTCCTCAGATTTAGGAATGGGGATATTGAGAATTAGATTTTTTACATCTTTAGATTTAGCAAGTTTTTCTCTATTGTAATTAAGATAAACTTCTACAAAATCTCTTACTTTTTTTTCTTTGATTTCTACAAAATCTTGTGGATTTATGAAAATTTTATTATCATCTACTTTAATTTTTTCAAATTTTGCATTGTCTTTTATATGGAATGTAATTTTTGGTAAACTGTAAAGCTTTTCTGTTTCTTCACCTTCTAAAATTGCATCTATATCGACAATTCCTTTTTTATGTAACTCGAGAATTTCATCTACTTTCTTAATAATTTGTTCAGCAATTTTCTTCTCTTCTAGCGTTTCTGGAAGTTTGATGGGGAGTTTTTCTAAAAATTTCGTGCTGTATTGAAAATAGCCACCTTGCTTTATTGGGCATATCTTCTTTAAGAAATATTCAGATAACTTGGAATTTAAGATACCTAAGAGATACTTGATATTTACATTTTCTTTTGGGAGTATTCCATAAACTCCAGCAGTTCCGAGAACAAAGAAGTAACCACTTTCATCTAAAGCAAAATTATTTTTATCTGTCAAAGCAGGAGTTAATATTTTTGGTTGTTGATAATATTTTGCATAATCAAAATACATTAGAGAATACCAAATACCAGTTCTTTGTTCTGCTGTTTTTCCATACATTAATCTTTTTCTTATCTTATCTTCGTTAGTTTTAAAGAATTGATAAGTGTTTGGATATTTATTTTTTAACTCACTTTCTTGTATCGGTGTAAAATCTTTTTCTTTATGTGGAGAAATAGCATACTCACTATGCCAATTTATGACCCATTTTCTGACTTCTCGACCTCTAAGTAAAGGTTTGAGTAATTCTTTTTCTATCCTCCCACCAGATTCTTTAGATTTAAATTCAATTAAATTTGGATTTATCATTTTTACAATTTTACCAATAAAGAGAGAATCCTTTCCAGTTTGGATACCGAGAAGAATAATACTAATATTACCTAATTTCGTCTCAATTTTCTCTAATTTTTTCTCCAGATTTCTTTCGGATTCTGGACTGAATATCCAAGGCTTTTCACTTAAAGAATTTTGATCTACGTCAAAAATGTCGAAAAATTCGCTATAATACTCTTTATTTCTAAATTTTAGAAATATATCATTGATTAAATTTTCTTTCTCTTTCTTTACTCTGATAAATTTAAATGTGTTTGATGTTGTTTTTGCTTTTTCAAAAATTATAATTGTTGGATAGTTTGTGACATCTTGAAATATCTTCGTTCGAGCAAAATCTATTATATGAAGAATCTTAGAATTTTCTAGAATATATTTTCTAAGCATTTTTCCGTGTTCTCTAATCATAAATTGATTAGAAGTTATGAATCCAAACTTCCCATTTTGTTTTAACCATTCTAAACCTCTTTCAATGAAAACAATATACAAGTCGAAATTACTATAAGCTGACGTATAATTTTCTGTGATGTAATCTCTTATCTTTTTATCTAAAAGTTGCACTCTTACATACGGTGGATTCCCCACGACAAAATCAAACTTTTTATTCTTGATCGCGTCTATCTCTTCCTGCTCTTCTAAAAATGCCTTGTGTGTCCAGTCAAAGAGCTGTTTTTGTACGGGTTTTTCTAAAGAATCTGTTCTATAAATTTTGAACCTTTTTAGTTTGTAATCAGGGTATTTTTCTCTAACTTTCTGATACAAATCAATAACTTGGAAAAGCATGTTCATTTCAGCTATATGACAAGCAAACGGGTTTATATCAAAGCCATAGATATGCTCTTGTATCGCTTCAAGAATTATTTTTGCTTCATCAGGCGATAATCTGTTGACAATTTCTTTCCAATTTTTAGGATCTCTTAACTCCTTTTTATCAGCTTTCTCGAATTTTATCAGAAATCTACTAATCAATCTTCTAGTAGCTCTTACCAAAAATCCACCAGAACCACAAGCTGGGTCTAACAAATCTTTATTTTCTATTTCATGACTGTACGTATAACCTACTGATGTTAATATATAATCAATAACTTCAACTGGTGTATAAAATTCTCCCAATCTCTTTCTTTCATTGCTTGGCAAGTATTTTTCGTAAAGATTTCCTAGTATATCTCTATCTACATGGGTGAAATCAAACTGATTTAAAATCCATAACACTCTATTTAAAATCTCATTTAATTCTCCATCTCCAGTTCTAAACCAATCCAAAATGCCAGTTTCATAGAAATGTGAATACAAGTCACTTGCACTTTTGAAAGCTAATTCTAGAATTTCTTTATTGATAACGTCCTCAGAAAATCTCTTTTTAAGAAATTCTCTTAATTGTTCTATACCACCGTTAGATATGCTCTTTTCCAAGAATCTTTTATCTTCACAAATTCTTAAGAACAAAAGTTTATTTAGAAAAATATAGATAGTCTCTTTACAAAATATTTCTTTCACATCATCATCTGGTACGTCCTCTTTTCCAGAATATTGCTTCCAGAGATAGAAGCCAGAGAACGGTATATATTTTTTATATTTTTCTTCTAGTTTTTGTTTGTATCTTGCTATGTTATGATTCAATTCTCTATTATTGGTTTTTGATTCCTTCTCGACTTTTTCTAACTCTTTTTTATAGCTTGTATAGCCTTCTTTGTATTCACCGAATGCTCTAAGAGTATATCCTAGAAGTAATATGTTAGCAATAAAATTTAATCGGTCTAATAGTTTTCTGAATCCACTTTCTTTTGTTATGTCTATTCTAGCATATGTTTCATTAAATTTTTGGTACTTTTTTGTATCAAAGATAGTTTCCTTTGATAAATTATTCAAAAATAAAATTTGTGATTTTTCTTCACCTGACAAGTCTTCTACAGATTTTTTTTGTTCTAGTATTTTTGAAAAATCTAAATTTACTCTCAGTTTGCTCCCTTCTCTTTGAATTTCCCATAGTTTAAATCTGAGAAAATTTGTTAATCCGATATATCGGGTTGTTTCTTCTTCATATTTGAAAGCCTGCTCTTCATGATCTTTTCTATCAATATCTTCAGCTGGTTTTTTTGTTTCAATTTTAACAATGGCAAAATCGTTCTCATCGATAATAGTTAAATCTGCTCTTTTCTTTTCCCATTTAATATCTTTTCTCTCGTAACCTAGAACTCCTCTTAGGAATAATTCATCAAACGTTCTTCTAATTTCTAACTCTGACGAACCTTTCTCTATTTCTCTGATTATATTTTTAAATGCTCCTAATACGTTATCTGCAAAATCTACACCTACCATTTTAAACTCCTTTTTGTCGTTTTTTCCAATAGCGTCTCAAATTCTCCAACACTTTAATATAACCTTTGCTATATCCTTTCTCTTTCGCTTCCCTAATTTTTTGCTCTACTGCATCAACGTTTGGATACATCTCTTTTAATTTTTGCCAACCAGATACTTTTACAACCTTTCGAAGTTCTTGTGCAGATTCTTTTGTACCTTCTCTTAGTTGGAAAAAGTTATTTCTAAACTGGTGTGGTTTTTGTCTCATTTTTGAGTCTTCATCACCCAAAACAAGACGTAATTTACCGTATTTCTTTAAAGAGTATGCATTTTCTTTGAAAACTTTAGATGGAATAACCCAAAACGTGTCAGGTTCATTGATATTATAACATATTATAAAAAAAATATCTTTGGGTTGAAAGTCTCTTACATCAAATAGTAATTTTGTTGTGAATTGTTCTCTAGTTTTTATTTGGATTTCTTTGTATCCTACATCTGTCTTAATTATGCAGTCGATACCTCCAATATCAATTAATGGAGTATAGACGTCAAAACCACGCCTTAAAAGTTCTCCAATAACTTTCAATTCCCCTTCTTTTCCAGTTCTTTGAGTTGCCTTTTCCATTTTATTCACCTTTAGATATTTCTTTTGTAGCCTCTTCAGGACTTATTAACTTGTACAACCTCTTTCTTGAATCTTCTGGGTGGAGTCTTATTTCTAACCAACCTGCCTGTTTCAGTTCAGACAAAATAATGCTTACCATTTTATCATCGTTAAGTGTTTTGGAAGCCTCGTCATGGTTAAATTCTTTATTTTTGAACTTAGTCCAGAGTTTTGAATATGCTTTCATTATCCATTTAGGTAAAGGTTCCACCATCTTACATCACCTATGTTTATAACATAATTAATAGTGTAAGAGTTTATAAATTTAACTGATAGCCTATATACTTAACTATAGAAATATTTAAATAGTAGTTATGTTATTAATATTATGAACCTGCAAAGCTTTGCTAAAGAATTAGAAAGAGACTTAAAACAAAAATTTGGAGAGCATATAAGATTTTGGGTTTGGCCTAAATACAACGATGTGAACGGGTTTTACGGAAATGGCATTATCAATAATGCTGTTTTGATCTGGATAACCGAAAGACCGTCTTCAGCTAGAGATTTTCCTGATTGGATTGATAAAATTTTTTACAGATTACTTAAAGAAGAAGGTTTAGAAAATATGCACTTAACAGATTTTGTAAAAATTATGGATGATGCGGGGAAACCACCCACTAAAGAAGAATTAAAAATAAGTGCAGAATGGATGAAAAAAGAAATAGAGCTATTAAAACTTGATGGTAAAAAATTAATTATTGTTGCTAATTCAAAAAATGTTAAAATGTGGATGGATAAATATCTTCCAGATTACCCTTGTTTGTATTGTGAATTTTTCAAGAGAACATTAAGATACGGAAAAGAAATGAGAGAACAACTATTAAGAGATAAATTGAAAAAATTAATCAAATATACCCTTTAACGGTACTTAAATATATTTATTTCTTCTTTTTCTTTACAGTTTCTATACTAGCTTTCAATGCTTCCATAAGTGATTTAGCTTCAGCAACAGGTTTTTCTTCTCTAATTTCAAATTCTTTACCTTCGGCTTTAGCTTTTATCAATTTTTTTAATGCTTCTGTATATTGATCTTTGTATTTGGATATGTCAAATTCTTCTTCTGTTAACTTGCTAATTAATGATTTAGCTAATTCCAATTCTTCTTTACTAATAACTACTAACTTTCTCAACTCTGGCAATTCATTTACGTCTCTAACTTCATTCAGATAATAGAGAACATGCATAGTTAGTCCTTTTTTAAAAGGTCTTAGTATCACCAAATATTCTTTATCGCGCAAAACAACTTTTCCTATTGCTGCTCTATTAGCAAGCCTTAAAGCTTCAACAAACAAAGAATAAGGTTTAATACCATTTTCATCTGGAACTACATAATAACTTTTATCAAAGTATATCGGATCAATTTGTGAGACATCAATAAAACTTTTGATATCAATTGTTTTCGTACTTTTCAATTTCAACTTTTCAATTTCTCCTTTTTCCAGTATGACCCAACGTTTCTCAGAAATTTTGAATCCCTTCTTTATATCTGTCCAAGCAACTTCTTTCTCACATTTAGGACACCAACGTTTATATTGTAAAGGTGTGTTGCAAATATTACATAAAGTGTGAAATTCTATTTCTTTTGGTTCAGTTGCAGTATAAATTCTGATTGGAATATGAACTAGTCCGAAGGATATAGCACCTGTAAATATCGCTCGCATAATTTTATTTTGATTTAAAAAAGTTTATTGATTACCCAATACACGCTTGAACAAATCCCACGAATAGTGGACTAGGACTCAGGGGGCGAGAAGTGAATTCTGCGTGAGCTTGCGTTGCAACAAAGAATTTATGATTCGGTAATTCAATAAATTCAACTAGATTTCTTTCTTCATATATTCCTGAGAGTACTATACCATTTTCTTCTAAGATTTTATGAAACTTTGGATTCAACTCCCATCTATGCCTATGCCTTTCTAAGATTACATCTTTTCCATAAAGTTTTTTTGTAATAGAATCTTCTTTTAATTTTGCAGGATAAGCACCCAGTCGCATAGTTCCTCCTATTTCTGATTTTTCTAACTTATCTTTTTGTTCAGGAATAATATCAATGATCGGACAATCTGTTCCAGGGTTTACTTCAGTTGTGTGTGCAGTTTTTAATCCACAAACATTTCTTGCAAATTCTACAACAGCTAACTGCATGCCATAACACAAACCAAGATAAGGAATATTGTTTTCTCTAACATATTTTATTGCAGCTATCTTACCTTCCACGCCTCTTTTCCCGAATCCACCTGGAACAATAACACCATTGACGTCTTTTAAAGCGTCTTCGACTGAAATTTTACCATCTTCGATATCGGTTGCCTCGACCCATTTTATCTTGACTCTAGCACCCAAATAAGGTGCTGCATGTTCAAGTGATTTAACTATACTCAAATAAGAATCGCGAACATTTGTATACTTACCAACAATTGCTATAGTAATTTCTTTATTTGCATTTTTTATCTTTTCAACAAAATTTTCCCAATTCTCGAAGTTGAGAACACTATCTTTATTTTCTTTTGGTGAGAGATTCAGAATTTTGAACAATTCTTTATCTAAACCCAAATCACGCAAAACTAAGGGAATTTCATATATGTTTGAGAAATCGTATATATTATAGACATGATTTATCGGGACGTTACCGAAGATGCTGACTTTTTCCTTAATCGATTCTGGAACAGGATTTTGTGATCTACAAATTATTATATCTGGTTGTACACCTAACATCATCAATTGACGAAGACCGATTTGTGCAGCTTTACTTTTAAATTCTCCAAGGGAACCTGGTTCTATAATATAAGTGAGGTTAATGAAAGCAACGTTATTCTTACCTTCCTCGTATCTTAATTCTCGCATAGCTTCAATAAAATAGGAATTTTCTAAATCACCTATAGTTCCACCAACTTCAACTAAAACAACATCTGCATTTGTTTTTTGTGCTAGTTCACGCAAAAAATTCTTTATCTCGCCTGTAACATGAGGAATGAACTGTATATCCCTACCAAGATATTCACCTCTCCTTTCTTTATCCAAAATCATTTTGAAAATCTTTCCACCAGTCAAATAATTGTCTTTTGTCATATTGCGGTGCAAGGCTCTCTCATACGAGCCTAAATCCAGATCACATTCTGTTCCATCTTCCAGAACAAAAACTTCTCCATGCCTATACGGGTTAAGTGTTCCAGCATCGTAATTTAGATACCCGTCAAATTTCACAGGAGATACTTTAAGTCCGTGACAACTTAACAAAGTAGCTAAAGCACCTGTAAAAGTACCTTTGCCCACTCCAGACATCACACTTCCTGTGACTATGATGAATTTTGTCTTACCACTCTGATAACCTGGAGGGAAGAAAGAATGAAATTCATGTTCTAAAGATTTTTCAGCTAAAGTTTTTCCATCTGTGGGTGACACACCAAAATATGTTTCTAAAATTTATAAGCTTTTATCTACTGAAAACTATTGAAA
Organism: Candidatus Aenigmatarchaeota archaeon; assembly: GCA_018920185.1. Taxonomy (GTDB): domain Archaea; phylum Aenigmatarchaeota; class Aenigmatarchaeia; order CG10238-14; family SCSR01; genus JACOWB01. The sequence continues at coordinate 187,640 of JAHLMT010000001.1, read as the reverse complement.
CAATATCTTTATGCTTTAACTTATGATCCGCGGCTAATCTCATTTTTGTTTTTGCATCTATTCCTGTGACAAATTTTTCTCCTAATTGGGTGTGAATTTTGAAAGCAAAATCTCTTACCATAGTTCCATTCGGCACAAGAAAAACATCCGGTAAAATATTGCCATCTTTATCCGTCAATTTATTGATATCAGCAACGGGATATACTGCAATATAGTTTAAAATTTCAAAAACAGCTTTGTTCAAGCATTCTTGTACACCTGTAGAACCGAATTTATCAATCACTTCTCTTTTGATAAATTCTAAAGCACTTTTCTGTGCATTATCTAATTCACCTATGACTTCAAAGCCATTACTAATATGATAATTTATTAACTTTTTTTCTGCAGCTTTCTTTAATGCAATTTCTGCTTCAGCACTAGTTGGAATTACATTTTTATATTCATTTTTTAACTTTTCGAAATTTTCTTGTGCCGATTTTAAATCAATTTTATTAGCTGCAAAAATAATTGGTTTGGATAATTCTCTCAGAATTTGAGAAAATTTTTCAACATCATTAATAGAAACTCTATTTAAAGTTTGTGAAATTTGTTCTTTTGTAACTTCTAATCCACTGAGTTGTTCGTGTAAAAGATTTATCAGTTCTTCTCTTGCAGTCGTTAGTTTACCTTTGATTTTTTCCAAATTCCTTTTAATAACATATTCAAACCACTTATCAATCTCTTCTTTTAGAAATTCTATTTCTTTTCTAGGATCAAAATTTTCTGTTGGTTTTCCTTCTTCATCTGTCAAACCTGATGCATCGACAATCTGAATTAAAACCGATGCTTGTCTGATTTCGTCTAAGAATTTATTTCCTATTCCTTTACCTAAGTGTGATCCAGGAATTAATCCCCCCACATCAACAAGCTTAACAGGAATAAATCTTTTACCATCTTTACAATATCCGTGTCTGGGATTGCATTGGGTATCTAGTTCTTTACAAACACAATCTATTGTGACATATGCTATACCAGTATTCGGTGAAATAGTTGTAAAAGGTACCGGTGATATTTTAATATCTATTGTTGTCGCGGCTTTAAAGAATGAACTCTTCCCAGATGATGGTTTACCAACCAAACCAATTATCATATCAATCAACTGTTCAAAAAAGCATTAATTAATATCGAATTTATAATTATTCATTCATGAAAGCCGTAGAAATTCGGAATGTGTCTAAAATATTCAAAGTTTATGGGAGGAAATTCTACGCTTTAAAAAATGTCTCATTAGACGTTAATCAGGGAGAGATATTAGCGTTAATAGGTCCAAATGGAAGTGGTAAGACAACTTTAATTAACATCATCTTAGGTCTTTTACTTCCTGAAAAGGGTAGAATAAAGATATTTGGAAAATCAATCGAAGATGAAGATTTTCACAAAAATGTCAATTTGGCATCGGGAGAAGAGAAATTTCATTGGATGATGACTGTGGAAGATGTTCTGAATTTCTTCGGTCTTGTATACGGGTTGGACACTTCCACGAGAAAACAAAGAATTAAAGAATTAGTTAGTTTATTGGGTTTGTCAAATATCATGAAAAGAAGATTTGAGTGGTTATCAACTGGGGAAAGGATGAGGTTAGCTCTAGCTAAAGCTCTTCTCAACAAACCGAAACTTCTTTTACTAGATGAACCCACCCTTGGATTAGATCCCGAAATTGCGATAAAAATTAGAAATGAGATAAAAAAACTTAACAAGATTTACAGAGTGACAATATTGCTCACATCACATTATATGCATGAAGTAGAACAACTAGCTGACAGATTCGCTTTCATAAACAAAGGAAAAATAGTAGAAGTTGGTGAAATAAGTCAACTTAAAAGAAAGCGGCAAAATCTAGAAGAATATTTTGTCAAGCAAATAGAGGAGAAATAGTATGAAAATAAACAGAATTTTAGCACTGTTGTATAAAGATTTCTTAATTTTCTTTCGAGTTAAATGGAGATTAGCCGAGACATTCTATTTTCCCATAACAACAATCCTGATATGGGGATTGTTTTCGATATTTATGGAGAAATTTGCATTTGAAGCAGGGTTAATAGTTCTGATTATGAATATATTCTGGAATTTTGCATACGTTGCTCAGAGCACGACAAATATGTCAATGTTAGAAGATGTGTGGTCAGGTAGTTTTAAACAGTTATTTGTATCTGGAATTACTCCGACAGAATTTGTAATAGCTCGACTTTTATTTTCATCAATCATATCAATATTTATTATTTTGATAATGTCGTTAATTTCCTACTACGTCTTTGACTTATCGCTGATAACTGAAAAGTTCGGTATATTCTTAATATTAACTTTAATAACTATGATCTCTTCTCTAGCTTTAGCTGTTCTTATTGCAGCATTACTTTTTGTTTTTGGTAAAGAATACGGATTTCTTGCATGGACAGCACTACAACTATTCATTTTGTTATCAGCACCATTTTATACTGTGGACATCTTGCCAAAACCTCTGCAATACATATCACAATTGATGCCTTATACGGATGTATTTGAGTCTGCAAGAAATCTGATAACAACTAGTACTGTAAGTTTTAATTTAATTGTGAGAGGACTTGTGATTTCTATTTCGTATCTTCTAATTTCATTTCCAGTATATTATTTTGCATTCAATTTAGCAAAGAAAAATGGAAATTTAGTAAGATTAAGTTAGCTTTTTGCCATTGCATACAGCTCTCGCACCATTCTTTCGATATTCTGTATCCTTTGATTTATTGCCTCGTATTCTATCTTCAGGCTATCAATTTGAGTCAACATTAAATCTACTTTTGCTTTAAGATTTTCATTTGTACTATCTAGAGTTGGTTGGCTGGTAGGAGATGGAAGATTTATAGTAGGATAGGCAGATGGAGGATTTTTTAACGGCTCTTCTAGAGTTTCTTTCTTTTTCCCTCCAAATATTAACTTAAAAGGGAATATAATTATCTTTCCTATTATACCAAACATTCCCATTTAATCATCTCATTACAGCTTCTGGTGCTATGCCTAAAGTTCTTTCAATAGCCAGTTTCAAATCGTTCAATTTTATTCTACACTCCTCTAAATAATTTCTTCTTACATCATTATAAAGCGTTCGAAAGTAAAGCCATCTGAGAGATTTATACAAACCTGTTCGAGACCATATAGTATTTTCAGGGGATCTCGTTAATAGTTTTCCTGTTATTAAAACAAACATCTCGCCTTCTTTATTTGGATCGGATGGTTGGGTTCCTTGCATAGTCACCTCAGCCCAGATTGTAGACCATATGTCATAACCTTTCCTAACAATAAATTTTGAGAAAAACCATCTTGGTTCAGATGTGAAATCCCATCTAAAATCTTTTTCATAAACATCTTTTCCACGGACGTCAAATATTGCACGTAGAAAACCGGGCATAGCGTGATAGAGCCTGAAAGGATTAAGACCTTTAAATTCTATTTTTATTACTCTATCAGGAGTTAAACAATCATCTTCAAGAATCCATGTTGGCATACAATCACATTTTTGGTAGTATATTAAAGAAAGATTTCATTTCATCTGCAAATTGCAATAATAAAGCTCGGCATTCTTCAATATATTTTTTCCTTATCCCCTGGTAGATAACTTTATGGTAGATCGTGCGAAATATTTCATAAATTAAACTCCGCTGCCATATGGTATCTTGCGGGTATTCTGTTCTTATCTTTCCCTCAAATGATATTCTCAGATTTCCTTCTTTACCAAATTCTTTGCTTGGACGGGCAGTACCATCAATCGTGATTGTTATATCTTGGAATGTGTGTGAATCCAGATCTTTTATAAGTTCGAACCTAACATGAAAGCTTTCTCCACCTGCAACTTTTTCCCATCTAAATTCTCTTTCTTGTACCTCCTTTTCAGTTATGTTGAAGAGTGAACCGAAGAGTTTACGGATATGTTCATAAGCTAATTGGGGATTGGGACCGCTATATTCAAGAGTAGCTGCAGGCCTTGGTATCAGGCAATAATCATGAATTAAAATTCTAGCTCTGGCGAATACAGGCAAACAATCACTAAATAGAATATATGATTTTAAACTAAAAAGTATATACAAACAAATAATAAGTATGGTAATTCAGAAGATTTTTGGATGGGGTCTAGTTCTTGTTGGTTTATTTTTCATCATTGCTTTACCTGGGATGGGTCCTGGTAGAGGATACATGCCTGATGAATTTGCAAGAGTAATTATACTGATTGGTATAATTTTTGTCGGTGTGGGTATCTTTCTTTTAGTTAAAAGTTAATGAAAAATAAAATACATAATATAATTAATGTCAAATGTTGTTAAAAGAGATATTTTTGATAGAGATCCTGGAATGGGAATAAATGCAAATAACTTTGAAGGAGAGATAACTCTCGATCTTACAGGTCCTCTTGGTTCTTTGAGTGGGATATTTTATTCGCTGATGTTTGAGCTGGGTAGAAGAGGATTTGCTATTTTTAAAATAGAGGAAAGCATAGACGTGTCGCCTGTATTCAAACAATACTATGATTTGACAATCCAACAGAAGCAAGCTCTTGAAGCCCAAGTAAAAGTTGGGTTAGGACAGATAGCTACAGCAATTCATGATTACGAATTGGTTTCTCATGATCTTAGAAAATATAAAGAATACTTAGACTATTTCACCAAAATCGAACAAGGTAAAGAATTGCTAAAATCAGCTAAAAAAAAGGAAGAAAGAGAAAAGGCCGAACAAATGATAAAAGAGGGTATGCAGACTCTTCGTTCAGTTTTTATTGATCAAGTCGATGCTTATACAGGCGAAGGTATATCCTTGAGAACAATAACCTCCAGATGGCCAACAATTATTGTCGATTTTATGCGACTTGATGATAAGGATGTTGATCAGAAAAAGATTGCAGAAAAGTATGGTATTTCAGAGGCTGAAGCATCTGTGCTGGCAACTAAAAACAAACTTTTTATTGAATGGAGAGATGTTTTATTTAAACCAACGTTAATCCAGAGATATCAACATATTTTAAGATTGGCAGAAGCAAGAAAAACATCTATAAGAGAATATACTGAAATGCTTAAACCGGTTATAGCAAGGTACAAGATAATAAATGATGCCTTATCATCAGCGGGGGGACGAATAGGTGCGTGGAGAGGTTTCTTTCAACCTGCTTCCCAAGCCTTTTCAATGGACAGGACAAGAATTTGGGCTTTTCTTCCATTTGGACCTGTGGAAAAATACAAAGTAACCAGGGATTATCTTGACGAAATTCCTGCAAAACAAGCTGGATTTTCGAAAATTGAAATAGATCAAATTAGAGAATTCTTGAATAGAGAAAAAGAATCAAGAACATTGAGTTATTATGAGGAGTTATTTACGCGGGGACTTGTGGCCGCACTCCCCGTTGAGCCGTCAATAGACGATATCGTTCGTGAATATACTCCACAAGTAGAGAAATTTTATGGTGTGAGAATTACTCCTATAGATTTATTTGCTGCAAGACAACGCTTGGTTAATTTATTCTTGAGAAAAGCGATGGAAACCCGTGGTGGTGTAGCTTATAGAAGAATAAGCGATTATATTGCACCAGGGGTTACATGGCAGTTTAGCCCATACTATGTATTTTTGGATATACCATGGCCGAGAACTGTCATTAAACTTCCAAATGGTTCTGAGATGGAAGATGTGATGATAGAAAACATGACTGTTCAAGGTAGGACACAGAATGTTATCATTGTCTGTCTGCTTGAAGTTCTTGCACGAGAAAAACAATTGGAAAATTACATTAGTCAGTTGGTTGGAGAAATTGGAGGATCTGAATTGATGCCTATAGAAGAGTTGGCAAAAGAACAGTATCCAGAAATTTTTGGAAAGCCATCACCTAAACTGATAACGGGTGGGGATATTAAAAAAGGGATTAAGAAATTTAAATGGTTTTTAGGTGATTTGTTTGAGTCACTTGGACGTAATTGGGGAATACATTTTGATTGGCTGAGAGCAAGAGGCCCGTATGAGTTTGCTATGGATGATAGAATAGCAGAACTATTTCAGTTAGAAACAATGATGCAAGGTTATCTATTTGTTGTGAGATACTTGCAGAACAAAGGTGGTGTGCCAGGGATAAGGGTGTAGTATGGGTTATCAGTTGGCTATATCCAGTGGATTAGCTTTAGTTAGAAGAGACCCTAATTTAATGGGTATAGGAAGGAAAATGCCGCAAGCGATTTTCTATGGTGTTAATACAATTCAAGTAGATATGGAAACGCAGACAACTGCTGAACTGTTTGAACCTGAAGTCGAAGAATTGGTCAAAAGATTTGTTGATCATTTAGGAATTAAATGGGTTATGCATGGTGAAATTGGCCCCACAGTAGCTTTTGAAACAGCTTTACTGCCGAGATGGCGAGGAGCTCATAGAAGATTACATCAGTATATGGACGCACTATACGAGAAATTTATTAAGACTAATATGAGAAAATATCTGCCTGGTTATATTGATTTTCATATTTCTAATGAGATGATTTTGGGGTATTTTGCTGAGAGATTCAGAGTAGCCGGATTGCCAACGGTTGATTTTAAAGGGCGATATAACTGGACTGAATTGTTGAAAGAAAATCCTGAACTAGATAAATGGTTCAGAAACGTTATGTTATTTTTAGTTTATGGAAGAGAAGTCCCTGTAGTTATTACAAGTGTAGAAGAAGTTAAAGCTAGGGCGAGGCAAATTGTGTTTAGCAAAAAATTGAGAGCAATTGGGGAACAAAATCCTAATAGATTCCGAGAAATACAGGAATGGATAGGCAGTTTTACAGCAGAAAAGCGGAGAGAACCAACAAATGAAGAAATTTGGACGCAATTTCCAGAATTAAAACCGAGCGAAGATGAAGTAACCCAAGAAATCTATGAAGAATGGTTAAGTGTGAGTGCAACAAGATACACAAGAGGGGCTATAACTGAAGAGGAAATAGCATACGCGATTATAGCCAAATATCTAGAAACTAAAAAAGACGACCCAAAAGAACCTTTATGGAAATTATTTTTTGGGAACAAAAGCTTAGAAGATTTGGAAAAACAGTGGGGTAGTGAAGAGAGACCAAGAAAATTGGCTAATCCAGACACAGGCGAGATTTATCTTGATCCTAACATTATTGCAATGGTTAGTTGCAGGTATATTCTTGGTCATTTTGAAGCGCCCCCATTACCAGAATACCTGTCAGAAATGTTACAAAAAGATCCAGAAAGGGGGAAAGATCCTTTCTACAAGAAAAGTGCGATTGATAAATTAAAAGAAGTGAAAGTCACACTTGTGTTTGAAAATCCTGAACTAGCTGAAACTGGAACAGAGGGGTTACAGAGAATAATTCGCGGGAAGCATATGTACAATTTTGTTAAAGCTGCAGAACAGATGTTAAAAACAGATTTAATTAGGTTGTTAATTGATTTCAACCACTGGGTGCATAATGCTATTGATCCGGGGAAAGAGTTTGAGTTACTTAAAAAAGAAGCCCCTGATTTCGGGAAGTATGTTAAAGCTGTTCATATTTACGAGCCGTGGCCTCTGCATGAGCATGCACCATTTGATATACCATCAGACGAACAGTTGAAAATTTACCGCTGGTTGTTCCAAGCAAGACAATTGGGATTTAAAGATGGTATACTAGTGTTTGAGCGTGGTGGGGGTGAAAATCCTTTGCAAATTGCAAGAACTGTTATACCTGCATTAAGAGAGGTGATAAAGAATTTAGAAAAGGATGTTGATCCTAAGAAACTGCCTTTGGAATTTTTCGGCATATCTCCAGAAGGAGTTTTATCACCAGAAAGACAAATGGTTATTATTCGTGAGCATGCAAGAGATCCTTTGAAGGGGTTGATTATCGCACCAGAAGAAGAACATACAGCATTAGGCAAGGCCGCGTTGGAGAAACCAGGAATGACGCCTGAAAAATGGAAGAAAGAAGAATTAAAATGATTTATTTCAAAATTAGTATTTCATACTTGCCTTTATCTCCCCTAATCGTTAAAATACTGCCATTCCACCAAAAAGTTGTCCGGTTAAATGTTCGAAAGGTTCTAATGAACCAAGATTTACCATAAATTTTTCTTTCCACTCATTTAGACTTAATTCTCCATAAAATCTGTAGCAATCCCACCTGCTTCATGGATATGTCCAACAACAGGGAATCTAAACTTGTTTCCTCTATCATTAGTTGATTTTTTATTTTCTACAATTGTTTTGTCTTTGGTAATATGCAGACTTGTTTTCTCAGAGATGAATGGTGAACGAGTCGTTAAAACTATGTTATCTAATCCTTGCTTTAACTTTTCTCTGATTTGATTTTCAGTTATCTACATTAAATCTTTTTGACCACTTTTTAGTGACAGTAAGCTTTATATATCCATAAACCAAAACATATTTATGCCTTTCGAAACTTTGGAAGAAGAGCTTGAAAATGTGGAACTAGCTAAAAAACAGTTACAAGAACGAGCTCCACAGATAGATAAGAAAGAAATTATAGAGAAGGTTGTTAAGTTTACAAACACTATTAGAAAGCAGTATGGTGAACTAATAAAATCTGTTCTCATTTTCGGTTCTGCTGTTAAAGGGACTATGGTGAAAGGTTCTGATATTGATGTCTGGGTTATTGTTGATGACACAGCCACAAAAACTACAGAAGATTTAGACAAAGTAATTGATCATCTTTATTTAATAGCTGCCGAATTAAAAGAACTGCATGTACAAGCTCACACTTTAACAGAATTCTGGCAGTCAATAAGAATCGGTTCACCTGAATTTTCTAATTTTCTAAGATATGGTTTAGCTATCTATGATACAGGTTTCATCAAACCTATTCAGCGAATGCTACAGATGGGATTAATTCCTCCGAGTGACGAGACTATCAGCTTGAAAGCTCGTGCAGCAAGTGCAAGATATAATAAAGTGAAGAATGAGGTTAAGATGCTTATTTTTGATTTGAGATACACAGCTTTGGATATGGTGCAAGCTGTCGTGATGTATTATTACAAGGAAACACCCGATTATAAAAAGGCTCCAGAATTTCTGGAGAGGCTTGTAAAAGATAAAAAACTGGAGAAAGAATATGTGGATAAGTTTATTAAACTCGATAAGCTCTGGAAAGATATTGATCATGGTGATATCAAAGAAGTTACTACAGATCATTTGAATGAAGCTTTAGTATTGACTAATGAGATTGTAGAAAGGATGAAAAAATTATTGCCGAAAGATTTTATCGGCGAAGAATTTGTATGGTAGAAGAGTGATGCAAATGTCTAAGAAAAAAACAGAAGATAAAGTAGAAATAAAAGATAATCCCGAAGCTGTTGCTCCAGAAACTAAAACCCAAACAAAAGAGCAAAGAATGGAACTTGTTAAGAATTATGCTAAGAAAGTTCTAGAAAAATATGGTCAGTACATAAAAGCAATTGTGATGATGGGTTCTGTTGTTAGAGAAGAATTTAAACCAAAAAGTGATATAGATGTTTTTGTTGTTGTTGATGACACTACTTTCCAGCTAACGAATGAAATGCTGGATAAACTTGACGCTGATTTGCTCAAGATAGCAGATGATATACCCGAAGCTTGGATAACTGTTAAAACGCCGGATGGGAGAGACGAGAAAATCAATTTAATTTCAGTCCAACCTGTTTACACTCTGACAGAATTTTGGGAATACGTACGAGTTGCGCATCCAATAATTTACAATTTTATTAAAGAAGGTGTCCCTGTTTATGACACTGGATTTTTTGCACCGATAAAAAGATTGTTGGAAATGGGAAAGATACCCGCTACAAGAGAAGCAATAGAAAATTACATGGAAGGTGCACCGAAGAAATTACAAAGAGCTAAAACTGTCAAGTTGCTAATGTTAGCAGAAGATTGCTATTATGCCATGTTAAATTCAGCGCAAGCTGTTCTAATGTTCATGGGATTAGCTCCACCTGTACCAAGTAAAGCTTATGACGAAGTTGTTCTGCATTTAGTGAAACCCGGAATTCTTGAGCAACAGTATGCCGATTGGTTGAAAGAAATAATTGAAATCAGGAAAAAAATTGAACACAAAGAATTAATGGACGTCACAGGAGCTTTTGTTGATGAATGGATAGATAAAGCTGAGAAATTTGTTGATAAGATGTTTGGTTTGTTGAATGCGCTTGAAGTGAGAAAGAAAGAGAAAATCCTGGAAAGAACACATGAGGTTATGTACAAAGCTGCTATCACCGCGATAAAAAGTTTGAAGAAATTACCTGAGAATATGAAAGATGAGGAAGTTATTAAACTTGTAGGAGATATACCCAAAGCATTTAGAAAAGAATTCATTGATACAAAATTAATTGAACCTTATTATTCTGATATCTGGGATAGGATTGAAAAGATGAAGAAACAAGCTGATGAAAAGAAGATAATGGAAATACCCGACAGGGATGTATACGAAATGAGGGAATATGTGAGAAAACTTATCAGGGATTTAGCAAAAGTTTTGAAGGATAGAGGTATTTCTGAAGAGAACGAGCAATAAATTATGCCAATCAAATTCGGTCTGCTAACAAATCCTGCAAATAATATTTTAGAAGAGATTAAACTAATTAAGAAACTTGGATTTGATTATGTCGAAATTGGGATTGAACCACCCTGCGGCGCACCCGAAATTATTCTCAGAAACAGACAAGAGATTATTGCGCTCATTAGAAAATTCAATTCTTGTCCAGTAGCACATACACCATGGTGGATTGATCTCGGTAGCAACTATCCCCAAGTAAGAAAAGCTTGGATAGAAGAAGCTAAAAGAAGTATAGATGTATCCAAAGCTTTGAACATAGATAAAATAAATTTTCACTTTTACTCTCTAGGCTTAACAAGGCTATATCTGAAAAGTTATCAGCTCGAGATTCTGAACAACATTATCACAAGTTTGAAGGAAGTTGTGAATTATGCCACCTCTAAAGAAATTACCGTGATTTATGAAAATGCAGATGTTAAAAGAGAAATACTTGGTATTAAAGAGTACAAATTTGTTGTAGATAGCGTACCAAAATTAAAAGTTCATTTAGATGTAGGACATGCTTTTGTAGAAAATGGTTTGAAAGGAATTAGAGATTACTTATTCACATTTAGAAACAAACTTGAACACATTCACATTCACGACAATCAAGGTGAAGAAGATGAACATCTCCCATTAGGCGAAGGTAAAATAAATTTTGAACAAGTTGCCAAATGGTTAAATCAAATAAATTATGACAAAACAATAACTTTTGAAGTTTTTACAAGTAAAAAAGATGCAAGAAATTCTATGTTAAAATTTAAAGAATACTTAAAAAAGATATAATTTAAAATACAAAATTTAAATATGGAAACAAGAAAAGGATCAGATTCTTCATTATATGACTTTTTTATTTCGCAATTACGATATCTTGCGAGTATAGTTAATACAACTAATGACGAAACTTTAGCGCAATTGGTTAAGAAGGCTATTTTTTCTAGATACTTAGATTTACAGAATCTTGGCAGAATAGATAATGCCAAACAAATATTAATAGAATACAACTTATTGCGCGGATCTTCGAGACTTGGTTATTCCAGAAAACTACCTAAATAGATAAATGATTCCTTTCTGCACTAAAAATCCAATCGCAATTATATTTAAAATAATATTTGAAAAAATATTAAAAACTGGAAACATCAAATAAATCCCTGCAATTGTGTCTAAAGCACTTAATGGATTTTGTTTCATTATAGTGAAAGCAATTCCTTTTATTATAAAAAATAAAACAGCTCCTACTGCATAAGATTTTGGAAAAGAAGCAGTTAGTAAATAAAATATTATAACTCCTATAGCACCCAAGTGCAATACACCTGTGGTTTTATATTCTAGCCCCATAAGAATCGTTTACATAAGTAATACTAAATGTTATTCTTAATAGTTTTATGAAGATTTTTACTATCGGACATAGCACAAGAAGTTTTGACGAATTCGTCGATATTCTAAAACATTATAGAATCGAATTGTTAATAGATATCAGAAGATTTCCCTCAAGCAAAAAATTCCCACATTTTAACAAAGAATTTTTAGAAAAAGAATTGCCTGCTAATGGAATAGAATATTTACATTATCCTGAATTGGGTGGATTTAGAAAAGAAGGTTATGAAAATTTTGCAAAAACTGCAGAATTTAGAGACGCTCTGTTTAAACTTTTGAAAATAATTGACAATAAGATTGTTGCTTTAGTATGCGCGGAAATTTTATGGTGGAGGTGTCACAGAAGATTTGTTTCAAACAAATTAACTGAATTAGGTAATGAAGTTTTGCATATTTTTAATGCGAATAAGATACAGGCACATAAACAAAAACAAAATAAATTGAAATGCGACTGATTAAAATTAAGTCTTCATCGGATAACTTCTTCTTGCCAAATTTATGAAATAGTTTAACTTGTCTTAAAAATTTCTCTTTTTTTCTCTGTAGGTTCGCAAAACCAAAGAAAAGCAGATACCACAAGACATAAAGATCCTATCAAATTTAAAAATAAAGGATTGAGGGGAAGTCAGAAAATCATTCAGAATTACTAAAAAGAAACCTAAAACTATAAAATATGATAAGATGATGGGGGAAATTCATTATTAACTCTTATTCTATAATTTCTCTTGAGATAGTTGTTGGTGTAGCATGAATAGAGCGTACAGTTGGTGAAAAGTCCCCTGCAATTCTATGGATGTACATTCCATCATCACAATAATCCCGTCTGTGTACATAAACTACAAAGGTTCGTTCTTAATCTTTACCAGATGAATGAGGAGTATTAAAATAGCTTTCTAATGTATCAGATATATTTGGTATTATAGCCTGATTTTATAAAATAAATTCATTTCGATATCCACTCTTTTTCGTTCTTGCCTTCCTTTTTATTAGCATATCTAGCCAGAGTAAATAACAAATCCGATAAACGATTAATATAAGGTATAGAGAATTCATTCAATTTTTTTATTTTAGATAATGCTACAATACTACGTTCAGCTCTCCTACATACAGTTCTAGCTATATGCAATAAAGCTGCTATTTGACTTCCTGTAGGTAAAATAAATCTTCTTAATTCCGGTAGATCTTTTTCGAATTTCAAAATATTTTCTTCGAGAAATTTTACATTATCTTTCGTTAGCTGAGGTAATTTTGAATTCTCGACAGCAGAAGCTAATTGTGAACCTAGAACAAATAAATCTTCTTGAATTTTTTCTAAAATAGAATCAAGTTCTTGATGTTTATTGACAGAACGGATATACCCGATAAAAGAATTGAGTTCGTCAACATCACCATAAGCTTGAACTTGGCACTCGTCTTTACTTACTTGCTTACCGCCGAATAAAAAAGTTGTACCTTTATCACCTTGTCCGATATTAGGTTTCATAACTAAAGTTTTGTTACGGAAGATAATAAATTATTTGAGCAAATTTAAAGCGTTTCTAATTAAAGATGAATTTAGGAAAGGCGGGATAAATTTTTAATTCTGAAAAAGTTTAAAAGAAAGGCATAAAAGATTGAGTAGAGAAAGGGGAAAATATATTCTGGAAATTAACTAATAGAGGATTGGAATTAATTAACAATGGTGTAACACTTGAAAAGTAACAAACTTACTCTTCTTTAGCTCTTTTTTCCATCTCTTCTTCAAGTCCTAACTTTTTAACTAGCTCAATGTATCTGTTACGAATGGTGACTTCTGTAATGTTTGTCGTATCGGCAACTTCCCTCTGTGTTCTCTTCTCACCAATCAAAACGCATGCTATATAAATGGCAGCGGCGGCAACACCCGTCGGTCCTTTACCTGAAGTAATGTCATGCTTTTTAGCTTTCTTCAAAATCTCCACAGCCTTTGCAAGAACTCTATCACTCAGCCCGAGCATGCTACAGAAACGAGGAACATAAGTTATTGGATCTGCTGGTAAAATTCTAATGTTCAATTCTCTTGAAATATAACGATAGGTTCTTCCAATTTCTCTCTTGTCTTCACCAGAAGCTTCGGCAATTTCATCCAAAGTTCTTGGGGAACCAAATTCTCTTGAAACAGCATATGTTAACGCAGCAATAACAGATTCTATGCTTCTACCTCTAACCAATCCTTTATTAACAGCTTGTTCATAATATCTCGCAATCTTTTCGTGAACAGAATGTGACAAATTCAAGAAAGAAACAATTCTTTGTAATTCCGACAGAGCAAAAGAAAGATTTCTATCCTTGCTTTTTATCAATCTCTTGTGCCATTTTGTCAATCTGTAATATTGTGCCCTTTTCTTTGTAGGAACCTTGTAAAGCTCACCGACACCTTTACCTATTTCAGTTGTCAATCCTTTGTCATGCTTAGTGAATGTTAACGGTGCACCAGCTCTCGCTCTTCTTGACATTTGTTCTGTATCGAAAGCACGCCATTCTTGACCGGTATCAATCATTTCCTCTTCCATAACTAGACCGCATCTTGAACAGACAAGCTCTCCACGAGTAGGATCCTCGATAAAATTAAAACTTCCGCAGTCAGGACATTTTCTTCCATATTTTGCTTGTATTCTTCCTTTTGGCATTATTTGTCACTCTCGAGTAAATCTAATTTTATAAGATTATCTATAAACAGTAAAGTATTTAAAGCTTTCTACAAATCCGGTTTTGTTGCAGGAAAGGTTGAAATTTTATCTGTTGCAGATCGGTTGAATTAGTTTTCTTCCACCTCAACTAGTTCAAATTTATAACTAGGATGTCATAATTTTTGAATTGTGATTTGAACCTCTCTTCTTTTGGATTTAGTTTTATACCGTCTTTTGAATATACCTTTAGAATGTAACTTCTGATTCTTTTTGCTGGATTTGGTTTTTGTATATTTCCATTAGAATACCCATTACGGTTTTCTAATGATAGCTTCAATAATTCCAACCATCTATTACCTTCATTTAAAGGTAAATTTACATTAGAAATTTGGGCTGGTGTAAATCCATTTAATCCTATATGAGGTCGTATGAAATTATAATAAATTGAAAATCCATTCAATATATTTTGTGCAGCATAATCTTCCTTGAATCCTCTTAAAACTTTATCCCTTTCTCTAATAGAACCATGAAATTTTTCTATCAGATTGTTATTTATCTTGTCTCTGATTGTAGGCAATCTAATGTGCTCAGTTCTTGGTAATCTCCATACAGAGAATTCTTTTTTAATAGCTCTTTCATAAGAGAATAAACCGTCAGTTATTATCAGTTCTGGATTTTGAGCAATTTCTTTAGATTTCTTGAACAGTTTTTTTGCATCTTTGATTTCCCTACCTTCGGTAACCACATTAGCTATCAAGAATCTAGTTTCTGAATCCAAGAGGTTCCATGACCAGATGTATCTTCCTTTCGATTTTATCATCTGTTCGTCTGCATGCCATATACCTGATAGCTTAGGTTGTAATTTTCGAGTGTAGTTCCCCATTATTTTAACGAATCTAATTATCCAGCGATAATTGGTAGAATAATGAATTTTCAAATTGTAAAACTGTTTAAGATGGTCTTGTATTTTTCTTAGACTTAGCCCTTTAAAGTACAAATCTAAAACTAAGGTCAATGTTTCTGGTTTACCTTTGAACTTTTTCAGAAGATTATTTTCAACGAAAGTCTTTTTACAACTCTTACAGATAAACCTCTGCCTATCTCCAGAAATAGTCTTACGACTACCATTTCTTAATACTTCATTTGATTGACAATATACGCATACTAACATACTACTCGTATTATATAATATGATAATACTACTATAAATACTTTACTATTTGTAGTAAAGATTTAAATACTACTAAATATAATAGAATTAACATGGAAAGGAAAGTAACTAGTCTTAAAGTTGATCCAGAACTATGGAAGCAAGCTAAAAAGCTTGCAATTGATAGAGGAATTAGTCTTGCTGAATTGGTAGAAGAATTGCTCAAGAAAGAATTAAAGAAACAATAACGAAAGTGTATTTTCAAACTAATCTATAAATAATCTAAAGAACTCTACAGTGTCACTTCTTATTTCTCCACCCATTTTCATCTTCAAAATCTCTTCTTTTGTTATCCATTTAAAATCTGTATGTTCTCTACTTAATTTTACCTTACCTTTAAAATCATTACAATAAAAATGATGAACAATAACATGACCAGAATCTCCATTTATTTCTTCGGTAAATCTTTCGCTATAGCCTTTGTAAATTATTTTGTTTGGAATTAAACCAGATTCTTCTATTACTTCTCTTTTAGCACATTCGACAAGTTTTTCATTAGCATCTACTTTACCTCCAGGAAATTCCCACATACTACCATAAGTTTCATTCTGAGCTCTCTTTAAAATAAGAAATTTATTATTCTTTTCTATAGCTATTGATGTAATAATTTTCATTCCCATAATATTTGCCGACAATCTTTTACCTACATTTTAGACTTCTTTATTTAGGAGCTATTATAATTGTGCATAAATAATTTTCATGAACTCTCATACCATCATGACCTATTGGTAAATTTTGTGGGAATGTCGGTGCAGCTGTCCCCATGCTTCTAGCCAACTTTGGAGAATAAGGGTCTGGTTTCCATAGTCTTGCCAACTCTTTTCTACCATCTGGCATGTAAAAGAACTTTAATCCGTCTTGCGTCTTTTGGGTATAGAAAGGTTTCATTCGCCTTGTTACAATCTTAGGGGTGATATCATCATGAATACGCATGTATTCTGGAATGTACTCACCTTCTGCAAAATATGCTTGGGTAGCACAACCACCTCTACAAGTTTCAATCAATTCACAGCTACTATCACGGCAGTAATCTGGAATAGCTATCTTTCTTTTTCTCAATATCCTAAATTCTGGTCTATTAACAATGCCGTCTTTACCTAAAACAGGATCTGTAAGTAAATCTTCAACCTTAAATTCATGCATATACACACAGGGAGACACAGGTATTGTTCCCATAGGTGTTTTAGAATGTATTCGCATAGAAGAACTGCCACAAGGACATCCATTGCCTTCTGAATTCGTTAGAGCTGCGTATCTAGGTTCTCCCATAACAACTATGTGATCAGAATTACCAATAAGAAAATGAAATCCTCTATAATCTTGACCTAACCCAAGAATCATTCTCTCATGATGGGGATCCGTAGGTTTCAAAGTATTTATCCTAACTTCAGCATCTAATTCTTTACCTAATCTGAGTAATGCATCTAACGATGCTGGATCAAAATTAGGAACATGGACTCTCCCATTCTCTTCAACAGCATTAGCAAAATGAAATCCTATATATTCTGTGCTTAAGCCCAGTTGCTTGGCTGTCTCCACTAAACGTCTTACTCTATACTCATCTACTTTTGGTTTTTTAAGGTACATGTTCATCGCACACATTATTATGCTGTGCGTTCGTTTTTCTCGAGCAAGAATTCGCGACGCTTCAATCGCTTCTTTGTAAATATTTTGTCCTCTATTCGCATCATGCTCTAGCAGATACGGCGAATCAAAAGAAACATCCCAGTCATCAACTTTGTAAAAGGTATCTCTAAAATGATTGTACAATATCTTAGCCGTAATTCCATACGTAGTTATACCAATGGCAATACCTGCCTCATGCAAGCGATGTACTATATATGGTAATAAACTTGCTTGCCAATCTGGTCCGTTTGTAAAAATAGGTTCGTTGCCACCTATGTTTACTGTTTCTACACCTAGTTCTACAAGCTTATTAACAATAGTATCAGCGTCCTCTCGTGTTATGTCCAGTTTACTTTGTCTGACCTGCCACGAATAACAATGTTCACATTTGGCATTACAATAATTTCCTAGAGACCATCCAACATTTTTAATAACACCAAAGCCTACCTCAGGTCCTAAAGAATCTAAGTCTCTTATTTCTTCCATTTTGGCAAGTTGGGGTTGTTTCATTAAAAAATCCCATTATACGCTAAAATTCTTAAGCTTTCTAATTATGTTCTTTATTCCTTTATGGATTTTGTAGCTATCAATTTCAGAAAACTCTATCCACTTGTAATTAGTATGTTCATCGCCCAATTTAATGTTACCGGAAATAAGTTTAGATAGGAAAGTTATCCCAATAACTTGCGTTTGTTCATTATTTTTGAAGAATGTCCAAACATCTATTGGTTTTATGGGTTCTATTTCTAGTCCACATTCTTCCTTCACTTCACGTTTTAGTGCTCCTAAAGGATCCTCACCAAACATTACCTTACCACCAGGTATATCCCATTCACCTGAATAAACATCTTCACTAGAGTTTCGTTTAATTATTAAGAACTTGTCATCTTTCATTACAACTGCTTTGACTGCAACATAAATTTCAGACATCTAATGCACTCTTTCAAATAAAAGATTCACCAGTGTAGAATCTACCGTTTCTATACTATCATGTGTGGTATCAACTTTTACAACTTTACTGGCAGATGATTGTAACAATCTACTTAGATGAAAGTTTATCCGGTCATCTGCTGAAGGTGAAAGCATAATTTTATCCACTTTGCTAATCGGATCTCTTTCTTTAGAACGTCTCACTCTTTCCAAATAATCTGCTGTTAAATAAAAAATTATATCTGGTACTGGATTGTGAAATACCCTCATTACAAGGTTATTCATGAATGACGCATAAGTACCATTTCTAAATGTGTTCCAAAACGCCAATAAATTATAGGGTGATTTGTCTGTAACTACAGTCTTGCCTTCTGCTAAATAAGCTCTGATTCTACCATATTCTCTGATTGCGTCGATAAAATATAGTGGGTCTTCTATAACAAAAGGTAACTGAATTCTTCTTAGTCTAATTATATTTCTTCCTAAGAAATGTTCTGATGGTGACATTTTCACGTATACTGCGTCGTATCCTTGTTGTTGTAGGTATCCTACTAAATTTTTAGCATGAGTTGTTTTCCCTGTAGACGGTGCACCTTCGAATACAATGAACGTTCTATTTTGTAGCATAATCAACACCTTTTACTACTCTA
The DNA here is from genome assembly GCA_018920185.1 of Candidatus Aenigmatarchaeota archaeon. Lineage (GTDB taxonomy): Archaea > Aenigmatarchaeota > Aenigmatarchaeia > CG10238-14 > SCSR01 > JACOWB01. Next base: position 168,646 of record JAHLMT010000001.1, on the reverse strand, counting down.
GCTATATACGTTGCAGGTATGCCCGTTGTTGTCATATCAACAAAAGACCATGGTGCTATCCACTGCGATTCTTTTCGTCCAAAAAGACGTTCAGTACTGCCATTATTGCAGGTTATAGATTTCCAGGCAGTTATATCATCTCCCTTTTTAAGTGCGTCATACATCGCTCTTCCCACTCTTCTGTCACCGCGTGTAACTATTCCTTGCGTTAACACAGATTTTTCGTCCATGGTAGTGAACTCAACCCCCTCTAAACCACCAACTAATTCTCTTACACGATCGATAACGGATTTGTACTCATCATAAGTAAGCTGTCTTTCATATTGAAATCCTGTATGCGGCTTGGGTATGAAACAGTTTATTGAAGCTCTTACTTTAAGGTGTTGATAGCCTTCTCTGTCTAAGGTCGTTCTTACCGTTCTTATTAAATTGGCCGTTTCTTCTATATCATGAGGTGTTTCATTAGGCAATCCAACCATAAGATAAAGTTGTAATTCATCAAGACGATCTTTCCTGACAGTTCTTATCGCATCCATAATTTCTTCGTTAGTCATGTGTTTTCCAATTAGTCTCCTTAGTCTATCAGATCCTGTCTCTGGAGCAACAGTAAAAGTTTTGTTGTCAATATAACTAGCAAAGTCATCACTTACCCAATCGGCCCTTTGTGAACCTACAATTATCTGAAATCCCATATCCTTTAAATCTCTAAGTATTCTGTTGATTTCTGGGTGGGTATCTTCTGTAGCAGAAACAAGTCGCATTTTGTCTGTAAGTTCTCTAGCTTTTTCGGCAATCTTTATTACAGTTTTATGACTTCTATATCGGTTCGCGTATATCTTCCCTAGCATACAGAATTTGCAATTGTATAAACATCCTCTACTTATTTCAAGAAAGTAGAAATCTGGCCAGAGTGTATTCGGGGAAACAATAAAGTCTGTGCTAAATTCTATATCATCGGCTGACTGCTTTCTTATTCTTTCTGGAACACTGGAGTCTCGTGGTTTTAAACCGATAAAGGCTCCATTTGAGTATAGAGGCTCATAAAGAGAAGGAACGTATACACCAGGAATCCTCGCTAATTCATACAGTGCATCTGATTTCTTATAGGGTTTGGTCAATACATCAGCTACCCGATGTATAGTACCGGAGATTTGGACGGTTCCGTATCACAATTGACTGAAATAATAATTAGGAAATATAAAGAAAGATTTTGACTCTCATTAAAAACTTTCAACCTAATTGCAACAAACTTACTTATCCACCGTTAATGCAACAGAACCACAAATCCCAATCTTTAAATTAATTTTTGTTCTTTATAAACTCTTCTGACACAGGTCTCCTAGTAAGTTTATTACCACATTTTGAACATACTTTCTTATTTTTGGAGAAATTTTTACAATTACCGCAATACAATCCCCATCGAATAAATTTAGTTATCTTCTTGCTAAACAATGATATGTAATTTATTCCTAATTTTTCAGCAACATTTTGTATACTATAGTCATCTGAAACTATGTCTAATTTATTTTCTTTAGCCAGGGCCAGTATTTTTATGTCTGCCTTTGATAATTTTTCTAAATCTCCAGTCTCTTTTGCAGTTTCTTTTACCTCATTGACAGAAGATTCAGTTGGGTCAACAATTTTGAATTTCATCCCTGCTAGTTTCAACATGTTTATCTTGTCTTTTACTTCATCAATAACCTCACTAACAGTAAATATTTCATCAAATATTCGAAAATCGTTCAAATAAATTATTGCACTTGTATCTAAAACAACTTTCATACTTTAGATTAGTCAAGACATCTTTAATAGGTAGAGGAGGAAAATTCTAAATTTATATTAACTTAAACCGATAAATAATTCGAATATGGTTAAAGATTTTCCATTGCTTCCATTAGAAAAAATTGCTAGAGAAGCTGGTGCTGAGAGGGTTTCTCGTTCTGCACTGATTGCTTTAAAGGAAGTTTTATTGGAAGAGGCCGAAAATTTAGCTCGCGATGCTGTAAAATTAGCTGAGCATGCCAAACGAGTGACTGTTAAAAGAGAAGATGTTATTCTAGCTGCAAAACGATGATTTCATGGTCGGTGAGGTTACAAGAACTGGAATTAAGGATTTGAAACCTGGTAGTTTTGTTATTATCGATGACGCTCCATGTCGAGTGGAGAAGGTTCAAGTCTCTACCTCAGGAAAACATGGTGCTGCAAAAGTTAGGATAGAAGCAATAGGACTATTAGATGATAAAAGAAGGAGTATGGTCGCTCCAAGTCATGAAGAAGTTTCTGTACCTATAATTCTGAAGAAACGGGCACAAGTTCTTGCTTTAGTTGGCAACAAAGCTCAGTTGATGGATTTAACAACTTATGAAACTTTCGAGTTAGATATACCAGAAGATGTGAAGGATAAAATTATTGCTGGTGGTGAGATATCTTATTTTGAAGTTATGGGAATAAGAACTCTGAAACAATTGAAATAGGATAGTAATTTAAATCCTGCTACTCAACAAAATGAGTATGAGTTTGAGAGACGTAAAATTTGATGAATTTTTCAATGTGTTTGAGAATTTAGATAAATTGGGTAAACGATATCACGAACAGGTAAGTGGTAAAGATCCTACAAATGGTAATCCGGCTACATATACAAATATCTTTTTAACATTGAGGAGATATTTCCCAGATTTCAGAAGGTTAAAAATTCTAGAGGCTGGTTCTGGTCCTGGATATTTCCTATACTGTTTAAATCAACTTGGTGCCGATGTTTATGCGATTGATAAGCAAGATCAAGGTGGCTTCCCGCAAAAGAATGGAATAAAGTTTTGTCATCAAAATTTATTACATTTACCAGAAAGAGTAACTCCTAGACATCTTTTCCCAGAAACAGATTTTGATGAATTTGATGTAGTTATTTCAAGACTACTTTTAGAGTACCCTGTCACAACTGTTGAAGAAACAATAAAGATATTGAAATTACTAAGGCCCCTCTCAAAGCTGCATATCCACGAACAAACACCTCTAGCAAGTAATTTGAGATTTCTGGATTTCAAGAACTTAGGTTATCATGCCACGTTTGAAATATCTCCATATGTTACTCATAATGAAGTGTGTACGTTAATAAGAATGTAGATTGTTACACTATCCATAGGATCAAGCTGTTTATCAAAGCCTATCAATCTCAGGCGATTAGTAAGAGCCGGCTGAACATCTCGGACGAATCCTTGATGCTTACACCGCTCTTCTATCAACGCTATCGTCTATAGCGGCCTTCGTCTGACCACCGATATTTCTACCAGCAGTCAGATTGGCTGTCTATTTTTCCGGGTGGTTTCGTCCTTAGATGCCTTCAGGACTTATCCACGTATGGCTTAGCTGCCCGGCTATGCTACTAACAACCGGTACACCAGAGGCCACGGAAGGATGTTCCTTTCGTACTTAACCTTCCTTCCAGTCAGACAGCCGACACCTCCTGTAGATAGCGACCGAACTGTCTCACAACGTTCTGAATCTGGGAGGAGCAGAAATCTAATTTAATAACTGTGAATCTAACTTATGAAATCTTTTTATTGAATCCTACAGAACCATATTTTAGAATCAATTTCAAGCTCTTTTAATGCTTGTAGTCCTCTTGATAGACCATATTGTCAACCTTGGTCTATCACAATCCGTAGTTACATTACCATCTCCAGGTCTGGGGTTTTACTTCTTTACCTGTAATCTCTTTTATTAAAGGAATTACTGAAGTCTCTAGAAATTCTAAATCTGCGCTTATTATTCTTATTACGGGTTGACTTTTATCTGGCCATCGCTTCCTATTATCCAGCTAACATGTTTAGTTTGTTCATTCTAATCACCATACTAATTACTAGTACTGGTTAAGATCTCTGCTCCCCTACCCAGCATCCGCAGGAACCAGAATTAACTGAATTCCTTTAACGTCCCCTTTTAACTAGTGGACACCTATACCCTTGGCCGCTACTGCACGGCCAGGTGAGGGGGAGCCGACAACGACGCACCAACGCGCCAGGTCAATTTACTCGCTTATCTGGAACCATAGACCCAGCAAAGCAGTGAGCTTTCACTGGCATCTCGGAAGAGTAGCCTAATTACAGGGAAGAAATGATTTTGATAATAACATCGTCTTTTGTTTTTAAACTGTTGTAAATTCTCAAAAGCTTACTAGTCCTTTAATTACCGGATGTAAACCACAATTTTATTCTCTGTCCCATTCATTAGATTTATTCTATTTTTCAAAAATTCTCGAAAAGTTCGTTTCACTATGTTGGTAGACTACTCTTCTCACGAGCCCATTATCCCCGAGGTAGCTTTTCTCATACCACCGGCACCCATTAATGGAAACCGATGTATCGCTAACCCACGCTTTCGCGGTTGGATTTCTTGCTGGGCGAAATCCAATCAGGCTTCCTTTTGCGTTTATACTCTACTCCGGATTTCTCTCGGGTAATGTGAACTGAGTCGTGCGACTCATCAGCTACCTCGACTATCATCTACAATCAAAATCAAAGGTCACATTCATTATCGCGTGTATAGAGCAATTCACACTATGACCCGGATGAGGAAACCTTAGGAGACCCTTGATCCTTTATCAAGGGTGTACCGCCCCAGCCGAACGGCCCATCTGAAGCTGTCCTTTTTAAGTTAGCAGTACAGTTTCGAAAGGGTAGTGTTACACTTTCCTCTCAGCTTTGCCCGCAAGCAAAGCCTAGTAACGAGTCCTACCTACACTATGCAATCAAAACCGTATTGCAACCTCAGACTGCCGTAAAGCTCTGCGGGGTCTACGTTTCCCACAGGAGGTGACCTGGAGAATGTCTATAACGGCATCCTCTCTCAGGCCTATTCACCTGAATGGTAATTTCACTGGGTCCCTGCCCAAGACAGTGGAGAAGTCGTTAAGCCCTGTATCTATCAGAAAGCACTAACTTTTTCTCTTTTTCACGAAAGTAAATCCAATTACATAATTGAATCTGGTTTGAGTGGAATGGAGTATAGTCAGCTGAACTCGTGCTTTCTGATTTCAGACGGGCCAGTAATTAACTGGCAAGGGATTACGCTACTTGTATCGCTTAAGATAGCGACTTTGCCATCCCAAGTTACGACGGTCAGAGTTACCGCCACCGTTTACCGGGGCTTCTTCCTCTTGAAAGAGGCTTTCACACACCGGCACTGGGTAGGCATCAGAGACTGTACTAACCTTTTCAGGCTTGCAGTCTCCGGCGTTTTTGTTAAACAGTCGCCTCTCCCTTGTTATTGCAACCTGCAGTTCCCTCTTTCGAGAAAACCACAGGCACTCCTTCTCCCGAAGTTACGGAGCCAATTTGCCGATTCGGATAGGACCAATAGACACAGAGTTCAAAAATTAAATATCTAATATATTTCAAATTTTAATCAAGCGGGCATATCTGGTTTTAGTGAAATGAAAACCAGAATATAGCTCGCCGAACTTTGATTTTTGGTCTACTGGGTCCTATGTTCCTTGGACAGGGTTCTCCCAACACACCTTCGCCTTCTCAGCGAGTCTACCTGTGACGGTTCTCGGTACGGGTGTGAAGGATCCTTCCAGACTCGATTTTCACGGGCTCCGGGAATCGACAGAACTCTGCATACGCAGAGCTATTCCTGCATTCATCTCCTTCTCCTCATTACAAGACTCCAGAGATTTCAGCAGTTAACTTGCGTCTGTCTATCCTGAAGCGTCTCGAGTCTGGCTTGCGTCGCCGCACGTACCTCCACAGTATCGGAATATTAACCGATTTACCTTTCGTGCACCTAGATTAGCGGTACACTCAGGTCCGACTAACTGCCGGCTGACGAACATGGCCGACAAACCCTTAGACTTCAGGTGGCTGGGATTCTCACCCAGCTATGTTGCTACTCTTGGCAGGATCTTTATTTTTCCACGGTCCACTCCTGCTCACGCAGAAGCTTCTAACCATGGAAAACACCCCTCTACCCTCTCTTTCGAGAGCTCAGGTATCGGTACCAAGCTTAGTCCCTTCCATTTTCCTGAGCGATAAGCAGATTAAGTTTAGCAGATTTTTCTGGTGTTTACTTCCGATTACAGAAGGGAGCATATCTGGTTTTAGTGAAATGAAAACCAGAATATAGCTCGCTGAATGTTATTGCTACTTATCGCTTTTCAGGGCATGAACTCTCGGCGGGTAAGTTGTTACACACTTCTTAGCTGATGGCTACTTCTAAGCCTACAGTCCCGCTGTCTAGGAGTTCACACTCCCTTCTTCTTTTAGCTTGGATTTAGGGACCTTAACCTGAGTCTGGATTGTTCTCCTCTCGGACACCGAGCTTACCCCAGTGTCCTGACTCCAGTCTTCTACGGTTGCAGGAGATTCGGAGTTTGACGGCAAGGCTGGATCTTTCGACCCTTGGCCCCGCAATCAGTAACTCTACCCTCCTACATACCTCAGACCAGGCTGCACCAAGATGCATTTCGAGGGGAACCAGCTACCGCCAGATTCGATAGGCTTTTCACCCCTAATCCCGGGTCACCCGAGGGAATGGATCTCACCATCGGTAGCAGACTTCCACCTGCCTTTCGACAGGCTTCGTCTTGCCCAGGATTAGATCATCTGGCATCAGGTTGTATCCTAGTGACTTCAGGCGCTTTCACACCCCGTCCCACACTTCTTTCGAAGCTACGGACTTGTCGCTTTCGCTTCGGTTGCCTGCTTAAGCAGTTAACCTCGCCACTAAGACACACTCCCTGCCCCGTTTTTCGAAACGGAGGATATGATCCTGTAATCTATCCTTCGTACTACTGGTTTGCACCAGGTTCCTTCAGGATAGAACCTTTCGGACCATATCTAACTGTAACCACTTGGTTTCAAGCTCTTTTCACCCTGCTTTCGCAGTGCTTTTCAGCTTTTTCTCGCGATACTAGTTTACTATCGGACTTCCTTAATATTTAGAGTTACCAGTTAATGCCTGGTAGATTCCAGCTCCATATCCAAGGAGCTGTACTTAGGATACTCGGAATCTTCTTTCTTTCCTTCTTCTACGTGACTGTCACACTCTATGGTGCTGCGTTCCAGCAGACTTCGAATCGGAAAGTGAAGAAGTGCCCGAGTCCTCCAACTCCACATCCATCCATGCTTTCGCATGGTGTTCGGTTTGCTCTTTTCTGTTTTCACTCGCCGTTACTAACAGAATCTCGATTGACTTCTTTTCCTGCGGCTAGTAAGATGTTTCATTTCACCGCGTTCCTCTCCCTTTCGGGATAGCTCTTAGTGAGCTACGATTCGCATTCAGAAACCTCAGGGTCAACTCCTCCTTGCGGATAACCTGAGATTATCGCAGCTTGGCACGTCCTTCGTCAGTTAAGGAAGCCTAGCTATCCACCAAGTGGCGTAGCATTGATAGGCCTTATTGACCATCTTGATCCTATGAATAGTGTCATCTTATGGTTTCTTGTGACAGTTCGTTCTTCATCTTTGCATCAGAAACTAAGTATAATCATTAACCTTCACTCTTCACCCCTTATTTGCTAAGGAGTTGCATGATACAGATGCCCCCCTTAGGAAAAACATAACACGAGAAGCACGTGTAAAGAAAACACTCCTATGCAGCTATTGGGCTGACATAGTATCGCCGATCTTGTAATAGTATAGTGGTAATAGTTTATATAGTTTTTGTTTGATTTAAATTTTTATGATTGTCATATATACTACAAATTTTCAACAAAAGAGTTTGGAAATTTCACTTCGTCTTTCGCTCACACCCAGTAAATCCGAGTGGTTGTTGTAGTCGCATTTCTTCAGGATTAGCTTTAAGAATAAGAATTTCATTTTTGTCATTTGTAATTGGTGCTTTCACACTGCATGGGATTTTAACTCTGTCATAAGTAACTATTAAGAGAAGTGTAATCTCCCGAATTGTTTGTTATACGTATAACAGATAGACAGATAGCAAACAGTGATGCAGAAGCAAATGTTGGAAGCGTTATCACAAGTAACTCAAAATTCTCTTCTAACATATTGTGTTACTGAATCTCAACTCTTGTAACAAGCTCTCCCGTTCTTGGTAAATATCTTGTTACTTGTAAAATCTCATCTTCTGTCGAGGGGGGATGTGATATCTTAATTCTTGCCTATGCTCATCCATATTAAAAAATAAATGGCTGTTGTCTTTTGTATTTATGTTATACGATAACCCAGCCGAGGCTAGGCTTTTGTATCAAATCCAAAAACCTGATATAGCAAAAACTCTGGCCGACCTCCATGTTCACTTTAGCAAAAAGGCTTTTCAGGCGCTATAGGCGATATGCGACTTCGGCCGAGGAAGTAAGGGCTGTGCTGGATAAAGCCTTGGGCAATCGCACCCTAACAGAGGAGCTCTACAGGCTGAGAGGAAAATGACGGAGGACAATCTTCTACTTGGAGACTTCAACCCTCTACGGGGTGCAGACTACCGTTGTCAGGCTTATGAAGAGACGCACTCCAATTGACATCGAAACAGGAGCCTCTCCATCACTTGCTAGATTTGCTTCTTCTACTATAAACTGTTGCCAGGTCCTTTTGCCATTCTTCCATATCATACTGCACTGGTATCTTCTTCTGCCTTAGATAGTCCATCATCTCCCAAAGGGATACGCCTGCTTCTCTAGCGGCTCTTGCCAAGCTTGCTTTCCCTTCCCCATATTGCTTTGCCCAATATTCCTGCTTCCATTCGCCTATCGCCTTATACAAGAGCTTCCTTACAATAGTGGAGCGGTCGGTCTGTTCAACCCTCTCTATCATTTCCAAATCCCTGACCATCTCTTCAGGTAGGTCCAATCCACCATTTACTCTTTTTTTCACCTTTTCGCTCCTCTTCAGAAGGAACTCATGCAACCGGCTTTGACCAGTAGTTGAATATGACCTTCTTCCACAGAGACATTCAGTATCTGAATGGACCGGGTGGGATTTGAACCCACGACCTCCTCGGACCTTGTATGAATTGCAAGCGAGGCGATATCGGCATTATTTCTACCGCTGATCTACCGGCCCGTCTCGAATTAATATAATGCATGTTTACTTTTTAATAATTATGCCAACTAAAAGGATTGAGGTAGGGGGTATTTTACTTTTGTTTCTTGTGATTGTTTAAAAAGAATGTATATCTTGCACGAGGAATTATTTCAGATGTATTCACAAGCTTATTATTACTAAGAGTTCGTCTTGTTGGATTACTCGAAAGTTAAAAGAGATGTGATTGTGAGCGGTTTACAACAATTAGCTACTATCTCCTTTGTCAGTTTAAGGAAAACAAAATAAGGGAACTCGAATGTATAGTTAATACCGCTAAAAGCGTTAGATTTTTGTAGTAAGTTGCGTTTCAGGTAAAGTCAATCTTTTGATGCCTTAGAGGGTTAGACTCGCTCTGCACATGGATCTTAAGGAGGTGATCCAGCCGCACGTTCCCGTACGGCTACCTTGTTTATCGCTCTAAGAGTTGATGTTTAATCAATTCACCTCCGGACTCATCATGAAATCAGAGTCAAGCCATACAATCATCTTAAAACTCTCACAACTCTTAAAGTGGCGACTTAGCCCCTCTCGCAATGCTCCAACTCGACTTACCCTCTCGAATAAGCCTCGATGGAGCATTACTCGATTGGCTTGACGGGCGGTGTGTGCAAGGAGCAGGGACGTATTCGGCGAACGAATTCACATGTATTATGCATCTCCAGCCACTTCTAATAACCATTTGATGACGTTCGCCTACTAGCGATTCCAGCTTCATGAGGACGAATTACAGCCCTCAATCTGAACTGAGCATGCTTTTAGGGGATTTGCTTCTCCTTTCGGAGTTGCATCCCATTGTAGCATGCATTGTAGGCCGCGTGTAGCCCAGGAGGTTCGCGCCATACAGTTATAGCTGAGTGAATTATTTAAACTCAACCCAGTACCTACCGTCGCCCACTCCTTCCTCCCACTTATCGCGGGCAGTCTCCTATGAGTGCCTCTTTTCCGGAGAAAAGAGTAGCAACATAGGATGTGGGTCTCGCTCGTTAACCGACTTAACGGCACGTCTCACGATACGAGCTGACGATGGCCTTCTGCAAGAACGTCGCCCCCTCTCTTCGAAAATTCTAAAATTTTATCAATAACACTTTTTCCATTGTTTACCACACATTTATTCCTTCGTTAGAAGTTTTTGTTCTCATCTTCAGAATTTGTCATAATTTCTGAATCTTTTTTTGGTCCTTCTTTAGTTGTATGCTTATCCGATTTATCCTTTTATCCTTCTCAAATTGAACTAACTTTGTCATTTGAGAGGCGACAATTCTTTATGCAGCAGCTCTCGGCTTGTCTGGTAAGACCTTCAGCCTGACCCTCATACTGCCGTCGCCCCTGGTAAGATTCCCGGCGTTGAATCCAATTGAACCGCAGCCTCCACCGCTTGTGTGCTCCCCCGCCAATTCCCTTAAGTTTCACCCTTGCGGGTATACTCCCCAGGTGGCCCACTTAACACCTACGCTCCGGCACTGCAAGCTCCCAAGAAGCTTGCAACACCAAGTGGGCATTGTTTACTGCTAGGACTACCGGGGTGTTTAGTTATGAAGAATCTTTGAAATTAACTCTAAAAAATTTGAGACTGTGTCAGATTGTTGACAGCTGTTCTTCATAATATCTAATCCCGATCGCTCCCCTAGCCTTCGTCCCTCACCGTCAGACGAGTTCCAGGCAGACGCCTTCGCCACTGGTCGTCCCCTATGGATTAACGGATTTAACCCCTACCCATAGAGTACATCTGCCCTCTCCCTCTCTCAAGCCTGAAAGTATTCCCCGCAAGCCTGACAGTTTGCTGTCAGATTTCACAGGGAACTTTTCAAGCCGGCTACGGACGCTTTAGACCCAATAATAGTGAGCATCACTTGGGCCTCGGGTATTACCGTGGCGGCTGGCACCCGTATTGCCCGGCCCTTATTCTCCCTCCTGTTTTCAGAGGGCAAAAGTTCCTGCAAAGCAGGAACACTCCGAGTTCCCTTTTCGCCCGTGAAGGCATTGAAAAGTTTTCTCGCCTGCTGCGTACCGTAGTACCTGGACTCATGTCTCAGAGTCCATCTCCGGGCTTCCACTTCCATGGCCCGTACCGGTCAAAGGTTTGATGGTTCGTTACACCATCAACAGCCTGATCGGCCACAGTCCCATCCTTAGCCGCAAAAGCTTTCGTTCTAGCCACATTCCAGTTAACTAGAACTATGGTGGATTAGCCTCAGTTTCCCGAGATTGTCCACCTGCTAAGGGTAGGTTGACTGTGTATTACGGAGCAGTTCGCCTCGGGTCTTACCCGATCGGCTCGCATGGCTTAGTAGAACTCGGATAGCAATGCTCTCTGATGGGATCAGTCAGAATTGGCGGGTCTAACCCTCTAAAGGTTTCATCATAATTGACCTTTACCTGCAACGCTACTGCAGGATGCAGCTAACCCACGAACTAGAATAGAACTTTTCATTCCTTGTCGGTTGACATAGTCAAAGTCTAACGCCAATAGCTCGTGAGACAATAAATAATATGTGTGGGAGTATTTAAAGGTTTAATCAATGTTGACACTACTTTCATCGTTAACTTAAAATATGGAGATAATTTGGTACAATCAAAACTCTTGTTTGGATTTGGCTTGTGATATAGCACACCAAGAAATTTCGTAGTACAAATTTAATCATTCATAGGTCCTGGCCAGGGATTTGAACCCTGCCTTTACCCGAGAGTTTCCTCTCTTGAGGCTCCACAGGCCTCTGCGCTAACCAGGCTACGCTAGCCAGGACATTTTCGTTGAATGCTGGTGGCGAGATTCGAACTCGCGACCTCCGCATTTCTTATATCATCTTTATTCAAAGCTCATGATAATATGAGCGCGGCGTTTGTTAATATCTTTTAACCAAACTCAACTACACCAGCATATAGATCCTATTAGTACCTTTTAAGGGATATTTGCTTCATCCCCCTAAAATAATTTTTTATTTTGGAATTAAATTTGTCTACTTCCCTGCCTTAAATATCAAAAATTTTAAGTATTTAAAAAATATTTTGTCTTTATTTTATTGTTTTTCCTTCAATCTTTCAACAATGAATTTTATTTGTTCATCTGTTACTTTTCCCTCATTTACCACCTTGTATAAACACATAGCTTTCGTGTTTTTTGCAAAAATTGTTAAATAGAAAACCAATATATCTTTTAACAGTAAATTTAAATGAAGTGAATTTTAATGAATTTAATAATTTTTGGTCCTCCTGGATCAGGTAAGGGAACATATTCTCAGAGAATAGCTCCTAAATTGGGAATTGTAAAAATTTCTACTGGTGATATTTATAGAGAAATAGTAAAGAATGATAAAACCTCTTTTGGGAAAATGATTGCTGATATTCTAAGCAGAGGTGAGTTAGTTCCAGATGATATAACAAATAAGATACTGGAAGAGAGAATTTCTCAACCAGATGCTAAAAAGGGATTTATTCTTGATGGATATCCACGAACTTTAAATCAAGCTAAATTTTTGGAAGGAACAACAAAAATTGATGCGATAATTAACATCATAGCTCCAGAAGAAATTCTAATTGAAAAAATTTCTGCAAGAAGAGTTTGTTCTAATCCCAAATGCGATGGAAATTATAATATCGCAGATATAAATAGAACTATCGATGGTGTCGAATATCTATTGCCTCCCTTGCTTCCAAAAAAAGACATGATTTGTGATAAATGCGGTAGTAAACTTTATCAAAGAAATGATGATACTCCAGAAGTTATAAAAGAAAGACTGAAGATTTATGAAAAACAAACCTCACCTGTAATAGAATATTACAAGAAAACAAATATTCCTTTTGTTAATGTACACATGAACAGACCACCTAATGAAATTGTGGAGAAAATTCTTGAAGAATTAAAGAAGTTAAATTTGATTAAACATGCTAGTTGAGATATAGATTTTTAAACTCGTTGGTTAATTTATCTAATATGATTCACCATCCTGGAGAAGTTATAGAAGTTTTCAGACCAGAGGATAAAGATGTGAAATCAGCTGATAATGAGACTTTAGCTACCGTCAAGATGTGGGATGAAAATGTGCTTACACTTGTGGTTGACCCGAAAATAGCAAGGGATATTCAAGTAGGGGATAAAGTTTTAGTTGATTATCGTCCTGTATCTTTAGGAAGCATGGTGTCACCTAAACAATTAGTAACGAAAATTATTGATAAGGAACGGGCTGAAAGGATTTGGAAAGAATATAAGGAATACTATCAGAGACAAAGAAAAATTATAACTCAGCCGCAATCGCAGTCGTATATAGGATGACAAAAGTTGGATTCTTAAATTATGTTCTAAAATAGCTGATAGTTTATACTGTTAGTATAGCAGTACTGCACATGCTTGATGTGCACAGGCGTAGAGTGTGGGTGCCTTTGGATAAGGAGATTAAAGGTTTGATTGTTGCTGTTTGTCCGGGGGATACTAAACCTGAATGCAATTGTTTAATTTCACTTTCGCTTAAAGCTCTGTTGTAGATGCGGACTTCATCGATGATACCACTAAAAGGCGATCTACCCTGAAGTTCTGCACCTATATTAAATACATTGAAATATGTCAATGTTGGAGTTCCAATTCTTGTTCGGAAATTGTTTAGTTCACCATTAATGTAAAAGCCCATAAATCCATTATCCTTGTTATACACAGCTGCAACATGATACCATGTGTTGAGACTTAAACATACGTGCTGGAACCTCTAGGTTCTATATTATTATCAACATAAACAAACCATGAAAGTCTATTGCCCTCAGGCGGGCTATCTATTCTAAGCAAATAGCTGTTCCTTTAGAATTTGTGCACCCGTATCGCGGTGACCGGTAAAAGCTATCTATTCTAAGCAAATCGCTTTATTCATATTAATTATTTGGAAATGTTTTTTTAACCCTATCTACCAAACCATCCTTTCAAATCAACCTGCTTTGTTCTATTGTAGCTTTCTTTTAATTTATCAATAACTTTCTCTACCCTATCTATAGCAAAATCATGTTCATCAACCATAAATTTTATCAGTTTTTCTTTATTTGGCTCTTTTGGTTGTATAGTGTATTCGTCAGTTACTGGTGGATTTAAAAAGAAATTATAAACTCTTTCTATGTCAATTTCAGCTGGAAATTCTATAGCTGTTAAAAGTTTTTCTAAAGTTTTATGCTCTCTCACTAACTTTAATGCTGTTTTAGGTCCAATACCTTCAATTCCTTCATTGTAGTCAGTTCCTATCAGCAACCCTATCATTATTAGTTGTTCTCTAGTTAAGTCTAATGTCTTTAAAACATTTTGCAATTCTATTAACTGTGGCTTAACTTCAATATAAACTTCTTTTCCAGGCAACTTTTTTCTTCCACTGATGGATAGATTTCTTACAAGCCGTGGTGAACCGAATAGTAAGCTATCAGCATCTTGCGAACCTGTCGCAAATACATCATTTTTCTTACACATGTAAGAACATTGAGCTTCTCCTTCACTAGGAGCTTGTATCCATGGTATTCCCATTAATTCAAGAATTTTCTTAGAGCTTTCCAGAATTTTTTCATCCATTTGAGAAGCAGCTTGGGCATATTTAATAGCTTTCTCGCCTTTTCTAACAGCTTCTTCCCATTTTTTCCTTGCTTCTTCTCTTACTCGTTCGCGTTCTTCTATAGTTTTTTTCTTGAATTCTGGATATGCACCATCGAAAACAAATATTGGCATTATACCTGCTTCTATCAAATTCGCCGTCCTATAAAACAAACCTGACAGATGACTAGTTATATTCCCTGAATGATCTTTCAAAGGCTCTCCAGTCATTCTGTCTCTTATGATCGAAAGGAATTGAAAAATTGTGTTAAATGCATCTATAGCAATTTTCTTTCCTGACAAATCGGTTAATTCAATTTCCTTAGAAGGAATAATACTGGAAATCTGGACTCCCATAAATACTGTATGTACTTATTTCTTTTCTTGTTTTGATAACTCTTTCTGTATTCTGAGATTGTCCCATTCTAACCAAACTACCAGAAGACCTATAAGTACGACTAAGGGTGGCAATCCACCGTTAATCAAAGTTATCAGATCTGCAAGAGCTGGTCTGTTTGTAACGAAAGACCAATTCTTCAGAGGTTCTATATAACTCGAACCCCATAAAATCCACCATATGCTCACTATAATCAAAACCACACCGATAATTATCTTAACTAGCGAATCTGACAATCATTCACCTTAAGATATTAATGGGAGAAAAAAGATATAAATCTTGTCTATAAAATGGATTGTATGTCGAAGGGAGTATACCAATTTCTGAGAGAAGCGTGGAAGAAACCTAAAGAAAATCTGGGAGAAATACTTAGAGAAAGATTTGCTAAGTGGCGAAAACAGAATGTAGTTGTTAGAATTGAAAAACCTACACGATTGGATAGAGCAAGAGAAGTTGGTTATAAAGCAAAACTTGGATATGTCATTGCACGTGTGAGAGTAAAGAAAGGTGGTAGGAGAAGGAGAAAACCAGAAAAGGGGAGAAATCCAAGACATGCAGGATTGGTTCACTTCACACCTAAAAGCTTACAATGGATTGCAGAAGAAAAGGCGCAGAGAAAATTCTCTAATTTGGAGGTTTTAAATTCCTATTGGGTAGGTTCTGATGGTGTAAATGATTGGTATGAAGTTATTATGGTTGATCCGAATAATCCAAGTATTATTAATGACCCCAAGGTTAACTGGATAAGAAATCCTGCTAACAGAAGAAGAGTGTTTCATGGATTAACCAGTTCTGGTAAGAAAAGTAGGGGCTTATAATTTAGCCATTTCACCCCTCGTTAAGATCACTTTATGTTCTGAGAATTTGACTTTTTCTTTCTTTAGAAAATCTCTTAGTAAAGAACTGTATTTGGTTTTCAGAATTATTACTGACTCTGTAGGCCTTATGTGTGGTATACTTGATAGTAATCCTTGCCGTTCATAAAAATATTTGCCATAACACGAAGAATCTGCATATCCATAAAGTCGCCTGTAAAATTTAGTTTTTTCCTTCAAATGTTTGTGGGTAGTATCAAATGTAAATAATGTAGCAATGGGCATTTTACTGTATAGGTATTCAGTAAAAATAAGTTTTTCTATTATTAATTTTAAGTATTATTATGCAATATTTCGATCTACACTTACATAGTGCATTTAGCGGTGGGACTAGTAGTTTAGAACAATTAGCTTCTAACGCAAAAGAGTTGGGATATACTGGAATTTGCTTTGCCGAATATTTTCAAAATGAAAGTCAGATAAAGAAATTAAAAGAAAACATATCCAAAGTCAGCGCTGAGATTGGAATCGATATTTATCTTGGTTTCGAGGCAAGAAATCCGAATGAATTGTGGAAACTTGTTGAAAGAAGGAGAATGTTCGATATACTTCTGGTACAAGGCGGTGAATTAAAAATGAACAAGCTAGCATGCGAAACACCAGAGGTTGATATTTTAACTCATCCTGAAAACAACAGGAATGATTCTGGTCTAAATCAAGTGCTAGTTAAAGAAGCGGCGAAAAATAATGTCGCCATAGAAGTTAATTTCAGGGAACTCTTATTGGCAAGCAGAAAAACAAGAATTTCTATCATGAGACACATGTCTAATAACATAATGTTAGCAAAAAAGTTTCATGCTCCGATAATTTTATGCTCTGGTGGAATATCTCACTTTGAATTGCGTGACCCATTAACAATGATTTCTATGGCTAATCAGTTAGGATTAGAATTGCGTGAAGCTAAAGATTCAATTTCAAAAATTCCTGAAAACATAATAAAACAAGCGAAAGAAAGAAAGTCTGAAAAATGGATTATGCCTGGAGTTAAGATAAAATGATCTTAGTTAAAAAGACTGAAATGGAGAAAAATAAATCAAGGAATTCAGAAATAACAAGAAACACGAAAAGTGATAGTTTTTGTAGTTAGGTGATTTATTACATTTGATCCCAGAACAGAAATGACTATAAGGAGGTTGAAATGGGTTATAGTATTTTATTTGCAACTTGTCCGAATTTTAAATCGGCGAAGAAAATCTCAAAAAATTTATTAAATAAAAAAATAGTCGCCTGTGTTAATATTCTTCCTATAATTAAGAGCGAATACTGGTGGAGAGGTAAGATAGAAAGCCATTCAGAAGTTTTGATGATCATGAAAACAAAAACAAATCTTTACAAGCAAGTAGAGAAAGAAGTTAAGAAAATGCATTCTTACACTATACCTGAGATAATTTCTTTTAAAATCGATAAAGGTAATAAAGATTATTTGGATTGGATTTCAAGTGTGATGAAATAAATATAATAAAATGCATTTTCCGACATTTATATTCAACATTTTACTCTTCTATACATCCGGAGCATGTCACTCAGGCTATTATCGATAAAGATTTAAATTGGTTTCTGTCATCGGGATTATCAATTTAGAAGACACTTAAATTATAGTCAACAAATTAAAAATAAAATGCAGAAACAAGAGAAATTAAAAGTATTATCGCCAACCCTACGAGAAAAAGACCGTTACATAGCGTTCAAAATAATTTCCGAAGAACCTATAGCATATTCGGATTTAGAATCTAGTATCTGGCAAATATTGTCAGATTTCTATGGCGAATTAGGCGTATCCCAAATGAATTTGTGGCTTTTAAAGAATCTTTATAATGCAGATAAACAGATTGCTGTCTTACGGTGTAATAATAAATCTGTTTACAGAGTGATAGCTGGATTGGGATTGATTTCACGTTTAGGGGATAGTAGAGTAATTTTCAAAATATTAAAAATTTCGGGAACTATTAAAGGTCTTGAGTTACAAAAGTCGACTTTAAAAAAATAATAAACCTATAAATAATATAAATCCCGATATCAAAGAATATAAGAGGTGATAACAAATTCCAGAGGTACCTTATCCAGAGTACATGGGATACGACCGCACGATATGGTTAATAGTTTTTCTATAACCACGTGAAAGCCGTATAATCGGTTAGTATCTCTACCGATGCGCAATTTCGCCTGACGGTCGTTTATTCCAAGTTGAATATGCAAAAGAAGCCGTTAAAAGAGGTAGCACTGCTCTAGCCATAACTTTTAAAGATGGTATTATTCTTGCTACAGTCAAGCCTGGAGGTAAGCTGGTTGTTTCAGATTCCACAGAAAAGATTTTTCAGATTGATGACCATATAGCTTCTGTTGCTGCTGGTTATATTGCAGATGCACGTGCACTTGTACAAATGGCTCGTGTGAGAGCTCAAATACATAGGATAACTTTTGAAGAGCCTGTGGATGTCTGGAATATCGGCAGACTAATAGGCAATAGAATGCAGTTGATAACCCAATATGGTGGTTTGCGTCCTTATGGTGTGTCCATGCTCTTAGGAGGTGTTGATAAAACTGGTGTACATTTGCTCGAGACGGATCCTTCAGGAGCTTTGTTTGAATGGAGAGCACAGGCCATTGGACGTGGAGCTGTTTTAGGAAACAAAATTTTAAATCAAAAATGGAAAGAGAACATGAGTGAAAAGGAGGCATTTGAACTTGCTTTAGAGATACTCGAGAAGACAGAAAAATCGGAGAAGGAGAAAAAAGAAATTGTTACTGATTTGGCTATTATCAAGAAAGATGCAAAGTTTAAAAAGGTTGGAGAAGATTATATTAAAAGTTTAAAATGATTATAATTTTGCGTGATTCTATTGACAGTAAGTTTAGAAAAAGCCGTCATTAGCAGACTAACAATTGCAGGACAGAAATTTGAAATACTTGTAGATCCGAATAAAGCTATGGATTTCAAAGGTGGTAAAGCTATTCCTTTAGACGATGTACTTGCTTATCCTACGATTTATAAAGATGCCCGTGCTGCCGAAGCTATTGCTGAACAAGATTTACACAAAGCTTTTGGCACCACAGATATTAACAAGATTGCTGCAAAAATTTTGAAAGAAGGAGAACTGCAGATAACGACGGAACAAAGGCGTCAGATGGTCGAACAAAAAAAGAGCCGAATCGCTTCTATTATATCTAAAAGAGGAATAAATCCTCAGACAAACACGCCACATCCTGAACAAAGAATTCTGAATGCAATGCACCAAGCAGGAGTTAATGTCGATCCTTTTATTGATGCAGAATTTCAGGTGGATAAAGTTATTAACGCCATTAGGCATTTATTGCCGATAAAATTCCAGAAAGTTACATTGCAGGTTAAAGTCCATCCACAATTCGCCGGAAGAGCTTATTCAACAATTAAATCTGCAGGAAAAATTACTAATGAACAATGGTTGAACGATGGCTCTCTACAAGTTACCATAGAAATGCTTGCTGGTATGATGGATGAGTTTATACAGAAGTTATCAAATTTGACTCACGGTAATTTCGAATCAAAAGTAATCAAGAGGGAAGATGTATGAAAATAAGAGAAATAGTTTTGCCTGGTGATTTGCTCGGTGAGAGAAAGGGAAGAAAATTAGGGGCTGGTGTATACGAAGAAAACGATAAAGTATTCTCAAAATTTTTAGGTATCCCACGTGTTAGTGAGAATGAGTTATCGGTTATTCCTTTATCAGGAACTTATCTTCCAAGATTCGGCGATAGAGTTATCGGTATCGTAGAATCTGTTGAACTCTCAGGATGGTTTTTAGATATCAATTCTCCTTATCCAGCTTTCTTGCCTTTGTCAGAAGGTGTAGAAGAATTTGTTGATTTGCAAAGAGTGGATCTCACAAGATTTTACGATATAGGCGATGTTATATTCTGCAAGCTATCAAGGGTGACAAAAGACAAAACTGTGCAGGCTTCGATGAGAGATTTCGAATCAAGAAAACTCAGAAATGGTGTTCTGATAAAAGTCACCCCGACAAAGATACCAAGAATAATCGGCAAAGAAGGTAGTATGATAACACTAATAAAAAATAAAACCAAGTGCGAAATTGTTACAGGACAAAATGGTTTGATCTGGATAAGAGGGGAACGTAAAGATAAAGCAATCGAAGCTATTCTAACTGTCGAAAAAGAATCTCATACTATTGGGCTTACAGAAAAAATAGAAAAAATGTTGGGTGAGTAAATATGAAAAGAACTAGTAAAGAACTAATTGTCGGGGGTATAAGAACTGACAAAAGACTACCGGAGCAAGCAAGAGAAATTAAGATGAAGGTCGGCAATATTTTTAGTGCTAACGGCTCAGCCGAAGTTAGATTTGGTAGGACAGTTGCACTAGCATCTGTTCATGGACCTCGTCCATTATTTCCGAGACATCTGCAAGAATCTCAAACAGGTATTCTACGTGTGAGATACAATATGGCACCATTTTCTGTTGTTGATAGAAAACCACCCGGCCCTGATAGGAGAAGTATTGAACTTTCCAAAGTTATCCGTCTTGCATTAGAACCAGCCTTATTCTTGGAAGATTATCCGAAAGCGACTGTAGACGGATTTATTGAAATTATCCAAGCTGATGGAAGCACAAGAGTAACTGGTATTAATGCTCTATCTCTTGCTTTAGCTTCTGCGGGTATACCTATGAGAGATCTAGTTGCTGCATGTTCTATCGGAAAAGTTGATGGAACACTTGTAGTTGATTTAAATGGTGAAGAAGACAACAATTCCGAAGCTGATATCCCATTTGCAATGATGCCTAATAAGAATTTAGTTACTTTGTTGCAAATGGATGGTATCTTAACAAAAGAAGAATTAATGAAACTTCTGGATATGGCGAAAAAGATGTGTAAAAAAATTTATGAAATGCAAAGAGAGGCTCTGTTAGAAAAATACAAGGGTGAAGAATGATAGAAACATATGCATTAGAATTGATACAAAATGGGAAAAGAGTTGACGGAAGAGAATTTACACAATTCAGAGATATCGAGATTAAAGAAAATGTTATAGAGACTGCCGAAGGTTCAGCTTATGTCAGGTTCGGTAACACAAAAGTTATTGTTGGTGTCAAGATAGGAACTGGCGCACCTTTTCCTGACACACCTAATGAAGGCATATTATCAGTAAGTGCTGAATTTACACCATTAGCATCTCCTGAGTTTGAGGCTGGCCCCCCAGGTGAAGATGCAATTGAACTTGCAAGAATTGTTGATCGGGGTATTAGAGAATCTAAAATGATTGAATTAGAGAAACTTGCCATCACACCTGGTGAAAAAGTTTGGAGTGTATTTGTCGATATTTATATTATTGACAACCAGGGTAATCTACTCGATGCTGCAGCGTTAGCATCAGTTGTTGCACTTATGAACACACGTCTGCCTAAGCTTGATGTAGAAGGGAATATTGTCAAAGGTGAATATGATGGTAAACTTCCTGTCGTCCACAAACCAATTACAATATCTGTTTGTAAAGTTGGTGACAAACTATTTTTAGATCCCACGAAAGAAGAAGAGTTGGTAATTGATGCCAAGCTGTCAATAGCTGTTAGGGAGGATGATAAAATTTGTGCCATGCAAAAGCAAGGGAACAAGGGAATTGAATTTGATTTTATTGAAAAGATGGTTGATGTTGCCATTGAAAAATCTAAGGAACTAAGAAAATTGGTGAAGTAATGGGGAAGAAAAATGTCTATAAGAAAATAAAACTCATGAAAATTCATAAAATTAAGCAATCACCAAGATGGGCTGATATTAGAAAATTTGGGATGAAAAGGGCGAGGAGAAGACGGATACAGATTGCAGTTAAAAGATGGAGAAGAACCAGAATTAAGGTTTAAGCTTCTGACAGTTTTGTGGTAATATTAACACCCCATTCGGTTATCTCTTTCGTGGCAACGATATCAGAGCATGTGATAGATCTTACACATGACAAAGCTCGCTATCAGTAATATTTGGTAAAGTTAGCCAATTTATTCCACCAGGTGAAGTCGGAATTCAGTCCAGCTTGTGTTGTTAGGCAGTATCTTCTACTCTTAACTTTTCCTTAGATAGCTTTCATTCAAACGTCCCAACACTCGTCTTTATTTGTGCACTTTCCTTCAACTGTAACTAATGTTTGACACATTCCTCTTACTGTAACTGAGGTATTACTACCTACAGTCCATGTAGCTGATGCTGTGGCACCTGGAGCTAAACTTGCTATAGCATCTGCAGCTACTTCACCCGAACCTGCTATGACATCTATACCTGTAATAGTTTGGGAGTTTGGATTATGGACGAGAACTTTATTTGATGTCACACTATAAATATTTAACCATGCTCCTGCACATCTTGTTAAAGCTTCACTCTGGTTGCCTGTTATTCCTGTTGATGTTGTTGTTAAACCAGTGACAAATAGAGAAACTAATCCTCCAACTCCGATGGTGAATGCTATTAGAAGAACGACAGCTATCATTGGGGAAATGGCTTTCATTTATATCTTTATATAATTTGTGGATATGTATTTAAATATTTTTCCAGAAGCTAGTTATAAGCTTGGTGCTATTAAAAATGGTAGAAGAGAGAATAGTTAAAATAAATCTCAGGAAGCAGATGAAACTTGTTCCTAAATGGAAAAGAAAAGCTACTTTTACTAGATTGCTTAGAGAGAAATTTGGTGAGAAGATAAAAATTGATCAAAAGTTGAATGAAAAAATCTGGTCTGATAAAAATCCTAAAATTAGATTAAAGATTATTAGAGATGACAAATTCAATAAAGTTGAACTCGCAGAATAAAAATTAAAATAAAAACTTCTCTTCTAGGATAGTTGCCGAACCGCCTATCTTTCTTATTCTCGTACCTATTGATATTAAAAATTTCAAATTATCTGACCTCCAGAAAGAATCTTGTATCATCTGACAACCGTATTTAGTTAATTCTCTATGTATTTGCCTTCTTTCTGTTCTCAACATGCTTGGAATATCGAAAACTATTACAAAACTCATTGAAACTACCAAATGATATGTCTCACGTGAGACATAAATACTTTTCTATTCTAAATAACATATGATAAGACATTTATTTTTTAACATTCAAAAATTCAGCATAACTACATTTGCCACAAACAAATCTATCCATATGCTGTGCGAGGAAGCTAGTCCCACATCTGGGACAGTATCTTCTAACTCTTTCAACTTTTCCTTCTTTAATAACAAAATACCTATGTTGTTGTACTGGTTTGTGTTTCAACTTTCTCACCTTTTACCTCTTTTGGTTTCTCTTGTAAAATCTTACAGCTCACAAAAGACTCTCCCAACCCACACTGAGAGAAAATATAATTAATAACCACCTGTGATTCATCAACTTTATATCTAGTTGCTAATTCTTTAGTGACATCAGCCTTAGAAGGTGTTGGACTTCCTGGATGTCTTATCCTAATTTTAAAATCTTTTCTTTTGAAGAATGGATTATCCTTTTCCTCAATAATAGCAATTTCCATATTAACCAACGTATATAGCATATCTCCCTGGTTCTTTTATGTTCAATGCTTTAGCCATTTCACTGTTGACATCTGTAATTACAACTAATCCTTTCCAACTTGTCGACAGATTGGTAGATTTACAAACTTCGCATGCTTTTTCATTTGTGAATCTTCTACAGTTTCTGCATACTTGCAATCTTTTTACCATTATTTCTCTCCTTTCTTTTGTTTCTTCTTTTCGGCTTCGATCCATTGCATTGCTCCAAGCAAAGGTTGACGCATCGTCAATCCTATCTTATTTCCTTCTTCCCACGAGATTGATATTATCCTGCCACGAACTAAATCCCCTTCTTTCAAAGTTTTCCTTGTCTCTCTTCCTAAGAACAAAGAATTCTTGCTATCAAAGCTCACATAATCATCCATTAGCTGAGATATATGCACTAAACCGTCTAATGGTCCTATGCGAACAAAAGAACCAAACTCTGTATTGTCAACGACCTCGCCAAAAACAAGCTCATGCAATTCTGGTTTGTATACCAAAGCTTTGAACACTACAGGATAATGAACACCTGGATCTTCTGGAAATATTTTTCCTTCACTAATTTTGTCAACACTTGTAATCATCAACACGACACCAAGCTTAGGATCTAACATGCATTCGTATTTGTCAGCCAGGGCTTGTTTTACCGCTTCACGAGATTTCATACTAAATTTTTCCGGCGGTACTCTAATAGTGTCTTCGACTGTTAGTATCCGATACATATTTAACCAAATTTCTTTTTGTATAATTCGATAGATTTCATTATAAAATCCTTTGCAACCACAGAACTTTCGAGACCTTTCACTTCTGTCTTTTTCCCCTCAGCTTTCTTGTAATTATTGAAAAAGTATTTTATTTCGTTCAAAGTTTTTTTATTTAAATCTTTTATATCCAAAACCTTTTTGTAATCTGGATCCTTCACCGCGACAGTTATCAACTTGTCATCGGATTCTCCTGTATCCACAAATTTCATTAGTCCTATTGGTCTTACAGAAACAACTGTACCTGGAGGTAAAGATTCTTCCATAATTACTAATCCATCTGCAGCATCACCATCTTCATAAAGTGTCTGGGGTATGAAACCGTAGTTCCATTTGAATCTGAATGGTTTGTGCAATACCCTATCTAATTTGAATATACCCGTCTCTTTATCAAACTCGATCTTGTTTCTGAATCCTTTTGGTATCTCAATTATTAGATTAACCTCTTCGGGAGGATTAGCTCCAATCGATGTATCTTTCCACAAATTCATATTCTCACTATTCAATAGCTAAATGTTTTTTTGATTTTAAATAAATAGTTTTCCTGCCCAAAGCTTTTAACCTTTTCCTCAGTTCTCTATCATTAGTTGCGACTAGTGTCTTTTCATTTGATAATTGTAGCATAATATCGTCAGTTCTTCCGGTTGATTTCAAAATTTTTATATTGTATTCTTTCATCAGATTTAAAGCTGCTTTTGCATATCCACCTACTTGCGATGTTTCCCCTGAGATCTTTTTTAGTTCTTTTTCTACAGAACTGGGTATAACTAACTCATTAGCTCCTATTAGGTCTGTTATCTCATCAAGATTAACTCTAAATTTTATTACATCTATAAGGAAGTTTGTATCAAGCAATACCCTCATACAAAATATTTATCTTTTATGACCTCTTTTAACTGTTTGATTATGGTGAACCAAAAGAAGATATAGAAGAGCTGTTGCAAGCGCCAAATTCGAGAGTATAAGCACCAAAGAAGGATCTACAGAAATATTAACCTGCATATTTAAAATTTGTCTAACAGATATTAAATATTTTTATATGCAGAAAACAAGTATGGTTTAGATAAAATGAAAGGTATATCCGAAGTTATTGCTACTATTCTCATGCTAATGATAACACTTGCTATATCTGGTACTGCATATCTTTTGATTTCTGGTGCTTTCATACAACAGACGCAAGGACTTGGGTTGGTAGATGCTTATTGTGTACAACATAATTCTACCCATGATAATGCTACTATAATAGTGAGAAATCTGGGAACTGAAGCTGTATCTACTAATACAATAACAATTGTACAATCTTCACCGCCTGGACCGGTGAATGTAGAGTGGAATCCAACAACTATAAATCCTGGTAGTTCTGCTACAATGGTAGAGTTTTGCGAAGGTTCAGGTGATAGAACCTGCGTTTATAGAATTGTTCCACCGGCGGGCAGGAGCGTCCAAGCAACTGTTACATGTACATAAGGGTATTTAAAGGGGGAAAACGAAATATTTATAAAAGTTGATGTTGGATGAGGGGTATATCGACTGTCATAGCTACTATTCTCATGCTGATGATTACAATTGCTCTAGCAGGAACGGCTTACCTTTATATTTCTGGTGCTTTCACACAACAGTTACAAGGTATAGAAGCGGTTGACCAGTTTTGTGCAGGCGGGACACAAGCAAGAATTACTTTAAGAAATTTAGGCACAAATGCTTTAACTTATGTTAATGGTGGTTGTACAGGGACAGGGAATACTCGAAGCTGTGGAAGTATTTCAGTTACAAGAACGGATGGTGGTATGCCTAGTTTAAGTGGCGATAAACCAACGATAGAGCCTGGCACAACAGCTACCTTAATTGATAACTCTTGTACATCTTCAGGTACTCCTAGAACCTGCGTTTATAGAATTGTTCCACCGGCGGGCAGGAGCGTCCAAGCAACTGTAAATTGCCCAGGATAAATTTTTACTCGATGACACCATATCCAACTAGTCGCCATCTTCCTTGAATCTGTCTTGAAATAACAACTCTTTCATTTCTATTAGCGCAAACAGGAATCTTTAGATTCAACTGAACTGTTCCTTTCTTAATTGAGGTTACATTACCAATAGATCGGCTAGTACCGACGTTTATCAGAAGTGTCTCGTTTAGTTTAATTGGTTCTACTGCAGCTAATTCTTTGGCACCAACCACTCGCTCTAGCAAGTGTAATTCCAGATTTAACGAGTCCATTACTTCCGGTAATTTCCCAGGAAGACCAACAACATTACCCACAAGACCATCAGATTTTGTTAACGCCGGATCCAATTCAGTCATCATTCCTAAAAGTCCACCAGCACTAGCTTCTTCTAAATCAATCTTTGCTTTTTCCAAACCCACGATTCTTGTTTTTAATGGTTCGTAAACATCTCTCTTTAAAACGCCTGGTTTAATCTCTATTTCATCGCCAACTTTAAACTTACCTTGGACGACCGAACCGCCTATTATTCCCCCTACTAATTTCTTCGGTATTGTGCCGGGTCTGTTAATATCAAAACTACGTGCAACATACATTAAAGGATCTGAATCAAGATTTCTTTTGGGTGTAGGTATCAAACTTTGAATTGCATCTAATAAAACATCAATATTAATGTTATACTGCGCTGAGACAGGAATGATTGGCGAGTTTTCAATAATACTTCCTTTGACAAATTCTTTTATCTGGTTGTAATTTTCCATAGCTTGTTCTTTTGTTACTAGATCAATTTTACTTTGAACTATAATAACATTCTTAATACCGACAACTTCTAGTGCTTTCAGATGTTCACGAGTTTGTGGCTGTGGACATTTTTCATTTGCGGCTATCAGAAGAATAGCACCATCCATCAGGCTTGCTCCTGTTAATACAGTAGCCATTAGTGTTTCATGACCAGGAGCGTCAATAAAACTCACTGTACGAACAGGTTCTGTATCAGAAAGGCAATAAATGCATTTTTTATTAGTAGAATATTTTCCACAATTAGGACATTTGTAAATTGTTGAATCTGCATATCCTAATCTTATTGTTATTCCTCTTTTCAATTCTTCAGAATGGGTAAGAGTTAGCTTACCTGTTAGTGCTTTTACTAAAGTTGTTTTTCCATGAGAGACATGACCAACCATACCAATGTTAACTTCTGGTATCAGTCTGTAATCAACTTGATTTACTTTCTCCACCTCCTTCAGATTTCTTTTCTTTTGGTGGAAATACTTCTTCTAGTGGTTTCTGTCCTTTTGTAATAATTTTCATATTTATTTGAGCTATATCTTGAGAAATTGTATTTCCACGAACCGTTTTTCTTTTCCTCTCTCCTTTCAACTTTGGATGAAATCCTGGTGGTCCTGTTAGAAGGGCCCTTTTTCTTCCCTGTCCTTGAACGGCGGGATGCATAGGAAATCCATCTTTATCACTCCCGCCAGTAATTTTAAGAGTATATCCAGATAATCCAAATAACTCACCTTGTATTTCATCACCGATTTTTTTGCCAACAAGAGAAATAGCTTTATCTTGGTCTATTACAATCTGATAAGATTTTCTAGTTTCAGGATCTGAAACCACGATAGTGAAGTTTGTCATAATCTATCACAAGGATATTAAAGTTTAAATTGTTACATTTATTAAATAAAGATGATGATATGTTCCAATGGTTTATGTCTTAGATTGTAGACTTTATTTGCTTCTATTTCTAAATTACTCTTTAACAGGCTGATTATATGGCTAAAATTACAGTTGACTCAGTTGAAGGTGAAATAAATTATGAGCAAACGATGCAAGAGTTTGGCATAGAAAGAATTGATCCTTATTTGAAACAACTAAAGAATTTAGATACCCTCTATCGTAGAGGAATTGTTTTCGGCCATCGTGATTTTGGCTTGATAGTTGACGCTATTAAAAACAAGAAACCATTTGCTGTACTTACAGGATTCAATCCTTCTGGTCCATTGCACTTGGGTAATTTGATGGTTTTGAGGGAGGCGTTATTTTTCCAGAAAAACGGTGCAGATGTTTTCATACCAATTTCAAATGATGAAACATATGTTTTTAAGAAAGCCGAAACGATAGAAAAGGCTACTAAAAATGCATACGATTTTGTGATCCCCGATATAATTGCATTAGGATTTGATCCAAAAAAAACTAAAATATTCATTTCTACAAAACTTGCAAAATTATATGAATTGGCTATAAAAATCTCAACTAAAACCACATTTTCTGCAATAAAAGCTATTTTTGGATTTACAAACGAAACAAATCCTGGACAAATATTTTATGCTGTAATGCAATCTGCACACATTTTGTTTCCACAGTTAGATGAATACGGCGGCCGCAAACCAACCGTAACTAACATCGGGATTGATCAAGATCCGTACATGCGCTTAGTAAGAGACATAGCAGCCAAATTGAATTTTGTTAAACCGGCATCTACTTATCATAAGTTTATGCCAGGTTTATTGGGTGGAAAGATGTCTGGAAGTAAACCAGAGACATGTATTTATCTTACCGACGAACCTGAAGTTGCCGAAAAGAAAATAATGGGTGCATTCTCTGGGGGTGCAAAAACTTTAGAAGAACACAAGAAATTTGGCGGAAATCCAGAAATAGACGTTGCGTGCAATTATTTATATTTCATGTTTGAGGAAGACGACAGAAAAATAAAACAGATATTTAGTGATTTTAGAAATGGTAAATTAACATCTGGCGAAGTCAAACACTATTTATCTGAAAAGGTAAAAAGGTTCTTAACTCATCATCAGAGAGAAAGAGAGAGAGCCAAAAACCAAATTGAAAATTTTCTATTAAAAGATTAGATTTATAAACTTGTCCAACAAAATAAATAATAAGATTGTGATGTACAGCCAATTTCTAAACTGAAAATTGTGGCTTATCTAGTTCTGTTAATTCGCTTGAAAGAGGTGAGTCTGAATGACTGGTGAAAGACGGTTCAAAGTTAATAGAGAACAGAATTGATGAGATTACATATCTCTCACATGACGGAGAATTACCACCTGATTGGTTAAAACATGCAATCATTGAATATGCTAGTTCCGATCCTTTAACTAGAAGAGCTATTTATCGATTGAGACAACCTTTCTTTAACGGTGAGGTATATGCTTATGCTATTGAATTGAACGATAGGGAAATGGGGGAAGGATGTATTTTATATTCACCTAAAGGTTTTCCTGACAAGATAAAGATCCTAGAACTTCTACCCATTGATCCCGAAAAATATGCCGATTGGTGGGATGGGAGGAAAAAACTGTCTGAAGTTTCAGAAAGAACTTATTTCAATCCAGCTGTATCTTCAAAAGAATTACCGAGTTATATACAGAGTCTAAGCAATTTATTATCTAACATAGAAGAAAACGAATTTAAAAAAATATTAAATCGAATAAAACAACATATGCAATATGGTTCAAAAATATGAATTAACTCAAGAAGGTAAAGAATATCTTAAGAAAGGTCTTCCAGAGAAACAATTAGTAGAGATTCTTAATAAACAACCCATGAAGTCTCTATCATTCGATGAAGCTAAGAAAAGTATAGGAAATTTCTATATTGGATTGCAGTGGGCTTTAAAAAACAAATGGATCGAATCTTATGGAAAAGACCTTGTGTTAATAAAGTATCCTGGAAAAATTCCCGAACAAGAAGCTTTAGAAAAAATCGAAAGGGGAGAGGAAGTTGAGCAAAATTTAGTTAATATTCTTCTACAAAGAAAACTGATAAGAAAAATAGTTGTGAGTGAAGCTGATAAATTAATTGGTAAAGAAGTTACAACCCTAACACCACAACTGCTAAAAAGTGGATTATGGAAACAAGTGAAATTCAAAAAGTATGATGTTAACATTCCCGTGCCTAAGGTATATCCTGGTAAACTGCACCCTTACAGACAAATAATAGAAGAAGTGAGAGAGAAATTAATCGGTTTAGGATTTGTGGAAGCTAAAGGACCACTAGTTGAATTGAATTTTTGGAATGCGGATGCTTTGTTCATGCCTTCTGATCATCCAGCAAGAGGTATTCATGATATTTTCATAGTTAAAGAACCTAAACAAGGAAAAGTCATCGATGAGAATTTGTGGAAACGTGTAGAAGAAACACATAATAAAGGTTGGATTACTGGGAGCAGGGGGTGGGGCAATTGGAATTTTGAACTAGCTAAAAGATTAATTCTCAGAAGCCAAACTACAGCTGTTTCAGCTAGAACTTTATCGAAATTAAAAAGAGATGATTTGCCTTATAAGATGTTTGTCATTGACAGAAATTTCAGACCTGATGTGATTGATTCTAAGCATTTTATCGAATTTGATCAATGTGAAGGAATTGTTGTTGGTGAGGAACTTAATTTTAAAAATTTACTGGGATATTTGAAAGAAATTGCAGAAACTTTTGGTGCTGAAAGGGTCAGGTTTAAGCCCAGTTATTTCCCATTCACAGAACCATCTGTTGAAGGTATCGCGTTTATTAAAGATCTTGGGTGGACAGAGTTTGGTGGAGCTGGCATATTCCGACCAGAAGTTACTTATCCATTGGGTATAGAAGTTCCTGTATTGGCATGGGGATTAGGAATTGGGAGATTAGCAATGATAAAGCTTGGCATTAGTGATATACGCTATCTTTATTCTGATAATTTGAGTTGGTTAAGAAACAAGGAAATGGTGAGATAATGCCAACAATTACTTATGATAAAAAAGATTTGTTAAACTTGATTGGAAAAAGGCTTTCCGATGAACAGTTAGAAGAAATTATCCATTTGATGAAAACAAATGTTGAAAGTAAAACTGAGACCGAGATAACTGTAGAGTTAACACCAGATAGACCAGATTTATTTGGTATAGAAGGCTTATCACGAGCTATCAAACAATATTTAGGATTACAGAAAGGTTTGAAAAAGTTTACTGTTAACAGTCCTCAATTGCATATTAAAGCTTCTTATCTCCCTTATAGGCCATATCTCGCTGCTTCAGTTATTAGAAATGTGTCAATAACAGATAGTTTTATCAGAAGTTTAATGAACATACAAGATGTTTTGACTGATACTATAGGTAGGAAGAGGGAGAAGGTTGCAATTGGCATTCACGATTTTGACAAGATTATACCAAATATCGTATACACCGAAGTAAGTTCTGATGAAAAAATTGTTCCATTAGATACAAATGAAGAAATAACTTTAGCCGAAGTTCTAGAAAAAATTCCTAAAGGCAAGGAATATGGTCATATTTTATCTGGACTGAAAAAGCTACCTGCGTGGATCGATGCAAAAGGAATTTTCAGCTTTCCTCCGATAATAAATTCAGAAAGAACTCGTGTAACAGAAAAAACTAAGAATCTTTTTGTCGAATTAACCGGAACTGATAAAGAAGCTGTCCTACAAACTCTGAATATAATTGTAACTAATTTTGCTGAACGCGGTTGTATAATAGAGGCTACAAAAATATTTTATGGTGAAAAATCTGAAGTTGTACCCAATCTTAATCCCACCTTTATAGATTTGGGAATTGATGAAACAAATAAATTAATTGGTCTGGATCTGAAAAAAAGTGATATAATAGATGCGCTTAACAGAATGGGTTATGATGTAATTGAAAATAAAGGTATGTTAAAAGTTTTTATTCCAGCTTATAGAACTGACATTTTGCATAAGGTTGATTTGATTGAAGATGTTGCAATTGGATACGGATTCAATAATTTTATTCCTCATTTACCAAGCGTAGCTACTATAGGAAAGGTTCATCCCATAGAAAAACTGTCAAACAAAGTAAGACAACTGCTAGTCGGATTCGGTTTTCAAGAAATTATTAGACCTATATTAACCAATCATAAGAATTTATTCGATAAGATGAACATTAAGAGTGAAGCTGTGATTGAATTAGAGAATCCAGTTTCATCAGAGTACATATGTTTGAGAAATTGGCTATTACCAAGCTTAATGGAAGTTCTCTCTGCTAATAAGCATGTTGAATATCCACAGAATATTTTCGAAGTTGGTGATGTTGTTGTTCCTGATAATGATGAAGAAACCATGTCAAAAACTATAAGAAAAGTTGCATGTGTAATTTCACATTCAAAAAGTAGTTATGCTGAAGTTAAGGGGGTGGTTGAATCTTTATTGAAGCAAATGGGTGTCATATACTCGTTTAAAGAAAATTCTAGTGAAACATTCATCGAAGGTAGACAAGCAAGTATAGTCGTGAATAACAAGTCAATAGGAATATTGGGTGAAATTTCTCCGGTTGTTCTTGAGCAATGGAATTTAGAAATGCCTTGCGCTGCTTTCGAAATTAGTTTAGATGCTATTTAAACCAACTAAATAATCTTTTTAAAAAACTCTGCTTGTAATTGAATTCTTTACCAACAAGAAAATATCCCAACTTCCTCATTTCTATTGCAGCAGGAGATTCAGGATTATAATCAACCAATGCCCTTCTAGCAGTTAATGATTTCTGCACGTTGATGTCTTCTGGTATTTCACTAATTACAGGATATTTAACAAGATCTTCTATTTCTTTTAAAGATAATTCGTTTTCTTTTCTATTAACCCGATTAACAACTATGCCAAGAATGACCTTGTTTAAATTTTCTGCAATTTTAGCAACTTTCAAGATATCAAGTACAGCAGGTATATTTGGATTTGTTAGTAAAAGTATCTCATCCGAGATTTTTAATGACAAAGTTGCTTCTTTGCCTAAAGAGGGTGCTGAGTCAAGCAAGATAAAATCTGTTTTACCTAGGAGATTTAATGTAAGATTTTGTAGTTTGTTTGCATCAACTCCAATTAACTCATTTACAGACAATCCCGCTGGTATTACTTTGAAACCATATGGGTGATAATAAATTATATCTTTTAATTTTGCATCACCTCTCAAAAAATCATGTAAAGATTTAGGAACCATATGAAATCCTAGATGCAAACCAAGATGAGGTGTAGTTAAATTTGCATCAATAACTGTAACATCTTTACCTAATTCTGTTAAAACATGGGACAAGTTAGAAACTAATGTTGTCTTACCAACACCACCTTTACCAGATGCTATACTAATAATTCTGGTCATTTAATCAAATAATTTATTTTGTTTTGTTTAAAGATATGCCCCCAGTGGGATTTGAACCCACGACCTCCGCCTTTCATCCTTTTATCAATCCTTCTTTTCAGATAGATAGAAGGTTCAACCTTTATGTGCGTTGCTCTATCCAAACTGAGCTATAGGGGCGTAGTAATCTATCTATAATATTTATAAACTTTAAAGTTTTAATGAAATATGGAAATAACCCTAGTGGTTGTTGATGAGTTCAATTGAATCGGCCAAAAGTATAATGAGAGATATCTTTTCTAGAATTATTTACCTAATCACAAATCTGTTTACACTTCCTCTATGGGCCTTTAAAGTTATTTCAAAGGGGCAATAGGGGAGGATTCTGCAAATAAGCAGAGGACCTGGTTGAAAGAGTTAATAGTTAATTTTGTTATTCTGGTGATGACAAATGAGTAGTTCCTACAAAGTGCTTAGGATTTTTAGTGTTCCTGAATTAGGTCGGGTAGAACTTGTACAAAGATATGGTTATAATTCTTACCATCTCCGTGTTGCTGATGATCGAAATGCTAACAATCGAAATAGCTATCCCCCAAGAATACCAAATCGTGACGCAAGAGCATTATTGAGTGGGATAAATCCTGAAAATATCGTTCGTAGATATGGGAAGAGGTTGAGGAATTATGACAATCGATAATACCTTTCTAAGAAATTTAAGAAACAAGTTAAATGATTATTCAACGCTCTACGGAACGCCTTTTCCACCACTTTCTCCCTTCGCTGATTACAGGACTTATGTTAGACGTGTAAGAGATGCGAACGAAAGATTTAATCGAATGACTCGTAGAGCATTATCAACTCTCGAATTTCCTCATATGGCTTTAATAATTACTGGTAGTAATGGTAGATTAGAAGGGTATCCTTCTTCACCAGTAGAATATGTAATAGTGGGCGATCTACCTAATGTTGAGTCACTTCCAGATTTAGAGGTGAAGGATTTCGGATCTTGTATGTCATTTTACATGAATGATCCAAATAGAGTTTTCCCGAGTAGAGTTTTAGATGGCTTTGTTGTTGGTGGTGATGAGGAATATTTACAACAAGCTAAAAAGAAAGTTATAGAAGAAATGAGAGATACTAGAATAATGAGGAAGATAAGAGACAAGAGAAAAGAAAGCCAACGAATTATGGAAACCGGTTGCCAAAAATTTAAAGGTTCATTTATTACCCATTTCGATTTAAACAGAGGTCTTGCACTTTATCAGACCGACAATGGTGGTGGGGAAGCTCGTTCATTCAAGTACGGTCCCTTGAGATATGTCCAGCTTAAAATTTTAGAAGAACTCTATAATTTAATCGAAAAAGGATATGGACATGCAATTTTAGAAATGCCAACAAATACAGCCGAAAGATTGATATGGATGCATGACATAAATTTGTTAAAGTTGACATCTGATGAAGTAAAACGTGTTATAAATAGTTACAGGTATTTCTTATGGTTGTATCATCTTTCACAATATCTTCACCACCAGAAGGGTTATAATGAGCTACAATTTGATGCAGAAGAAGTAAAAGAACATTTGGAAACACTCAGATTGCTAGATACAAAAGCTTAATCATATGATTTTTAATCAATTAATCAAGTGTTTTTTATGGATTTTAAAAAAATAGAACGAAAATGGCAGACCAAATGGGCTAAAGCAAAAATCTTCGAAGCTAATGTAAATCCAAAAAAGAAAAAATTCTTTATCACAATTCCTTATCCTTACCTAAATGGCAGGCCACATATAGGTGCTGGTTTTACTTTTACCCGCGGTGATGTTTACGCAAGATTTAAAAGAATGCAGGGATTCAATGTTTTATTTCCACAAGGTTTTCATGCAACCGGTGAACCTATACTGGGAACTGTAGAAAGATTAAAGCAAGGTGACAAGACACAGATCGAAACGTTTAAGTTATATGGGGCTACTGATAAAGATTTGAAAGAATTCGTTAGTGGTGGTGCTGAGACAGTTGCAAGATTTTGGATGAAAGGTTTTATCGAAGATTTTAAATCTATCGGCTATTCTATCGATTGGAGAAGGACTTTTGTTACTGCTATCACACCAACTTATAATCGTTTCATTGAATGGCAGTACAATACATTAAGAAAGAAAGGCTATGTCACTCAAGGAACCCATCCTGTAATTTGGTGTCCACATGATCAATCGCCTACAGGCGATCACGACAGATTGAAAGGTGAAGGAGAAAGCCCGATTGAATTTGTTTTATTGAAGTTCAAACTCGATTCAGGTGAAATCTTACCATGTGCGACATTAAGACCAGAAACAATTTATGGTGTAACAAATCTCTGGATTAATCCTAAAGCAAACCATGTAAAAGTAAAAATTAAAAATGAAGTCTGGATTGTTACTCAAGAAACTATAGAAAAATTTAAAGATCAGTTAAGAGACGTTGAGATTTTAGGCGGAATTTCTAGCAAAGAATTAATCAACAAATCAGTTACAAATCTTGTTACTAATAAATCTGTTCCTATACTTCCAGGTGAGTTTGTAGATCCGGCAACAGCTACAGGAATAGTAATGTCAGTACCTGCACATGCGCCTTATGACTATGTGGCTTTGAAAGAACTAGGTGAGAAAATTCAGCCGATTTCTGTAATAAAAGTCGAAGGTTTTGGTGAATGTCCTGCGGTTGAGGTTTCTGAAAAAATGGGAATAAAATCTACGAAAGAAACTGAGAAATTAGAGGAGGCAACATCTATAGTTTACAAAAAAGAGTACCATACAGGAATTCTTAGAGAAATTTGTGGAAAGTATGCTGGTAAAAAAGTTTCAGAAGTTAAGAATGCATTGATAGAAGATTTCGTTAATCAAAATATTGCAGACAAGATGTGGGAAGCTAGTAATCCTGTTATATGCCGCTGCACACACAGATGTCATGTTAAAATTTTAGAAAATCAGTGGTTCTTGAAATTTTCTGACAAAGGATGGAAAGAAAAGGTAAAGCAGTGCATCCAACAAATGAAATTCTATCCTGAAGAAGCTAGGATACAATTCCTCAACACTGTTGATTGGTTGGATGATAAAGCGTGTGCAAGAAAAAGTGGATTGGGTACAAAGTTACCGTGGGATAAAGAATGGATAGTCGAAACTTTAAGCGATTCTGTAATTTATATGGCATATTATACAATAGCAAGAGTTATCAATGAAAATGAAATACCTGCTGAAAAATTAACTGATGAGATTTTTGACTATGTGTTCTTGGGCAAAGGTAATTCAAAAGAAATTAGTAAAAAATCGAAATTAAATGAGGATCTAATAAAAGAAATGAGAGAGGAATTTGAATATTTCTATCCATTTGATTTAAGGAATTCTGGTAAAGATTTAATCCAAAACCATCTAACTTACGCACTTTTTCATCATGTCGCAATCTGGGATGATCAGAAGTATTGGCCTAAAGCTTATGGTGTTAATGGCTTCGTAAAAGTTGGGGGCGAAAAAATGGCTAAATCTCGTGGTAATATTATACCATTGAAAGATTTGATTCAGAAATATGGTGCTGATTTAGTAAGAATTAATATTGCTGCAGCAAATGAAAATATGGACGATGCAGATTGGAGAGAAGATTCCTTAAAAGCATTTTCTTCTCGACTTGAATTTTTAGAGCTACTTGTTAAAAACTGGAGGAAAGCTAAAAGAAATTCGCCAAATAATTTAGACAAATATATGGAAACTATATTACAAAATTGTATCAAAGAAGCCACAGAAAATTACGAATTAATGAAGTTCAGATCAGGAATCCAATATAGTGTATTTCAACTTTTAAATGAATTGGAACATTACATTGAAAGATGTGGTGGTATTAGAAATTGTAATAGAACTATTCTGAAAGAAGGTATATCCACAGCATTAAAGTTGGTTACGCCCTTCACGCCACATATTGCTGAAGAGTTGTGGTCGAGATTGGGCAACAAAAATTTCATTTCCTTAGGCCCCTGGCCTACATTTGATGAGAAGAAAATTAATAGAGATGTTTTAGAACTAGAAAATATTTTCAAAAAAACTCAAGAAGACCTAAATCAAGTTTTGAAGTTAGCAGGAGAAAAGAAAAATGCTTATTTATATTTTGTGACAGATAAGGAATTGAATTACTTCAAGGAATCTTTACAATATTTGCAGAAAACATTTTCTTTTAAAAAAATAGAGCTATACAAAGCTTCGGATA
The DNA here is from genome assembly GCA_018920185.1 of Candidatus Aenigmatarchaeota archaeon. GTDB lineage: Archaea > Aenigmatarchaeota > Aenigmatarchaeia > CG10238-14 > SCSR01 > JACOWB01. Next base: position 131,244 of record JAHLMT010000001.1, on the reverse strand, counting down.
AAGAGAAATACGATCCTGAAGGTAAAGCCTCAAGAGCTAAATATGGTAAACCTGCAATTTATTTAGAATAATTTCAGAATTATACTAAAATAATTACTGACAAATAGTCAAAAAGCAAAAAAAACCTTTATAAATGAAGAAGTATAAATTATTTAAAGATATCGATGAAAGGTATATCAACTATTATAGCTACTATTCTGATTTTGTTGATTGTCGTCGCACTTGGAGGAATGGCTTACTTGAATATTTCTGGCGTTTATACACGTACGTCACAAGGCTTAGAAGTTGTTGAGGGTTCTTGTTCTGGGACATCTGTTAGATTGGTTTTAAGAAATGCAGGTACTGAGACTATATCGTCATTTACATGTTTGCAGACTGCACCTGCTGGAGATACAGGGACACCTTGTACCAATACAGTAAGCACACAATCCATAACCATACAACCCGGTACCACTGTTAACTTTGATGATACATGCTTAGGAAGTGGGACAAGGGACTGTATTTATAGAATCACCCCACCAACTGGAAGGAGCATCACAGCTTCTGTAACTTGTGTTTAATCAAAAACTTCTACAGTTATGCCGAAATCATTAAAGTCTCTATCCATGCCCCAACCAATAACAATAATATAGCTAATGCAAGCACTTTTACACTATCCAAAACCATTACACCAAACAATTCGGTTTTTCTTCTCATAGTCACAGCTGATAATATTCCTCCTGCTATACCGGCTAGAAAGTAGGCCATTATTTCAAACACACCATGCGGGAGATATGTAATAAGTGCGACAGGTATTCCTGATAAACCGCCAATCGATTTAGCTGTCAAACCAATTGCAGTAGAAAGTACAGAAGCATTCCAAGACAAGATAAATATCGCTCCAGAACCGAAGATAAAAGCGAACAAAGTAGCCAACACAAGAACACCAATATTGTTAGTGGCTATCTTTAGAAATGTGCTAGAAATCAAGAAACTGCCTCTGATAAGCTTAATTTCTGTTATTTGGTCAGCAAAAAGTTTTTCCACAGTCGGATCAGGCAAAAATATAAAAGTTAAGGATAAAGCAACTACCATGCCTGAAAAGAATGCTGTATAAATCAGAAGCATATCTGCATGTCTTTGGAAAAAATTTGATTTTATTCTTCTTTTGATTTCAACTTCTGTCATGAATGCTTCGTATGTGAGAAGATTAACCATGAAAGGTGTCATGATGAAAGTCACCAAAACACTTGTGAATAACCCTACAGATTCTGAGAAGATTAAGAAGGAAATGAAGAGGCTAATAACGGAAACTATAGCACCGATAACAAACATCCACAAGGGATGTCTAATAGCTTCTCTTATTGTAATAATTTTTTCAAGTACCATGTTCTTAAATTAGAAAATTAAAAATTAATTTTTATGAAATTCAAATTCAAGTCATCGTGGATAGGATTGTTTCTAATAGCTGTTATGTTATTCTCAACATTTGCATATGCTATCATACAATCTTTCTATCCTAAACAAACAGTTAAGTTACCTGAATCGAACATAATTGATTATCGGCTTGATCCTAATTTAGCAGATGTATTAATACAATCTGGTGCAACTTTAATCACTTTTGAATACAATATGGGATGTGACAATTGTGTTAATCAAAAAGCCGCACTAGAATTTTTTGCTAATGAATACAAACAAACAATAGCTACCGTAGGTAAAACAACTCTATTCTCCATTTACCTTGAAGAAATAGTTGACGAAACTCTAGACAAATCAAAAATAACTATTCTGAGCATTTATGGCGAGGACAAGTTTGTTGGTGCTAACGAAACAGAAATTTTCAAATCATTATGCAAATTAATGGTATCCCCACCAGCAACATGTGTACTAACTTAATAAAAACAAATAATAATTATGGTCAATCCTGAAATTCAGCTTATAATATCGAATTTAGTAAACTTCATCAACTTTTTTGTGTTTATAACAGCACCTTATGTGATTTTTTATTTCGCACAAGAAGCTTTTAAGCGGATTTCACTTAGCATCTTTCTAATGGCTTTGGGATTAGATTTTATTGGTATATCCTACTTGATTCGAATTTTGGTTGCAGAAGTTGAGCCCCATTTTGTTTTAGGTTTACTTTCTCTAGGAGCACTTTTAATTTTAGCTAGTATTTTACATTTATTCTACACAAAAGCTCTGGAAACTGCTATCCTTACAAAAAGACGTCGAGAAATTAGATCGATGATTAAAGAGTTCAAGAAAAAGTTTTATGCAAAGGAAATTGGTGAAGATGATCTGAAATCTGCCTATTCTGATTTATTTAAAGAATTGGTTGAGATTGAAACCAAATTAAAAAAGAAGCGTAAATAGTTAAAAGTCTTAATAATAATTATGGCGGTTGAAAGAGTAGAAAGTGGGATTCCTGGGTTGGATAAATTAATTGAAGGTGGTTTTGTTAAGAATTCTGTTAATCTAGTTGCAGGACAGACTGGTACTGGAAAAACATTGTTTTGTATGCAATATCTTTTGCACGGATTAAGGAAAGGGGAGAATGGTGTATATGTTACACTAGAACAGAAAGAGGATGAGATTTTACAAGATGTTAGCAGATTTGGGTGGGATACTGAATTCCAGAAATACATGAAAGCTGGTAAATTTTTACTTGTTCCTTTAGAACCCACTGGAATTAAAGAGTTAACAACTGCAACTATTAACTATGTGAAGAAAGTAGATGCAAAAAGATTTGTTCTTGATAGCTTGTCAATAGCCACGATGGGATGGAAAGTAGGTGAAATGGATTTAACTAAAATCAGAGCTGAAGTCTTTGGATTTATGAAAAGTTTGAAGAGTCTTGATGTAACTAGTTTGTTAATAACTGAAGTACCGGAAACAGAAACAAAAGCATTGAGTAGATTTGGTTTTGAAGAATTTTTAGCTGATGGTGTTATAATCTTGCATTATCTTGAATATGCCGCAGGTGGTACACCAAGAAGTTTGATTATAAGAAAAATGAGAAGAACAAATCATTCAACCGATATATTTCCTATTGAAATAACTAACCAAGGTATGAAGTTAGGTAAAGCCGCATATGGAATTAAGGTTTAACCTTCTTTATCAAAAATTCACAATAAGGATGCCCCATAGCCATACATTTGGTTTCTTTCACTTTAACCTCTGTTTCAAAAATAACTGAAAAGTGTTTTTTTAACATGCCTGCAACCCAAAAATCAATCGGTCGTTTACTATTCTTTTTATACATTTTTCTATATCTTATTCCTAATGCACTTTCCTTCATAATAACTGTAACTATACTATCATGAAATGGTTGAACTAAAATTTTACCCCATCCTAGAACATTAAGAATTTTTTCTGTGAATTGAATTATCTTATTTTTATCTAATCTATGTATACCCAGTATTTTAATATAACGTTTTGCTGCAGCTTCTACTTGATATTCTCCTAATTTCATAAGAATTTTGTCTGCTACTTTTTCCCCAAATTGTCTTTCTAACAATTCTCTAAGTTTAACAACTACTCCAGAGGGCGTTAAAATTCCAAATTCATTAAACAAGATTAAATGACCATTTTCGTCTACTCTTAGTTGTCCTGTTTCTAATAATTCAATTAAAAAGTTTCTGCTTAGCATTCTAATTGATTATTTTTAATCTTATACCTTAATAATTCTCCTCGGTTTACCTGGAGATTTATAAACTTCTAACGAACCCTCATCAACTACTTCTATATTTAGTTCACCTATCTGAGATTGTTGTGTAACTACTGAAATTGGATAATTTGCCGCGAAAATTTTATCCCTTATTTGATTAGCTATTCTTTGTTTAAAATTATGTTCTACGCTTCCTAGAGTATCTACTCTAATTGTTACTTTATATAACCTATCTATTTCATCGAAATGGTAGACAATTTCGTATTCCCCTGTTAAATATTTTCTGCTTTCAGATGAATTAATAGCAGCTTCAACATCTGATAAGGGTAACTTTGCTGGTCCAATCAGTATTTCATCTCTTTCTCGTGTAGGATGAGAAATTCTTTTCAAACATCTTCCACAATATTCACACGTATCAGTTGATATAATAGCAAATTGATCACCGTGTGAGTAGTTTAATAAGACCATACCACTATATTCTCCTTCATCGAGTAGCGTTGTTATAACGTCTATCCCAACGTTACCTTTTGCCTCTTCTGATCGAGTTTTCTTATTTATTACAAACATTAAAATTCTGTCTTCGTTTACATGCATTCCCAAATCGTTCTCATTACCGCTGCCGATATTAGGTTTACATTGCACGGCCATTACATCACCTTCATCACTCGCATACCAATCATAAACCTTAGCTCCACCAAAAGCTTCAGAAATTCTATCTCTTTTTTCTTTAGTAGAGGGTTCTCCTACAACTAGAATTGTTCTAATACCTAATTTCTCTGTATCTAAACCACCTAACTTTAATTCTCTCGCAAGTCTATCAACATAGGATGCCATACCAAAGATAACAGTAGGTCTATGTATTGAAAATATATCAGTTTTTTTGGGGTACAATGAAACACCTAGTGTAATTACCTCAGCTCCTACAGTTCGGTAGAATCCAAATAAAGATGCGAGTCCAGAAACATTTATACCAAATGGTAACATATCTAAAACAACATCAGTTGGGAGAATTCCAACCATAGTATAACCACGTGCGCAACGTTCTCTAGAAGAGTCCCAATCATCAAAAGTTCGTCTTGTTATCTTAGGGGAGCCGGAGGTGCCCGATGTATAAGGTCGTGTAAACCCGTACCCGGGTGGTGCAGAAAAAAATTTGAAAGAATTTGAAAGGGGTGGTTGAGCATTAATTATATCTTCACGAGTTATGATAGGTAACTTTTCTAATAAGTCTTTGGGTTCTCTGATGTCTTCAGGTTTTACCCCGAGTTTATCGAACAATTCTCTATAAAAAGGTGAAAAATTATAAGCGTATCTAACAGTATACGATAATCTTCTTTTAATTATTCTATTCAACGTCTCTCTATCAGTTTCTATTTCAGGATTCCAATATTTTTTCATCGGCTCACCCGCGATTCTTCAATTGCTTTATATATTTTCTTTACTGATGGAATAAAAGGCATAATAAAGTTCATTAACATTATTTTAAATTTTGAAAGACTAGCGGTTTTTTCAATTTTATAAACTCTGCTCCAAGTAGGTTTCCCCCATTCGCTGATGTCCACAACGGAAGAAATTGATTTGGAAAATGTGGGATCAGCAATAACCCATCGATTATTAACAAATATTTCTGCTACATAATGTAAAGCTCTTGTTGGTACATTTGGCTTTTTAACTTTTATATCACAATTTAGTAAAACGTAACGAGCTGGTATACCTATTGACCTACATAAGGCTATTAACAAATTTGTTTTATCGAAAGATGAACCATATTTTGGATTTCTTTTTAAAATTTTTTTTGCACCAACGATTTTTGTTATTCTGTATTCTATTTTATCTCTTACCCATTCAAAAAGAGCTTTTGCCTTTTCTTTATCGTTTTTTTTATTTCTGGTTATCTTTAAAGCAAGTTGCTTTATTTCAGGATCATCGGACTTACAATAAGTAGAAGGCTTTAAGTATTCTGACATATTTTCTGCCGGGCTCATATATTTATTTTTATATTTAAATTTTAAAAATAGTAAAGATGTTAGTACCGTATTTTAATGAAAGTATTGATTTAGACGAGCATGTAGGAAGAATAGTTAAAGCTCATTTTGAGCAAACACCATTTTGGTCAAGATACACAGAAAAGACTGGCTTAAACCCCAATAGTATAACTTCGTTAAGAGATTTAAGAAGACTACCATATGTTACTGATGACTTTTTACGTAATTTGGACCCATGTGAACTAATTCCACGCAACTACAGAGGTGTACTGGTGAGAAGTACCTCTTCAGGAACTACAGGGAACCCTAAAACTGTTTATTGGGGTGAGGATATTGTTAAACAAATGGCAAATTTTTCAGCGTGGGCTTTATCCATAAGGGGATTCCCAAAAAACCAATACTGGTTAGGTACCGTCACTGATAATGATGTATTAAAAATGTTTTTGAATGAATTGGCTTCGAGGTTTGGTGGAAAGTTCCATGGTGTAGAAGTTGATGCTAGAACTGCAAAACAAATAGCGTCTAGTAAAAATAGAGAAGATATGATAAAGTTTTTTTCACCTATTGTTGATAGACTTATCGAACATTTTCAAAATAATCAAGTAGGTGTATATGAAGATATAGCTCCATTACTTCTAATGACCGGCGAGAGACTTAACGAGTCACAATCGCTGTATTTACAGGCTATATTGTTTGGTGGTGTTGGTATGACCCGGGATATGTTAAGAATGTTTAAACATAACATTTATAAGAATAGAAAATTTGGAGGGTGGTACGGAGATTATATGAATGGGGCTTCGATGCAAATTACAGAAGAACGTGATGGAGATGATTTAACTTATTTTCCTTTTGTTCCTTATGTTGTGATAGAAATCAGAAAAGAGGATAATATAAATGAACAAGTCAAAGAAGGTGAAAGAGGTATAATCGTTACACACAGAATAGGACCCGATCTTTTTATACCGAACAGAGTAACAGGTGATAGTGGAGTGAGGGTGAGAAGTAGTTTTGTTGATTGGGATGGCGTTGCAGATGTCGCTAGATTACCACCCGAAATCATGAAAAGATTAGAGCACGACTTGTCATCTGAGTTTTTAATTTTCTACCGTAGTTAATCTATCCAAACCATCTTATTACTCAACAATTGCTTTTATTCTTCTTATGCCTGCTGCAACACCCTCTTCTTTTATTATTCTAAATCTACCAACTTCTTTTGTATTTTTCACGTGTGGTCCACCACATATTTCAATCGAAAAATCGCCTATGATATAAACAGAAACCTTTTCTTCATACTTGTGTTCAAAAACACCTTGTGCACCCAATCTTTTAGCCTCCTCTAGTGTCATAATTTCTCTTCTTACTGGTAATCCTTTTTTAATCTGTTCATTAACAAGATTTTCTATAGCTTTTATTTCGTCTTCAGTTAATTTTCTCTCAAAATTAAAATCAAATCGTAACCTTTCTGGCGTGATATTCGAACCTTTTTGCACTATGTCTTTCCTATTAAAAACTCTGCGTATTGCTTCATTCAAAAGATGCGTTGCTGTATGCAATTTTGTTGTTTGTTCAGAAGCATCACTTAGTCCACCTTTAAACTTCTTCTCAGCACCGATTCGAGAAATTTGTTGATGTTTTTTAAATTCTTCCTCAAACCCCTTTTCATCAACAGCGATATTCAGTTCTTTCGCAAGTTCTTTTGTCATTTCTATTGGAAAACCAAAACTCTGAAACAACAGGAATGCACTCTTACCGTCAATTATTTTTACTTGTCTTGCAAGTTCCTCGAATTTCTTCAAGCCTTTTTCAAGGGTATTTCTGAATTTTATTTCCTCTTTTTTCAACTCAGTTAGGATAAATTCTTTCTTTTTTTCTAGCTCCGGATAACTGTCTTTGTATATGTTGATAACTATTTCGGCTAAATCACCGAGGAATTCTTTTTCTATCCCTATCAGTTTTCCATGCCTTATAGAACGTCTTATCAATCTGCGTAGCACATATCCCCTATCAACATTACTTGGAACTATTTCTTCAGATAAAACAAATGTGGATGCTCTAATGTGATCGGTGATGATTCTTATAGATCTCTCTTGGTTTTCATCTGGTGATTTTATTTTCGCAAGTTCTTTTATTTTTTCAACTATTGGTTTGAATGTTTCAATTTCATAAACACTTTTTTTATTCTGTAATATGGCGACTGTTCTTTCAACACCCATTCCTGTATCAACATTCTTCTGTTTCAGTAATTCATATTTACCATCTGCAGTTTTGTTATATTGCATAAACACATCATTCCATATCTCAACATATTTTCCACATGAATCTCCTGGTCTACAATCTTCGCCATGTGGTTCTTTTCCGGTGTCATAAAACATCTCGGTATCCGGGCCACACGGACCGGTAGCCCCGGCAGGACCCCACCAGTTATCCTTTTTGGATAAATAGAAAATTCTTTCACTTGGGACTCCTAAACTTCGCCAAATACTTGCGCTTTCTTCATCTCTTGGTGCATCTTCGTCTCCAGCAAAAACTGATATATAAATTTTGTTCTTATCTATACCGAGCCATTTTTCATCTGTTAGAAATTCCCAACTCCATTTAATTGCTTCCTCTTTCCAATAGTCTCCAAGTGACCAATTTCCCAACATTTCAAAAAAAGTCAGATGTGAGTCATCACCAACTGAATCAATATCGTCTGTTCGGAGACATTTCTGCACATTTGTCAATCTCTTTCCAAGAGGATGAGGTTCACCTAACAAATATCTCACAATTGGGTGCATACCAGCGGTTGTAAATAGAACTGTTGGATCTTCCTTTGGAATGAGTGAAGCATTAGGAATGACTACATGATTTTTTTGTTTGAAAAATTCTAAATAAAGTTCTTTCAGTTTTTTTGAATCTATATCTTTCATATCCATCTTTTAAATGTTTAATAAAGTTAAAATTAATGGATTTAACCCTGTAAAAAAGAAAATACTCGGTAATAACAAGATCCCCATACAGTTGCTTCTCCTAACTCCTGTATAAGTACATAACAAACCTATCCCAGTAGCTGTTAATCCGATTAACAAACCGTATATCCCAGTCATTAGAACTATCAAAATCTCCAAGAAAATTATTACAAGAATCGAGAGAATTGTATAATTTATTTTATCCAGAAATTTTGGTATTGTTCTACCAAGAAATAGTGTAATAGGCACTACAATTCCTGAAGTGAGAAATATCACGCCTAGAAAAAGCAGAACTTCGTCAAAGCTTATCTCAGATAAGATTCTTTCTATGGCTACAGAAGCACCAGAACGAGGATTTGATATTAGGTAAAGTGAGTTCAAAGAAATTACTTCATTGGCTGTGTTTATGCCTGAAAGAGTCACAAGAAATGTTCTGGCTTCGTTTAAACCGCCGAGATATTGCATGAATGTAGCTGCTTGAGATACACCAACTGCCGGCAACAATCCCACAAGAACTCCTGCAATTACACCAAGAACCATAGATTTTATAATGTTGAACTTAGATATTTTCAATTCTTTATCGATTTTCTGTTTTGGTATTTTTGTTTTTTCTGTTATTGAAGTTATTAGTATGCTTATAGAAAATAATCCTGCAAATGTAGGAAATAGTACATTCTGTTGCGAAACTATTGAGGAATTAAGAACGAGTATACCCAAAATTCCTGAGAGGATTACAACTAAACTTGCTGAGAGGATTTTCTTAATCTGTTTTTCTGAAAATATCATGAAAAGCACTACAGCAATAAGTGGATATGCAATGTAAGGTCGGATAATGTTGTAGAGTGAAACAAAATAATTTCCAAAAAATAAAACAAAAAGTATACTTAATATCAATGCACCAAATCCTCCGACAACTGTCAGTTGAATAGCTTCATAACCTCTTCCTTCTAATAGAAGTCTATGACCTGGTAAAATTGATAGTGCATTGCTATCACCGTCGGGGGCTCCTAGATATACCGACGGAATAAAACTTGTGAAAACTTGTGCTATTGCTATTGAAACTATTAATACAGCTAAATAATGAGGTGAAGTGACAATAGGTAATAGTAAAAATACTAGAGGAACTAAATTATTTAAATGGAAGCCAGGAAGCAACCCAAGAAGAATACCCACAACAATACCTATAAGGGAGAAAAATAAAATTTCGATGAGCATTAATTATTGATTGTTAATTCTATAAATATTAGGTTTAGTCCCTGAACCTCTTCAAGTTTTATTTTACCTTTACTTTCTAGTCTTAAAATAACTTCTCTTAATCTCCTCATCTCTTTTCAGAATACAGGTTTCGTATCTTTATACAATTTATCAATACTTTTAGCGGAAGCTATGCCATTGTTCTTGTTCTATTGTTTGTATTGGAATTAAAATTCTTTATTTTAATTTAAGAACTTTACCAGCTGAGTGCAAGAAAAGTAGAACATTAGACCACAATAAGTGTTGGTTAGCTAAAAGAACTATGTTAAATTCAAATGTTTCCAAAATTCATGAAGTTATTCAAAAAAGATAATTCTTCGTGTATTTGATTCATAATTTATCTTAGAATTAAGCGTCAATCACCGAGAATTTTTATATCATTCAAGCTTTTAGGAATGATTTCCAATCTACCTTTATAATTCTCTAGAATTCCTTTTACTGCAATTTTGACATTTAACTTAAAATTATCAGGTGTAATCCCAATTTGACTTAAACTTTTCATTAAATCTGAAAACAATACAACTTGTATTTCCGCTTTATCATCAGAAACAGTTAGAAACAAATGTCCATCTTTATGTTCCTTTTTATTTACCAAATAACCTGTAGTACTAATTTTCCTACCTTCCATGTCGGCGCTTATCTCACTAATAGCTATCTGTTTAGGTTCTAAGTTTATTGTTGCTATGTAGATTAAAGCTAAGCCAACTAAAGAAGAAATTAAACTGAGAAGAATTAAATATTTCTTAGATAATTTCATCTTCTCGAATCCTTGAATTAATTAATTTAAGAAAATTATAGAACAGTCTTTGACATTGTTTTTCCATTAAAGTATCATTTTCTAATGCTTGCTTCAATATCTCATCTTCGTCTAATTCATTGTCTTTATGTATCCACACTCTGTCAATTTCTAATTGGTTTTTTACCATTTCTTGTGTAAATTCCAAGTGAAATAACAAACCGTAAGCTGTATCATATCTAAAAGCTTGATTTGGACATAATGGAGCAGTAGCAAGTTTTATAGCTTTGTTTGGTATATCAAATGCATCTCCATGCCATTGGAGAACTATTAATGGTGACGATAAACCAGAGAATAATGGATCTTTTCGACCTTCTTCTGTTAATTCAACTTGAAAGAATCCTATTTCTTTTACCCTCTGGCCGTTAATCACATTTGGATATACACTCGCGCCTAAAGCATTAGCAAGTAATTGACTACCTAAGCAGAAACCTAGAATAGGAATTTTGTTTCTGATAGCTAATCTTATTGTACTTAATTCATGTAGCTTAGTAGGATAAGAACTTTCTTCATCGTATACTGACATTGGTCCGCCCATAATTATTAGTCCATCAAAATCTGTTACATTAGGGATTTTATGTGATTTCCAAAGTTCGACTATTTCTAAATCAATATTTTCTTTTTCACAATAAGTTGATATTCTTCCTAGATGCTCATGTGGTACATGCTGAAAAATAAGAAATCTCATTACATCAAACTCTATCAAAGCTTAGTTCGATTATCCTATCTTCAAAATTTAATTTTCCTTTATAATTGCCTTGTTCACCAAACACAATTTTCGTTGCACCTACTTCTTTCTTTATAGTATCTGTGTATTTTTCTACTGTCTTTTCTATCTCCTTTTCTGTTTTTATAGATAGTATAATCTTTTCTTTTACATTGAACTTATTTTGCTTTCTTAGATTCTGAACTTCTCGTATTAGTTCTTTGATTAAAGCTTCTTCTAATAATTCTTTATCAAGAGTTCTATTAACATAAACTTTTCCGTACTTGAATTGAACTTCGGAAAATTCTTTACCTGAGGGATTTTTATCAACGCCTATTGATTTAGCATTACACATAAATAGTAAAATACTGTCTAATTTGTCTAAAACTTTTATAACATTTTCATTGTCAGTTTGAACAAGAATTTCTGATACAGGCCACCTTAATTTAATTCCAGCCAATTGTCTCGCGGCTAAGCTTGCTTCAATTATTTCTTTTGCTATTTCCATCTGTTGTTCGAGTTCTTTATCAATCAATTTTTCATTTACATTAGGCCATTGTGTCATGAAAACAGATTTTTCTTTACCTTCTAAATTTTGATAAATTTCTTCTGATAAAAATGGTGTTATTGGAGCAAGTAATTTTGATACAGTTAACAAGCATTGGTATAACATGGATAATGCAGCAAGTTTGTTTTCGCCCGTTTCACTTACCCAAACTCTGTCGCGAATTAACTTAATATATGTTCTGCTTAGATCATTAACTACAAAATCTATAATTTTTCTTCCAGCATTATGAAATTCAAAATTTTCTAAATAGTTTGTTACATCCTTAATCAAGGAATGTAGCTTCGATTGTATCCATTTGTCTTCTATTTTTAAATTTCTAAAAGTCGGTTTGAAATCTTGAGTAACATATGTTGTAAAAAATGAATAAGAATTCCATAAAATGTTCAAAGCTTTTCTAATTTCTTCTGCTGTTTTGAAGCTAAAGTTTTGAACCTCCCAAGGCGCAACTTCCCAACAATAATAAAGTCTAAGTATGTCCGCACCTAATTTCTCTAACGCATCCTCAGCCCAGATAACATTACCCAAAGACTTGCTCATCTTTTCTCCTTTTTCATCTACAACCCAACCCATTAAAGAAACTCCATTATAAGGAGCGGAACCGAAAGTTGCCACGCCACAAAACATCAAACTATAAAACCATCCTCTTATCTGATCTTGTGATTCACAAACCATATCAGCCGGCCATAATTTTTCAAAAATCTCTTTATTTCGATAAGGATATCCGAGAGATGCCCATGTGGATATACCCGAATCAAACCAGACATCTAATACATCTGGTACTCTGGTCATTCTTGAGTGACAGTTATCACATATTAACTCTATTTTATCAACAACATGTTTGTGCAAATCTATTTCTTTCGGTAATTTTGTTGCCGATTTTGTTTTCAACTCTTCCACACTTCCAATTATTTCTTTTTTGCTACAATTATTGCAGATCCATATTGGTAAAGGAATTCCCCAATATCTTTGTCTTGATACGCACCAATCAACAGCCTCGTCTAACCAGTTATGAAATCTCTCTTTACCAAAACTTGGTAACCAGTTAACTTTCTTGTTTTCTTTTATCATCTGTTCTTTAATCAAGTCTATGGTAAAGAACCATTGTTTACTTAATCTGTAAATCAGAGGTGTTTTACATCTCCAGCATAAAGGGTAGGAGTGTGTTATCCAGCCGAAATGCAAAAGTAAATTATTTTTCTGAAGTCGTTCTATTATAAGCTTATCAGCATCTTTAACAAATATTCCTTTAAATTCACCAGCCTCCTCTGTAAATTTACCTTCATCATCAATAGGTGAAACCATAGGTAGTTTGTAATGTTCTCCGATATAGTGATCCTCGGGACCGTGGCCAGGAGCTGTGTGTACTACTCCACTACCTTCCTCTACTGTAACAAAATCGAAGAATTCCCCTTTTTTAAGTTCTTTAATGTTTTCTAATAAACCATGTTTGTATGATTTAGATTTTAATACAGGAATTGATAGTATCACTCTGTGAGCATTGGTTTTGGTTAATTTTTCCTGAGTAGGTACTTTTAAAATTGGTAAATATTGTAAACCATCTAGCTCCTTTCCTAAAAACTTTTCTAGGATTTCGTACTTGATTTTAAGTAAATCTTTTAGTACAGGCTCCACTCTTTTTTCAGCTAATATATAGACTTCATTTCCAACTTTCACTCTTACATAATATTCTTCAGGATGCACGGCCAGAGCAACATTACTTATCAAGGTCCATGGTGTAGTTGTGAATGCAATTATATACTCATTCTTTCTACCTTTTACTGGAAATTTCACATATATGTAAGGATCCTTTACATCTGCGTAACTATCGGAAACTTCATAACCTGCCAAAGCTGTTTGACAATGTGAGCACCAGAAAGTTGACTTCTCTCCTTCGACTAACATCCCCTTTTCTGCAAGTTTTTTAACAGTCCACCAACCTGATTCAATGTAATAATTCTGGTAAGTAATGTAAGGTTCTACATATCCTCTCCATGCACCCAACTTTTTATAAAGCTCTAACCAGATTTTTTCATTGCCAGTAGCAAACTTTTTACATGCCTCAATAAATTTATCAATACCCATTTTTTCGATATCTTTCTTTGATGTTATTCCTAGTGTTTTTTCTACCATATTTTCTATTGGTAAACCATGTGTATCGAATCCTGGTTGAAACCATGAGCTGAAACCTTGCATAAGTTTGAACTTAGACCATATATCTTTGCATGTAGTTGTTTTAATATGACCTACATGAGGAATGTTGTTAACATATGGTGGCCCGTCTAGAAGATAGAATTTCTTTTTCTTGGGATCCAATTTTGTTAATTTATTTGGAATTTTATTCGATTCCCACCATTCTATAATTCTTTGCTCGAGCTCCTTTGGATTGTAATTACCTTTAACTTCTTTTATCATATAATCACTAGTTGATTTTTAGAATTAGGAGTGAGAAAGTAAATAACTTAAGCGATCCGTAAACCACTCATGCAAAAGATTTATAAATTAAGGTTTATAAAGATTGAGTAGATAATAGTCAAATAAAAAATCAAATGAGCCAAGAGATGATATTACGCCTGAATGTTCTTGTTGTGGTAAAGAATTTACCAGATTGGTTTCTGCCAGAATAGAGGGGGCTGTAATAGAAGTTTGTGAGAGATGTTCAAAGTTTGGTACTAAAGTTAATGTTTCTCCTACTTACACACCAATTAAAAAAACTATTAAAGTTTCTGAATTAGGTGAGACAGATTTAGAGTTGGTACCAGATTACGGTAGGATAATTGCGAGAGTGAGGGAAAGCAAAGGATTAACACGATACGATCTTGCGAAGAAGATTAACGAAAAGGAATCTGTCATAAAGAGAGTAGAAGATGAGGAATTAGAACCAGATGAAGAGCTTATAAGAAAAATTGAAGACTTTCTGGATATACGCTTAAGAGAAAAGAATGAAACAGTTGTTTTACAAAGAAGAGAAAAGAAAAAATTGCCACTCACTGTCGGAGATGTTGTAGAAATTAGTTAGTAAAGATACTTCGCTATTAGAAAAATAAAGTGTGTAACAAGCATATTAACTCCTAAGTTTGCTTCAAATTCATTGTGAAGAACTTTTCTTATATAAACATGGGGAAAAAATATGCACCTACAAAAACTGTTTGTAAGATCATTCAGAGAGATACAAGTCATTCTTTTAAAGAAATTCAATGTTAGGAAGAATTCGGGTTGAGGGTCTTCTAGTGAAGATGTAGACAAAAATTAACGACGCTAACCGTTATTTTTAATTTGTTTTGTAGAGATTTAATGATTGTTAGATGGTTTAAATAATTTACTATCCTCTTTATATTCATGGTGTTAACACAGACGGCGATAGAAAAAGTTACTCCAATGAGTACTGTACGCACAAGTTATGGGATAGTAGTAGTACATGGAGCCTCTGTAAATCCTTTTATAGAAAAATTTCACCCACACACTGCACATACTGCAAATAGAATAGAAAAAGGAGTAGAGTTAGTCAAATCAGGTGATGCTGATATTTTAGTAACTACAGGAAGAGGTACAGCATTACCTATGCAAGATTATGCAGTTAGATGCGGTTTATCTGTAGATAAAGTTTGGGTAGAGCCGGGAACATGGAGTATTATACATGAACTTAAAACAGTTAGAGATGTGACTTTGAAAAAATTTTTAAGATACGTGGGCAGGAAATATCCAGATGATTTGGAACTTGTATTAGTTCATTTACCTATGCAATCATGGGCTTCTGATAGATTGGAAAGAAACGCGTATAGATTTTTAAGATACGGTTTTCAACCTTATCAATTAAACTCTATTTTACCTATTGTAATTGGCGAACCAGGTGTACCAATTCAATACAAAATACATATAGTTGAAGATGGTAGGGATCCGGAAGAAATTGAGCATGACAAAAATCTAGAATACGGTTTCTTAGGTAAGAGGATGGTAGATGCGATAGCAAGAGAAGCTCCTTTTGGTATTTATTTTGGTCATTATTATCAAATTCCTCTTTCTCTTTTAAGTAGGGTATTGGGACGTAGATAAAGAATATGTATTTAAAGTTTGAACTTATTCTAAATTATGTGATAAAAGTGAAAGGCGATATACTTCACAAAGAATGGAGCTTTAGCTAGTCCTATTTCTAAAAATAAAACAAAGATATCTAATATGAAATTCCAGCCTCCTAAAGGTACAAGAGATTTGTTGCCTGGTGATGCAAGAAAGCTACAGCAGATAATAGATGTATGCAGGGATGTCTTCGAAAAATACGGATTTGAACCTTTGATTACTCCAGCATTTGAAAGTTTTGAACTATTGTCAGCGAAAGGTGGGTTAGGAGAAGCAGTTAAAGATGAAATTTATTATTTCAAAGACAAGTCTAATCGTGAATTGGGATTGAGATTTGATTTAACTATGCCATTAGCAAGAGTTGTTTCATCTATTTCATTGTCGAAACCGTTCAAAAGATATCAGATAGAGAAAGTGTGGAGATATGATAATCCCGCTTTCCTACGATTCAGAGAATTCTGGCAAGCTGATATAGATGTTGTTGGTAGTAGCTCTTTGTTAGCTGATGTAGAATGTGTGGTCGTTACTTGTGAAATTTTAGATAGATTAGGTTTCGAAAATTATTACATTCGCGTTAATAACAGAAAATTGCTTCAAGAAGAATTCGAAAAATTTCTGAAAACGGAGGAAATGCTCGAAGTTTTTCGAACGATAGATAAGCTAGAAAAAATAGGTCTGGAGGGAGTTGAAGCAGAGCTCAAGCAGAAAAAAATAGACTCGAAGAAAATTTTAGAGATTTTAAAAATCAGCAGTCTAAAAGACGCACCAGATAACGAAGGTAAAAACGAACTAGAAAAATTTTTAAATTTGGCAAAAACCTTTGGAATAGAAAAAAGATTGAAGTTTGATATTTCGCTTGTACGTGGATTAGAGTATTATACTTCTATAGTTTTTGAAATCAATTTAGGAACTAAAGTTAGTTGCGGCGGTGGTGGACGATATGATAATCTTATTAAAATGATTGGCGGTCAAGATATACCAGCAACCGGTATATCCCTTGGCTTAGACAGAATTCTCGAGGTGATGAAAGAAAATAAAATGTTTAAAGAAGAAAAGAGTGGTACAAAAGTTTTTGTTGCTAATGTGAATAGTTCAGTGATTGACAACGCTATAAAAATAGTTCAAGAGCTCAGAAAAAACCGTATATCCGCGCAAATGGATTTGATGGAAAGGAACTTTAGTAAACAGTTGGAATATGCTAGCAACTTGGATATACCCTATGTTATTATTATCGGTCCTGAAGAGATCAAAAGGAATAAATTCAAATTGAAAAATATGAAAACTGGCGAACAAAGAGAGCTAACACTACAAAAGATTATCTCTTTATTAAAGTAGTCATATAATTGATTTGTATGGCTGAAAAATTGAAAGCTGTACTTGATACTAGTATAATAATCGATGCGAAAATTTCCCAAATGATTGAGAAAGAAGAGTTGAAAGATGTAGAGGTAATTATCCCTTACGCTGCTTTAGACGAACTGCAAGCTCAAGCTTCTAAAGGAAGAGAGCCCGGTTTTATCGGGTTAGATGAATTGAAAAGATTGCGTGAAATATGTGAGAAAAGAGGAATTAAATTGAAATTTGCAGGCGAAAGACCTTCTCTTGAAGATATAAAGTTGGCTAAAGCTGGAAGAATGGATGCATTAATTAGAGATGTGGCTAAAACTGAAAATGGAACTCTTTATACAGCCGATTATGTCCAAGCTATTGTCGCTGAAGCTGAAGGGGTGAAAGTAAACTATATACCCCCCGAAATAAAAGTCGAAGGTTTAACATTTGAACAGTTCTTTACACCAGACACTTTGTCTGTACATCTGAAAGAAGGAGTTGTGCCATTGGCTAAACGTGGAAGGCCTGGAAGATTTGAGCTAGTCAAGGTAAGAGAAGAATCTTTAACAAAAGAAGAACTTGAAAAAATTATTCGCGAGATTTCAGAAGCTACAAGAATTAGTGAAGAAGGTTCTTTTGAAATTATCCGTTCTGGCGCTACCGTTATTCAGTTAGGAAATTACAGAATTTCTATTACCCGCCCCCCATTTTCTGATGGACTAGAAGTAACAATTGTAAGACCTATTGTTAAACTAGCTTTAGAAGACTACCGATTATCGGAAAAGCTGATGAGAAGATTAAAAGAAAAGGCAGAAGGAATTTTAATTGCTGGTCCACCAGGTTCAGGCAAGTCGACCCTCTGCGGAAGCTTGATTGAATTCTATCAGAAACAGGGAAAAATAATTAAAACTTTGGAATCTCCACGCGATTTACAGGTTCCTCCAGAAGTTACACAATATGCTCCTTTGGAAGGTGATTTTGAAAAAACAGCTGATATACTCCTTTTGGTAAGACCAGATTATTCGGCGTTTGATGAAGTCAGGAAAACAAAAGATTTTGAAATATTTTCTGACCTAAGATTAGCAGGGGTGGGTATGGTGGGTGTTGTTCATGCAAGTGACGCTATTGATGCTATCCAAAGATTCATCGGAAGAATTGAACTAGGTGTTATTCCACATATTATCGATACTGTGATTTTTGTTAAAGAAGGTGAAGTGAAAAAGGTTTATGAGTTGGAGTTAACAGTAAAAGTTCCTACAGGAATGACAGAAGCTGATTTGGCTAGGCCGGTAGTTGAAGTAAGAGATTTTGAAACTGGAAAACTGGAATACGAAATATATACTTTTGGTGAAGAAAATGTTATCGTCCCTGTTAAACAAGTTGGTGTATCGCCTTTAAAGAAATTAGCTCAAGAAAGAATTATGCAAGAAATTAAAAGATTTGATCCTTATGCTGAAATAGAATTAGTTTCCGACAATCAAGCTGTTATCCGCGTGGATAATGAGGTGATTCCAAGATTAATAGGGAAGGAAGGTGCTACTGTATCGGCTTTGGAAGAGAAGTTAGGAATACATATTGAAATTGAACCTAAGACTGGTGCATTAGGTAAGGAAGTACAGTTTGAGTTGTTTGAGAGAGGAAATAGTTTCGAATTTGCCTTTAATAGAAATTTAATTGGAAAAGCTGTTAGTGTGTTTGTCGAAGATAAGTTTCTGTTTTCTGCAACTATAGGGAAGAAAGGAAGCATTAAGATAACAAAAGATTCTGACATAGGGAAGGAAATTCTAAGAGCTGTTGTTTCGAAGAAAAAAGTTAAGGCTTTTCTTTAATTTTTAACTTACTATGGAAAGTTTCTTCAGATGACTACCATAAAAGATTGATAAGAATGGAATTTATTAGTTTAACACATTATCCGGCAGTAAATCAAAATCAAATCTATTCAAAATCTTATATCCAAACAATTTAATCATTTTGAATAGCACATTCATTTGAGAATCTGATAAAAGATATAACATTTTTCTTGACATCATTCCTTTCTTAATTGCTGGTGCTAGAATTTTTTTCCATTTCAAATCATAATTTTGCTTGAAAAATTTATAATCAAATTTGTTTTCTTCAAAAGCTTTCTCAACAGCGTCGGCACAAATTTGTGAAGCGATTAACCCATAAGTAATTCCTCCGCCAGAAAATGGTTTGACTTGGCATGCTGCATCACCCACTAAAATAATCCTATCAGCAATGGTATCTTTCATTATACCGAATCTAATAATCCCCGCTACATTTGGTATTAATCCATTATGATTCAATCTAGATTCAAGAAATCTCTCATAATATTGTTTGGGATTTGTGTGTGTTGCTACCCCTACTCGTGCCACTTCTTCATTTTCAGGAACAACCCATGCAAAAAATTTAGGAGCTATATTTTCACCAAACCATAATTCTACATATTGTTCAAAATTACCTTGAGCTGTTGTTTGCAAACCAACAAAAATATTTTTAGGCATTGTTAAGTTTGCATTTTTTGCTACAACAGAGTTTGCTCCATCAGCACCAATAAGAATTTTTGTTCGGTAGATATCTTTGTTTGTTTTAACTTCTACATAACCATCGCTATATTTGAAAGTTTCAAAATGTTCTGTTTTAACTTTGGTTCCAGCTTTTACAGCCTGGTCGAATAAAAATTTATCTAAGCCTGTTCTGTTTAAAACATAAGCTGACTTTTTTGATTTCAAAACAAAAAATGTCCCATCTGGAGCATAGAATTTACCTTTATCTAACTTATTTACAACCAGATTCTTTGGTAAGTTCTTCAAAATTTCTAGAGTTCTCCAGCTGACTAATCCTGTACATTTACATGGTAGCCCAATTTTTTCATGTTCTTCTATTAACAAAACATTTCTTCCTTTTTGTGCAAGCAATTCTGCAACTCTACTTCCAGATAAACTGCCGCCGATAACTATTACATCGTAGATATCCAAGTAATCACGCACCAAAGTTTCTTTTTACAGAGCTGTACCATCTGATAGCTTTCATGAATTCTCTTTTTGTGAATGTGGGCCATAAAGTATCTGTAACATAGATTTCAGCATAACTTGCTTGCCATAACAAGAAATTAGAAAGTCTACTGTACCCTCCTGTACGTATAACTAAGTCAAGTGGGGTAGTAATCATAAGATTTTTTTCTATATCTTTTGGTGTTATCTCAATTTTCCCTAATTTAATCAAAGTTTCTGCTAGCTTTTTCACGGCTTGAGTGATTTCAAATTTACTTCCATAAGCGATGAGCAAATTTAACACTCTTTTCTGGTATTTTGCTGTCTTTTGCATCAGTCTACCCATGGCGTTTACAAGCTTGGGAGGTAATTTCTCTAAATCTCCGATAAAGCGAACTTTGACTTGATACTTTCTGAGAAAGCTATCTTCTTTTTCCCATTTATTGAGATAATGATAGAAAATTTTAAAGAGCTCATCCAATTCTATTTTCGGACGCTTAAGATTTTCAGTCGAAAGAGCATAAATAGAAACTTCACGAATTTTCAATTTCAAGCAACATTCAAGTATTTTCTCGAGATTTTTTACACCTTCCCAATGACCTTTCCAAGGCGGCATTCTTCTTTCTCGCGCCCATCTGCGGTTTCCATCTACTATGATACCAAGATGTTTAGGAACCTTT
The DNA here is from genome assembly GCA_018920185.1 of Candidatus Aenigmatarchaeota archaeon. GTDB lineage: Archaea > Aenigmatarchaeota > Aenigmatarchaeia > CG10238-14 > SCSR01 > JACOWB01. The sequence goes on along the minus strand of JAHLMT010000001.1, from coordinate 110,265 downwards.
AAACTATTTGACATACTCAAGATTAATTTTAGTTAATTATTTTAAAATTAAGTGTAAATTAATGCCCTCGTAGCTCAGCCTGGAATCAGAGCAGCTCCGTCCTAAGGAGAAGGTCGTGGGTTCGAATCCCATCGAGGGCACTAACTATCTTAGTCGGATGTAGAGCAGAGTAAGTGTTGTTAAATACACGGGTATTAGAAAGATTGTTAGAATAGACAAGTAAGGAATAAAACCAAAAACCATGAATAACACATTCCATATAACAAGGATTAAAAATATCTTCCAAAAATTGTTTTTTGTTGCATTCCAACTTCTTTTTATTCCAAATCCTTTCTTTTCCAGAATGCAACCTGGGACAACTAAAGACAGTTTAACTGTCAGAAATATTCCAGGGATTACAAAAAATAGAAATCCTAACATAAGGAAAAGTTGTTCTAGCGAATATGCGATTATCAACCGCAAGCTATTTTCAAAACTTTTGTTAAGCACATCCCAAAATCTAACTTTTCGATGTTTGTAAATTTTTTCCACAAATAAAATTATACTTCCTGCACTAAGCATTCCTAACCAAAAACTAAATAACAGCAGAACTAAAGAAGTAAAAATCAAAAACAGATTTGTTGGATATAGGCTAAAAAACAAAACAAAAATTGATATTAAAACCGTAATCATCGATACTACAAGTGGTAAGACGAGTGTAAAAATAATAGGATGTCTAAATGATATCCAGAACGATTGTTTGATAATTTCTAATGCATCAATCCTACTCATTAAACCACATTTAAATTTTAAAGATAAAATAACTTTATGGCTCTAGAATTTTTCTTCGGTGTTGCACTCTTAATTATTGCTGTCTATGTAATTTTTCGAATAATAGGAAACATTGCACTTGGCGCGCTACTTGCTTTGATAGTATTTTTGGCAAGCTATTTGTTAGTGGGGTCGTTTCCGAAATTGGGAGATATACCCTTTATTGGTAGATTTATTCCAACAACTGGCAAAGCTATTGCTTTAATAAAGGATTTTGCGTATAGCATTGATATAATTGGTGTATCTACTAGTTCTAACGGGAATTTATTAATTACTGTAGCAAATACCGGACAACTAGAGGTTTCTAATTTTACAGCATATGTTGACGAACATTATGTGGATATACTTAACAATAAACACTCGCTGAAATCTGGTGATGTTTATGTTTTTGAACTAAATTTCAAAGGAGATTTCAAAAGAATTTTAATTAACTCGGCTCAAACTTCAGATATTTATGAGAAAAGATAATCCAAGTCTCTTCTTCTCAGAACTCGGCAAACTATTCATTTTTAAATCATGCCGCCCATCTTTCTTCATCGAATACGAAGCTAAAAGCAATATCTTATAGGAAGCTTATAAAAATTTATAGGAGAGGTTAATGAATAAATGGTTTATTTGCATTTTTGCGATTACGTTGTTCGTCATTATTAACAATACCCTAGCTGTCTCATTCACAGCAAGTGCAATTCCCACCAGCTTGGAAGCTGGTCTATCCAGTCAATTAGTTAACTTCAGTGTTACAAACACAGGTGCAATAAATATAACTCATGTAAATATAACTTTGCCTCCGGGTTTTGTTTTTGCAGGTAGCCCATCTACTACAACAAGTCGTTTTGCGTATACAGATCCAGCATCTTGGGTTAATACTACTTCAATAGGTATTGTTGGTGCTGGTGCTACTGAATATTTTGCTTTCAGAGTTGATACACCTCCTGTTATCGGAAACCATAACTTCAATATATCTACACTTGATGCTAATGGTGTGTTTAACTCGAGTAATGTGAGTTTAGCCATCTTCGATGTGACAGCGCCCAAATATTCTAACATTGTCACATCTCCCAGTACAAATTCATCTTACATACCTAGACAGGAGTATTGGTTTAACATAACTTGGACTGATAATAGTGCTATATCAAATGTTTTGTTGGAACATAATTTTACTGGTGCTGCTTCACTACATAACGATAGCATGAGTAGTTCGGGCAATGTTTACTATATGAAATTTACCGATTTACCAGCTGGAACATACATGTGGAGAGTTTATGCCAACGACACTAACAATACTTTCAACTCAACAGATCAACTAACTTACATTGTAAGAAAAGGCGTAAACACCTTAAATGTTTTTTTAAATGGTTCTTTGAACTCTAATATTACTACAATTAACGGTACTGTTGTTAATATAACCGCTAACGCTTCGTGCACACAAGCGGATTGTAGTATTTCAATAGCTAGAGATGGTGTAATTATTTTTTCTTCTGACCCCAATCCTACACAGCGTTCAGATACTTTAACAAGTATCGGATTACATAATTATACCATTAGTGTAACAGGTAATGCAAACTTTTCAAGCAATTCTGTGACTTATTTTGTAGCTACAGTACCCAGATATTCAACATCGACATCTGTACCATCTACATATTCAACTACAGTAGGCACAATTAGTATAACATTTGCCACTGATCCAAAGCTATATAATGTTTTAATCCAAGGCGACTGGTCGGGCACAACAACTATTTATACTATGTCAAACACCTCTACAACTAATTATTACTATAACATAACTTTTCCAGCCGGAACATACACATGGAAAATATACGGCAACTATTCGAATCACATGTTTAACTTAACTGGTTTGAATTCTTTCACAATTAACCGTGCTATAGTACCAGTTACTTTAAGCATAACACCTCAATGGATTCTCGATTCACCAATACAAACAAATGTTAGTTGTGCTGTAAGCTTGCCTGAATTCACAGCGAAATTGTACAGAAATGGTACATTAGTATCGAATCCTGATATCCAGACATTTGCAGCTGGTTCTATATACGAGTATGTATGTAACAGCACTACTAATCAGAATTACACTTCAGATACTGCTAAAAATACATTAATTATAAAGCCTGGACCTACTTCAGGCATAAGTTTTGTACAGGTACCTTCGTTAATAGAAATAGTTCAGAACTCTACTGCAAGTTCCGAGGTAAAGGTTAAGAATACTGGAACTACTGTGCAAGATATCACCTTAGAATTAATTGGGATAGACAAAAACTGGTATTCGGTTAATCAATTGAAGAACATCTCCGGTGGTGCTACAGGAACTTTCACGATAACTTTCAATATAGGAAATGTTGATGTAAAAGATTATTCCGCTAAATTTAATGTAAGCAGCGGTAATGTTACTATATCACAAGATTTTACTTTGAGAGTTCTACCGTCAAATGAAACGAAAGAAAAAATAAATAATACATTGGCTTTGTATAAGCTGGATACTAGCAAGTTAGAGAATAAATTGGGTGAGTTAAAGAGTAAAATAAATGATACGAAATCTGTCGAGCAAAAATTATCAGAACTTAAAGCTGTGATAAAACAAGCTGAAGATCATATAAATGTCGACAACTATTTTCAAGCATATCAAACATTCGAAACTATAAAAGCTTTGATAAATGAAGTTGAGAATCGGTTGAAAGCGCTTGAAACAACAGAAACGGAAGTAGAAATACCATCGAAGGTATGGTTGATAGTTACAGGTGTGTTAATACTATTTATTATCGGAATTTTAGTTTATTTGTTCTGGCCTGTGAAAGAAGGATACAAACCCGAAGTGGGATATACGTATGTAAGCAAAGAAAAAAGAGGATTATTTGATTTAGTTAAGAACTTTGTCTCCAAATTTAAACGTAAAAAAACTAAAATTTTAATATCGGAGAGTTGAGCGTATGCCACAATTATTGAATCTTCTTGATCCTATGACTTGGATAATAATCGGACTTGGTTTAATGTTACTTGTATTCATTTTCATAATGTTCAGATGGCTTATAGGCAGGAAACTGTAGCTTATCTCATTCTTTCTAAGATATCAATCTGTTTTTGGATTTTTTCAAGATCTTTCATATATTCTTCTTTCTCGTCAACAAACTCTGTCATGTTTAACTTATGAGTTATCTCAATTTTTTTCATCTTCAATCTCTCTATTTCATTTTCGATATCAGACATTTAGATCATCGAAATACGTGATTTCTTCAAATGTTTTATAAACAGGTCATAAACAGGTAAAGTTATTTTGGATTTGAATATTGCATTTAACTCGGCAATTTTTTCAAATGATTCCGCATTTAAAACTTTTTCTATTATCAATTTGCCATTATAAACTATAGAGTCGACCAAATTCAAATCGAGTTCTGTATATCTAGCTGAGACTAGAGCAATTATTTTATCAATGTTATTTATAATAGCTGTTTTGTGTCCTTCTAGATATTTCTTTTGATGTACAGAAGAATTGAGTTCTCTTTTTATGGGTGTTATCTTTTTTTCTAGCATCACATCACGATTTCTTAAAATCAAGTTATCAGCAAAATTTTGCTGAAATCTTTTTGCATCTATCAGGTCTTGGGTTGCTATACACAAACCTATAGGAATTATTTCTTGTATGTTTAACGGCATGAAATCACTAATTATTAGATGTATTTAAAAATTGATAAGTTTGAATAGATGTTATGGCAAGTGGTAGAAATGATACGCTCACCTATAATTCTCACAGTAGGTCATGTGGATCACGGAAAAACAACTTTATTAGACAAGATTAGAGGTACTGTTGTTGCTAATCAAGAGCCTGGAGCTATAACTCAAAGCATCGGAGCTACCAACATACCAATACAAACAATAAAAAAAATTTGTGGTACACTTTTAGAAAAGTTTAAAATAGAATTAGTAATTCCAGGATTATTGATTATAGACACGCCTGGACATGCGGCATTCGTGACTTTAAGAAAACGCGGTGGAAGTGTTGCTGATTTAGCTATTCTGGTAGTTGACATTATCCAAGGTTTTCAAGAACAGACAGATGAAGCCCTTGCAATTCTAAAAGAATACAAAACACCTTTTGTTGTCGCTGCTACAAAAATCGATAAAATCCCAGGGTGGTTTTCATATTCTAGTTCTTTCTCTGAAAATTTGGAAAAACAACAAAATTATGTACTGGAAGAATTCGACAGAAAGTTCTATTCTTTAGTTGCTCAATTAGCTGAAAGGGGATTTGATTCTGAAAGATTTGACAAGATTACTAATTTTACAAAACAGGTTGCTATTGTACCATGTTCGGGGATAACTGGGGATGGCATACCCGAATTATTGTTAATGTTAGCCGGATTAGCTCAACAATTTCTGAAAGATAGGTTATCTTTGTCTGACGTTGCAAGGGGATCTGTGCTGGAAGTTAAAAAAGTCCGTGGGCTAGGAACCACAATTGATGTTATATTATATGATGGTGTAATTCGCAAAGGAGATATTTTGATAGTAGGAGGTAAAGAGCCTGTAATTACAAAAGTAAAAGCATTACTCAGACCGAGAGAATTGCAAGAATTAAGGGTCGAAAGACAATTTGAGAGCGTTGATCAAGTGGAAGCTGCAGCAGGAATCAAAATATCCGCACCTAATCTTGAGAATGTAATTTCTGGGTCTCCTATTATCGCTGTAAAATCAGAGGACGAGATTCAAAAATATGTTGAAGTGGTACAAAAAGAAGTTGAGGGAGTAGAGTTCACAAAAGATATTGATGGTGTAGTTATTGAAGCTGATAGTTTGGGTAGTTTAGAAGCTATGATAAAACTTTTGACAGAAGAAGGTATACCAATAAAAAAAGCTAACGTCGGACAGGTCACAAGAGAAGATATTGTTAATGCTCAAAGCAACAAGGATGAATTGAAAAAAGTTATTCTTGTATTTAATGTCAGAGTTTCTGATGAAATGAAATATATTGCAAAAGATTTAGGTGTAACTATTTTTGAAAATAATGTCATTTATCGTTTGATAGAAGATTATAAGAAATGGTGTGATGAAAGGAAAGAAAAAGAATTGCAAAAGAAGTTGGAAACTGTTAGTCGTCCTGTAGAATTGCTATTTCTGAAAGATGCCGTATTTAGAATGTCACATCCTGCAATATTCGGAGTCGAGGTTATTAGAGGTGTTTTAAAAGCTGGTGTATTGCTTAAAAGAAACGGGAAAATTATAGGTCGTGTGAAGGAAATACAGAGTGAAGGGAAAACTATTAGTGAAGCTAAGAAAGGGGATAAAGTTGCGATTAGTATGGAAGATGTCACTATTGGCAGACATATATTTGAAGGCGACAAGCTTGTTTCAGCGTTAAGTGAGAATGATTTGAAAATTCTCAAGGAAGTCTATGATAAGCTGACGGATAGTGAAAAGGAACTATTGACTGAACTTTAATCTTTCTCCGATTCACCAGACTTTTCAGAGCTGGATATACCTAATTTACTGCTTTTAGATTTTTCGATTTCTATTTTAAGTATTTCCTCTACTTTTGCTTGTTCTAGACCAGTTCTTTGGGCAATCTTAGAAATAATTTCAGATCTGTTTTCGGTTGGTATTACAAATTTGGTTTCTATACCACCTATCTTAGTTTTAATTTTAGCAATACCTTCTTCAACCGCAGCTTCTAGTTCGGTTTCTTTTTCAGCTTCTTTCACTTTAAATTCTAAAGCAGAATTAATTTCTTCTATACTTAACCCGGTTTTAGCCGCGATGTCACTTACAATTTCATCTTTGTTTGTTGTATTTAATCTATACCTTAATTTGAAATCGTTTATCCCTACTTTAATTTTTGCTACACCTCCTTCGACTTCCACTTCAATTTCTCTTTTGACTTCTTTGACTTTCAGCAATCTTTCTAGAATTTCTTCAGCACTTTTAGCTAACCTCTCAGCTGAGTTTGCTAATCCAAATGCTTCGCCGAATTTTGCTTCGTTAAAAGTTGTTTGGGCACGTGATAAATGATCCTCAGCTCTAGAAAGCAAAATCTTTGCTGCTGTGATATTTATTTGGGTTTCATTGACTTGTAATAAAAGCGAGTGAACTTTAGCTATTTCTTCTAGTGAATCGTCTATTTGTTCTTTTGCTTTTGTTTGTTTAATGTCTAGTAAACCAGTTTTTCTTTCTAAATTTTTAATATCATCTTCAATTTCTTCATCAGATTTTCCTGTTTCAATTTTAATTTTGGCTTTAACCTCGTCTTTCTTGTTCTCAATTTTTACTTTGGCTTCACTTGTTTTATTTTGCATCAGATTCAGAAAAGAATCTATTAATGCTTGTTGCTCTGGAGTAATTTTTCCTTTTACTTCAATTTTTATTCTCAACTCCCCACTAATAGTATTAACTTCTTCTTCATGCTCTTCAATTTCTTTCTCTAGCTCAAGGGTTTCTGTGAGTTCTCGTGTTGAATTGTCTCTCGATAAAGTTGTAATAGAAGATTTAACTTTTTCTAAAGTTTTAGCGTGTTCTTTCTGAGCTTTTTGTGCCGCCTCTATTTTATTTTTGGCGATCATTTCTTTGACTTCTAACAATCTTTCACGTGCAATCTCTAAGCCAACTTTGGCTTTTGCCGCAGAGTCAAATGTCAATAAATAACGAATGTTATCAATGGCTGCATCTAATCTGTAAAGAAATGAATCAGGTGTAACACCTGCTCTAACATTACCTATCTGATCTGCAGAAGCTGTAGCAACTTCATGTGCTAATGCTACACCAGTTAAAGCTAAGAACATTACTAAAGATATCAGAAGTGGTTTCATATTATTAAATTTCTTTTTGGATATATTTAAGTATTCCAAGATAAGTCCCGTCCAGAAGATAAGTTTTCATTTCTTCCAGCTTCATGGCATTGCTTGTTAGTAATGGACCGGATAAATCTTCTTTTTCTACTACATTCAGACTTCCAAGTAAGGAGTTGAAAGATGGTAGAATAATAATATTTAGTTTACCAGTTGAATTTATTTTGTACCTTTTCTTAATCACATTCTTATCTAGTCTGCCTCTCAACCATACCTGTTGCCAAGATTGGTAGCCAAGCTTGTCTTTGAATTCTATTGATGGTTGGATATGACCCATAAATAAATAATCGCATTTCGTAAGTGCTTTACCAGGCCATGCATGTCCGTGAAAGAAACCATATCTGCCAATTTTGAAACCTCTGCTTCCATATAGCTTAACTTCTGTTGGTATCATGTTTTCTAAAAAATCATCGTGATTTCCCTTGGTTATAAGAACTTTTACTTTTGTTGAGAGGTATTCTAAGAATTTGGGTATATCTTTCAGCTCTTGAATTGTAGCACCAGGAACTTTGTGTTTGACGTCACCTAGGATTACTAAAGTCTTTGCTTTTGTTAACTCGATTAATTTATCGAGTATATCTTTGAATTTTTCTATCTGTTTGTGTATACGAATGCCAGATTGGTTGAGAGTGTATTCAATACCTATATGTGTATCTGAAATAACTAGAATTTTCTTATCAGTAATAAATGCTACAGGATAATCGGTTATCAGTTTGATTGACATACTTTTATCTTTTAATAATCAATTTAAAAACTATGCGGGAAATAGGAACTGTTATTTCATCCGACTCTGGACCTAATAGTACAGAATTCTGGTTTGTTTTAAACGACAACAAAGGTGTACCTATTAGAAAGGGTCAGTTCGTTCAACTGAATACACAAGATGGAATACTAGTTGCGAGAGTTGAGGATATAATAAAAACAAATCGCTATTATCAACGTGCTGAATCTGTTAGCGAATTTGAACGTTCTGGTCGATCATTAGTAGAACAGTTTCCTGTTGACAGATGGGAATATTTGATAGCTCAGGCATATCCTTTATGCGTGTTCTCTAATGGCATACAAAAACAAGTTACTTTTCCTCCTTCACCTGGCAATGAAGTATATCCGATTGAGGAAAATTTGTTGTATAATATTCTTGGATTAGACGTCAACTCTGGCGTAAATTTAGGCAAAATCGAATTTCATAATATTGATGCAAAGTTGAATATAACGAAATTATTTCAAAAACACTTAGCTATACTTGCAATGTCTGGCGCTGGAAAAAGTTATTTGGCAAGCATATTAATAGAAGAACTTCTAAATAAAGAAAGGAAACAAAGACCTTCGATAATCGTGATTGACCCTCATGGTGAATATGCTGGATTTGCTCAAGATGAGAAATATAGAACATCAACAAAAATTTTCAACGAAAAAAGCATTTCTATTGCAACTCACAATTTGTCATCTTCTGAACTTGCTGATTTAATTCCTGAAATGTCAGGAGTACAAGAAAGAGAACTGTTTCATATAATTAAAAAACTTAAAGAAGAAAAGAAAGTTTATTCACTTGAAGATGTGATTACAGAAATAGAGAATAGTAGCATTAATTCAAAAACAAAAGCTCCGATGCTGTCTTGGATATATGGGTTAAACTCGACGGGATTATTCGGTAATAAAGACTCTCCGTCATTAAATGAACTTGCATTTCCGGGTAATTTGACAATTTTTGATTTGTCTGACATAGTACATTTGAAAAAGAAACAAATAATTGTTGCATATTTTGCAAAGAAGTTATTCGAAGCAAGAAGGTATAAGAAAATTCCTCCTTTTGTTTTATTCATAGAAGAAGCACATCAATTCGCACCAGAAGGAGAAGAATACGAAAGTGCATTATCCCGTGGGGTAATAGAACAAATAGCACGCGAGGGTAGAAAATTTAATGCATGCTTAACTTTAATTACGCAAAGACCAGTTAGATTATCTACAACTGCATTATCTCAATGTAACACTCATGTGATTATGCGTGTGACAAATCCTTATGATTTAGACCATATCAAAAAAAGTTCTGAAGGAATTACAGGTAGTATCTTGAATTCTATTCCTGGATTAAAAGTTGGTGAAGCGTATATCGTCGGCGAAGCTGTGAACTATCCTGTTTTAGTTAATGTGAGAGAAAGGAAAAGTAAAGCTTCAGAAAAGGGAATGAAACTGGAAGATGAGATTTTGAACTTCAATAATAAACGGATTGACGAGAGAGATTTGGAAACATTTATGTAATCAATTAAGCCGTATAACTTGCGTATATCCATCGATTGATTTGTCTCTTTCTAATCTATAAGCATATCCTGTAACAGCATCTTCCAATTCACTTTGGTGAGTAATAAGGAAACATTGATCTATAAATTCTCCGATTCTTTCGCGTAACGTATCTGCTAAAACCTTTATTGATTTGGTATCCATATTCGCTGTAGGCTCGTCCAAAATAAGTAGTCTTAAATTCGGTGCTAGCACTAACGAAAATGAAATTCTTAATGTCAGAGCTGCTATGTTTCTTTCACCACCAGATGCTACACCTTCAACATTAACCCATTCATTTCTTGATAATAGTTGAAGTACATAATCTCCTTCTTCAACTTTTAATCTTATTCCTGTGAAGTCTTGATAAGGATACAGAGTCTGCCATAGTTGATTCATGGAATAATTAACAAGTGTGACAAACTCCTGTCGCAATTGTATCTGTGTCTCTTCAAGCGCTTTTTCGAAAACTCTTAATTGAATAATAAGATTCTCCAATTTCTTAATCTCTTCTTTTTCTTTTGTTGCTTGAGTTAAAGTCGATTCAAGATCTTTCAATCTAAATTCTCTTTCAGATAGGAGCTGATTTAATGCTGATATTCTTGTTGAAATTTCTTTTTCTTTTCCAACTAAATTTCTCAGTTCAGTTTCCACAGCATGTAAGTCCCGTCCAAAAATTGTCTTCTCTAAACTTTTCAAATGATGGATGATTTCTTCTCTCTGTTTGATTAGTGTATCGATTCTGGATTTTTTAGATTCGTAATCACGTATCTGTAAAAGCATTAATTCCAATTTTTGTTTTTGATTACGTGCTTCGGTCAGAGTTTTGTTCATTTTCTCAATTTCATTTTTCACCGTTTTCAATTCGTGCTCAAGCTTTATAGAACTTTCTTCAAGAATAGCATAAATATGTTGAGTATTTTCAAGATTATTCTTTAGATCGCTCAGTCCTTCTATTGCATCGAGTATTTTATTCAACTTATTGACGGCGACCTCCAGATCTCTAAGCTCTTGTTCATTTATTTGTTTTTGTTTTGTTGCATATTCCATTTCTTCGTACAAATTCTTTATCTGCATTTTCTTTTGTTTTATAAGAATTACTTTCTTCTCTTCTGTTATTTTAGATTCACAAATAGGGCACTTTGCTTTAATTGACGAAAGTTGATCTATTATGTTTGATAAATCTTCGATTTTTATTCTAAGAGCTTCTATCTTGCCTACATACTTTTCTACAAGTCCCCTCTTTTTTTCGAGTGCCGCATCTGCATCATCACCTATTTGTTTTTTAATTTTTTCAGCATCCCGTTGGAGTTGTAGTTTTTCTTCAAGTTCATTCTGCAGTCGAGCTATAGTTTCTTTTTTATAAATATCTGCCTCAGCTTTTGCTTTTGAATACTGGTCAGCAAGTTTTTGGTATTCTTCTTGTTTTTCACGAATAGTATTCTCAAGTTTATCAAGTATATCAGTAAAAGATTTTACATTTTTTTCTATCTCTTCTTTATCAGCATTTTTTACAGATTCTTCTAATTCTTTAATAGAAGAAGAAAGTTCATTGACAGCACTCGACAAACTTGCTTCATCTCTTTTCAAAATTTCGAGATTTTCTTTGGTTTTATATAAAATTTTCAGTTCATTTTCTATAGCCTGGCGTGTCGATACAACTTGTTTTAATTCTTTCTCTAATTGAGATTTTTCTAGTATAATATTTTCAAGTGACGATTTAATGTTGGTAACCATTTGTTGCAATTCTGTCAAGTTCACTTTACCAAGTAATGATTCCATTGTTGATTTCTTCTCGGATATTTTATTTATCAATGAGATTGTATTACTTCGGGCTTTTTCAAATTTATCAATCATCAGAAGTTCGTCTATTTTTTTCATCCTCTGACCTTTAGGAATAGTTAAAAAATAATCGAGAGCATTTTGTTCTGAATAAATAGCTTTACTAAAAAGCTCGTAATCAACTTTCAAAATTTTTTCTACAAGTTCGTTAACTCTCTGTGTGCTTGGCGCTTCTATCAGCTTACCATTTTCACGCAATTCTGAATAGGTTGTACCTTTTTTCTTTTCTATGATGCGTTTGACAGAATATTCATTTCCGTTGATTCTGAAGAATACTTCGACTTCAGCTGTATCTTTTGAATAAGGTTTATTCATTATCAAGTCGTCTAATTTAAGTTTTCTTGATTGTATCTCAGGAGTTGTCCCAAAAAGACCAAAACATATAGAATTGAGAATGCTTGTTTTCCCACTTCCCATAATTCCTATCAAAGCATTAGTTCCTTTGGAGAATTCTAAAGTAGAATTCAGATGTGATCGCCAATTTTTTAACCTAACTTTTGTTATCATATTATCGCTTGAATGTTTGCAAATTTGTTTGTTGACCGAGTAAGATATTTAATGCGCTTTCTGTTTGATCTTCACTAAGTAGATGGAACATCGTCTCATAATCGAACCCCTCTTCCATACCAAACTCTTCTAGATTCTTTTTCAGCAAATTCAAACCAAGTTCCTCAATCGAAAGTTTTTGCTCTCTCAAATTTTTCAATAATTCTCTTTTTTCTGTTAATTCTTGAGATTCAAGCTCTTTAACCAAAATTAAAATTGCTTTATCTGATAATTTGTTTTCAATTTCTCTCAAATCTTTGTCTAATATATTGATGTCTCTACCTTTTAATTTCATTCTCACAACTGGTTTTTTCTTATGTTCTGAAGAATAAAGTATTTGGATTAATTTTCTTTCAACCTGTTCTCTTAGTGTTAATGCTGATTTTTCAACGGACAGCTCCTCGTAATAGAATTTTCTACTTGTTTCTAATGGAGTGAATTCTGTTTTTATTTCATTATCAATTGTGATTTTTCCTATTACTTTGCTTGTGTTAGCTTCATTTTTTTCGAATTGAGTTATAACTGTACTACCAGGCATCATTAAAATGGTTCCGTTTAATTTCTCGATACCATGAACGTGCAAGTGGCCATCGATGATTATGTCAAATCCTTTTGGTAGGTTTGACAAAGTCAGACTCGGTGGTTCTAACGGAGAGTAGACATAAGGGTCAATGCTTTGGTGCAATAGCAGAATGTTGACACATCCCTCTATTGGTTTGGGATTCCATTTGTCTAGAACATCTTTTGCGTATCTTTCTGGCACAGAAGACATACCATGAATGGCAACTTTCACTCCATCTTTTTCAAAAACTATTGTGTTTAAATGTAAGTGAATTACCAACCCGGCATTTTCTAAAGCTTCTACAGTATTAATTTCACCTTTCACAAGTCTTTCGTGATTGCCATGAATGGCAATAACAGGTATGTGATTTAAAGTTCTTTGTGAAATTTCTTTTAATTGTTTATCGATATTAACAAGTTTTATTCCTGGGTTATCATGTAACAAAGGCTTTGATAATATTTTCAGGGCTTTACCCCATGTTTGTGTTTTTGGTGCACGAATATCGAATATGTCACCACAGAGAATTATCAGATCTGAATCTAAAGATTTTTCTATTGCTTCTTCAGCATTATCGAAACAATCGTTCTCTAATTCTGAATTGTAAGCATATCCAAAGTGTAGATCTGATAGAACTGAAATTTTCATTTTCTCTGTTTAAAATAAGAGCCTATAAAAATTAATGTTTATTATCCAGCAACATATCCAAGAGCTTTAACCGTTGAAAATTCAGGTACATGCTTAAGCGGATATACCCCATCTACACATGCAAAACAACCATTAACACCTGCTTCTAACAAATCTTCTTTTGTCGGGTATACTAAGGAATCTGCATTAATATATTTTCGAAGACCTTCCACTCCTCCAAATTTATTTATCGCCAACTCCTCATGTGAGGCAAATGCCACGCCACCATGTAAACATGGATATCTAATTGCAGGAAATGTACTTCTTACATGAACCTCTTTAGCTCCAGCATCCCTCAAAATATTCACTAACACTCGAGTTGTCTGACCTCTGACAATACTATCGTCGACTAAAATAATTCTCTTCCCTTTTACAGCTTTTTCGATGGGTAAGTATTTTCGTCTCATTGCATCGTCTCTCTGGCTAGAAGGTAAAATAAATATTCTTCCTACTTCACGGTTGATTCTTATACCTTCTGTGTAAGGTATGCCTGATTCTTTTGCATATCCGTCTGCACCAGCCCGTCCAGAATCTGGGATTGCCATCACCACATCAGCTTCTACAGGATATTTTCTAGCAAGTATTCTGCCTATATTTGTTCTAACATCGTAACATGCCATACCGTCGAATTCTGATGCCACATCAGAAAAATATACATACTCGAACGCACAAGGCGTCGGATTCGGTTCGGCAAATTGCTCGCTTTTCATTCCATTTTTATCTATAATTAAAACTTCTCCCGGTCTAACTGGTCGAATATTTTTGGCGTTTATAGATTGTAACGCTATAGTCTCAGAAGCTATAGCATAACCTTCTGGTAATTCTCCCACATTTAGTGGTTTAAAACCACGTGGTTCTCTAAAAGCAACCAATCTTTCTTTTTCTAGAGCTACACAAGTGTAAGAGCCATCTAATTCTTGAGAAGAAAGTTCTAAAGCTTTAGTCCAATCACCACCAGTTTTAATAAGCGAACTTTCTAATAATGCGGTTAAAACTTGTGTATCAAATCTGCAATTTGGAAACTTCTTCAAAAGTTCTTGATATTCGTATGGTGCGATTGTTCCGTTATGGGCTAAGTAGAATTTTCCACGAGGTGATCTTATCGGATGAAGATAGTCATTTGGTTTATTCAGACCTGTAGTACCGTATCTGGTGTGGCCAATAGCTACATGTCCAGTTAATCTCTCTAATGTACGACCTTCATCAAATATGTCACGTACTCTCCCCACTCTTTTATACGTTCGAACGGGTGGCCCACAAGCTGATATACCAGCACCTTCATGCCCCCGATGATATAAAGCTAACAATAAATTATAAAGAACTTTAGAAGCTGGTATCGAAGCGACGGAAAGATAAACTCCAGCCACACCGCATTTTTCAGCTACTTGCACAATTATCCGATAATAAAATGTTTATTAAAAATAAAAAGTTTAAAGAACTATTATGGCTGAAGAAGAAGGCGTTACTAAAAAGAAGTCAGAAAATTTCTCTGAATGGTATCATGAGGTTATCCAAAAGGCTGACATAATCGATCAGAGATATCCTCTACAAGGATTTCTAGTTTATAAAGGAAATGGTTTGGCTATACTTGAAAAGGCTATAGGGTTTCTTGAAGATTTGTTAAATGCAAACGGATATACCAAATGTTACTTCCCACCATTAATTCCTGAATCACTTTTGAAAAAGGAAGAGGCTCACATAAGAGGATTCCAAGATGAAGTTTTCTGGGTAACACGTGCTGGACAAAATGAAATGGGTGAAAAAGTTGCTCTGAGACCGACAAGTGAAACTGCAATGTATGAAATGTTGAAATTGTGGATAAGATCTCATAGGGATTTGCCAACTAAGATATACCAATCTACCTCCGTCTGGAGGTACGAAACAAAACACACGCGCCCATTAATAAGAGATAGAGAGTTATTGTGGAATGAAGCCCATTCTTTACATGCTACATTGAAAGATGTCAGCAAACATATGAAAGAAATGATTAGAATTTATTCGAAAGTTTATGAATTTTGTGCTATTCCTGTTGTTTTTATTGATGTCAAGACAGGTTTATTTGCAGGTGCTGTTCAAGCAATTGAAGCTTATACGATATTTCCTGATGGTAAAGTACTTGAGATGGGAAGTATAAACAATCTTGGTCAAAGATTCTCGAAAGCATTTGACATAAAGTTTGTAAAAGAAGATGGTACACAACAATATGTGTATCAAGGGTGTTATGGTATATCTGAAAGACTTGTTGCTGCTGTTGTAGCTATTCATGGTGATGATAAAGGATTAGTTCTTCCTCCAAATGTTGCATCTGTACAAGCTGTTATTGTCCCTATTTTTGGCGAGGATGATGAAAATATAATTAAATATTGTAAAGCTGTTTACAGAAAATTGAGGAAAAAATTCAGGATTAAGCTCGACTTGAGTAGAGAGAAAACTCCTGGATGGAAGTTTAATCACTACGAGATGTTGGGTATCCCGGTAAGAATTGAAATAGGAAAGAAGGAAGTTGAAAGTAAAACAGTTACATTGGTTAGAAGAAACGATAGAGAAGAATTTTTATCGCATTTTGAAAAATTACCAAGAGAGTTGGATAATATTCTGAAATCCATTCAAACGGATATGTACAAGAAAGCATTATCAGAATTTCAAAAAAGGTTAAGTGAGGCTAAGAATATGGATGATTTGAGGAAGATTTTAAATGAAAAAGGCGGATTAGTTAAAACAGAGTGGTGTGGTAAGCAAGATTGTGCTGATAATTTGAAAGCAGAAAGTAAAGGTGGAGAGATTATTGGGGTTCCCTATGGCGTGAAAGAAAAAGCCAATTCAAGTTGTGTGTGGTGCAATGATAAATCGAGATATATAGTGTATGTTGGGAACACATACTAAATTTTATAGAATACAAAACCAAAAACCAAAAACCAAAATCTATTTAAAGTCTATAAAACAATAAAAATTAACTGATTCTTGTGACGCCTTTGAAAGAATTGAGCAGGTCTGTTGGAGTAAGAAAGACGGGAACGACAACAGTCGGAATGATATGTAAAGATGGTGTAGTGTTAGCTTCAGAAACAAAATCTACTTTAGGTTATCTTGTAGCAAGCAAAGAATCTGAGAAGATATTACAATTAGCTGACCATATAGCCATGACCATTGCAGGTGCATCCGGTGATGCAGAATCCCTTGCGAGATACATGAAAGCTGAATTGAAGTTGTTTGAAATTGAAAATCAAAGAAAAATCTCAATCAAAGGTGCTGCTACACTATTAGCAAACATTCTTCAAGGAAGTAAGTTTTATCCTTATTATGTTCAGCTGATAGTTGCTGGTTATGACAGCACAGGTCCAAAGATATTCACTCTTGATCCCCTTGGTTCAGTTGAAGAAGAAAAGAGATTTTTTTCTACCGGCTCTGGTTCACCTATAGCTCTTGGTGTTTTGGAAGATGCTTATAAAGAGGGTATGACAGTTGATGAAGCGTCAAAGCTTGCTATACGTGCAATAAAGTCAGCTATTGAGCGTGATATCGGCTCTGGTGGAAGAGCTATAGATGTTGCAGTAATAACAAAAGATGGTGTAAAGATAACTCGACATGAAATGGATAAATTACCTAAATAATTGAATTATACTTTTCTGTGTCGGTATGGAGATTCTTGAAAAGGTAAAGTCCTTACTACCAAAAGAAGTTGTTAGTAGAGTTGAATTAGAAGGTAGTGAAATTATTGTTTACACTAAAGATCGAGATTTTTTCATAAATCATGAAGATACAGTAAAGCAAGTTGTATCACAGATAAAGAAGAGGATAGAAGTTCGACCAGAAAAAAATCTTGTTCTTGATGAGGAAATAACAAAAGAAAAAATAAAACAAATAGTTCCGGAAGATGCCAAGATAAAAGAAATTTACTTTGAGCCTGAGAGAAGCATTGTAATAATCGCCGCGCAGAAACCTGGATTAGTAATTGGTCGAGGTGGGGAAACATTCCGAACTATTAGAGCTGAAACTTTATGGATGCCGAGAATTGAAAGAGTACCTGCTATTAAATCGGATATAGTCGAAAATATCCGAAAAGTTATTCATGCAGAAGTAAAGTTTAGAAAAGAATTCTTGAACAAAGTTGGTGAACTGATATTTAGTGAAAGAAAATCTAGTAGAGATTGGGTAAGAATAATCGGTTTAGGTGGTTGGAGAGAAGTTGGCAGAAGTGCGGCATTATTGGAAACACCGAAGTCAAAAGTTCTAATTGATTGTGGAGTTAAGGCCGGTGCAACCAATTCTGAATTGTTACCCATATTTAACACAAAAGAGTTTGATTACAACGAACTTGATGCAATTGTTATTTCACATGCACATTTGGATCATGTGGGTGCTGTGCCTATGCTTTATGAATATGGATATGATGGGCCACTTTATATCACAACTCCTACCTTAGATTTGGCGACATTACTGTGGTTTGATTATGTTGATGTTATGCAGAAAAGTACTACAACTCCTCTGTATACTGTGCGTGGAATAAAAGAAGCTGTTAAACATGCTATACCTTTGGAATACGGGGAGGTTTCGGATGTTGCACCTGATGTGAGACTAACATTTCAGAACGCTGGGCATATTTTAGGGAGTGCATTAATTCATCTTCATGTTGGTGAAGGTATGCATAATATTGTTTATGCCTTAGATCAAAAATTTGGACGCACAACTTTATTGGACCCTGCTTTTACAGATTTTCAGAGAGTGGAAACACTGATTTTAGAATCCACATATGGTGGTGTACAAGATATTATGCCTAATAGAGCTGATACGGAGAGATATTTAATCGATATTGTTAATGGGACTATGGAGAGAAATGGGATAGTTCTAATTCCTAGTTTTTCGGTTGAGAGGGCACAAGAAGTTATGGCTATATTAGTCGAGCATGGATTCCAATATCCCGTGTATCTTGACGGTATGATATGGGATGCTAATGGAATATTCACAGCATATCCGGAATATCTTAGCAGAAACATGCAAAAGAAAATATTTCAAGGTAATGATCCTTTCTTAAGTTCTATTTTCAAAAGAATTGCTTCGCAACAAGAAAGAGAAAAGGCGTGGGAAGACAAACCATGTGTTATTGTATCTACATCAGGTATGCTAACCGGTGGACCTGTGATACAACATTTACACCAGCTGGCAGAAAATCCAAATAATACTCTGCTATTTGTTGGTTATCAAGCTGAGGGAAGTATGGGAAGAAGAATTCAAAAAGGATGGAAAGAAATACCTGTAACGACAGAAAATGGGAAAGTAACAACAATAGAATTAAAAATGCGGGTAGAAACTATTGAAGGATTATCTGGACATTCTGATCGTAACCAATTATTAGGATTTGTAGGTCGTCTGAGTTCTAAACCTGATAGAGTAATTTGTGTGCATGGTGAACCACAGAAGACACAAGAATTAGCCAGAGCAATCAATAGAATTTTCAGAATACCAACAGACGCGCCAAAAGATTTGGAGGCGTTACGATTAAGATAGTTTAGAAAGGTTTACCGATGCTCAAATATATTTTATATATTTCTAGGATGTCTGTGTTATTTACATTTATGTAAGAAGTTGTTTGACCAATTTGTTGGAATGTTTCTTTAGTTCTTTTGTTTGCCATTGATAAGATTAATGAGGCTAGAAGTTGTTTGTGATCATCACCTGTATTTGTCAATCCATCTCTGGCGAAATCCGCTACCCAAGCTGTGATTCCATTTCCCGTTCCATTGAATATTATTGCTGCTATTGGCTTTTCTCTTTGTTGATCCCAGAAACCCATCGAGAGCAGAACCTTGTTTTTATCGTTGTCGATCGGAGCTAGTTTGTTTACATTATTCCCACCAATGAAATTGTTGAATAGATAATCCGGTTTGAAGGAAATCCTTATTTCTCTTGGACTGTCTATATAGTTTAAGAAAAAGTTAGAATTACCTATTGAGAATTTATTTCTCGGGGTCACAACTTTATCCGCCTTATTATTTCCATTTGTATCCCAGTATACAGAAGTCGTACCACATATCCAAAATGTGTAGTCTGTATTTCGAAATCTGAAATTACCTTTACCTTTCATACCTTCGGTTGAACAAGATGCAATTCCATCCTCCACCGGTATTGTTTCAGAGCTAGTACCTTGCAACAAATAAGGTACATGATAAAACCATTTGTAAGATTGGTATGGTAACACCGAAGAATTTCTAGGTTTTAAGAATTCAATTGGATTGTTGGGGTAATTACCTTGGATGGATTTTATTCCGAAAATTATTTTCTGCCCCTCATGGTCATCGTCCCCTTGCCCGTCAACTCTTGAATTGGGTACATCTGCTATTTCAATTAAACCATTCCCATCTTTCACAAAATCTATCAGAGCATTTCTTACAGCACCTTCCAAAGGATCATATCTCCAAATAACCAGTACATCGGGATATTTTGCATTCGACCCGCAATTGTTTATTGTTAACAAATTGGTAGAACAGACTACAGCAGATATTTTTCTTGTGTTAAATTTCACATCATTAAGAATGTTTTGTAGATAATCTCTTTTATCATCCGTACAGTTGCATGCAACATAAAGTCTATTTTTAAGAGTTCCTCGAGTTTCATTCTTTATTACAACATCTTTTAATGCATCTAATTTATTGAGAAACTCTCTTGCAAATGAGTCAGAAAATACAAAATCGTGAAGTCTACCTAACCTATCTGCAGTAATTAGTGCGTCCCTTCCTTGGAGTAAGTTTAAGGATTCTTTCCATTTGGTCTGATACTCCTCAACAGTTATCATCATGTTAAATGCGATAAAGAGGATTATAGCTGAAAAAATAGCTTCAAGAATTGATATTTGACCTTTCATTTTTTCCACACCTCTACAATAATTTCAGTTGGATAGGAAGTTCCACTAATTAGAACTGTCCGACTTACACTAAAACTTACTTTTTTAGCTTGATTGGATGCGCAACTGCTCACATCGACATTTGGCCCATGTTCTATTATAGTAACATTTATTTCGTCTTTAATATCCAACAGATTTTTAATATTATTAAAATTGTTATTGCATATTGTTTTGAAGCGATCTATCTTTCCTCTTAGTAAAAAGTTGGTTATATTTTTGTTTGAGTCAGACAGACCAATTCTTTTTATATTAGATATATCACCTACCGTGTGCCAATCAATAGGATGTCCACCATCATTGATTAGCAATTCTGATATTTGATAAGCTTCTATTCGCAAAGATTCTTCTTTTAAATTACCAGAACTTGCTGGAATTATTTGAAAAAGTTGAAATGTTAAGTAACCTAAAATTCCTATAAAGACGAGTAAAGAAACGTAAAAATCAAATGCAAGTTGAGCTTTACGAGCCAAGCAAACCTAACCTCACTAAAATACTGAATATTCCGAAAGTTATGCTAGCTAAAATCAGGCTGTGTCTTGCACCAGCTATTGCAGAACCCTCACTGATTTGACCTGCAACTAAACCAGAAAATATTGATTGTGTGATACTCATAAAGAAAAATAAAGCTGTATAATATGCTCCTATACTTTTTGGATCTAATCCGAATATGTTACCAGATGTCGTTTCGAATAACGAACATACAGAGCATTCTAATCCAACACAGGTGTCACAAGGATTTAATAAACCAAATTCAGTTCCCTGCTGCGATAAGCCAAATATAGGTATCATTAGCTTGTTTACAGCTACTACTATACCTATGAAGATTAAAGATATGGCATACATGACAACAACATATTGACTGAGTGCAGAAGATTTTTCTTTTTCAACTTCGATTAATGTCAGTTGAGAATCAGCAACAGAATCAATTGTAGAAATCACATCTCCACCAGATAGGTAAGATTGCAGAATTACCTGTATTCCAGAAGCCATTCTTTTACTGTTCTTTACTCGGTGGGCGAATTGACTCAACACTTTATCTATAGGCATTCTCCATGATAGTTGATTTGCCATCTTGTTTACTTCTTTTGAAAGAGTCCCGTAGTTTATCTTACTTGCAGCAATTATAGCTTTGTGAAGAGGAAGGCCCGCTCTTATCGACTCCACTAAATCACGTAGAAAGTTCGGAAATTTCTCTTCCATCTCTTTAAATTCTCTAAGCCGTTTGTAACGGATGTATAAAATTGGTGCAGCTATTATAAAGGTCGAAAGAATTATTGAATTACCTATTATACCTGCGTCAGAAGTTATTATACCTGTAATTATCAACACGGCAGATATTCCTATTGTAATAAATGAAATTTGTCGTATTGTTAGTTTTTTCATCTTCATTCTCCTATTGGCGAAGATATTTTAACTAAAAGAATGAAAAGAAGTGACAGCAGTGGTAGGAAAATAAAAATAATCAGAGACTGTAATAAAATTATGTTGCTGGAAACTCCAGAAATTCCAGAAAATATCGATGTAAGGATTACAAAAAATATAGCACCTAAAACTATTGCTGTGAGATAAATCTCGATAAATAAAACCAATTTTTTAGAGAATTGAGTTATTGATAGCCTATAATCTTCCATTTGATTTGCAGCTTTTTCTCTCAAATAAATAGCAACATCTCCGCCTGAGAGTGATGTAGATAACAATCCGTATAACATTTCTCTCAATTTTTTTGATGGTGTTCTATCTATAGCTCTTTGCAATGCTGTATGAACGTCCAACCCAAAAGCTTCCACATCGTTAGTTATCATTTGAAATTGATTGGTTACTTCTCCGTATTTGCTATTTTTTACAAAAAATTTAAAAACTTGATCTAGAGGTAATTTTGTACCAGCAATTGTTGAGAGAAATAAAGATGCAAACGGTAGATAAGTGTCTATCTTTTTTGCTCTATCTGCCACAACTGTGTTGGGATATTTTGTAAACAAATAAAAAATTATTATTGTAAGCAGTGCAGATAATGTAATTGCTGTTATTACACTTAATATCACACTTCGGAAAAACATACCAAAAATAAAAGATAGCAATGGTATTTCAATGAGGAAAAATAAAAAAGATGTTAATATTCCTGTACTTATGTACTCTTTACTAGAAATTTTCATTCCAGCTTTTTTCAAATTATCTGACAAATCTGGAAAGAAAACTATTAAATTATCACTAAATCTGCCAAAAAGTGTGAATGCTACTCTTGTGTAAAATCCCACTACCCAGCACCTTGTATATATGATAATAAGCTTGCTGGATCGTTATAATAAATAGAAAATATTCTATGAACATCTCGATAATCTGTTATGTTATTCTCCTTCATCCACTCTAGTACAACAATTCTTCGTTCGATTTCATCTTTGATATCTTTTTCAGAAATTCCTGTAAAATCCGATACTTTCTTGAGTGAGATGCTTTTACCTGTTATTTCAAACTTATCAGTTTTGGGATCCCATTTAAAGATTTGATTGATGATTGGTGTGTTTGTGTTTAGATCAAAATCAACAATCTCGTCAATTTCAACGACTTTTCTGACAAATTTGTTTTTATATTTCATACGTGCAAGAAAAATCACTATATCTAAAGCTGTGATCAATCCTGCAGGTAATGAAATAGGTGGTGTTGTTAGTCTGTTGACTAGTCGTGCCATATTTTCAGAGTGAATGGTTGCGAGAGAAGGGTGACCTGTACTCATTTGTTGAAATAAGATATATGCTTCTTTCCCCCTAACTTCACCTACTACAATATAATCGGGTCTCTGTCGTAAACTTTCTCTTAACAGTTCAAACATATCAACTTCACCTTTACCTTCCGTTCCAATAGCAGTTCTTGCAACTACAGGTACCCAGTGATAATGTGGTAATCTTAACTCGGCAGTATCTTCAATTGATACTATCTTTTTCTCAGGTCTGATAAAGAGAGAAAGAACATTTAACATAGAAGTCTTGCCTGAAGCCGTACCACCAGAAATCAGAACACTTCTACCGTAGTCGATAACAAACCATAAGTATGCTAGAATGCTTGAGTCCACTGTTCCATAGTTCATGAAATGTACGGGTGTTAAAGGAATTTCTGTAAATTTTCTGATTGTAAAATTCGAACCTCTTCTTGCAATATCGGTTCCTAGAGTTGCTTGTACTCTACTACCGTCTGGTAATGTTCCGTCAAGTAAAGGTTCTGATATAGATATAGATTTTCCACACATTTGTGCTAATTTTATTATAAACGAATCTAGTTGGTCTGAGTTAATGAATTTTATATTTGTTGCTATTGACCCTATATCGGGATTTCTGTGGAAAACGAATATTGGGATTCCAACACCATCACAACTGATATCTTCGATATTGGGATCTTGAATTAAGGGTTCTATCATCTCTAAGCCTGTGAAATCTCTGAACATGTAATATCTCAAAATTTCCTTTTCTTTTTTGGTTAGAATGAAGTTAAAGTAGTTCAAAATATCGTCGATTTGTTTATCGAGAAATTCTTTTGCTTCGATTTTCTTCAGCTTAGAAAAATCTATGTCAAGTCTTTGTTCTAGCATTTCCTTAACTTTTTGATAAATTTCTTTCAGTTTTTCTGTTAGTTTTGGCTCAACAAGATAGTAAACATATCTGTTGTTAGTATCGTCCCAGAAAATTTTTGCATAAGCAAAAACATAGTCGCCTTTTGATGGAAATCTAGGAATTAAAGGATAGGTAAGAGAAATATGAGGTGTTTCTTCTTCGGTTTCAATTGAACTTATTTTTATTGCCTTTTTAGGAGCGCGTGGTATTTCAAGCCCTTCTATTCTTTCTACAGTTTTTATTGGTTTAAAGAGTTGTGGTGGAGTCGAAGGTTGTGGAATTTGAACGTTTACTAAAGGTTGCAATGTAGGTAGAGGTATTTTTGAGATTTGTGCAAAAGCTTTTGTTTCACCCGATTTGACTGCTTGCATGACTGCAAGAAATCTTTCTTTCTTTTCTTCTGGAGTTTTTCTTGCAAGCTGGGGTTCTTTTTCTAATTTTTCTAGCTCTTCTTTCCAGCTTTTAATTCTTACATCATTTTCAACAAGTCTCTGTTCATAGTTATCAATTATATTTTTAAGAGAAGCTTCGTCAATTTCACGATTATAATATTTTTCCATCGCTGCAGCTTTGGCAGCTTCTAAAATTCTCTTTTCTTTTTCTAGTTCTTCTATCTGCTTTCTGGCTTCAAGTAAAGGATCTATATCAGATACTGTGTTTAACTCTAGTTCACGAACTTTTTCTTTGGCTTGCTTGATAGCATTGTATACCTCCGGGAGGATGTACACTCCTGTATTTGCTGCAATTTTCTCCACATCTTCAATTTTATTTTTTAGACTTGTGGGGTCACCGACAGGCTCTTCTGATAGTTTTTGGATTTGTTTTATTTCATTATAGAGTTTTTCTACCATTGTTGTAGGCAGATTAAAAGCTCTAGCTACTTCTCCTACAGTTGTTGGCTTCGGTAAACTTGGAATGTATTTTGGTTGTCCTAGGACTGGCTCAGATTTTCCAATGTATTCGCTTACTTTTGCTATTCTATAGCCTTTGATTAATTTTTGGAACAAAGAGAATCTTGGATTCATTTGATCACTAATTTATTGTTGGTTCTGTCGTATGTTAAAGTTATTGTTTTAGATGCTGAAAATTCTGTCGGGTCAGAATTTATTGAATAATTCAAGTTATGCAAAGATGATTTGATTATTTTGTTTTCTGGTTCTATCTTAAGGATTAAATTATCAGATAGTTGATAAATTTGAGTGTATTCAGCAATAGGTTTCTGATCAATTTTTATAGATACGTTATTGCACGATTTGCATGAGTTTACTGCGTTGATTAAAGCAGCCGATAGTTGATTTAAAGAAAGTGTTGAACCAGATTCGAGTATGTCGCGCTTAATCAAATCTGATTGAAATTTGAAGAGATTACCTATTAATAAGAAAAATGACAAGCCTATAGTAAAGAAAATAACGAATTGGACTATTAGAGAGACAGCTTTCATATAAGTAGAATTAGTATTTTCTTTGTAATTAATGTTCCGCTTGTTACGCTCTCACCAAAAGTTATTTTTATTGTTTTACTTGAAGATCTGTCAAGTCCTGTTGGATCTTTTTCTAAATCAATTTTGAATTTTTGAGTTGGTGAAAATGGATTATCTACTAACTCACGGAACCAGATTTTGTATTTAATTTCAAAAGTATCACCGACTGTAGTAGCCGACACGCAGACAACCGAAGAGCTGTCCTGACCTAATACGCCAACTGCTGGTGATGGTGAATTCTGTTGGCCTGTACACTGAACACCTGGAGTTAGTGATATAGGATTCTGCATATTTGCTGCTACATTGGATGTCTTACTTGTAAAGGTAAATTCTATCGAGTCTTCATTAGCGTTTAATACCCATGCACCATTTGTACCAATTGTAAAGCTTCTTACACCTCTGTTATTTGCAACATCTTCTATTATTTTTGGTAGTGAATTTTGGTTAGTTTGTAAGAATTGGTTGTAAACTCTTTCTGTAACTGAAGCTTCTTGTCTTTTTTCTATCAACGGGGTTCCCCAGATATAAGCTGTAGATGTTAAACCTAGAGCAATTGCAACAATAAGTGCAGCTGCAATAACTGTGGATACAGCTTTTGAGTTCATACAATCCTTTAATTTATTTAGTTTTTTTAGATTTATAACTAATCAACTGTGGTTTATCTCTGTATAGGTCTTAGTATCGGTGGTTTTGGTGGTAATGGCGGCTTGAGTTTCTTTTCTATCGACTCTAACAAACCTGAGATGTTTTCATTGTTTTCTATTATTTTTTGATTAGCTGCTATCAATTGATCAAGTTTTTCTGCTAATGGTTGAAATACAGTTGGGGGAATTTGCATAGCTTCTTCTGTTGCTGCTGCTCTAATATAGGATATCAACTCATTGAGATTTTTTATAACTTCATCTATCTTTGCCGGTAGTTTTGCAAGTTCAACTCGTAGAGCATCGCTTGATTTAGCTAACTCATCCACAATTTCTTGATTCATTCTAATTATTGCAATGAGTTCACGGAAAAATTCTCTGACATCAACACCACCGGCAGTATTTTCGAGCTTTTCAATTCTTTTTTCTAATCTTCTTATCGGCGATAAAGGAACTAGTTCAAATTCTTCCTCGTCTCTGATGGGCATGCTCACTTTATATTATTTGAAAAACGTGAAATAAAAGCTTTTGATTCAGTGTTCACCAAGTATTCTAAGCTTTGCTTTATAAATTGAATCTTGATTGTTTCCGAACGTGTTGTTTCTTGAAATTAGTTGTTCACCCACATACACATCTACTTTGCCATCACAATTTTAGTCTATATACAATCTGTTTTCCTTTTGGATTTCGTTTATTTACTGTTAAAATGCAGTAGTTACTAGTTTGATTGTTCAATTCTAACAATCGCCTCTAAAAGGGTTTCTTGATTCAACTTTTGCTTCTCGATAGTAACATGTAGGGATGCTTATTTTATCTGATAATGTAGTACTAGTTCCATACACATGCTTGAAGGAGAAGAATTTTTCGTAAAATTTATCTTACTCTTCTCCGCCTTCGCTTGCTCCAGGGGGTGTACTTGGACCGCCGCCCTTACTAAGCTTACTTGCCGTAATCACATCATCAATTCTCAATATCATCTCTGCAGCTTCTGCAGCTGATTTAATTGCTTGTGTCTTTACTTTCAAAGGTTCAATAATACCGTTGTCGAAAGCGTCAATAGCAACACCGTCAAAAACGCCAACACCGTATGAGACTTTGCCTTGATCGTGCGCAGCTCTTAATGCAACCAGTATATCAATAGGATCTAAGCCTGCATTCTCAGCTAAACTGCGTGGAATTACTTCTAAAGCATCTGCAAATGCTTTTATTGCAAGCTGTTCTCGTCCCGAAAATTGTTCAGCAAATTTTCTTAATCTCTTTGCAACTTCTGCTTCGGGAGCACCTGCTCCAGGAACAACTTTACCCACCTCAACAGCAGAAGCAACGGCACCTATGGCATCTTCCACACTCCTATCTACTTCATCGACTACATGTTCTGTAGAACCACGAACTAATATTGTCACGGCTTTGGGATCTTTGCAATCTCTTATAAATGTCATTGCTTCTCCTGCAATTTTTCTTTCTTCAACAACCTTGGCATAACCTAAATCTTCTGGCGATAAATCTTCCAGATTAGAAACTATTCTCCCACCAGTCGCTTTAGCAAGAGCCTCCATATCAGATTTCTTCACCCTTCTGCATGCAAGGATTTTCTTTTTAGCAAGATAATGCTGTGCAATGTCATCGATTCCTTTCTGGCAAATCAAAACATTCGCACCTGATGATACAACTTTATCAACCATGTCCTTCAACATTTTCTGTTCTTGTTCGATGAAAGCTTGCATTTGTTCTGGTGATGTGATTCTAATTTCAGCATCAGTCTCGGTTTCCTTCACTTCTAAAGCAACATCCAATAAGGCAATCTTTGCATCGTTAACAATCTTTGGCATTGCAGGATGGACAACTTCTTTATCTATAACAATTCCACGAACCAATTCTGTATCCTCCGAACTGCCGCCGTGTTTCTTTTCTCTTTTGATGTTGTCTGTGTCGACGTGAACTTTACCGTTTCTAGTCTCTGCAACAGTCTTGACAGCTTCAACAACAAGTTCAGCTATCTTTGGTGATGCGCGTTCAACAGATTTTCCGGACATTGCTGTAATAGCTATTTTCTTCAGAATTTCTGTATCGTCAAGAGAGACTGGCTTTCCTATATCTTCCATGATTTTTAATGCTTCTTCTTTTGCAATTTTGAATCCTTTTGTGATTACTGTGGGGTGTATATCCTGTTCCAGTAATTCTTCGGCTTTTTTCAACAATTCTCCTGCGATTATAACAGCTGATGTAGTGCCATCGCCAACTTCTTCGTTTTGTGTTTTGGCAACCTCAACCATCATCTTTGCAGCAGGATGTTCGATTTCCATTTCTTCCAAAATTGTTACGCCGTCGTTAGTGATGACGATGTCACCAATAGAATCGACAAGCATCTTGTCCATACCTTTTGGACCGAGTGTAGTTCTTACCGCGTCGGCTACTGCTTTGGCAGCTACTATGTTGTTTTTCTGAGCATCTCTACCCGTAGTTCTCACAGCACCTTCTGGGAGAATTAAGACTGGCTGACCTCCTAATTGACCGACCATAGCTTGAACCATTATTTCACCGTCTATAAAAAGAATATTAAATATACCTACATACACATATTTAAATCTTTTGGTTTTATCTGTAAGTTGGGTAAAATAGCTAATTTGAGAAAAAAGATGAAAATTATCTGAAATAATCCGGTTTATATGATTTAATCAAATGGAAACAAATCGGTCTTGGTAAATAGTACTTGGATATGGTTGTAATGTCAAAAACTTTTTTGTATTCATTCCAATAGTTAATTATGGAAAACAAAGGAATTTCCACTGTTATTGGTGTTATTTTAATGCTGATGATTACAATTGCTCTAGCAGGAACAGCTTACCTTTATATTTCTGGGACATTTACTTCAAGATTAGCTACCCCATTTTCTGTAATAGGTTCAACGGGAAGTAAGGTAACTATAAGAAATGATGGGACATCAGAAATAACTAAAATTACAGCAACTTTAGACGGGCAGTCTGTAAATTTAAAAATGCAACCCATACAACCTGGACAGGTTGCTGAAATAATACCATTAATACCTTCAATGTTATCCGTTGGGACTCACACTCTACGCCTGTGCACATCAAGCATGTGCAGTACAGCTATATTGACTATTACTGGTCCTGGAACTGGTAAAAGTTGTTTGGAAATTCTGAATAACGGTGGTTCTGTGGGTGATGGTGTTTATACCTTAAAACTGGACGGCGTTGATGTCCAAGTCTATTGTGATATGTCTACTAATGATGGGGGATGGACATTAGCCGCTGTATGTAAAGCGTCAGAAGCTAATAACTGTTGGGACGTAGGAGCAAAGGGAAGTGTAACTAATCCTAATTCACCTACTTCAGTTAAGTTATCAGATTCCAATATAAAGACTATTTTGAATAATGGTGAAAAAATTACACGTGCTTACTGGAGGCAACAAAACAGATATGATATGAATAATCCCGTTACTGCAGTTATTTTTAATAAAATAAGCAACCCGAATGATTGGTCATCAAATGGATGCGGAAGTGAAGGAAAAGAGTTTTTTCAAAAACGTGCTTTTGAAAACAATATTAATGCCGATATAAAATTACTTTCAGATGCAGCTTACACAAGTTCATGGGGTAGTCCCATATATTCTCAAAGTACAGGTTGCTCTTGTGCAGTTAATGGTTGGTCTAATGGAGATAGAGGAGATTCCTGTGGGTTTGCAACATGGTTCGCTAGTTGTGAAAGTGGTCCGTCGATGAGTCATTGTTGCATTTGTGCAGTTGAAAGAGCTGATTTAGTAGTCTGGATAAGGTAACTGTAAATATTTCTTACTTTGGGTGCAAAATTCCTTCTATTATATTTACACTTCTCTTGATGTAGCTTTCTTTTTTATTAACTTCAAACTTCTTTTAACGTTTCTTCTTTCTAAAGAGAGAAACTTTTTCTTATATTGAAGCGAATAGATAAATCTCTAATAATCCCGAGAATTTCTAAATTAAGATTTCTCAAAATTCTCTTTGTAGTTCCTCTGAAATCTCTGGCTACAAGATATGCTATATGAGTGAACTCCAAAACTTTTTACCTATATGCTTGAATAAGCTTATTTACACATTTTAATCATTTCCTCCTTTTCTTCGCCGGTGAATCTTTTGTTTTGTCTAGTTAAATTTCTGCATAGTAGAACACAATACCTTAGAGGGCACAACTTATTTCTGATGATCAATATCATTTGAATAAAGTATTCTAATTTTATCTATCATTTCTTGGAACCTAAGCATTTCTTTCATCTATAATTTTTGACAATTCTTTTGAAGAATTTAGTTCGAGCAATTCTGGTTCTGAGATAATTGGCACGCCTTCAAAAGATTCCTTATAAGATCTTTTGGAAATCACCACAGCTTTAGATGAAAGTATTCTAGATAGTTGTTTAATCTCTCCTAATTTATTTTTGACTTCCGAAGGTATGGTAGATAAGCCAGTTATCAGCGAGAAATTTTCTTTCCCTACAATTTCAAACGGTGAAGAATGAACAGATGAATTGTCTATTCCTATTCTTGAAAATTCCATACTTACTTTCTTTTGAAAGTTATCTCTTGGTTTCAGATATACTGGTTCTGAATGTCTCATTTCGTAAGGTAAAGTTAATCTTGTTGCAAGTATTCTCTCAAGCTTTCGAACAGTTTCTTTTTGTGGATTAACACGTTTGTTTTCAATTTCGTACATAGCTTTTTTGGATATCCCAACATATTGTGCTAGTTCTTCCAGAGTGAATCCTAGTTCTTTTCTCTTTTCTTTCAAAATGAAGGTATTTATTTCCTGTGTATGTCTTCCTTTAGAAGAGTGTGTAACAGTCATTTCTTCTTCCTCGAGCAATATTTTAAACAAATGAGGAGTCATTACTGGTAATTCGAATCGAGAATAAACTGTATTGTCACTCAAGTGTTCTCTATTGTTTCTTTGGGATATTATAAATGGATATGCTGAAAGAAAATACGAAATAACGCGCAAATCTAAAGCATGTTTCGCATCAAGTGAGTCTATATTTAATAAAATTTTTATCAGAAGTAAATACTCTCTTCGTGCAGCTATATCAAAAGAACCGTGTGTAACAAAAATTTCAAATTCATTCTCACGCAAAATATTAATTACTTTATTTATCAAGATGGTTTTATCAAACATTAATAAATATTAGTCGGTGGATAATGATATAAATACAGGGCATGTAGCTTTCACGATACTACAAAGGGAGATCGTGGCTAATAGCCTGGTTGGAGCACCTGTCTTATATGGCATTGCTCCGTATATCTAAGATAACAGGGGGTCGTCGGTTCAAATCCGACCATGCCCATTCTTCTATAGACTTTAGGAGTGTTTTATTCTAAATCTAGTAGATCGAAAACCCATTGACCGAGAAATCCGAGAATGATCGGGATGATTAAAGATATAACAACTCTCACTAAAACAAATTTTGGTCCAAAAAATGGCAATTCCCAAACCAAAATCCTTTGCACACCTAGCAATGACCAACTTGTTAGATATGCTATTATGACGCCTATACCAGTTCCGGCTTTCCAAAATCCCACTAATATTGGGAATGTTAAAAACGGTCCACCCGGAGTTAATGCTCCTAATGCGGTACCGATGGATATACCTCTTAAACCTGATTCTTTACCTAGCCAAGCTGATATCTGTTCTTTTGGTAGAATTAACACTAGCATGCTGGAGATCAGAAATGCTGCAATTATCAGATACAAGAATCCCTGTTGTGGATGGAAAAGTTGATACAAGGTAGAATTAAAAGCGGTCTTGACATTACTGGGATTTTTCAAATAAACTATCGAGTAAAGAATAATTGTTGCAACTGTGAAACTAATCATAACCCAGTTCATTCTACTTCAACTCAATTTTCATAAAATCGTATGCAACTTTTGTATTCGGAAATACTTCTCGTGCTTTCTTCTCCATTTCTTTCACATCATCTTTATTATACCTTCTACTAATATGAGTTAAAATTAATTGTTTTACGTTTGCTTTCTTAGCAATTTTTGCTGCTTCTGTAACATCTGCATGGTATTTGCCTTGTGCTTCATCTAACTCAAGAAAAGTTCCATCATGGATTAACAAATCTGCATTTTCTGATATTTTCACAACAGTATTGCATGGTTTTGTATCCCCAGTATAAACAACTTTCAATCCTTCTTTTTTATTAGAGACGTCTTCTATTTTTATTTTCTTATTTTTGTATTCTGCTACACCGTCTTTCTTTAATTTTTTTAACCAGTAACCTCTCTTTAATCCAAGTTTTTTTAATTTTTCTAGATCAATACTCCATTTGTCCTTTTCCTTAAAGCAGTAGGCAACACTGGGGACGGTATGTAAAGTTGGTATCGATAAAACTTCGAACTTGTCTGATTCAAAGATTTTTGTTATTTCACTTCCTTCGAAAGGAACGTTAATAGCATTAACAGGAAATCTCAAGCCAAAATAGCCCAAGTCAATTATGTCGGCGACAAATCTTTCTGCTTCTGGTCCAAATATTGTTAATTCTTTTTTCCTTTTTTCCATGTTCATTGTCTGAATTAAAGGAATTAATCCTGCAAAATGATCTGCGTGCCAATGTGAGATAAAGATGTTATCGATATCCATAAAACTAATGCTGGATTGCATTAATTGTTTTTGTGTTCCTTCACCGCAATCGAAGAGTAAAGTTGTCTTTGTGTCTGTGTAATGTTCGAAAACTATAGCCGAATGATTTCTGTCTTTTGTTGGTATTCCTGACACAGTACCTAGGAAAGTTATGACAAGCATATAATCAAATTAAAGGTTAATAAAATAAAGAATTAAAATAAAAACTTCTCTTCTAGGATAGTTGCCGAACCGCCTATCTTTCTTATTCTCATTCCTATGTCGATTAAAAATTTCAAATTATCTGACCTCCAGAAAGAATCTTGTATCAATTCGGCTCCACTTCTAACTAGTTCTCTATGTATTCTTACTCTTTCTGTCTTTTCGACTTTTGGGATATCAAATATTATTACAAAACTCATTGAAATCACAGGATATTTGTTATACGTATAACATAAATACTTTTCTGTAGTATAAAAGTTATTTCGCTGAACACAACAATCAAAGCTTTCTAAAGGCACCCACACTCTACGCCTGTGCACATCAAGCATGTGCAGTACAGCTATACTAACAGTATAAAATAATGATGTCTTGAATCCCAATTTTAATAACTTAGTTTTTCTTTCTGAAAATAATTTCTAAGAAATACACCAAACTCTTTGTCTTTCTGAACTAACTTTAAGATTTTTTTATTCTCAGAAATCACATTAAATCCTTTTACCAACTGATCTGCAATATAATTTGGTATTCCTTTAGCTCTCAATATATCAGAACTCTTATTGAGTGTGTCAACAAGTTTTTCATGTGCTGTAATAAACTTTCTTTTCACTTCAACAACCCAATTAATTCCTTCAACAAATGGTCCTACTAATGGTTTACTATATTTTTTCAAGAATCTTGCTGAATCATTTATATCAAATACACTTGGACCGACTCTTTTCTGCACATGTGGCAATTTGTTGACTTCCATTTCTAATAAAACAATAGCTAAATCTTTTCCATTTGAATAAACACCAGATCTCAACACCCTGAATTCGTACTTAGTCTCTTCAAGAATTTCTTTTAATCTTTCACCAAATCTTCTTAACTGTGGCCACAGGATATCCGGGACTACCTTAGGTGGCGTGAATTTGACTAATATCAGATCTGTTTTTCTTTGTGACAATATTCGATTTAATTCTCTGATTGTTATCGGTTGGGATTTCTTTTCTGAAAAGAATCTTTCACTTGGTTTCTTTAAGAATTCTCTCGCCAATTTTCTAAATCTGAGAAAACTTTCAACTGTGACAGGAGCAGTTGTGTTTCTGTTTCTATCTGTAGGGTCTATAAGAATTAAAGGCTGGTTTTTAAAAATTTTATGTAATTGCTTGTATTCTTCTTTCTTGTAATAATTTTCCACATCTATTACTTCTCCTGGTTTCCAATTCGACGCAGCTTTCAGAACTTCTATGAACCCCCCATATCGAATTATCAATAGCTCACAGGCGTATCCAGAAAATCCACCTGTCTTAGAATCGGCACCATAAATTTTGTTAGCTGTGAGAAATTGTTTCAATAATCTGACTTCATCTGATAACGATAATGGTAGATTTTTTTCTATATATCTTACATGAAATGGTGTCCTGTCAACTGCAGATTTTATTTCTTCGGCAGACTCAACCTCATAACAGGGTACTATATCTATATCAACACCTTCAACTAGTCCTGATCCATACGGATGTTGTGCATATTCTACAGAAAACTTTCCTTTTAATTGTTCGATTGCCTCTCTACCAATTAACAAACCATATTCTTCTAATTTCTTCTCTGGAAGATTTGGTGGAAATAGGACAAAAACATCAAATTCTTTTTTCTCAGGCAACCAAGTATTGCGAGTTATGCTACCTGCAAGAATAGCTTTGGCTTGATATTTTTCCGCTTTTTCTTTAACAATTTCAAGAGTTTTTTGAGCTAGAGAAATTAGATGTTTTTCTTCATGTGGTTTTGGTTTGATTTTTTTTAGAACTTTATAACAAACATTTTTGTAGTCATTCATATTTCCAAAATTGTTTTTTAATAAGAAAAAGTTAGTTTAGTATATCTTCGTCTTCCTTTAGTATTTGTCTAAGATATCTTTCATTAAAATCGATTTCACCTGCATCTGCTAACTTTTTGAGCAATAAAATATCATAAAGATCTTTTTCGGCATTATATCTTAATCTCGCTTCTCTTCCATGTTCATCACTAACTTCAAAATATCCACTTAAAGAATTTTTTAGTTGGATTAAATGTTTTAACCACTCTAGAAAATTAATTTCGACATCAAATTGCCCTTTTTTAATTTTATCATATAAATTTTGCAATTCTTGAGTTAATAGCCCTTTAGATGCTACAAAATAAATACGCCTTAACTTAGATGATATTATCTCTTCCGGTCTTACTACCTTTAATTTACTTGTTGTGTGTGGAATATAAACTTCATTTGCTGTGTCAAGTTCTCGCTCTCTAATTCTTCTGTTCTTTTCCCAATATTTCTTTGACGGTCTTTCAAAATGTATGAAAAATGGGTTTTCATCTTCTTTTAGCTGAATGAAAAATCCTTCACGATCATTGCCTCTTCTTGGGTTGTATTTTCTTATAACCCCAAAACAGTTTCGGTATAATTCTTCTAACAAAGAACGATTCATAGGAGGAACTCTCCCGAAATCTGCATCATGTGTAGGACGCAATAATTCTGGATATATTCTACAAATATACAATTGATTAGCCATACCTCCGGCTAAGAATAACCCTTCTGGAGAAGAGTTTGCAATAGCTTCTAAGCTACTTCGAACTAATTCGTCTCTGATTGTATACTTCTCTTGCATAATAATTTTATTGCCAGGAAGTCTATATAAAGATTTCGCTACTAGATAATGGTAAAAAACGAAAAGCTTAAATATAAGTAACTACTATATAGTGATTATGTCTAATGGATTAAAAGCTAGTAAAATTAGCAATAACCTAATTAATGCTCATAGTAAATTTTTACAGGAGCAATTGATGGAAGCTCAGCAATCTTTGTTCTTTGCAAGAAGTGTAAAAGAAATTAAATTCTTACAGAACAGGATAGATTATCTAAAAAGAATATTAAAAGAAATAAATAAAAGAAAAAGTTAACGAGAACTAGGAACACTACCAATTAACAAACTACATCGTTTCATTCCTTAGAATTAATAGCCCCGAGCGGATTCGAACCGCTGTCCCGAGGGTTCTCCGAATAACTCCAGAGCCTCGTATCCTTTTGTGGCAATTGAGACCACTAGACGACAGGGCTTTTAATATTTTGATAAACTTATAAAATCTAATTATTTGTTGATATCTTATGCATAAAAACACTTCAAAGTTGGAAATTTTTGTCGATAGTCTTATACCTCTTGCAATAATTTTGATAATAATTATAACAATTGCAGAAGTTTTTTTCAAGAAATTTATACAACCTTATTATTACATCGTGGATATAATTGACTTGGTAATTATATTTATTTTTGTACTCGATTTAGGATTCAAATACAGACATGCAAAAAACATTCCGGATTTTTTAAGACGCTATTGGATT
Source organism: Candidatus Aenigmatarchaeota archaeon (assembly GCA_018920185.1). GTDB lineage: Archaea > Aenigmatarchaeota > Aenigmatarchaeia > CG10238-14 > SCSR01 > JACOWB01. The sequence continues at coordinate 73,895 of JAHLMT010000001.1, read as the reverse complement.
TACATTATTGCTGTTTTCCCATTTTTCCTAGTTTTTAGATTAATCGAGAGATTTTATCGTATCTCAACGCTATCTTCTGGGACAACTGTAATTCTAGGTAGGTACGTAATAACTCTTGTGAATGAAACCAGAATAGCAAGGTTTGCCGAACTTTTTAGGTTTCTTGGCGTATCAGCAAGATTAGTTAGAGCTTTTTATTTTTATGAACACCCAAAAGTAAGACATAAAATAAATATAACAAAATTATTAGGATTGAAAAAAGAAGAAACGATAACATGAGGATTTTACAACATCATGCCGAATTCATTGAATACCAACCAATAGAGAAAGAAATTGAACTTGCTGAACCTACAGAAAAAAAATTAACAAGATTCGAAAATATTGTAGTTCTGTTCACATGTGTGGAAAAAAATGATAATAAGGAAATGGTTAAAAGAGTTGTTAAAGACCTGAAACAATATCTGGAGAAATTAAAAATAAACGAAGTTTTGATATATCCCTTTGCTCATTTAAGTAGAGATTTGGCCAATCCTTCTGATGCTCTGGAAATAATAAAAGAATTGGAAAGGCAGACAAAAAATCTAGGCATACAAACGTATAGAGCACCTTTCGGATGGACAAAACAATACAGTCTGAAAATTAAAGGTCATCCTTTAGCTGAAACTGCAAAGATATACACACCAGAAGCTGAAGGGGAAAAAATTGATGTGAAAGAAATCACTAAGCGTTTAGGTAAAAGGCCGGTTTTAGAAAAAGAAAAATTAAGCGAGCACGATCATAGAATTATCGGACAACAATTAGATTTATACAGCTTTCATGAAGTTGGACCAGGAATGGTTTTCTTTCATCACAAAGGAATGATTCTAAGAAACATATTAGAAGAATTCTCCAGAAAAGTTCAACTTGAACGTGGCTATCAGGAAGTCAGCACTCCTTTACTTTTGGATAAAACTCTGTGGGAAATTAGTGGACATGCTGAGCATTACAAAGATCTGATGTTTTTCACAGAACTAGAGGGTAGGGAATTTGCCATTAAACCTATGAATTGTCCAGGAGCTATTTTAATTTTTAAAACTAAAACACGAAGCTACAAAGATTTACCAATGAGATTGGCTGAATTTGGTTTAGTTCATAGAAATGAATTGAGTGGTGTTTTATCCGGTTTGCTTCGTGTTAGAGCTCTGACACAAGATGACGCGCATATTTTTGTTACTCCAGAACAGTTAGAAGAAGAATTATTAAATGTGATTAATTTGGTGGATTATTTCTACAAAACTTTCAGCTTTCCCTATACTGTCGAGTTATCAACAAGACCTGAAAACTATATGGGTGAACTAGAGATCTGGGATAGAGCCGAATCTGCACTAAAAGAAGCTTTAAAAAAGAGGGAAATTGAATTTAAAATTAATCCTGGCGAAGGTGCATTTTACGGACCGAAAATAGATTTTCATATAAAAGACTCTCTAGATAGGAAGTGGCAATTAGCTACAGTCCAAATAGATTTTCAAATGCCAGAAAGGTTTGATATTAATTACATAGACGAAAGAGGAAAGCCGCATAGACCTGTAATAATTCATCGTGCAATATACGGAAGTTTAGAAAGATTTATCGGTATTCTTGTCGAACACTATCAAGGTAAATTCCCTCTCTGGCTATCTCCTATACAAGTTAGAATTTTATCAATATCTGATGAGAATGTGGAATATGCTGAAGAAATTGTGAAAAGGTTGAAAGAAAATAATATACGAGTTGAACTTGACAGCGAGAATGCAACTCTTGAATATAAAATAAGAAATGCTCAGCTACAGAAAATTCCTTATATGTTGATTGTTGGAAAAAAGGAAGAAGAAAATAGAACTGTTACAATTAGAACAAGAGACGGCATAGTAAACTATAATATAAAATTAGAAGATTTTATAAAACAATTAAATGAAGAAATAAAACAATTTAAATAAACTAATTCACAGCTTTAGAATTGCCCCACACAACTTTAAACAAAGGTTCTAACAAACTCGTTGCAGCATGCTCACTCTTGCTCCAGAATGCCATATGTTGCGTCTCATGAACTTTATGATCTGTTAATGAGAAAACAATCTCTTTACCGTCAACAATTGCAAATCTCCCAGTTATTGGGAGCTCTTTGCTATTCAACACTCTTATCTCAGCTATACTGTTCAAGTTTTTAACGGCTTCTGTAGATTTCTCCAAACCAGTGACAGCTATCTGTATTTTCACACCACGCTCAACTGCACGTTTCAAATCATTATAATGGTTTTCAAACAAATCATCCAACCCTTCTGGTGTAGTAACTACGTTAATTCTTTTTGTAGCATTCTTGAACATTGATGACATCTGTTGAATTACAGAATATTTACCTTTTAATGCTCCAGTTATTTCTTCTGGTGCAATCGTGTTTAAGCCTTGAGTGTAAATAGAAGTTAATTCTTTTGTTAAAGGTGACGATTTTAAATCTTCTATTCTTTCTAGAGTTGTTTTCATATCTTCTTCAATTTTCTTCTTAGCCCTGTCTAATGCTTCAACAGGAGGTATTGCAACATATCTCAATGGTTTGGCTGTTTGGACGACAACAAATCCTTTTTCGGCTAAGCTCTGCAAAACATCATAACTTCTTGATCGTGGGACATTAGCTATTTCTGATAATTCGCCTGCAGTAGACGTGCCTCTTGCTAGTAAAGCTACCCAAAGTTTTCGTTCATAGAGATTCAAACCTATTCCTTTCAGTGCATCCATTACTTTTTGAGAAACTAATGCCATTTTCTCACGTTTAAATAAAATCTAAATTACATATTTATAAACGTTATTGTTACTCTAAGATAACAATTGAGAAAACTTAAGAATATATAAATTCCAAATCTCGGGTTTTCAAAACTACCCAGCTTTACCTTGAGATTTGAAAAGTGATTTAACTCTGTCTAAGGTATCCGGTTCTGATTTATCAGCGGTACGATTGCGAATATATCGTGGAAAACGAAGCGCCATTCCAGATGAGTAATTAGGTGACTTTTGTATTTCCTGATATCCGACCTCAATTATGATTTTTGGCTTTACAAATACTGTCCTTCCTTCTTCTTTTATGATTAAAGGTTTAAGTAATTTTGTTAGCTCTATATACTGCTCCTCAGTTAATCCAGTTGATACCATGCCGCATTCTAACAGTTTTCCTGTATCCGGATCTTTGCATGCTAAAATATAGCTTGTCAGCAATCGAGCTCTAGCACCCTCACCCCATGTAGCACCAACTATTGCAAGATCAAGAGTTTCCATCATAGGTTTGATTTTATACATCGTTCCAACATGCCTTCCAAAAGTATAAACGGAATCAGGAACTTTCAACATCAATCCTTCCTGTCGTTCTTTTAGAGCTTCCTCGTAGAACTGTTCTAATTTCTTGACATCATTTGTAATTATGTATTTAGCTAATTGGAATTTACCTTTTATTGGATTAAGTATCTTTTCAAGTTCCTTTCTTCTTTCTTTCAATGGTTTATTAAATAACGATTTACCGTTAGCATATAGTATGTCGAAAAGATTTACTTGAACTGGGATTTCTTTAACCATTTTCTCAATACCGTATTTCCTGTGAACTCTCTGACTTAAAATTTGAAAAGGTAATGGGTATCCTGTTTTTGTATCTATTCCAATTGCTTCACCTTCAACGATACATTCTTCAGCTTTTAAACCTTTTTTAGCAAGCTCAACTATATCAGGGAATTGTTTTGTCACATCCTCCTGACGTCGTGTAAATAGCCAGAATTGTCCTCCCTTCTTTTCAATCACAACTCTCATACCATCGTACTTGTATTCAGCTATTACTTCGCCGAATTCTTTTACAACATCTTCGATTTTCTCTGCCGCTATGCCAAGCATTACTTGTATGGGTTTACCAAGTTGGATACCAACTTTTTTTAATCCTTTAATTCCTTTTTCTTTTGCAAGTTCAGCAACTTCACCATAATCATTAAGTAAACTCCATGCGTTCTCTACAATTTCAGTAGCTTTTTCTTTTTCTTCTTTTGTTGATTTCTCATCAACTAGGAAAGCATTAACTATCGCGTCCCTAATAATTCCTTCTGCCGCACCTACGCGCAATTCACCTAGAATAGTTCTAACAATATACCTTGCTTCTTTTGGTTGTGCTGAAATTATCAGTTCTGATATCAAATTCAATTTTTTATCTTGAGACCCCTCACCTGTAATTGTTGCCAATTTCTGTAAATTTTCAAAAACATGATCTACTGTTAATTTCTTTTTTAATAAACTAACTTGTTTTCTTGATTGTACACATTGTTCAGCTGTCAACCCCAAATCACCAGTTTTCTTTAATCTTTCTTCAACTTGGGATGTAGATAATCCTGTAGCCTTCGATATTGCTTTGATCATCATTTGTGTTGCTATACCTAGCTCATATTCTGAATAAGAAGGGAAGACTCTTCCTTGTAGCAAAAGAACAATCTTTGATAATTCATTAGTAGGTACCTCTTTCAAGAATTGTGCAATGATATTTGTCTTAGCTAACTTAGAAGATACAGATTCCAACTTCTCGTATCTATCGACAAGTATAGAATACTCCATAAAATACATTTATAAGGAAAACTATAAACAAATAAATAGGTTATCTAGAAGATGACATTAAGCCATAGTTATTCAAACAATTGGAGACACTTATCTTGTGAGAGTTGTCTCAAAAATTCTCATAAAGAAGAAAGAATGGTATTGAAAAGAGTTTTTTCTACGAATGACGAATCTAAATTTTCCGAGCTTTATGTATGCGGTAAATGTGGATTTACCCGCAGATTATAAAAGGATTTACATTTTAATTAACAAATTATTTTTATGGATTTCTTCACAGCAGTTACAAAATTGGAAACTGTGAAAAAATACGAAAAGAAAGACGTCGATGACAAACTAATTGGTGTTATTCTTTACATGGCTAATCACGCAGAAAGTGCTGGTGGTATTCAAGGGTGGGAATTCATTGTTGTCAGAGATCCTGAAGTTAAAAATTTGCTATACAAAGCTGCTTTTAAGCTAGATGTAGTAAAAGATGCACCAGTAGATATTGTTGTCTGTGCAGATTTGAAGAAATTCAGCATAAAATATGAAGAAAGGGGTGAATATCTTTATTCTATACAAGATACCGCAGCGGCGATAACAATAATGATGATTACAGCACAATTCCTTGGACTAGGAACTAATTGGATAAGAGCCTTTGATGAGCAAGATGTTAAAACCGCACTCGGGTTACCAAATGAACTTCGACCAGTTGGAATTGTAACTTTAGGTTATCCTGCAGAAAAAGCCGCAAAACCTAAACCAAAAGAATTTGAATACATGACGTCAGTTGACCAATTCAAGAAAAAATACGATATATCCTATCTCTTTCAGACAGGAACAAAAGAGGAAGCTTTTAAACCGATAATTAACCAGATTATCGACAAGTTGAAAAAGAAATAGATATTGTTAAGTTTAAAATATACAGAAAAAGAAATACTATTAGTGAACATATGAATAGGTTTCTAATTTTTACATTCATCCTATCATTTCTGCTTAGCATTTCAACTGTATTTGCAGCTGGAGTGGAACTATCTGTAAAAAGCAATATAATTGGGTATACAACAGAGGTATCGACCGTAGATGTAACTGTAAGAAACACCCAAAATAAAACAGATACTTTCACATTGTCTTTATTTCCTACACAATTTGAAAAAATCTTAGCGAGCTTGGAAAGTTTTATTTTGACTTTGTCACCAAATGAAGAAAAAATAATAAAATTAACCTTCTCCATCCCAATTGACGCTGAGCCTATATCAACACAATTTGAATTAACTGCTAGATCGACCTCTGACGCATCTATATTCGATACTAAGAATGTTATATTAACTGTACAAAGACTAACTTCTGTTTATATACCATCTGTAACTTTAGAGAAATATACGCTAAATCCCGGTGAAGAAGTTAGAATAAACGTTAAAGTATTCAATCTTGAGGACACTCTTTCAGAAAAGAATTTCTTGAAAATAACTGTAAGAAAAGGCAGGAGTATTGTCAAGAGTTTCGACGAGAGCTTGGATTCAATTGGAGCTAAATCTTCTATCGATGTTATCAAAAGTTTTAATCTTGATAAATATGCTGCACCTGGAAGCTATGTTGTAGAAGTTGAATTACGTGATGTTTCAGGACAGTTGAGACATTCAAAATCAGATAATTTCCAAGTGAATGCGGTCACTCAACCTCCAACCGAATATACAAAAAAAGACAGTAGCTATACTATTTTGTTCTCATCTGTATCAATCAAAGTCAAGAATGAAGGAAATATCGAATTACCATCGTTTAAAGTAACAGAATCTATTCCAAAATTTGCTCAAGCTCTGTTTGATCCAGACGTCGAACCGATATCAACTGATTCATCTGTTAATAGAGTTGTGTATACATGGCTTGTACCAACATTAGCTCCAGGTGAACAGTATACAATTACGTATAAATTTGCTATCTGGCGAATATGGTTAACTTTTGCATTATTAGGTGGCGTTGGATATGGTGCATATAGATGGTTATCTAAGCCGAGAATTAGCAAAACCGTTAGACACGAAGGTGAAATAACACGTGGGAAAGAAATTCTTGTATTACTTGAAGTAAAGAATAAAGCTTTACACGAAATTAAAGATGTAGAAATTGTTGATGTCGTACCCCAGATTGCAAAAGTTGTTGACAGATTTGATACACTAAGACCCAAGATAAAAAGAGTTCCTGATGGGACAGAGTTGAGATGGAAAATCGGTTCGATGAGATCTGGTGAAGAAAGAATTATAACATATAGGATAAAACCTGTTGTAGATGTTGTCGGACATCTTACTTTACCAGAAGCGCAGATGGTTTTCTTAGACAGACAGAAAGTTAAGAGAATGAGTGTGTCGAAAGAAGCGTTGGTTAAAGCTGGTGTGTAAGATTTTTATATTAACAAGATGTCTATTCTATTACCCCGCTTAGCTCAATGGTAGAGCGCGCCGCTGTAGCCTAGTACTTTTGTGCTAGAAGTCAGCACTCTACCGGAAACGGTGAGGTTGAGAGTTCGACTCTCTCAGCGGGGACAATCTTTAAAAATATTGAGTGTCATCATAATTTTACTGACGGCCAAAGCGAACTGGAACGATCTGCTCTCATTCGAACGCAGTAATCAAACAGTTCAACGTAGTGCATTGTACTGTGACGAAAGTCACGGGACTCGCACCACGCCGTCAGATATTTATTTGATAAATCTCCACGAACTAAATAAGCACCGAAACCAGTTAAATACCCGAAGTAGGTCGCCAAAATGAATTCTAATAAAAACCATCTGATTATTGTAGAAATTGTTTGATTTACCAATTCATATCTAAGTTTTATAAATTTAACCAATGTATAATTATTCTTAGCCTTGGGTTTCGACTGCCTTAAACCATAGGTTGGTGATGGTCGTCTAGTGGCCTAGGATAAAGATCGAAAGATTATATCCCTGTCAAGGCCACACAGAACGGCTTCGACGCGGGAGACAATTAATTGTCCGCGAATTCAAATGGAATAGAAAATTCCTGAAAATCCCGCCCAAGGCGCTATTTTAATCTCTCAAATACCTCAAAAGTCACAAACCAATAAATTTAAAAATCTACAAATAAGATATATAGGATATCCAATCGGCCTCATGGGGATATCATTATCGAAAGATTAATTGTTGTTCTACATGTGAGTACGTATATCCGGCCAGCCAATTTTATCGAGGTGTAAACACGAAAGAGATAGATTTAACCAAGAACGAGCTAGTACCCAAACACATTTTGTTAACTGATGAAGAGAAACAAGAATTATTGAATAAATATAAAATTACATTAAGGCAATTGCCAAGAATTTTTGTGAATGATCCTGTTATTCGTCAAATAGGTGGAAAAGTTGGTGATGTTGTTAAAATTATTAGAAAATCTCCTGTTGCTGGTGAAACTTTATACTACAGAGTTGTTGTAAAGGGATAAAAATGAATAACGGATTTGTTATTCTGCTGGACAGCTTTGTACGTGAGAACGGATTTGTTAAGTTCCAGATAGATTCTTATAACGATTTCATCACACGAAGGATACCAAAAGTCTTAAGCGAAATCAAAGAAATAAAACCCGATGTTTCTGAGATCGGTGATATAAAGCTAAAGTTAGGTGATTTCAAAATTGGTGAACCTACTATAAAAGAAGCTGATGGGAGTGTACGTCCTATTCTACCTGCGGAGGCAAGAATAAGAAATCTGACTTATGCAGCACCCATGTATGTTGAGATAACTCCTGTAATAAACAAACAAGTAGGTGAACCTGTAGTTGTTAACTTTGGTGACATGCCTGTGATGGTCAAATCTAAAATATGTCCTTTATCACAGATGTCAAGACAACAGTTGATTGAAGCAGGTGAAGATCCTGATGATCCCGGTGGATACTTCATTGTCAATGGTACTGAGAGAATTCTTGTTTTAGTTGAAGAAATTGCTCCAAATAGAATAATAACAACTAAAGTTGGTACTGGTAGCATAACTGAAATAGCAAGAATACATTCTGAAAAAGATGGGTATGTTCAGAGACATTTACTTGAAAGAAAGCTTGATGGGACGATAACAATAAGCTTTGCTAATATAACACGTCTACCTATTGGAACTTTATTGAAGGCTTTAGGATTGGAAACTGATAAAGATATTATTACCGCTATCTCACAAGATGAAGAAGTACAAGAAGAATTCTACATAAATCTGTATGAAACTGAAGCTGTTAATAAAGAAGAAGGTCTAGATGAAATCGGACGGTTTCTAAGAATACCACAAAAAGAAAATAGAATAGATCGTGCTGCAAAAATTGTTGACAGATATTTGCTTCCACATCTTGGTCAGGAATCTTCCGACAGACTTTCAAAAGCGTTATTTCTTGCAAAAGCTATAGAAAAATTAATCAAGCTTCATCTAGGAAAAATTGAAGAAGATGATCTGGATCACTATTCGAATAAAAGATTAAGACTATCTGGAGATTTATTGGAAATACTACTGCGGTCGATATTACTTGGTAAATGGGGGTTAATCACAAGAGTAACCTATAATTATCAGAAATTAACAAAAAGGGGTAGATTACCTCCACTGCAGTCAATAATTGAATCTAATGTCTTGAGCAATCAATTGGTATCTGCTCTTGCTATAGGTTCATGGGTGGGTGGAAGGACTGGAGTTAGTCAGAGGTTAGAAAGGGGAAGCTACATAAAAACAATTTCACATATGAGAAATGTTTTGTCACCTTTAACATCGACTCAAGAGCATTTTGAAGCTAGAGAATTGCATCCAACACATTTTGGTAAATTATGCACAAGTGAAACACCAGAAGGTGCAACTATTGGCTTGAGAAAATATCTTGCAATAATGGCAGAAGTCACTCGTGGCCTACAAGAAAAAGAATTGAAACCAATAGCTGAGTTAATTAAAAGGTGATGATATAGCTTCGATATTTTTGGATGGGAAATTTGTTGGATATACTAATGAACCGCAGAAACTTGTGAATGAAATTCGAACCAAGAGAAGAGACGGAACTATACATTACCAAGTTAATGTGGCTTATCACGAACATCTGGATGAGGTCAGAATACTTTCTGATTCTGGACGAGTTAGAAGACCTTTGATTATTGTTGAGAATGGCAAACCAAAGTTGACGAAAGAACATATAGAAAAATTAAAAAGAGGGGAAATTGGATGGAATGATTTAGTTAAAAACGGGGTCGTAGAATTTCTTGATAGTGAAGAAGAAGAAAATGCTTACATAGCATTGAATGAGAATGAATTGACGACAGAACACACTCATCTCGAATTCGATCCAGCTGTTATCTTGGGGTTATCTGCATCCTTTATTCCTTATCCTGAATTCAACAGGGGTGATAGAGTAAACTATGGGGCAAAAATGGTTGGACAGTCAATTGGTATTTTTGCTACAAACTTCTTGTTAAGAACAGATACAAAGTCTAATGTAATGGTATATCCAACCAAACCTCTGGTGCAGACTCACGTATATTCTGTTATCCCCTATGACAAACATCCGAATGGAAGCAATGTTGTTGTTGCTGTTGCATCTTTTGATGGCTATAATATGGAAGATAGTATAGTAATTAATGCAGGTTCTCTGCAAAAAGGTCTTTTCTGGTCTTACATGTACAGAACCTACGAAGCAGAACAAAAAAGATATTTAGGTGGGCAGGAAGATTTGATAGGTATACCAGAGGCTGGTGTTAGAGGATATGCTGGCGAGGATGCGTACAAACATCTGTCTAAAGATGGTATACCATATCCAGAAACTGATTTAGAATCTGATAAGGTAATTATCGGTCGGGTGTCACCTCTAAGATTCCTGGGGACAATGGACAGATTTATTACTGGGTTTGAAAATATACGCGAAACTTCTGTAAGATTAAGACACGGTGATTTTGGAATAGTAGACAGGGTCTTTGTTACAGAGACTGTCGATGGAACTAAATTGATAAAGGTTGTTGTTAGAGATTTGAAAGTTCCTGAAATTGGTGACAAATTTGCGTCAAGACATGGACAAAAAGGTGTTGTTGGTTTAGTTGTGCCACCTGAAGATATGCCATTTACAGAAAGCGGAATAGTTCCGGATATAATTTTCAATCCACATGGTATCCCTTCAAGGATGACAATTGGACAGTTGTTGGAAATTATCGCGGGGAAAGTTGCTGCCGTTACAGGCGATTACATTAACTCACCCGCATTTAGTCCGACTCCAGAAAAAGAATTGCGTGATATATTGAGAAAGAACGGATTTAGAAATGATGGTAAAGAAATAATGTACGATGGAAGAACAGGAAAGAGATTTAAAAGCCAGATTTTTATAGGCTCTTCATTTTACCAAAAACTTGACCATCTGGTTTCTAACAAGATACATGCAAGATCACGTGGACCTGTTACTTTATTGACAAAACAACCAACAGAAGGTAGGAGCAAAGAGGGTGGTCTCAGACTTGGCGAGATGGAAAAAGATTGTTTAATTGCACATGGTGCATCGCTTGCGTTAAAGGAGAGGTTCGATTCAGATAAGACTACTGTCTCTATATGTTCTGTGTGTGGATTGGTTGCAATCCAAGATAAAATTAAAAATAAAAAAGTCTGTCCAATAGATGGGGAAGTAAAAATAAAAGATATCCAGATGAGCTATGCATTTAAACTCATGTTGGACGAACTGAAAAGCATGCTGATATATCCAAAAGTAGTGGTGGGTGAAGAATGAAGGTTGAAAAGATAGAATTTTCTGTATTATCGCCTGAGATGATAAAGAATATGGCAGTTGCTAAAATTACAAAAACGGAACTCTACGACCAGGAGGGATATCCTATAGAAGGAGGACTAATGGATCCACGGCTTGGTGTTATAGATCCTGGAGTAAGATGTAGAACTTGTGGTGGTAGTGTTGGTGAATGTTATGGTCACTTTGGTTATTTGGAACTTACTCGACCCGTTATTCATGTGCACTATTCAAAAATTATTTTTGCTTTTCTAAAAATGTTTTGTAGAAAATGTCTCAGAATTCTAATTGATACGAAAGATCTAGAAAAAATCAAAGGCAAACGGTTGAGTTTTAAGGATTTTGTAACAATGGCTAAAAAGAAATGTCCATATTGTGGCACAGAACAAAAGAAATTAAAGTTAATCAAGCCTTATACATTTATCGAAGGCACGGAAACACTAACTCCCTCTACTATCAGAGAGAGATTAGAAAAGATCTCTGAAGAAGATTTGAATTTAATCGGTTTGAAGATAAGACCCGAATGGCTTGTTATTACTTTGTTACCAATACCACCAGTAACTGTTAGGCCTTCGATAACTCTGGAAACAGGTGAGAGAAGCGAGGACGATTTAACACATAAGTTGGTTGATATAGTTAGAATCAATGATAGATTAAAGGAAAACATCGATTTGGGTGCACCCGATTTTATCATCGAAGATCTATGGGAATTGTTACAATATCATATAGCAACTTATTTTGACAATGAATTGACTGGGGTGCCGCCTGCAAGACACAGATCAGGAAGAATCTTAAAAACATTGTCACAGAGATTGAAAACGAAAGAAGGTAGATTTAGAGGAAACTTGGCTGGAAAGAGAGTGAATTTTTCTGCGAGAACTGTGATATCTCCCGATCCCAAGATTGATGTGGATGAGGTTGGTGTACCGATGGTTATTGCAAAAGAGTTAACAGTTCCTGTTAGAGTAAATGAAGGGAATATTGAAAGTATTAAAAAACTTGTTTTGAACGGTTCTGATACATGGCCTGGTGCTAATTATGTCATAAGGCCTGATGGTAGAAGAAAAAAAATAACTGAACTAAATAAAGAAGAAATTGCAAATGAAATTGCTCCAGGATATATTGTTGAGAGGCATCTGCAGAATAATGATATTGTTTTGTTTAATAGACAACCAAGTTTGCATAGAATGAGTTTGATGGGGCACAGAGTTAAGGTTATGCCATTCAAGACATTTAGACTAAATCTCAGTGCTACAACACCATACAACGCAGATTTTGATGGGGACGAGATGAATCTACATGTTCCGCAAACAGAAGAAGCGAAAGTCGAGATAGAGAATCTTTTGATGGTTCCAAAACATATACGCAGTCCAAGGTTTTCAGGTCCTATTATTGGTGCTGTCAGAGATCATATAACTGGTCTGTATCTTTTGACCAAAGATGATACTAGACTATCTAGAGAGGAATTTACACAATTAGTAAGAGCTGTTGATAGCAAAATTGAATTACCCGATAAAGATAGCTTATCAGGAAAAGAAGTGTTTAGTTTATTCTTACCAAAAGATCTATCAATCGAATTTAAATCTAGTTCAGGAGATTTGGTTGTTATCGAGAATGGGAGATTGGTTAAAGGTGTTATAGATAAAGTAGCTGTAGGTGCAGAAAGCGGAAAGTTGATTAACAAAATAGAAAAAATATACGGTGGTGAATTTACCAAAAGGTTTATTTATATTATATCAAAACTTGCGATTGAGTTTTTAATGCAGATGGGATTCTCTATTAGCATATCTGACCAAGACTTGTCTGAGGTAGCAAGACGTGAAATAAAAGAAATCATAGAAAAAATCAGGAAAGATGTTGATGAGATAAATATGCAATATATGAGAGGAGAACTTAAGCTTTTAGTCGGCAGATCACCAAAAGAAACTCTTAACCATATGATAAAGAATATACTAAGAAATGGGTTAAATGACGTTCAAAAAGTCTTGGAAAAATACATTAAAGACAATTCAACACTTGCCATGGTTAAAAGTGGTGCAAGGGGGTCGTTAGTTAATCTCGTACAAACTGCCGCTATGGTTGGGCAGGAAATGGTTATGGGAGAGAGAATTGAGCGGGGTTATTATCAAAGAACTTTTCCACATTTCAAAAAAGGAACTGTAAGTTTAGAGGCCACAGGATTTGTTAGCAGAGGATTTAAAGACGGCATTACACCATTCGAATTTTTCTTTGATGCCATAAACTCAAGAGAATCTTTAATGGACAAGTCATTGAAAACTAGACATAGTGGCTATATGGAAAGGAGACTTGTTGGTGCTTTACAAGATTTGAAAGTTGAATATGACGGAACAGTTAGGGACAGTGCTAATAGAATTATACAATTCTTAGCTGGTGAAGACGGGTTAGATCCTTCAAAGATTGAAAAGGTTGGTATAGATGTCAGAACAATTGCAAACAGACTTTGAGTTACCCACTAAATTAGTGGAAGAAGTAGAAGAAATTAGTAGAGAAATGAAGCTGAATAAAGAAAAGCTGATGGAAGAGGTTAGAAAAGCTTATCAACAAGGGAGATTTGAACCAGGAGAAAGCATTGGTATTATCGCTGCCCAAAGTATATCTGAACCCTCTACACAAATGACAATGAGGACCTATCATTTTGCTGGAATAGCGGGTATAAAAGTCACATATGGGCTACCACGATTAATAGAGATCTTTGATGCTAAAAAAGAACCGGAAACACCTATGATGACAATCTATCTAAAAAAAGAATATAATAATGCAAATGATGCTGCAAAGCTTGCTGAGAATTTAGTTGAAAGGAAGGTACTTAATTTAACAAAAAAAATTTCTTTGAATCTAAATGAGAATTCAATTGAATTTGAAGTGACTGATAAGAGGAAAGTTGATTTGATTTGTAAGGTAGTAAAAGATAATTTAAAAAATGTAAGTGTAAGAGCTAAAGAAGATAAAATTATTATCGTTGTGAAAACCGAAGATGTAAGAGAGTTACAGAAGCTAAAGGAGAAAGTTCTCGACCTTCAAATCGATGGAGTTAGAGGAATTAGAAATGCTATAGTTAGAAAAGAAGGAGAAGATTGGATAATAAACACGATAGGCACAAACTTGAGAGATACTTTAAACATCAAAGAAGTTGATGAGAGAAGAACTTATACAAATGATATACATGAGACACTTGCAGTATTTGGTATAGAAGCGGCTAGAAATATAATTATCAGAGAAGCATTGAAAACTATGCAAGAACAAGCACTGGATGTAGATATTCGATATGTAATGTTGGCTGCTGATATTATGACTTTTGGTGGAGATGTGAGTTCTATTGGTCGATATGGTGTTGCTGGTGCGAAGACATCTATTTTATCAAGGGCTGCATTTGAAGAAACTATAAAACATCTTGTACGAGCATCAATTAGAAATGAAGTTGATAACCTACAGGGAATTTTTGAAAATGTAATGATAGGACAAGTTGTACCAGCTGGAACTGGAATGTTCGAATTGATTGTCAGACCTGAAGAATAAATTCCGAATATTTAAATTCTTTTGACGATTAAATGATAGAGGACAAAAATGGTGCAAATATCAGATATCCAATCGGCGATAAAATCAAATAAAGTCATTATCGGATATAATGAATGTATTAAATACATAAAAGTAAATACACCAAAAATGATTATTGTAGCTAATAATTTACCGATAAGTATGAGGAAAGAACTTGAACATAACTCTAAAGTCTCAAAAACAAAATTTGAAGTATTTGATGGGACAAGTAGAGAACTGGGAATTGTTTGTGGCAAACCTTTTCCAGTGACAACATTAGTAATTAAATGATAATATGCCGATAATACTAGATACTGAGACAATAAGGTTGATGACACTTTTTGAGAACTTAACCGGCACTAATGTTAGAGATTGTTTAATCGATAATGAGAGCAATATTGTTTATTTCGTAATTGAAAAAGGTGAAATTGGGAAAGCTATCGGGAAAAATGGAAATGTTATCAGAAAAATAGAAAATCTGATTAAAAAAAATATAAAAGTTTTTGAATTCTCAGAAGATGCTGAAAATTTTGTTAAGAATTTAATCCCTCAGATAAATTTTGCAAAATTAAAAACGGAGAATGGCAGACTTGTGATAGACATATGGGTTAACAAGAAAGATAGACCGACTATAATAGGACGGAATGGGAAAAGTTTAAAGATTTATAAAGAACTGTTACTGAGAAATCACAATATAAGTGAAATAACAGTGAGATAAATGCCAGGAGAATTTGGAGGTAGAAAGTTACGTAAAACTAGGAAAAAGTTTAGATGGAAGAAGGTTACATATGTGAGAAAAATGTTGAAACTGTGGAAAGAAGGACCATTAGCAGGTGCACCACAAGCACGCGGCATTGTTATCAGCAAAAGAACTATAGAGAGAAGAAAACCATCTTCAGGACTGGCTAAAGCAGTAAGGGTTCAACTGATTAAGAACAATGTTCAAGTAACCGCATTTGTACCTGGGTATAATGCAATTAATCATATTAATGAACACGATGAGGTTTTAATAGAAAGCATCGGTGGTGCACAAGGCGGGGCAAAGGGAGACACCCCTGGATTAAAGTTTCAAGTAATTGCTGTTAACGGAGTTTCTTTAAAAGAAATTTTGGCAGGTAAAAAACAAAAACCAGCAAGGTAATTGAATGGAAGATATGAAAATTTTTAACAAATGGAGTATTGAAGGTGTAAGTGTGAATGATCCTGGATTAAGACCTTATATTACTATTACCCCTTCTATATTTCCCAAAAGTTCTGGGAGATTAGCTAGTCAACAATTCTATAAGTCAAAAATGAACATTGTTGAGCGATTGATAACAAAGATGATGGTGCCGGGACATAAGAGTAAAAAACATTTTTTAACATCTGGAAGAGTTGTAGGAAGGTATATCACAACTTATAATATCGTAAAGGAAGCTTTTGACAAAATTTATGAAAAAACAGGAAAGAATCCTGTGGAAGTTCTTGTTAGAGCTATAGAAAATGCGGCATTAAGAGAAGAAATAGCGGGGTATCAAGTCGGTGGAATAATTGTTAGAAGAGCTGTCATCACATCACCGCAAAGAAGAGTTGACTCTGCTTTAAGAATGATAACACAAGCTGCATATAAGAAAGCTTTTGGGAAAAAAACGAATATTGTCGATGCTTTAGTCGACGAAATAATTGCGGCTTACAACAATGACGCATCTAAAAGCGAATCTATAAAAGAAAAAGAAAGAATCGAAAAGGAAGCTGAGGGTGCGAGATAAAGTTTAATCAAAATCTCTGATACATTATTAAAGAGTCAATTTGGAAAAGGCAAACACAAATATCAATGATGTGATTGGGTTGGATAAATTTAAGCTAAGAAGATGTTGGCATAGTTACGATTTAGAAAAGTTTCTTTGTAGCTTTTTGAAGACGTTGAAATATATTTCGAATTGGTTTAAAATAAATAGTAAACATTTTACAGAACCTATTTTTAAGGATGGTATAAGAAAGAAACTTCAGAACTTGTAAAAAGATTAGACATCTAAGAAGTATATGTAAGTTGGCTGTATCCTAAAAGGGTATAGACTTACAGTTTATAAAAATTAGGGAAATGACGAATACATAAAACACTACAATAAATAAATAGTTAAAAATCGAATTTCGAAGTTAAAATGAAGGGTTACAATGGTTAAAAAAGAGATGACTGAAAGAATAATGGAAGTGATGAAAGATCCAACAAGAATTAGAAATATTGCAACTTCTAGTCATGTTCATCATGGTAAAACAACTCTTACAGATAATTTAATGGCTGGAGCAGGAATGATTGCAGAAGAAATGGCCGGAAAAGCTATGGTAACTTGGTTTGATCCTGAGGAACGAAAACGTGAACTAACTGTATATGGTGCGAATGTCTCTATGGTTCATGAATTTGAAGGTCAGGATTATTTGATAAATCTTGTTGACACTCCAGGACATGTTGACTTTGGTGGTGATGTAACTAGAGCAATGAGGGCTGTCGATGGAACAATTGTATTAGTTGACCCGGTTGAAGGGATAATGCCACAAACTGAAACTGTCTTTCGTCAAGCTCTAAGAGAATATGTTAAGCCTGTATTATTTATCAACAAGGTAGATAGATTTATCCGTGAATTGAAACTGACACCAGAACAGATGCAACAAAGATTTGAAGAAGTTATTCGTGATATTAATCTTTTGATTCAGAAATATGCGCCAGAAGAATATAAGAGTAAATGGCTAGTTAATGTTCAAGATGGTTCTGTCGCATTTGGTTCTGCCTTCAGGCGCTGGGCAATTTCAGTACCTTATATGAAAAAAACCGGAATAACCTTCAAAGAGATAATTGACCTGACACTCCAAGGAAAAGAAGATGAACTAGCAAAAAAAGCCCCATTACATCAAGTTGTTCTTGATATGATAATCAAACATTTGCCAAATCCAGTTGAAGCTCAAAAGTATAGAATCGGAAAGATCTGGAAAGGGGACTTGGATTCTGAAGTTGGTAGAGACATGCTTACATGCAACCCTAATGGCCAATTAGCTATGATAATAACTAAAATGGTGCCTGATCCGCATGTTGGATTTGTTGCCACTGGGAGAATTTTTTCTGGAAAGATTTTTAAAGGTAAAGATGTCCAACTGCTTACACTACACAAAACTGAAAAACTACAGCAAGTTGTTGTTTATAAAGGAATACAGAGGATTCCAGTTGACGAGATTCCAGCAGGTAATGTAGTTGGAGTTATTGGAATACCGGATGCATTTACAGGTGAAACTGTTACTGATGCTGGGAAGGTTATAGAACCGTTTGAAGAAATCAAACATTTATTTGAACCAGTTGTTACAAAATCTATTGAACCAAAGAATCCAATGGAACTGCCAAAATTAGTTGATACGCTTAAAAAATTAGGCAGAGAAGATCCAACATTAATCGTTAAAATAAATCAAGAAACGGGAGAGTATCTTGTTTCTGGTTTGGGTGAACTACATTTAGAAATTAAAGTTGAGCACAAGCTTAAGGATTTAGGAATAGATGTAGAAATGTCTCAACCAATTGTTGTATATCGCGAAACTATTTTTGAAAAATCACCTGAAATTGAGGGGAAATCTCCAAATAAACACAATAAAATAAACATAATAGTTGAACCTTTAGAAGACAGTGTATATCAAGCTATGTTAGAAGGCGAACTACCAAGTGAAGGTGAAATCAAAAGAAAGAATATCGAACTATTTCAAAAATTCAAAAAATTTGGCATGGATTATGACGAAGCCAGAAACATACAAATTATGCACAACAAAAGTGTTCTGATTGACATGACTAAAGGGATTCAGTTTCTCGACGAAGTTATTGAGATGATTAAAGATGCCTTTGTAGATGTGATGGATGATGGACCATTAGCAAGAGAACCATGCACAAAATTAAAAGTAATATTAACAGATGCTGAATTGCATGAAGATCCTGTTCATAGAGGTGAAGGTCAGATACGTCCTGCTGTAAGATGGGCTATTAGACAAGCAATGTTATCAGCCGGCACACAGATACTTGAACCAAAACAAATCATCAGAATAGATATACCAACCGAATTGATTGGTGATGCTATCAGAGAAGTTGAAAATAGAAGAGGGCAAATCCTTGATATGAAAGAAGAGCGTGGTGCATCTGTTATTACTGCAAAGCTTCCAGTTAGTGAGATGTTTGGATTTGATGCAACCTTAAAGTCTGCGACAAGCGGAAGAGGATTTTATTCATTAATAGAAACCACATTCGAAAGAGTGCCAAAAGAGTTGTTTGAATCAACCGTGAAAGCTATCAGAAAAAGAAAAGGATTACCTGAAGAGATACCAAAACCAGAAGTTTAAAATTATTTAAATTTATTTGTTAAATTAGATTAAGTAAAATTTGGTGGACGGATGTCTGCTAAACCTCACATAAACATAATAACTGCTGGACATGTAGACGCAGGAAAGTCTACTTTAGTTGGGCGACTCTTATACGATACTGGTGCTATTAGGGAAGAGGAAATGAGAAAACTAAAAGAAATTGCAACCGAACTTAAGAAAGAGACGTTTGAATTTGCTTTTGTAATGGACAAGGTCAAGGAAGAAAGAGAACGTGGATTGACTATAGATATCATGCATCGCCCATTTGAAACACAAAAGTGGTTCTTTACTATTATAGATGCTCCGGGTCATAGAGATTTTGTCAAGAATATGATTACAGGTGCTTCGCAAGCAGATGCCAGCATTTTTGTTATTTCTGCAAAACCAGGTGAAGGAATACAAGAGCAGACAAAGGAGCACGCATGGTTAATGAAAGTACTTGGTATTAATCAAATTATAGTAGTTTTGAATAAGATGGATGCAGCTAATTATGACCAGAAAAGATTTGAGGAAGTAAAGGAGGAGGCAACAAAACTCTTACAAGGGATTGGTTACAAAGTTTCAGAAATACCGTTCATTCCTATATCAGCGTATAACGGAGAAAATATTACCAAAAAATCTGACAAGATGCCTTGGTATAATGGACCAACCTTATTGGAAGCACTTGACCAGTATATAAAAGAACCTGAAAAACCCTTGGATAAACCATTAAGATTACCTGTACAAGATGTTTATTCTATCACTGGAGTTGGGACAGTTCCTGTTGGTAGAGTTGAAACTGGTGTGATGAAAGTAGGGGACACAATTATTTTTGAACCTGCCCATGTCACAGGTGAAGTAAAGTCAATAGAAATCCACCATCAACAGTTACAGCAAGCTGTCCCAGGGGATAATGTCGGATTTAATGTTAGAGGTGTTACCAAGGAACAAATAAAGAAAGGTGATGTTGTAGGTCATCCCAGTAATCCACCAACAGTTGCTTCAGAGTTCATAGCACAGATAGTTGTTTTACAACATCCGACGGTAATAACTGCAGGATACACGCCCGTTTTTCATGCACACACAGCGGCTGTAGCATGTACAATTGAAGAAATAATTGCAAAGATAGATCCTAAAACAGGTCAAGTAATACAGGAGAAACCGGATTTTATCAAAACAGGTGATGCTGCAAGAATCAGAGTTAGACCACTTAAACCGATGGTAATTGAAAAACAATCAGAATTTCCACAGTTAGCGAGATTTGCTATTAGAGATATGGGAATGACAATTGCAGCCGGTATCGTATTGGATGTAGTTAAGGCGAAATAGTGTAAACCTTAATACAACTTCTTTCTATCTCTGAATGAATTTTATACTTTTGCTTGCAATAGTCTGCCATTTTTAATGTATGAAAACGACATAGTGTATTTTTATGATATTCGTTTTTTTAGCATCCAATTTCTCTATAAATTATTTTATTTTTGAAACAATTAGTTGCTGCAACTTCCAACAGTTTTAGAAGAATATCCACTAAATGAAGACTATTTTATATCAATAAACATGTGACACAGATATCTCCAGTTAATCGTCTAACATTTATTTAGGGTGCCGTCAGATATCAGGATAAAAAGAAATGAAGATCGTATAATAGCTTTTGATAATAGTGAACCACTGGGAAATTTTGTAAGTAGCTGAAATTATAATCGAAAAATACCAAAACTCTCAAGTCGAAAAAGTCATCGGCATTGTCATATTTTCGTTATTTGATTATTCAAGAGTTCAGATAGTAGAGATTTCTGTTTTTTAACTAATAGTTTAAAGAAATCCGCCATATCGCTTCTATATCTTTCCCAACTTATTTTAAGAATAGTTTTTGTTACCATTTGAAATTTGTATGTTTTTCACTAACTTTCATTTCTTATCCTCCAATGAATTAAACATTTAAATCCTTCTAGATAATTAAGAGAGTATGCAAATAGCGAGAATAAAACTAAGTGGAAAAAATCCAGAAGAATTAGATGCTATAGCAAATGAAATTAGAGAAATTGCTAAAAAATTTGGTATCGATTATCGTGGACCAATACCATTGCCGACTAAAAAAATGAGAATAGTAACATTAAAAACGCCGTGTGGAGATGGCACTGGTCACGGAAATGCAACTTGGGAAAAATGGGAAATGAGAATCCATAAGAGGGTACTTGATGTACAAGCTGACGATAGAGCATTAAGACAGATAATGAGAGTCAATATCCCAACTGATATCAGAATCGAAATAAAATTACTTGGTTAATATATTATATTTTTGTAATAAAATTTATGAAAAAGAATGTAATCGTAGTTTCTGGTCCACCGGGTGCAGGTAGCTCTACAATTGCAAAAGCTCTAGCTAGAAAACTTAAGTTAAGATATTTTTCTGTTGGTAAAATCCAAAAAAGTTTCGGCAAATCAAAAAAGGAGGGTAAATCCTCATTAGAGGTGTGGAGGAAAAAATACGGAAGGACAAAAGAATTTCATCAAAAAGTATTAGACGAACCGCAGATAAAAGAAGCTAAAAAGGGTAATGTCGTCATCAACAGCAAACTTGGAATTTATTTTTTAAGAGATATGAGCAATAAAAAAATTTGGTTGGATGTTCCTTTGGAAGTTAGAGCAAAAAGATCTGCACAAAGAGACAAAATTTCGGTAAAGCAAGCAATGAAAGAAATTAAAGAACGTGAAAAGATTGAAAGAAAAGAGTGGAAAAGAATTTACGGTTTTGACTATTTCGATCAAAAGAAATATGCTGATTTTGTCATTGATACTTCTAACATGTCAATTAAAGAATCTGTAGAAAAGATTTTAAAATTTATAAGACAATCTTAAAAGAAAGATTACATGTTGTTGCTTGGTCATATAGGAATAACTGCATTTGTCTCGTCTATGATATACCTTCCGGCATTTTTTGCTATAGTTGGGTCACTTCTGCCAGACATAGTTGACAAAGGATTGTTCTTACTCGGTGCACCATGTGGAAGATTTATTGCCCATTCTATATTTTTCTTTCCAATTGCCGGAAGTGTGATATATTTAATAACACGAAACAAAAAATTTGCTATAGCTATTTCATTGGGTTCTTTACTTCATCTTATACAAGATATGAATGATAATGTTCCATTTCTATATCCGTTAAAGAATTACACTTTTTTTGTTACATGTAATTTTGAATTTGAATTTACACCATTCATTATAGTTAGCGAGATTTTAGGTAGTCTTTCATTACTTTTTGTATACGGCTTTAATAAAAATTTCTTAAAATTAAGAAAATTATTCTGGAGAGAGGTTAATGGAAGATTTAAACGAACTTGTTCGATACTACAAAGATAAAAAGTATGAAATTATCAAAAGATTAGAAGAATTCAGATCTATATTAAACGAATCGGACGAAAAAATTTTCAGTGAACTTGTTTTTTGTTTGTTAACACCACAATCAAAAGCTACCACATGTTGGAATGTTGTTCAAGTTTTAGAAAAAAACAACTTGCTATTGAACGGCAACGAAAAACAAATAAGACCTTTTTTACAGGCTATTAGATTTCCAGAAAATAAAACAAGATATTTAATTGAAGCTAGAAATTTTTTTACAGAAAATGGAGTTATTAATATAAAGAAAAAGATCTCCAAGTTACAAGATAATCCATTTTTGCTGAGAGAGTGGCTAATTAAAAATGTCAAAGGTTTGGGGATGAAAGAAGCGTCACATTTTATTAGAAATATTGGCTTGAACAACAATAATCTTGCTATTCTTGATGTTCATATTTTGAACAATTTGGTTAAATTCGGTGTAATTAAAGAAATCCCAAAAAGTTTAACAAAAAAGAAATATTTAGAAATAGAAGACAAGATGAAAAAGTTTTCTGAAGAAATTCAAATACCTTTAGATGAGTTAGATTTATTACTGTGGTCGAAAGAAACGGGAATAATATTTAAATAAATTCTAGTTTTTAATTTTAATTGACATGGGGAAATACGTTAGAGTTATAGATAATACTCTTTTAGTACATCTTAATGGTAAAGATGATAGGCGGATAGTAGAGGAATGGCTTCTAAGAGAAGACAATGATAGAATAAAACAAGGATATATAAGCAACGGGTGTATATTTTTAGTTCTACCGCCGGAATATAATCCAAGGCGAATAGCATCATTAATAGGGTCTGCCATCTCTAAGTACCATAGATTTAAATGATAAAATCATAAAATTAAATATGGCAGCTGGTGAAAAAAGACGAAGGAGGAGAAAAACTAAAAAACAAAGAATGAGGAGAAGAAAGAGGATGAGAAAAAGACAACACTAAACATTTTTAAATTTTTTAAATTTTTTACTGCTTCTATATTTTGCTAATACCAATTTTATCCAAGTTTTGTTATTCATAATTATCAATAACGACCGTTTTGAGGGATAGTGAAGGAGCTGATATTTTGATTGAGAAGGCCTCCAAGGGGATAAACCTACTATCCTATCTCAAGGGAGTAACAAATTCAAAAATTGTTAGAACATCAGGGTCATCCAGAAGAATTGAGAAGAGGAATCATCCCCGATTAACATTTGGATGTATAAATTACCTTAGCAAAAATTAGTGATACTTTATTCATGCATGCTAAGGTATTGGATGGCATTTTGATTAATTATTAATCGATTTCCTGTTTTAAAAACTTATCGTTTTTCTGCTGTGTTGAATTAATGGATCTTCAAATTAGTGGTTCGATTAACTAAATAAGAAAAATATTTTTGGATTTTGCGCCGGTTTTAGTTTCTTTGTAATCATTAGAGAGATTATTGTATAATGACAGCTTACATAGAAATTCCTTGGTTAATGTTATCTTCTCTTAATTCTCTTTTTCCTACAGTTCTTACATAGCCACAGATACCTAGTTTTGAATAACTTACCAACAAATTTTACAGAATTCCCACAATTATCGCATTTTGTATGCACAATTTATAATTTTGATTTCAAGAATATAAAGATGAAATTATTTTACGATCACACTTTTTTCTGTTACTGCAACCATTCCACTGCTTTCTTCTTTTAATGGAGGAAATTCTATTATCGCCTCTGCCTCAAGCAATTGTTTTAATGCCATGTCTATCTTTAAAGGAGACACTCCGGCAATCCATCTTTTCGCAAAGGGCAATCTATCAAACTCATTTTTAGCTAACTCAAGAATTTTTCTCGCTTCCCATAATCTCACAGCAGCATCGCGATTATATTGAAATATCTCTGTGGGTGATGATTCAATAACAAAACCACTCCCGTTAGTAACAAATACCTCCATCGCATAAACATTACCCGCTTGTATTTCATCTTGTATAGAATTTTTCCCATTTGGTATCGAAGGGTTTGCATGTTGTTTGTATCTATCTATCCTATGACCAGAAAGATTTCTTATTACATTAAATCCCATTTCATTCACAGTATTTTCGCATACTTCAGAAATTTCACAAACTTTCACCCCAGGTTTAATTATTTTTAGACATTCGTCTAAAGCTTTCTCCGAAGCTTTAATCATAGGATCAGATTTTGAGCCAACCTTCACAGTAAAAGCTCTATCACAGATATACCCGTTAACCTGTACACCGATATCGACTTTAACAAAATCATCTTCTTTCAAAACTAAATTATCACCTATTGAAGGAGTATAATGCGCAGCAATTTCGTTTATAGAAATATTTACAGGCCATGCAGGTTTTCCGCCTAGTTCTAAAATCCTTTTTTCTACTTTTTCCGCCAATTCCAAAGCTCTAAGATTTTCTTTAACTAATTTCTGTGCTAAACCAACTGTATCCTCAGCGATTAAAAATGCTTTTTCATAAGCTTGCATTTCTTCTTTTTCCATTTTTATCATTTATAAAACAAAGTTTAAATTATATTTTTATGAAATTAAATTGGACGTTGACATTTTTTATCATAGCAATAGTAGTTTTCTTTTTGCAATTAACGGACGTTTTTGATTGGAGATTATTTGCATTTACGCCTGAATTTGCATTAAAGATGCCATGGACATTTGTTACATCGATATTCCTTCACGCTGACTTAGCTCATCTTATTTTTAACATGTTTGCACTTTTGATGTTTGGCCTTGCTCTAGAGAATAGAATAGGTCCAAGAAATTATTTAATAATATTTTTCATTGCTGGAATAGTTGGTAATATAGGATATATGTTGACATCGAGAAATCCTTTAATTCCAGCTATTGGCATGAGCGGTTCTATTTATGGGATAATGGGAACACTTGGCATTTTAATGCCTGGATTGACAGTATATGTTGGTGGATTTGCACCAATGCCAATGATATTTGCGATATTCTTTTGGGGTATATCCGAATTCATGGGGTTATTCACACCTAGCAGTATAGCACGGGGTGCACATCTAGGAGGATTATTAATAGGAGTTTTATACGGTATTTATATGAGAAGCAGAGAAACAAAGAAAAGAACAAGAAAGGTTCACATTACAGGCTATGCTGATTGGGAACGGGGTTCTATCTCATTATTCGAGTAGATTTAATGAAATACCTATCAATTTTGTTTTGTTTATATCTAAACCCTAAAAACTTCGTTGTTGAAGGATAATAATATTTTTAATAAGTAGAACAGAACTGTCGACGGACTTTCGCGTTCGAATATCAAATAAGAAAACTATATTTTCATCTTAATAGCTGGTATTCCTGCTTCAACGACCAGGACAAACCTGGGAAGAAGATGAAATATTGGCGGAGTTAGTTAAAGAGAGTTTATAGGAAGTGGGCACACCGGTACACCTCTGATTATAAAGAGGCTGAGACAACGATGCGCGACTCTAAAAGAGAATATTGTCGCCCCCATCAATTCATGCGCCTCCGTGATGTGCAAAAATTCCTTGTATCTGGACGTTGGAACTAATTCCCACACTGCAACCTCTTGGGGCAATGCACAGCTAAGCTAGCTAAAGTGTTGTAGTCCGTCAAATTCACGTTTCTCCTTAGAGCCCATCAAGTTATACCACGGTACATCAGGTCAGGATCCCAAAAAGCGTAGCCGAGGTTGCTTGCTAGAAGTCTACCAACAGTGGACTTCCCGGATCCTGCTGGTCCGTCTATAGCAATAGCTACGTGTCGAACCAAGATTTCCTCACGAGTAGAGGCGTTTTATGGACCTTTAACATACTAGAAGCCGAGTCGCTCAGCTAGAACAAGGTTTGAGAGGATCCTGACGAGGAATCCCAGAAGTGCCTTCAGGAGATTGTTCATGCATATTAGGGATATCCCTCGTACCATCTCGGTCTTGACGAAGGTGCGCCACGATTTTCGAAAGAACATGCGGCAATTGTTCAATCTTGACGATTTCGGTGAGGGCATTATATATCATCACGTCTTTAGGATCTGCATCAAAATCAACGCCGACAACGGGGATCCCCATTCCGTACGCAATGCCAACTTCGGCTGCCGTGTCTTTTCCATATCCGCGTAGGACGGCCACCATTACATCGGCCTGTCGTATGAGTTCGATGTTCGACTTGAAGATCAGTGCAGGAGCTGCATTCTGCGGAGTCAATTTGCTTGGTCGCAAGACTTCAAATCCGCTCGCTGTTAGGAGCGACTCTATTTCATCATTAACATCTGCATTTCTTCTGCTAGAGTAGAGTTTAGGTAAATCTTGATCATACTTGGACCGACTGCTGGAAGCGTTTATATATGTGAATGTATATGAGCATCTACCTTTAAATGTGTTTCGGGTCTTAACACCTGTGAGAGGTTATCCTGGACTTGGGCAGAGTTTTCACGTGGAAATCCTTTTCAGGTATGTCAGATACCCCCTTCCACTTCTATCGTCCGTGGAGAGAGGCTGAATCAATACATGCTCCCTTTGATACGGCATTGTACTTCATTTCGCATCCTTACGACCCGAGACAAGGGCTCAGGCGGTTTCTACAATACTTGGAATCCTATAAACTTTAGTGTCGCAGCTCTCTTTTCTGACTTCGGTGGCTGTGACAGCGCTGACTTTAATGCCTTAGGGAAATTATTTCTTCATTAGCATCCCTCGAAGCACCGTTCGAGTTCCAGGCAACTAGTAACCATCAAGTACTGTGAGGGCACAAACCCCTCGCACAGCACGCGTCCTAAGCTCATTCCTATACCCGACAATTTCAGACAATTTGTGATCGTCTGTTAATGTCTGCCAAATGGATTGCAAATATTCAGCGGCGACCGTGGACATATAAGTTGGTCCACAAAAGATAAGTTCTTATAAGTTAATCTAAATATTAGTGAGAATTGCACGGGGTAGTGCGTGAGGGTTTGACATGAAAGAAAAGTTGCTGAAAAAGCTAATTAAAGTCTTAAAAGTCATAGAACAGGCTGGAAATGACGGTACTTGGTTGACAGATATAGGGAAAAAAACTGATATGCATCGTACCACTGTTAGCAGACTGATTGAGAAACATTTATCGGAGTTTGTTACCGTAGATGTGGTACCCCCATTTAACTTGAAATTAGTAAAACTGAAACCTGGTAGGGATCTGGGAGGAATTCTCAGGTATCTGAGAGTGAAAGAGAAGATAGAATCTGTTAGAATGTCGAAATAGGTAATAGCAATTTTATCTCTAAGAAAAGCGGTAACTTTATATACTCGGAAAACTAATAATATGTGTTACATAATTAATCTATATCTCCTCCAAGGGGTGAGACATGTCTAAGTTTAGTCCGTTCATCGGTAAGGTCAACGTCCCATGCAGAAAATGTCATGAATTTGTCAAAGTGGGTATTTTCGAGAAATTAGAAACGTGTCCATACTGTAGAGCAAAATGGGGAAATTAAGCCCACCCCCATTTTCTACTTGGGGTTAAGACAGTGTTTGATCATTAAACATGCTGAACATATCTGATTGATTGATTTGTGATTGATTATAAATCAGTTCATTTTGAGCTTTTTTGAGTCTCACCCATTTTCTTTTGCCTTCTTTTTCAAATCTATCGATTGTACCTGGGAATTTCTTGTTAACTATCGATAGAAATCCTCGTAGGCCATCTTCGCTTTTCATACCCATACGTTTAGATAGATCAGAATAACTGATTTCTCCTACTTCTTTTAGTATAGAGAACAATTTCTGCATCTGTGGGGTTAGCTTGGGAGATTTCGTTACCTCTTTCTCTATATCTAGAATTGGTTTTTCGAGTAAGGTCTGGACATCCTTCGGAAGCTTATAGGACGTGTTTCGTAGGTGATTTAGAACTGATAACAGTGTTTCAAAGCGTTTTTGTTCGTTATCAGCAATTGATTTAAGTAAAGGTAAGAGATAAGTTTCAGCCCATTGTCTGGTGAGTACCATAGATTCTAGACGTTCGATTGAATTTTCAATAGATTTGAGTAGATGGCTGGCGTATCCAGCCGCAAGACCAAGTTCCAGGGCATCTTTTTGCAGCTGAATATTTTCTGGGCTTGTGATTGATTGATTGATTTGTGATTGATTGATTGATTTGTGATTGATTGATTGATTTGTGATTGATTGATTGATTGATTCTTTTTTAATCAATCGTCTAAACCAGTTGAAAACCATAAATATATATTGCTTTTTATACAGATAAACTTTTCGATTTGATCTCACAGTAGTTTCACATCTATTTACCTCACTATTTTATTTTTTTCGAAATCAGCATCTAACTCTCACTTTATATTACTGGAGATAAAATCTTAATTGTTATTGTAGTTGTAGTATACATCACACATTTTCTTTTATATATAATAATTATCATTCTTTCGAATCTGTATTTCATAGGTTATATTTACTATCTTATTGGAAATAGGCCGAACTCTCACTCTACAGTTTTGTTATACGTATAACAATTCACTCTTAAGGTTATTTCACAAATTATATTTTATAGTATATATTGACATCTCACTTTTATCTTAACTCATACACTCTCAAATATATGATATATCACATATCTTATTTTTATATAAGGAAGGTGAAATAAGACATATTTTTAACCACTTTAGGCCGAAATTTCATTTTATAAAATTAAGATATTTAGACACTCTAATATATGTTATATAGAATACATTTCTTTTTAAATAAAATCTTTTAAAAAATAATATTTTATAAAAATATTATGGCTGAGAGACCTCAACAAATTGTATATTCTATACCTGGAGCGATATTTGGCAGCATAATTGGTGGTACCGGTGGATCTGTCTTAGGAGTTTATACAGCTTCACGCATCATTGAAAAAGTATATGAGATGGGTGGAAGAAGAAGTTTCGAAAAGTTATTATTTATTCCTGCAACATTTGAAGGCGAAACTCTCAAATATTCTCTTGCTATGTTGCTCATTCCAGCTTTATTTGCAGCGGGTGCTTCTATTGGCGCCTATATAGGTGGACGTTTATTCGGGAAAACAGAATGAAATAATACACTCTGACATATATTCTCCAGCACAACATTTGTGATAATGGTGATTATCTATTAGTTTTTTCTTTATACACTTTGTCGAAAAATGCTTTATATGGGCATTCATCACACTGACTTAGATAAGCGTCAATTGCTGATGCAATTGGGCGTAATTTTTCTGAAACATTTCCCATAAGTATTTGTGATTTTAATTCTTCAGAATCTGATGTAGCTTCGTATCTTTCTCTTAGACAAGGTTTTCCTATTCGACGGAACAAACCATACAACATTGAAATACCATCTCCAGAGTGACAACCACCAAAAAGTTGACTTAAACTTCCGAGAGCTTTATACACCGGGTCCTCCATTTTTTGTTTTTCTTTAAGTTGTATGGATAATAGTATTCTGTGTAAATCACTAAGTGTTAATGCTTGTACTTCTTCTGGATTAAGAGAAGTTTCATAAACTGCAATATGACGGTGTAAATCTTCTAAAGAAATTTCTTTTAAGTGATCAACTATATCTATAGTCCTTTTTAAGCCTCCTTTTATTTGATCATCGACTGTAAAGTCCACTACCTGTCTCAAATCTCTCTCAACTCGTTCTAAAACATCTTTAGAACTAATTTTCCCTTCTCTTAATTCATTTACATAATTCTTTAAAAAATAACACATTTCTCTATGAATTTCTAAAATTTCTTTTTCCTTCTCTAACATGGCTTTAGATTTGTGAATAAACTATTTAAATCTTTCTATTTTTGTTACTTAAAGGTAATGATTGGTCTTTAATTTTCCAAACTCTTAATCTTGAGATACTTCTTTTCTCCAAAATCTCTAACTCTCACTTTCTTAACACGTCTTTTGGTTCTACTCTTTTTATTCCTGGTAATTTATCGAAATCTTTATCAAATGAGACAATTTCTTTTATACCAAGACTCTTCATTGTAAAATATGTTGAGGTGTAATCAAAATCTAATTTTGTATCTTCCATCAACGCAGTTGTTATTATCTTATCCATTAAGTTAAGTGAATAAATTGTGAGTCCTTCATAGAACAGAACACTTTCTAGAAATTTTCTCAACTTTGCTGGCTTTACACCTTCTCTTTCCATTACAAACGCTATACTATCTAAAATAACATCTGTTGTAAATGCTTTGATCTCACCTCTCATAATTTTCGTAAGAAATTCTTCACATTCCTTACTACGTGATCTACCTAATTCTACTTCGAGAAATATGTTTGCGTCTACTAACACTTTGCATCGCCATTCGTGTTCTATATCTTCTTGCTTCATGCTGTAATTCAACAGAAGTTTTACCTTTTACATGAGAAAGTAATCCTTTTATCGCCTCTACAGGATTTTTTATCTCCTTTTCTGCGATTTTTTTAATCTGTTCTTTTGTAGATTCTCTTTTAACAAACTCTGCAACAAGTTGTTCGGTTGCAGCACTCAATGACCCTCTAGAATAACCAAAAAGTTTCATGGCATACTCTCTAAACTTTCTTTCAAGGTCGTCTGGAAGATTGACTTTCAGCACACCCATACAATAACTATAGTGTCAGGACCTTAAATACTTTTGTACTTAAGTACCTGAGACGGGCTACAGTATTGGGAGTATTTTTCTTTTTAAATTCTACTTATATACTACTACTATGGAATTTTGCAAAACATGTAAAAACTTACTCAGAGTACAGAAAGAAAATGAAAATCAATTTCTTTTCTGTAGAGTATGTAATACAAAAACAAAATTAACTGAAGAAATAACAATAGAGACATCAAATTTTGTGAGAAATAAAGAAATAGTTGTTATAAATGAGGGTGAACAAAATCCTTTCCCTGTAACGAAAATAATGTGCCCTAAGTGCAACGAAATACGGGAAGCTTATTGGACGATGCAACAAACTCGCGGTGGTGACGAACCGCCAACCAGATTTTATGAATGCAAAACATGTAACTGGCGATGGAGAGAGTACAGTTAATCGAGAAGAGCTGTAACGTGTTGTTTCAATTCTTCAACTTTATCCGTCATCTCCCGTGTGAAATCTGGATCATTCCTCCCGAGATGACCATAACATGCTTCAGCAACTGATTCTGATGTGAAAAGATATCTATCTGGTATGGAGCTAGAGGTTATATGTAATGAAAAGTTTATTTAAATTTTGATTAAATATTTGAATGAAATCTACCCCAGTTAAATTTATCTAATCAGGTTCCCGCTAATATAGTAGGCGATTTTTATAATAGACTTTGATAAATTAATAGAAACTTATATTAAGCGTGAGAGAAAACAGAAAGAAATTGGGAAATACTATCCATCAGAAATAGGTAATTGTATCAGAAAGGTTTGGTATTCCTATAAACATCCTCTGGAAATAGACCCAAATAGATTAAAAGTATTTGAAATCGGGGACATTTTACACAAATTCATGATGGAAGTCTTCAAGAGTGAAAAGAATATTAACACGATAAAATTTTTAGAAACTGAAATCCCATTCAAGATGAATTTTGAGAATTTTGTTATATCAGGGAGATTGGACGATGTTGTTATAGCAAAAGAAAACGACAAAAAAATAATTATTGAAATAAAAACCGTCAAAGATGTCAGAAATGCTGTTAAACCAAATAAGAATCATATAATGCAATTGCAGCTTTACATGCATGCTACTGGAATCCACGACGGGGTAATTCTTTATGTTGATAGAACCAATTTGAAAACAAAAGCTTTTGAAATTTCTTATGACGAGGAACACAGTTTAGATATTCTTAATAGATTCAAGACATTGCACAAGCTTCTTGTGAATGATGTACTTCCTATAGATGAATTTAAACAATCCAAAGATACGATATGGATGTGCAACATGTGTGAATACAGATCTAAATGTGACAGAAATGAGAAATAAGTTATCAAGATAAATCTTTTCTACTATATAATTAACATGCAACTTAAAGATATAACTCAATTTAAATCTGCTCAAAAAATGTTGGGAGAATTAAAGCTTTTGACAAGAAGTGAAAACACGGAAAAAACTTATCTGAAAGGTTTGGGTTATTTTGTTAAAACTATGAACATTAATAATTTGGACGAGTTTATAGAAAATATAAAAACTAAGACATTGAACCCAGATGAAATCTACAAAAATTTTGTTATTAGTCTTGCAAATAAAAATCTCGCGCCAAAAACAGTAGGTGCGTGGTCTGCAGCTCTAAGAAAGTTTTTATTGTCGAATGGGATTGAACTAAAAAATACTCCTCAAATAAAAATTTATAATGTGCACGAAGACACATTACCGTCAAAGGAAGATCTGAAAAAAATTTTATCTCGTTGTAGTTTGAGAACAAAAGCAATTATTCTTCTGCTTGCATCTTCTGGATTGAGAGTTGGTGAATTACGGAATCTGAAATTGTCCGATGTTGATTTGAATTCAGAACCTGGTATAATTAAAGTAAAGGGGTTGACAGCTAAAGAAAGAAAATCTAGAATAACTTTCCTTTCAAATGAGGCAAAACAATTTCTGAGATCTTATCTTGAACATAGAAAAAACAATGGGCATCAATTAACAGAAGAGTCATTTTTATTTGCTACACATGATGGAAATCAAATGAGTTATCAAAATCTTCAATTCATCCTGAATAATATTTTCAAAAAGATAAGTAAAAAAGAAGGTAAAAGATACAAACTCCATGCACATTCTTTAAGAAAATTCTTCAAAACACAACTAATTTCTGCAGGTGTTCCCGGTCCAATAGTTGATAGATTAGCCGGACATACGAGATATCTAGCACGAGAATATGAGTTGTATACAGAAGACCAGTTGAAGGAATGGTTTATCAAAGGAATGAAAAATTTGGAATTACTAAGTTAATCTATTCTTCCTCTTCATCTTCTGGATTATCCTCGTGTTCTAGCTCTTCTTCAATTTCTGGATAGGCTTCTTCTCCCATTTCTTCCTCTTCTTCAATGCCTAGTCCTTCTTCGGTTTCATGAACATCTTCACTTAACTCGTGTTCAATTTCTTCGAATTCCGATTCCTTCACATCTGATTTTTTGAGCAATTTTTCATATTTTTTCACGAGCTTTGATTTGTTCTCTGACATAAAAATCAACTATCTTTTATGAAAAGTTAAATTTAAATTAGTTTTCTTTTCGTCTTTATCAGAAGTCCTTTTACAAGAAGAACTACACCTATTACAATTAATATTATGGGCCATTCCACATTATAGAGTCTCAGAATGCCAACTAATATTAACACAAGACCTCCGACTATTAGTCTTCTCCCAAAAATTTGTATCAGTTCAAAATCTTTTTTATTTGCCATATGTCACATCCTTTTCTTTAATCCGACTTAATTTAGTTAAAAGGGCATCCATTCCTTTTGCTACTTCATCACCGAATTCTGTGAGCTTAACAATTTTTATTCTGCCTTTCTTTTCAAAATCAACTAAACCATATTCTTTGAACAAATCTAATATCTTAACTGTATGGGAATATGTACAATCTGTTTCTTTTGCGATAATTGTTGCATATTTAGGACCACTTTTTAAAGAAGTAAGCATCTTAACAGGTTTAATTCTAAAAAATATCTTTGGGTTGAGTTTTGATTTTATCGTCAATTAAATCAGACCTTTATTAGATTTAACTAAAAAGAATATTTATACTTATTCATTTACTTAAAAATATATACCTTACAAAATACTTATCAAAAGATTAATCTTTCACATATAAATTTTAATTTATGGCTGTAATTCTTCGTCCGCCGATAGCTGCCGGGACTTTCTACGAATTAGACCCAAATATGCTTAGGAAGCAATTGGATTTTTATTTTAGAAATGCTGTAGTGAAATCCAAGAA
This sequence comes from Candidatus Aenigmatarchaeota archaeon, assembly GCA_018920185.1. Lineage (GTDB taxonomy): Archaea > Aenigmatarchaeota > Aenigmatarchaeia > CG10238-14 > SCSR01 > JACOWB01. Next base: position 39,423 of record JAHLMT010000001.1, on the reverse strand, counting down.
AGCAGACGCCTTAGTAAGGCTGGTTCCACACTCTCCATATATCCATTCGGGTCAAATAGCTGCATACTCTTTTGTTAATTTAACCAAATCAAACTTTGTCATAATTGGGAGCAATCATTCTTTGACAGGAGCTAATTTTGCTTTAACAAAGAATAGCTTATGGAAAACTCCAATAGGCGAGGTTCTTGTTGACGATAATTTTGCAGATAAATTATTGAGGGAATCTAATTTAATTGAATTTGACGCTATACCACATGAAGATGAATTTTCTATTGAAGTTCAACTGCCATTTCTTTTGCACAAGTTTGGTGATGTAAAAATATTACCTCTTCTTATTAACAATCAGATACCAGATGAAACTCTTTTAGAAAACTGCAGACTTGTTGGTAGTTCTATCGCTAAGCTAATGAAAAAAGAAGGAGGTTGGAAATTAATTGGGAGCTCTGACTTGTCAAGAAACATTGAAGAAGAAAAAACTGAAAGGATTGATAAAATATTGTTACGGTATATCAAGAAGTTAGACAGTAGGGGATTTTTGAAAGCTGTTAACGAATTGAATGCAAATGTTTGTGGTTATGCTGTAATTGCAACTACTATATCAGTTGCAAAAGAATTAGGTGCTAAGAAAGCTGAAGTATTGAAATACGGAACGTCTGCTGCTTTGGACGAAGGAGAAGTAACTGGATATGCTTCAGTAATATTTTATTAGTTTACCAATTCTCTAATTGATATGCGAGATCTGATCTATAAACATGCTTTGTTAAATGCTGTGGAACATAAAGGTAAAGCTGACTTACAAGCTGTTATCGGAAAGGTGATAGCTGAAAATCCATCGCTTAAAGAAAAAATAAAGGATATCATTCAAGAAGCCCAAAAAATTATAGCTGATGTTAATTCACTTTCTCTAGAGGATCAAAAGACTATTCTAAACAAACTAGGTGTAAAGTTAGAAGAAGAAAAAATAGTTCAACTTGGTCTGCCAGAATTATCCAATGTTATACCAGGAAAAGTTGTTATGAGGTTGGCACCTTACCCTTCAGGACCTTTACATATAGGTAATGCTAGGATGGTAATTTTGAACGATGAATATGTCAAAAAGTATAAAGGAAAGTTGTTGTTAGTTTTTGATGACACAATTGGGAGTGAAGAAAAGTTTGTAATTCCTGAAGCTTACAAGATGATTATTGATGGGTTAAAATGGCTTAATGTGAAATATCATAAAGTTTTTTACAAATCTGACAGATTAAAATTGTTTTATAAAGTTGCTGAAGAATTGATAAATAAAAATGCTCTTTATGTCTGTGAATGTAGTCCTAAAACTCTTCGTGAAAATAGAATAAAAGGACTTGCATGTGAGCACCGTGAACAGTCAGTTAAAACTAATTTAGAAAAATGGAAGTTAATGCTAAAGGGGAAATACAAAGAAGGTAAAGCAACAGTCAGATTAAAAACTGATATGCAGCATCATAATCCTGCATTCAGAGACAGAGTTATGTTAAGAATTGTAGAAAGAAAACATCCAAGAGTAGATAAAAGATATAAAGTATGGCCGATGTTAGAATTCAGTTGGGCTGTTGACGATCATTTTTTGGGTGTTACTCATATTTTACGAGGGAAAGATTTGGTAATAGAAGATATGGTTGAAGACTTCATTTGGAATATCATGGGTTGGAATAAGCCCGAAATTTTACATTACGGGATACTGAACCTTGAAGGAATTAAACTGAGCAAAACAGAAGCAAGAAAGTTGATTGAAAAGAAAATTTACAAAGGATGGGATGATCCACGGACATGGAGTCTACAGTCTTTAGAAAAACGTGGTATACAACCAGAAGCTATTAGAAATTTTATTATTAGTATGGGTCTAAGTTTAGCTGATGTTAATGTACCTATTGAAATTCTTTATGCCGAAAATAGAAAATTAATCGATAGAATTTCAAACAGATATTTCTGTGTATTAGATCCTGTAAAGATTTCTGTTAAAGAAGCGAAGGTAAAATCTACTAAAGCCTTGCTACATCCAGATTTTCCAAGTAGAGGTTACAGGAAAATTCCTGTAAATGTCAACAAAATTTATATTGAAAGGAAAGATTTTGAAAATTTTCACGATAAAGAGGTTGGACTAATGAATCTTTTCTCTATTAAACTGGGGAAAAACGCTGAATTGACATCTAAAGATGTGAAATATGAAATTCAGAAAATTCATTGGGTATCAGAACCCAATGTAAAAATAAAAATAATAATGCCCGATGGTAAAGAATTAAATGCATTATCAGAACCGGCAATTAAAAATTTAAAGAAAGGTAGTATTGTACAATTTCCACGTATAGGATTTGCAAAATTTGATAAAAAAATGACATTTTATTTTGCACACAAATAAACTATTTAAACATTTTCTCTATATAGAATTAGAAGGATGTGGTATCGAATGCCGAAATCTTATATCAAGTTTGAAGTACCGAAAGAATTGAGCGACAAAGTTTTACAAGCAGTAGAAATTGCAAGAAATACTGGAAAAATAAGAAAAGGTACTAACGAAAGTACAAAGTCTGTAGAAAGAGGCGATGCCAAATTGATTGTGATTGCAGGTGATGTTGAACCAGAAGAGATTGTAATGCATCTGCCACCATTATGCGAGGAGAAAAAAGTTCCATACGTTTATGTACCAAACAAAGCTGAATTGGGGAGGGCAGCTGGTTTAGATGTATCATCTGCTGCTGTATGTATAATAGAACCTGGTGAAAGTAAAGAATTAATAAAAGAAATTATTGATAGTGTTAACAAGCTGGTATCAAAGTGATTTTATGTCTGGTGAAGCTTATCCTGCTGAGGTATTGCAATTACTCGGTAGGACAGGTGTTAAGGGTGTGATGCAAGTTAGATGTAGAGTTCTCGAGGGTCCAGATAAAGGAAAAATCCTGACTAGAAATGTCATAGGTCCTATTAGAGTAAAAGATATATTGATGTTAAGAGAAACTGAGATGGAAACTGCTGGAAAGATGGAAACCAGGTAATTAGAATGAGATGTTCCTTCTGTGGATTGAATATACCTAAGGGTACTGGAAAGATGTTCGTGAAGAATACAGGTGAGATATTTTATTGGTGCTCAAGTAAATGTGAAAAGAATTTTATGATGGGTAGAAAAAAGAAAAAATTAAAATGGACGGAACAAGAAAAGAAATCTAAGAAAGAATAATTTGGGCTGGTAGGTCAACGGTAGACCGCTACCATGGCATTTCGATAGAACTTTACTGGTAGATGTTCCGAGTTCGAATCTCGGCCAGTCCACTAAACAATTTCTATTTTATTTTCATCGATTTCTTTAATAATTTCGGATGGTCTTTTACCATTAATTAAAACTCCATTCATTGAATTCAGTGTTCCAAGAATGATTTTAACTGCGCCTTTCAAATCTTTTGCTGATAGTTTATCCATTCTTTCCTTTGCAATTTTAATAACACTCTCTAATTTCCCATCAGCAACAAAGGTTATTCCTTTAGCTTTATCCTCTTCAGTAATTTTTGCTGTATCAATTTTCAACTCTTTCTTTATCAATTTGACCGTCTCGCTTCTCGGTTCTTTCTTAGCCATTATTTCGCCTTCTGCAAAACTTTAACAAATTCAACCGATACAGTAATTGGAATAGGTACAGGTGTTTCAGTAGGTTCCATTGTTAGTTCTCGCTTGACTTTATCATATCTTGTTACTTTTCCTTTCTCTCCTTTGAATGGTCCTCCGATAATTTCAATTATATCTCCTACATTTAACTCAACTTCAGCTTTTCTCGGTTGTAAAAATCTCTCTATTGCAGAGATATCAACAGGCTCTTTAATCAATCCTCTTGAATGTGGCATTCCTTTTATAGCTCTCTCAATATCATTAAGATCACCTTCGACAAAAATATATCCTTTGAGTTCTTCTGGATGAACAAGAGCTTGGATTGACAAATTCTCTGACTTTGCCTTTGCTGCTATTGCAGCTAACACAACATTTTCTCTTCCAACAACTGTTTTTATTGTGTATATCATCATAAACCACCGATTAAAGCCGATATAAGGTAGAATAAAAACCCTATTGAACCAATTATGGCTATGCCAATTCCACATATTCTAATTGTTTCAATAAATTCTTCTTTATCAGCCCTTTTTGTTATGGCTAATATTCTTAAATAATTCTGGATGGTTTCTTTTATTTTCATAACATCAAAGATTGTTTATAGTTATTTAAATTTATTCTACTTCAACGAAATCTACACCTAGAATCTTTTCTATATCCTTCTTCCTTTGTTTTTCCCACGACTTTTCGGGACCAAATATTTGTGGTGACTTGACTCCGGTAACAACAAGTAATGTTCTAATTGTGTCACCGAGTGATTTGTCAACTTGTACCCCCCAAATTATTTTGGCTTCAGGTGATAATCTCGATGATATTTCTTCAGCTATCTGTTGGGCTTCTCTTATTGTAATCTCGGGTCCTCCAACTACATTAATCAAAGCCCCATTAGCACCATTAATATCAACCGTTATCAGCGGGTTATTTAAAGCGCGTTCGACTGATTCGAATGCTTTATTTTCCGAATTACTTTCACCCATACCAATCATAGCTAATCCACCTTCTTTCATTATCGCTCTAACATCCGCAAAATCCAAATTAACTAATCCGGGCTTTGTTACAAGTTCTGTGACACCTTTGACTGCATTAACAAGAACTTCATCCGCAACTTTGAATGCTGTCACTATGCTAACGTCCGGGACGATTTCTAATAACTTATCATTTGGGATAACTATCAATGTATCAACCACACCATCCAAATTCTTTAACCCTTCTTTCGCATTGTTCATTCTTTGCCGTCCTTCCATACTGAATGGTAGTGTCACAACTGCCACTGTTAAAGCCCCTAATTTTTTTGCTATATCTGCGACTATAGGTGCACTTCCTGTACCAGTTCCTCCACCTAAACCACAAGTAATAAACACCATATCTGCGCCTTGCAACAGTTTTTTAATTTCTTCCTTGCTCTCTTTTGCAGCTTCCATTCCAATTTGAGGATTAGCACCTGCACCTAACCCTTGTGTAAGTTCCTTGCCAATGACTAGTTTTTTATCTGCTTCTGTGTGCAACAAATCTAATGCATCAGTGTTTAATGCTATAGTCTCCGCGCCTGTAATACCAACTTGCATTAATCTTGTTATCGTGTTCCCTCCCGCTCCTCCACAACCAACGACTTTGATATTTGTCCTTTTGGCTTCAACTATAGCCTTGATTTCTTCATCAGAGGGGTTTGACGTCGTAGTTCTAACTGGTCTCTCGTAGATTTGCTTTATACCCATAGAATCTTATAATTAATTCTAAAGCTAAAGATAAATGCTTAATTTTTCTTCTCAAAGACGTCGACAAAGCTTACTTTAGATATACCATCAATCCATTTCATGATTGTATCGGCAATATTCTGTTTGATATGTTTTGGTATATCGAATTTTGGTACATTAATTGTAGTTTCACTTCCATTTACAGTTACTTGAGAATCATCCTTTTTTATACCTGTGAAATATCTAACAGTCGATTTTATTTTTTCATTGATTTCATTGATTTCTTCCTTTATTTCAACATCGTATTCGATTGTTTTGCTTGCAAGTGGATGGTTAAAATCAACTATTACTCTCCCGCCGTCGACTGAGAGAATTCTCCCTTGGACACCATTGAAATTAACAATTTTTCCTGGAGAAGGTTCTGCTTGACTCTCCTTAAAAATTGACATTGACAATACTTTAATTAACTTCGGGTTTCTTTCACCGAATGCTTTATCTGGAGTTAGCTCCACTTTCTTCTTCTCACTCACATTCATTTCTTTTATTTCATCTTCTAATCCGGGGATAAGCTGATGCGCGCCAACTATTATAGGAATTGGACCATAGTTAGTTTTTTCATCGTATATTCCAGCAAGCTTTGCCATTTCCTCGCTTGTAGTATCAAAAACTTCGCCTGTGTCCTTGATTCTTCCTGTTAATTCTATGTTGACAAAATCCCCTTCTTTCATTCTTTCTCTTTTGTGATGAAGATTTAAAAAGGTTCTGTTTTTGTTTCAAAGATTTAAATATTAATTTCAATTTGTGATTATGGCTTTATTCAGGAAAAAGAAGGATTGGAAAGATGAACTAAGTGACGAAGACAAACAGATCTTATCTACGTTATTGGATTCTACAAAAAAACACAGGTTTGCTTATAATTTAGCTGACGATATCAAAATCGCACAATTATGGACTGCATTAGTCGAATTGAAGAAAGAATTGAATAAAACAAATGAACTGTTAGGAAAAGTGCAAGAACCTTGGAAAGCTATTGTTGCTGTTGGTGAAGAAGAGAAGAGAAAAACTATTGAGAAGTTGGTACAGGAAATTATCAAACCTGTTGATGAGACTACACAAGAAGCTACACAAAAGCTTGTTGAAAGTTTGATGAAGTTTTAAAATGAAATCTACTTCTAACGTTCTTAATTTATTAGGATGCAGGGGGTGAGAATCCAGTTCTACTGTAATGCGCTTAACTTAGTAGATGTATGGCTGAATAAGTATTTAAACTTTGATTAAATTTATCTTGTTGCATAAAATGTAACTTTCTTTCTTCTTTTGGAAGGTACCTTTGCGGTAAAGGATACCTTTCTCCCACCAGCAATAAAAGAAATCTTTTTCTTAGTTTTTGTTCTAGCTAAGAAACTTACTCTTTTGGCCATCAAATCCCCAATCTTATAGGTTTAATTCTCGGTAGACCAAAAATATCATACTCTTTGGGTTTCTTTCTTTTTGTTCTTTTTTTAGCTCGTTTTGCAGCTCGTTTTGTTTTTAATCCTAGAAGTTCTTTCACCTGAGCATTTGTCCTTTTGCTACCTTTCAGTTTATTGCATCTGTGGCATAACCATTGTAAATTAGAAGGAGAATTGCTTCCACCCTTTGCTAATGGTTTAATATGATCTACTTCACCATCGTAGAATTCTGTTTTTCTCCCACAAATAGCACACCTTCCTTTGTATCTACTGTAGATAGCTTTTTCGTCTGTTCGTGAAAATTTTTTACGTTTTCCTCCAGCTTTTTCTTCTTCCCAGATTGGGATTGGTTTTATTCCTAGATCAAAGGGGTTTCGAGGCGTGCTTCACCTTCTTTCCCTTGCGAGGAAGCTTACTTTTTTACCTCTTTTTGTTTTAAATCTAACCAACTTCATAATTAAATTAATTGTTACATAATACTTAAATTTTATAGGTTCAAGAAATTTTAACCTGATAAAATAGGATACAGTATCTATACTGCCTTAGAATAGCTTACTGAATAGCTCCTAATACTGCTTAGGACCATGCACCTACGCTATCTACTTACCAAAAATTCTTTGATATCAAGGATAGCAAATATAATCTTTTAATTTCTTATTCTCATGAATTATTTCTATTTTTCTCAAATTGTAAAATTTCTCAGCATTCTCTATAGCTCAAGATCTGGATTCCAAAATTAATAAAAGCCTTGCAGATTAAACATAATATCGGTAATTTCTTACTCATTTAACTCAACCTTACTATTCTCTTCCTTAACAATCTTCCAAATCTTTTAATTTTAAGGTCACAAGTATTCGCTTTTAGCTAAGATTCCTTTCTCTTTAAGGATCGAAATCACCATCCAATGCACTACTTTCCTCTATTCTTAATTTGGCTTTTAGATAGGCTCCATTTTTCACACTACAATAGAACAGGATGCAGGGGGTGAGATTTGAACTCACGAACGGACTAACCGACGAGGTTTCTTCATCTTTTATCAGTGCTTAATGTCTGATGCTTAAGCGTCGCTAGGGAATTAAAGATATACCCCTCTCGCGCCATTGACCAGACTAGGCGACCCCTGCTTATTTTTTTGATGTTATTTTGATTTTATTAAACTTTGGCAAAATATTAAAAATCACTCCTTTAACTTTTTGAATGCCAATCCTTTAATTTTACCCTCAGCATAAACCTTAAGTCATTTTGATCTATTAAAACTTAGTCTACATGGGTAAATTTAATAACTATAATTTCTTCACAGCTTTATCAAATTCTTTTATCTTCTCCCCCAAAATTTCTGCCGAATCAATAATAATATCTTCAACATCTAATCCAGAAGCTGTTTCAACAGTAAAAAGAAAACTATCGTCAATTAGTTTGAATCTATTATCATCTTCGTTTAAATATGCACACAACTCACATTGTAAAGGATCGACTTTAATTCCTTTCACGTCTTTTACATGAAACAAATGTTTATCGCATAATTTCATTTCGTTAGCTTTTGACTTGCTTTCGAATAAATTAGTATATCCAACAACAGCAGCTTGCCATTTTGAATGTTCTTTGCCTAATCCTAATGTTGCTATAGCTTCGAATTGTAATTCTTGATTTTCAAACAATTCGACTATTGGTATCTTGTCAAACACTGGGGCGACATCTTTTGCCGTAGATTTCAAGTCTCCCGCATAAACCATTCCGGGACCCTTCTTTTTAAGTGTTAGTCTTACTTGACATAAACTACATCCCTTACCTTCGCATTTACAATTTTTCGGTGTATTGTACGCTTTCTTGTCAAACTTCAAGGGTATCAATCCTAATCGGTTTGCAATAATTTCATCATTCAATACAGAATCGTTTTTAACAAAATCCACCCATTCAATAGCCATGGTAGGAATCTCATTCATCATTATCCTTCTGAGCTCATTTGCAAAAGGTGGTTTTATACCTTCCACGAAGAACTTGATTTCTGAATCTGAGCGATCAATTATAGTTACTTTCATCTAACCAACAGTAGTAGAATTGTGTTTTCCATCAATTTAAAGTTTATGTAGTTACTTTAGTAATCTGAGAAACACTAAAATATCTCTAGCTTTGCTTATGCCTTTAGTCTGGGAGAGATAAGATGATAAGATTATCAATGACAGTAGTCCTGTGACTATAGAAATCACTTTCAAGGAATTTGCTCCAGTGAACTCGTATGCGAGCGCAGCAAGAAAGCTAATCAAGATTCCCATCTTACTTATATCTTTGAACAGTTGAGATACCCCCATGGAATCGCCTTATATGGGAATTAGAGGTAGGGGGATATAAAGTTTTTGGTTGTCTGGCCGGTCACATCGCTTTGGAAAGTCAAAATAAGGCTTATTTTTTGTTAAGAAGGTCTAAAACAGCTCAGACACGCCTCCCAAGCCTGCCGCCTTTCTTTCTTAATTCTCCATGGGTTATAGGTGTCACATCTTCTATCGTGCCGATTTTTAATCCTACACGCGCCAGGCTTCTAATTGCAGGTTGAGCTCCCATACCTGGTGACTTGCTATATTGAGATCCTCTTGCTCTTACTCTTATATGTACACCAGTTATCCCCTTTTCTAGCGCCATCTCTCCAGCTTTTCGTGCTGCGAGCATAGCTGGAAACGGCATTCCTTGTTCCCTATCCTTATCAGTCATCATCCCTCCTGAAAACCGTGCTATGGTTTCACTGCCCGTAATGTCAGTTATGTGCACTATTGTGTTGTTTGCAGTACTGTAGATATGTGCTATTCCCCATCTTTCTTCTTTTCTAGTTTGTTGTTCCATCTGTCTCACCTTTTGAACTTCTAAGTGGAGTTATCTTTACAGTAATTTTATTTTCTTCCTCTACCGGTACTAGGTAACTTGGGTAAGTAATTTTCCTATCACCAATAAAAACATGTCCATGAGTAATAAATTGTCTTGCTTGTTTAGGTGTGTTAGCTAAATTCTGTTTAAAAAGTATAGTTTGTAGTCTTCTGTTTAGAAAATCTTCGACTGTAAGACCAAGGACATCATCTAGAGTTGCTTCTTTGGTGAGTATACCAAGTTTAGATAATTTTCCTATCAAAATTTTTTCTTTTTCTTTGTCTTGCTTACTAATCAGCTCACGAGCCAGTCTTCTGTATTTTCTTAATAATCCTTCTGCTCTCCAAATTTCTCTTTTTCTCTTCAGTCCGAAATCTTTCAACAGTTTTTTCTCTGTTTCTATTCTTTCCTTATCCCATGGTCGATAAGGAGTCTCATATTTTTTCCTTTGTCTCTTCATTTAATCACTTTTGTTTTTCTTTAGCGGCTTCTGTCTGTTTTTGTAAGGCCGATTTTTTCATAACTCCAACAGTTACTCCTCTCTGTCTGAAGGAGCTTCTTGTTTCTTGCCCTCTGACAGGTTGTCCTAACATATGTCTCCAACCACGATAAGTTCTTAAGTCAACATATCTTTGTATATCAAATTTTTTAGTTATATCCAAATCAGAACTTGTTAAATGTATGTCATTTCCAGTTGCCATATCTCTTCTTCTATTTACTAGGAAAGGTGGTATACCAAAGTTCACAGGATTTTTAATTATTTTTTCTAGGTTTGAAATCTGATCTTCAGTTAAATCCGATAATTTTGTCGAAGGATTTATTTTGGCAGCACTACAGATTGCATTACTCATGGCAAATCCTATTCCTTTTATCTTCCTCAGAGCTCTGATAACGGGTTTGGTACCATCGAGATCAGTACCGGCTACACGAATAACTAGCTGGGGGGCTAACTCCTTCTTAATCTCTGGTTTTTTCTTCTCTTCTTTTGGCTCCGCCTCTTTTTCTAAATCTTTTACTCTTATTTTTTGCTTTCCCATTCTATCACAGTTAATTCTATATAAATTTAAGCCTTATAAAGTATAGAAACGACTGACAAAATCAAAATTTCTTGCTTTAGCTCACATCCTCAAATCTTTTTTTCCAATCTTTCAGAGAATCCCACACGAGAAATACTAGCGCTACTAGTGAAACTATTTCACCAAGGAATTGTGCAATGTTACTGATTATTGTATTTACAGAAAGTCCAAAGACATCTGGTAGAGTAAATACACCCGCGACTAGAAATAATAAACCTGCAGATGCCAACAGTCTGAAAGCGTGTGGTCATGTTTGTCTATATTTGGCGAATTCGGCTAAAGCAACCACTACAAATATCGCCACTGCTAAGTTTACAGTAGCAACATCAAAGAACGCCATATAAAGTATTTTAACATATTTAAATATAAAAGTCATAGTTGGAATGTCCCGTTAGACTGCTTAGGCAGGAGGGTTGGATGTTAGAACAGATTGAAAATACGTTGAATGAACTGAAGAAAAGCGAGAAAAGAAACTTTATACAGAGTGTTGATTTGATTGTCTCTCTCAAAGGAATAGATTTGAAGAAACCAGAAAGTAAGTTCTCGGAGGATTTAGTTTTGCCACATGGTAGGGGAGAAGATGCTGTAGTTGTAGTATTTTCTGATAACTTAAATGACTTGGGATGTAACATTTTAACTTCATCTGATATACAAAGAATTGCCAGCAATAAAAAAGAAGCTAAAAGGATGGCTAAAGACACCGATTTCTTTTTGTCCGAAGCATCGTTGATGCCATTAATAGGGAGATTATTAGGACAGATACTTGCACCCAGAGGTAAGATGCCAAAAATTATTAGCGACGAAGCAGAAAAGATGGTTGAGAATTATAAGAAGAGTGTAAGGATTGTCGTTAAAAATGCACCAGTAATTCAATGCATTGTTGGTAAAGAGTCGATGGAGACTCGGAAGATTGCCGAAAATGTCGAATCTGTGCTAAAATTTTTAGAAACTAAACTTCCAAAAGGAAGACAAAATATTGGCAAGGTTTTGCTTAAGCTCACGATGAGCAAACCTGTGAGGGTGGTGTTATGACAACTGAAAAGAAAGAAAAGGAATTGAACGAGCTGAAGAATCTTTTAAGAAATTATAAAGTTATTGGAGTAGTCAACATGATGAAAATGCCGACGAGAGAAATGCAATTAATTAAAAAATCTCTTGGTGATAAAGCGTTGATAAAAGTAAGTAAAAAAACTTTAGTAGAAATTGCTATGAAAGAAACAGGTAAGGATCTAGTGAAGTATCTGTCCAAGCAACCTGCTCTTGTTTTTACTAATATGGATGTGTTTGAATTTTTCAAAGAAGTAAATGGGATGAAATTTAAAACTTATGCAAAAGAAGGTTATGTTGTTAATGAAGATGTAGTTGTCCAACCTGGACCGACTGATTTATTACCCGGGCCTGCTATTAGCGAGTTGCACAAAGTCGGGATTGTTGCTGGGGTTGAGGGTGGAAAAATTGCTGTTAAAAAACAATCAACAATTCTTAAGAAAGGTCAGGAAGTCACAAAAGAAATTGCTAGTGTCTTAAGAAAGTTAAAGATGAAAATTGCTGATATAAAATTAAATGTTGAGATGCTCTTTGATGGAACAATATATCCTAAAGAAACTCTAGAATTGGTTGAAGTATATCTACAGAAGTTGAAAGAAGCATTTAATCAAGCTTTAAATCTTTCTATTGCTATTAATTATCCTACAAAGGAAAACATTAAATATTTGTTAACTAAAGCATATCAGAGAGGAAAAGCACTGGAGAAGAGAGTTGGTGGATAAAATGCAAGAGATTTATGCTGCATTGATATTGCACGAAAGTGGGCAACAGATTAATGAAGATAATGTAAAGAAGATTTTGTCGACTGCTGGCGCAAATGTTGACGATGCTAAAATTAAGGCTCTTGTCGCATCTTTATCTGGGGTTAATATTGATGAAGCTTTGAAGGAAGCTGTTTCTTTTACTGCCCAACCTACCGCATCTCATGAGAAAAAAGAGGAAAAATCTGGAGAAGAAGAAGCTAAGAAAGCTGAAGAGGCTGCAGCTGGGTTAAGTTCATTATTTGGATAATATTATATTTAAAAACTTTATTGAATAACAAACTTTATGCAAAAACTATTAGAATTGGCGAATAAAATTGAAAACAAAGAGTTAAGAGAAAAGGTAATTGATTTAATTAAAAATCCTAAATTGTCCAATCCACAATTTCAGAAATACCCTAGAGAAGATATCGAAAAGGTTAGAACGCTTTTTTCTGTTGGTGATGTGGGGGTTGCTATCAGAGAAGTTGTCAATCACACTGCTACTAATACTGAACTGTGTTTAAAGATTGCAGATACCTTCGAGAAAAATTACGGATTGAGAGTTGATAGAGATGTTCTAATTGCTGGTTCTCTACTTCATGATATTATGAAAGTTTATGAATGGAAAATAGACGAAGAAGGAGATCCTGTACCTACAGGTATAATTTTAGATCACGTCTTTCTTGGCATAAGCGAACTCTACGCAAGAGGATTTCCTGAAGATGTTATTCATATAGTAGCTGCAACACAAGGTGAACGTACACCACCGAAAAGTTTGGAAGCTTTGATATTACATTATGTTGACACCCTGACGTCATTGACTGAATTTTTCACAAGCACTAAGCAAAAGAAATCACAAATGCCTATTATTGTTTTAGACAAAGAAACTTTTGAAAAAATGAAGGAAGAAAAGGACTGAATTACTTTCGTGATTTTAAAAATTCTCTTATCGTTTTTCGTAATTTTTTCTTAAGATCGTCTACATCACTATAGACTAAAATTTCACATTTTGTTATTTTATTAAACCCTTGGTACATCTTACCTGGTAAAGAACTTATATCAAATTCTTTATTTAATAAAATAATTATAAATTTCTTTAAAGTGGCTGCTATACCAAGAGTGATGTTACTCCCAATTCCTTCGTTTGGATTTAAAGCTACAACCAAATCAGAAGTTTTTAATTCGAGTTCAAGTTTTTCGAAAACTGTATTGGGATTGTATGTAATTCTCCCCCACTGAAGGAAATCCCTATATGTTATGTAAGTGGAAAATTTGAATTCTTTTAATATTGAATCTACAAGATTTACTAGCTTGATAAACTCTTCTCTTGTACTCTCGTCAAATCTGTGTGCAAGTGGAACTATTATGTAAACCTTCATGGTTTTGAATTAGTATTTATAAAATTAAACAGTAGTTGATTGGATGGAAGAAATTGTTGAAAATGTGATAATCCCTGCTGTGAAATTTTTAGAAAGAATTAAACCTGGGGATAAAGTTTCAATAATTCACGGTCACGATAATGACAGTATTTGTTCGGCTGCAATAATCTATAGATTATTAAAAACCATCTACAAAATCGAATCAAATCTAGTAGTATCTGGATCGAATTCTTCAGTAACAGAAGATGTTTTAGACAAAATTAAAAAACTCAAACCAAATTATGTAATTATAGTTGATATATCCGATGTAAATGTAAGTATTCTTACAGAGCTTAGAAATACCTCACAAGTAATGATTATAGACCATCATGTGCCGAAAGGTTATGTATTGATAACTTATGTTAATCCAAGAGTTTTCAATAAAGAAATTTACTTGCCTACAACATATCTTTGCTACAAGATTTATGAGAAGTATTTAGATACAAAAGAGATTCTTTGGATTGCTGGTATAGGAACTTTATCAGATATGGGATTAAAGAACTGTAATGATTTGTTTGAAAATATCAAATCAAACAAAAAAGAGCTTGTTGATAATAATCAAAATATAGATGAGATATTATTTGATAATTCTCTACTTGGCAAACTTGCGAAAATATTTGATAGTGCGCGAGTTGTTAATGGTGTCGAAGGATCCGTTGCCGCACTTGATATATTGATTAAAGCAAAAAACTATCATGAAGTTCTGAAAGGAAAATCTGGAGCTAAAAAATTGTTAGAGTGGTTTTCTGTAGCTGACAAGGAATTTAATCGATTGATAAAAGATTTTGAGAAAAAGAAAAAGCAAATTAAGAAAATAATTTTGTATGAAGTTAAGTCAAGATATAACATGAAATCTCCGTTGGCTACCTATCTTGCTAAAAGACTAACGAGTGAAATTCTTGTGATATATCAGAAATCTGGAAAGTATATTGATGTAAGCTTTAGGAGAGGTAAAGTTTGTATTGTTGATTTGAATGAGTTAGCTATTAACACTATTAAGGATATACCCGATTCTAACGGTGGCGGGCATACACAAGCTGCAGGATGCAGATTCCCTGCAAAGTATTTGAATAAGTTTTTGAGAAATTTAAAATTGCTAAGTTAATCCTAGAAATTAGGATGGGAAAATTACTGTTGGTAGTTATACATAGGGTAAAAGTCATCCAGACCTTCTGATAGATTAAGAGGTTAAATAAAAGAATTTTAAACACTAATATGATAATTTAAGACAGAAAAACTCGAAAGAAGATCTATATTATCTTCTTTTCAAAAGATGTGGGAAATGAACCCCTCCGAAAGTCACGTATATCCAATTAACTAATTCTCTTTAGGTGCCGAGGATGAAATGTTTCAGATGTGGTTCATTTAGAATGATAAGATTTATTGATGGTTTTGGTTCAAGAAGAATTTTCTGTAAACAATGTTGTGGGAGTTTCTTAGACGCTTCTATTATAAGTCAGAAACAAACAAGGTTGCCTAACTTTTACACAACATACTACAATAAAAGGGCTGTGATTAGACACTTTTGAAAGGAGGGATAAAAATGGAAGAAATAGCCACTGTAAGTAAGACGTATATCCTTGATAGAGGATTGAGAAAGATTCGGTTGAACTTTATCAGTAAAACTAATGTAATAGGATGTATCGTACCATATAACAGGTTGTGAAGTTTTTATTTTATTTTTCCTCCCCTTTCTTTTTATTTAGAGTTTGTATACCAGCTAAGCTAGAACTTGCGGGTATTATTTGATTATATATTTCTATGAAACCTTTACTTGAGGTATCAAAAGTAATGCCGAACTCTGTTCCTTTTATTTTGAGTTTTTTTATGCTATTTGATGATGGTGCCTTGTATCCACCGGTCTAGTTAAGTCTTCTTGAGAAACAACAACTGGATATAAATTAAGCTAAATATTCCGCAAAACCCTATCGACGCCAGATTTCCAGTCTCGTTCTGCGCCATGCCCAGGTAAATAGACAGGAATCTTACCTTGTACGTGATATCTTTCTTTAAGAAAATGAATCTTTTCTGCTGCTTTCCTTATTTTGGACTCTGAGGTATATCTGTTTTTATTTTTATTATCATTTAATCACTCCAAAATTTTTATTGTATCTATTATATCATCTGAATCTGCGTCGAATCCTCTAACTACTTTTACAATATTATCAGAGTTTTTAATACTTTCTACAAACATATTTCGATATTTTGTTAGTGCCAATGTTGCCGATTGTGCCCCTCTTCTCCCTATACCTCCTATTACCAATATTGATTTATCGTGGTTGAATGGATTCTTTGTTTTAATAATAACGCCTATCCTTGGGTCAGAGTAAGTTGTATTAGTTATTTTAGAAGTTAAAGCCTCTTTTCCTGTATCATCAAAATAAGCTGGTAATTTTGAGTTTATCTTTTCTATTATAGAATTAGTTTTGTTATTACCAATTAGTATAAGATTATTTTTTAATTCGTTATCTTTAACTTTTGTATCTAATTTACTGTATGTTTCATTTGACCATCCATCAAACTTGCCAAAAAACATTAATAGTTCTACCATGTAGTTTAATTCGTCGGAACCTTTATCGAACTTTCCGTGAGAATATGTGTCACCTACTATAATAAAAGAGTTCAATTTCCCATCAGTCACGAATGGGGAAAGAAATTCTAAAATTTTTTTGTCTAAACCAAAATCCGTATTTTCTTTAATTTCAACTCCTTTCTCACATAATTTGGTGGCAATCACAGGCGAAACAATACTGTAAATTTTTGCAATCATCCCGTGTCTTCTTTCATTGGAAATAGTATAAATTATCCCAGCTTTTTCAAGTCGTCTGATGTGGTAATAAACTTTCTGTTCGTGTATTTTTAATTTCCTAGAAAGATCTATCGCAGAAGCTGGCGATTCAGCTAAAGCTTTAACAATTTTTAAAGCAACTTTGCTATTTAATGCAGAAAATGCCTTTGGATTGTCCAAAATTAAAGAATCGTATGCAATTCTCACATTTCCATTATTCTCTATTAGCGTTGCTTGCATATTTTCACTTTAAAATTTTCATACAACAAACTTAAATACTTTGAAAATTTTTATAATAGTGTAAAATTTCTTATAAAAACCTATTTATATACTTTATGGTTCTCTAAGAAATAGAAAAGATTTTATAAATTCTGTTATAGGAGATGTTTATAAAACTCCATTCTAATTTTTCAACACTGATAGCAATGAATTTAAAAAAATTGCCCATATCACCAGTAAAATCTTACAAGGTAGAACAATCAGAATCTAGAGTTGCATTTGAATGTCCCGCATGCAGTAGTGAAGTTAGTTTGAATGAAATTATAGAGGAGAAAGGAAACATAAGATGTGTGAAATGTGTA
This sequence comes from Candidatus Aenigmatarchaeota archaeon, assembly GCA_018920185.1. GTDB lineage: Archaea > Aenigmatarchaeota > Aenigmatarchaeia > CG10238-14 > SCSR01 > JACOWB01. The sequence goes on along the minus strand of JAHLMT010000001.1, from coordinate 22,154 downwards.
TAACCCTTTTGGCCGATCAACCAAAGTTGGAGAACTAACCCCTTGGAGGATCCACAAATAATAAACTAAAGAGTTCTCCAACTTTTCCCTTCTTTAATGTGATGATATGAAGCTGTGTAGAATTTGTAAATTAGAGTATTCCGATAATATCGAGTTCTGTAGCAGATGTGGAGCTAAACTGGAAAAAGAACAAGAAAAATGGACAACTCCTAGTGATTACGAAGAAGAATATTAAATAATAATTCTAAAATCTTCTTTTAATGTATCTAACACAATTCTCGTGTGAGTTCTTTGTATATCTTCTTTCTTGTAAAGTTCATTAAGAAAATTTTGCAAGTGTTCTATAGATTTGAATTTTGCCATGATGATAATGTCCACATCACCTGTTAAATGATAAATTCCTTGGATATTTGGCAGTTCTTTTATATCTCGCATAGCTTGCATCAAACTTATTTTAGGCGCTATCACTTCTATTATAGCTGTTAATCCAAATCCCAATTTTTTAGGATTTATGTTAACTGAATACCCGTTTATTACACCTTCTTTTCTGAGTTTGTTTAATCTTGCTATAACAGTTCCTGTCGATAATTTTGTCTGTCGAGCAATTTCGCGATATGATAACCTAGCATCCCAATTAAGAATTCTAAGAATTTTCATATCAATTTCATCAATGGACGTTTGTTCAACTTTTGAAGGAGATTTGGGTTGTAATTGAACTTTTGTCTTCTTAGATTCTCTTTTTTCAGACATTTGTTAATTAATTGAATAGATAAGTATTTATATGTTGAGTTTATTGTGATAATCAGTGAGTGTGTGAAAATTCGTACTGATTTCAAAATAAATAACTTTACAAGGCTTGATATACCGAGGGTAACTGTATCTTGTCCAGCTTGCAACAGTGAAATTAGTTTAACAGAATTGATAGAAAAGAAAGGTTATGTTGGATGTATTAATTGCTCAAAGTGATTAAAAACAGATCATATAACAGCATGCGGCAATTTTACACAAGATGAGGTGTTAGATTGCATCAGAAACAAACAATCGTAGAATGGCTGTCATAAGCTCTCATAGAAAGTGATCTCAGTGAAATCGAAGACGTGGATTAGACTTGTTATTACAAAATTGAAACGACGGATGAAGAAATAATTATTTTTTTGATTTCATCACAACAAACAGATGGAACTTTTCATATGGGTCTAGTTTAACTTTATCTAGAATTTCAAAATGTTTTTCTAGCTTTTGTAAACACTCGTCATACACTTCTTTAGGTGGTCGGGTAACATCAATCGATTGTGATTTTATTGCAATAATGGCAAATCCTTCCGACTTTAAAAATTTTTCACAATTTCTAATCAGAATTTCAACCTGATCTTCGGTGGCAACATCTTCATAAACTAAATCTACTTTCCCCAAAATTTGATCTTCATAATCTTCAGGTTTTCTGGCATTGGATAAAATAGGAACTATATTACCGCGTTTTTCTACAAGTGGCAATAATTCTCTAAAAGGTCTTTCGCTAATTTCTACACCATATATCAAACCTTCTTTTCCGATTATATCACTAAAGTGACTAGCTGTAGTCCCGTTCGCTATACCAAGATAAAGAATGTTCATACCTTTTTCTAAAGGTAGAATCTTTAACCCATTTTTAATAGCTGCTGCGGGTTTACTTCTCCAGTAATCCCAGTATCTGTATTCAACATTTTTTTCTTTTATTAATTCTTCTCCATAGACTTTTTCTCCAGGAACTAAATTAACAGTTGCCAAATTTCCGTCTACTTTAAAAATTCCATAAAACTTTGTTTTTTCAATTTTTACCATATAATTTAGTTTTTAAGAGTCGAATAAAAACTATTTTGGTAAAATCATTAAAATTTCTTCTGGGTCGCCTATAGCCGTATATTTATTTTCTAAATACATTTTTCCAACTAATGCAGAAGTAATAGCGTCTAATTCGTCATCAGTTATATCCTTTTTGTAAACATCACCTCTAAAACCGTACTTAATCAAAGCCTTCCTCAGTTTTTCTATTCCTTTTTGTTTCCTAGGAATTTTTAAAATATCTTGTATAGCACCCGGATAACTTTCAATTACTTTAAATCCCAATTTTTCAAACTTACAACGAAGTTTTATACCACGTAATGTTAACTTTCTCATTGGTCCTAATGTTATTGGGAAAAATTTTATTCCCATGTTCAATAATTCTCTATCACATTTTCTAAGATGTCCGTATTTTCTACAAGAACAAGTTTTCTTTAAACAATCTCTACCTTTCGGAAGTGCTAGTGGTGCATCTATACTTATAATATCTGGATTTTCTTTTACAGTTTCTTTAATTATTTCTTTGTCTGTAGTCAGAACAGAAGTTTTTACATTTAATTTTCCGTCTAAAATACAAAAACCTGTTTTCTTTTTTGATGTGCCAGCTAAATCTATTCCAACAACTTTCATTTTTTCGCCACTAGAACTTCTTTGACTCTTTCTTCCAATTCTTTTTTCATTTTATCTGCTTTGTACTCTTTTGAGTAGTAATCAATTCTTGCAGCAATTGATAATTTAGACGATAATAAACGAGCTATCTTACCTTGTTTATCTTTCGGCGCACTTTTTATCAGCGGATGATTATAAATAAGCCCAAACTTTGGAGATTTGAATTTTTCCTTAGATTTAAGAAATCTGAATAATGCTTTTTCAGCCCCAAGTAATTGTATAGTCGAAGAGGGCATTCTAGCTAATCGTTCTAACCCACCTGCTTTTGCAATAAGCTTAGCCGCAACAACATCTCCAGCAATAACAGAAAAATTAGGCGCTATTTCTTTTAGCAGTTTACTAAGATAATTTGAAAATCTTTCACGTAATTCATAGAGTTTTATTATAGTAGTTGCCAAAGCTTTTACAGTCTCTATATCTTCTTGCGTGAAATCTATTCCCATACTTTTTTCTTTAAATTGATTCAATCTTTTGTCATCTATGTCTTTTCTATTACCAAATTTTTCTATTAATTTTGCAAAAGTTTTATGATCTTCAATTACTTTATCCATTTCAGGAAAATGTAAGGAATACCATTCTCTTAGTCGTTCGATAAAAATATTTATAGATTTATCTAATTCTTCAATTGCGTTATTAGTGTGAATTATTAAAACATCTCTACTAACGATTTCTTTTATTTTCTGTTTTGCTATTTCAGAATTTACTTCTGTTAGAAATTGATTAAATTCGGCCTGGTTTTTAACAAACTTGTATTCAAGTGCATATCTCAAAAGATTTTCTTTCAAAAAATTTTCAATTTCTTCAGGAGCTTCATCAACTTCATCTTTTAATCTAGATGCAACTAATATCGGGTCTTTAGGGAAAGGGCTGAATGAAATTACTTTCTTATTGTCATCGATCGTGAATATTCCAATGAAAGTCTTTACTTTATACAGTGCCATGTGTTTAATTTAAAATAATTAACTTTATATTATGAGATACGTATCTAAATCTATTCTTAAAAAAGTTTACAAGAAAAGAAGCCCTTGGTGTCATAAAGGCCAATTTGGAAGATTGTTTTGTATTGTTGGTAATGAATGGAACACAGGCTCTCCGATTTTTGTCGGTATGGCTGCTTATCGTGCTGGTTGTGATTTAGTTTTTTTAACTGGCCCAGAAAGAGCAATGGATGTTACAGCAAATTATTCGCCTCTTCTAATTACTCGACCATTAGAGGGGGAGCAACTTGAAATAAAACACATTCCTAAAATTTTAGACTTCATGGAAAAGATAAAACCAAAAGCTGTTGTAATCGGGAATGGCCTATGGCGAAAAGAAGAAACAAGAAAATCAATCGTTGAGTTAATAGAAAAAATTAATTTGCCGCTAGTTATAGATGCCGATGCAATTAGAGCAATATCAACAGCTAAAGAAAAATTGTACATGAAAAATTGCATTCTTTTACCACATGCCGACGAATTTCATGAATTAACTGGCATTAAAGTTACAACAGATGTCAAACAAAGGATAAAGGTTGTAAAGAACGAAGTATACAAAATAAACTGTGGGTCTTCTTTAAACAAAATCTGTCCAATTGTTCCACCAGCAACAGTTGTACTTAAGGGGCATGTTGATGTGATATCTAACGGGAAAGAAGTTGTCCTAAATAAAACAGGTTCACCTTTTATGAGCGTTGGAGGATGCGGCGATACTCTAGCCGGTATATCTGGAGCATTATTAGCTAGAGGTATCGATACATTTATAGCGGCACAAACAGCAGCTTACATCAATGGCAGAGCTGGAGAATTAGCTGCCAAAGATTATGGGGAAGGAATGACTCCATTGGATTTAATTGAAAAAATACCAAAGGTTATTAAAAATGGTTGAACAATTGATACCAATTGGTTTTATAGTTGTCTTGATTGGAATTATCTTAATAATAATAGGTGGTATAGTTTCTGCTACGAAAAAAGATAAAGTTGGCTTTGCGTTTGGAGGATTTATCGGTCCTATTCCTTTTGGATTTGCTACCAGAAAAGAACTTTTATACCTAATAATAGCAATTTCTATAATTTTGGCAATAGTTTTCCTTATTCTTGCGAGAAGAGGTTATTAACAGAGTGAAAAATATAATTTATGTCACAGTAATTTGGTTGGCAAACGAATTTATAACAATACAAAAACATTTAAAAAGAATAAACTTAGTAGAAAATATGTCTTATTTGAGAACAGCTTTGCTGCTAGGATTATTAACAGGTTTATTACTCACCATCGGCTGGCTGTGGCAAGGAATGTTTGGGATGACCATCTTCTTAATAATAGCTTTTGTAATGAATTTCTTATCATATTGGTTTTCTGACAAGATAGTTTTGGCTATGTATAGAGCTAGACCAATTCAGAAATCCGCCGAACCTAAATTGCACGAAATTATAGAGAAGTTATCAAAAGAGATGAAAATACCTAAACCTAAAGTTTACCTTGTAGATCTACCGATATTAAATGCGTTTGCAACAGGTAGAAATTACAATAATTCTGCTGTTGCGGTGACGTCTGGATTGCTAAAACATCTTAACTGGAATGAGATAGAAGGTGTTATGTCACATGAACTCGCGCATATTAAAAACAGAGATACGCTCACGTCAACTATTGCCGCGACTATAGCAGGAGCTATTGCTTACATTGCCCAAATCGCGTGGTACAGTCTTTTAACAGGCAATAATAGACGACAAGGTGGTGGTTTGCTCTTTTTACCTTTAGTTTTATTAGCTCCTATAGCTGCCATGTTAATTCAATTGGCAATCACTAGAACAAGGGAATTTGCAGCGGATAGAACGGGTGCTATAATATCTAAGAAACCACTCGACCTTGCAGCAGCATTAGAAAAGATTTCTAAAATTGCCAGACAACACCCAATTATTGGTAACAGCGCCACTGCACATTTGTGGATAGTTAATCCATTTAAAAGAGATTTATTATTAAACCTGTTTCAGACCCATCCTCCGGTTGATGTACGAATACAAAAGTTAAAAGAATTAGCAAGAGAACTAAAATGATATGAAAATTAAGCTAAACGATAAGGTCTTATTATTAAGTAAAGACGAGTCTTATGTTGTAAGTGTTTCTAAAAAAATTTTTAATGGCAGAAGTGGAATGATTAATCTAAGTAGATTGATTGGAAAAAATTATGGTTCAAAAATTAAAACACATCTTGGGAAAGAGTTTGTAATTGTTAAACCTTCGGTTTTAGATTTATTTGAAAAATGCTTAACTAGAACGGCACAAGTAATTTTGCCTAAAGATGCTAGTCTTATACTTGGATATACTGGCATATCCTCGGATAGTTTAGTAGTAGATATTGGTACTGGTTCTGCATATCTTGCCATCTTTCTTGCAAATTATTTATCCAAAGGAAAGGTTATAACTTATGAAAAAGATAAGAGATTCATTAAAATTGCTGGAGAGAATATAAAATTATCTGGTCTTAAAAATATACAAATGAAACAAAAAGACGTGTCAGGTGGTATATCAGAAAGAAACGTCGATTTAATAACATTAGATTTGCAACATCCCGAAAAGTTAATTAAGCATGCTTACAAATCCCTGAAAACTGGTGGGTGGTTAGTTGTTTATTCTCCTACAATAGAGGAAGTGATAAAAGTTACAAAAGAGATTAGAAAAAGAGGATTTTCTGAAGTAAAAACTATTGAGAATATTGTAAGAGAGTGGCAAACTGAGAGAACCACGAGACCTAAATCTATGGGATTGATGCACACTGGTTGGCTAACTTTCGCGAGAAAGTTGGAATAAAATAACTAATTCTGTTACAGTTGTGCGGTAAAACTTTAAAAATTCGATAAATGGTATTGGAAATATGTTTTAAATTTGTGTATGGGGGTTGTCATCTAACTTGGTTAGGATACTACCTTCGGGAAAGACGAAAATGGTAGAAATCTGGGTTCAAATCCCAGCGACCCCATTAGACCTAAAATTATCCAATGATAAAGCTACTAAAATTTCTTTAGTGTGATTTGCTTCTCTTTTAATTTTTCAGTTTTATTTTCCAGCTGATTTTTAATTTCATTTGCTATTTTTACACCTATAATTTCTGATAGTCTCTCTAATGAGATCTTTTCCAATTTCTCAAGAGAATCTAAACCTTTGTTAAATAATCTTCGAGCTCTTGTTCTCCCTATTCCTTTTAATTTTACAAGTGGTATCAATTCTTCTCTAATACCGTACTTGAGTCTTATTCTCAATTTTCTTAAAGGTCTCAGGAGTTCTTTGTGTCCACTTAGGAGAGCTAACTCATACAAGCTGTACATCAACCAATCAACAATCTGTAATTTGTTGTATAATTCGCCGGGTGTAACTTTGAATTTAGTGAGAATTTGATCTTCTGTGGCTTCGTTAATCCAACTTTCAAGCATCGAAGCTGTTTTTATAGATTCTAAGAAATTTTCAAACTCAAAATCATATTCTTCTGGTATGTCTTGTAAAATTTGTCTGCTTCTTTGTAATATTATTTGTTCTATATTCACTATTTCAGAATCTCTAACAGATAACAAAGGTTTCATTTCCAAAGTGTTTGAAATAAGTTGTAGAAAACTAAATTCTTCAATCTGTCTATCCTTTCGAAAATTCAATGCTTCTAAAAATTTATGAGCAGTTAATGGGTCGATGTATAGCTCTGAAACTCTTTTACCTATTCTAGTTGCATTTATCTTGTTTCCGCTTTTCTTTATCAATTTCCATTCTAAAAGTTGTTCAATAATATCGTATATTTTTCCTTTTACAAGCTCTATATCGCCGTAATGGAAAGCATAAAAAGTTTTGCTGAAAAATTCGAAAATTTCTTCTTCAGAATTACAGAACTCACTAGCTATTAAACTTAATGTATGCATTCTTAACACTGGTTCTAATGCAAGTTTGGATGTGATATCCTCTAGTTGACCGTATATATAATGTTGTATTAAATCCCTTGCTTCATCTTCCGATTTAGCTAGTAAAATAGATTCGCCGAATTTGTCATAAGAAGGTCTGCCAGCCCGCCCGACAAATTGTTTATATTCTAAAACCGGTATATAGATTGCACCAAATCCCGGATGATAACGTTTGGCATCTCTAATTATTACTCTAAACGCTGGAAGATTAACACCCATCGATAAAGTTGGGGTTGCGACGATTATTTTTATTAGACCATTCCTAAAATTATTTTCAATTAATTTTTTCTGTTCACTTAATAATCCTGCATGGTGAAATGCAACTCCACTTCTAATACACTTCGCTATTTTCTTACACTGTTGTGTAGGATATTCTAAAACATGTTCTATATCATTTGCTAAAGATTTTAATTGAGAACGTTCTTCATATTTGAGTTTTAAACTCACGGTTTTACACAATTTCTCTGCTAGACTTTCTGCGTTCTTCCTTGTCGAGGTAAATATCAAAGCTTGTTTATTCATGTCTAGTGTGTTTTCTACTATTGCATTTTCTTGATCTTCAGAATTGTTTAGGACATACCCTTCTTTTTCATCAAATTGAATTTTCGAATCAAAAAATACACCTTCGTATAGTTTAATCGGCCTGAAATTACTCGATACTAATGTAGCATTAAGCCACTTTGCTAACTCGCCAGCATTATTTATTGTAGCTGATAGACCCAATATTTGTGCATTCGGAACTATTCTCCTTAGTTTTGTTAATAAGATTTCTAATGTAGGACCACGGGAAGAATCATTAAGTACGTGTATTTCATCAACTATAATTAAACCTATCTTATTTACCCAAGCAACATTGTGACGTAACAAACTATCTAATTTTTCTGTTGTAACACAAATAATATCATAGTCTGCTAACCACGGGTCAGAAGAATCTAAATCGCCGACGCTTATAGCTACTTTGAAATCTTTACCGAAGAAATTTTTAAAGTATTGGTACTTTTCACTAGCTAAGGCAACAAGAGGAGCAATATAAACAACCTTAGATTGCCTTTTCTCCAAAAGATTGTGGATCATCGCTATTGTAGCAATCAATGTCTTACCACTAGCCGTCGGTAGTGAGAGTATGAGATTTCTTTTTTTAAATAAACCCTTTTTAATTACCTCTGCTTGTGGAGGATATAGCTCCGAAATTTTTTCTTCTTTCAATTTTACAACATACTTTTCTGGCATACCATACTCTGTTAATTCATCAACTTTCATGAATAGAATGTCTATTTATAATATTTTTGTTTTATACATAGTGAGTAGAAATGATATCACTTGGTCTGGAGGGAACTGCGCACACTTTCGGTTGTGGAATAGTAAATGAAAAAGGCGAAATTTTATCAAATGAAAAATCCTCATACATTGCCCCATTGGGTAAGGGCATTATTCCTACAGATGCTGCTGAACATCATAGTAAAGTGAAAGAAGAAATTTTAAGAAGAAGCTTAGAAAAAGCAGATATAACTATGAGGGATATTGATGTGATAGCATACTCTGCTGGTCCTGGATTGGCGCCTTGTTTGCTTGTAACCGCAAATTTTGCCGAAAAAATTTCAACAGATTACAACAAACCATTGGTTCCTGTTCATCATGGAGTGGGTCACATTGAAATTGGTCGACTAACAACAGGTGCAAAGGACCCGATCATTGTATATCTCTCTGGTGGACATACAGCTATTATTGGATACACCGAAGGTTATTACAAAATCTTTGGCGAAACTGAGAATATTACCTTGGGTAATGTTGTCGATATGTTAGCGAGGGAAATAGGTTTATCTTCGCCTGGTGGACCATATATAGAAAAGCTTGCTTTGAAAGGAAATTTTGTAGAACTTCCATATACTGTAAAAGGGTGTGATTTGTCCTTTTCTGGTACATTAACGGCTGCTATTAATAAGCTCAAACGGGGTATTCCTAAGGAAGACATTTGCTACAGCGTACAAGAAACATGTTTTTCGATGGTTGTAGAAGTAACTGAGAGGGCTCTTGCTCACACAGGAAAGAACGAAGTTCTATTAGTTGGTGGTGTGGCAGCCAACAAAAGATTACAGAATATGTTTGATGTAATGGTGGGAGAGAGAGGTGGCAAGCTATATGTTGTACCACACGAGTATTCTGGAGATCAAGGTGCAATGATAAGTTGGGTTGGACTTTTATCTTATAAGTCTGGGTGGTCTTCGAATCTAAAAGATAAAATTAACCCAAGATGGAGGATAGACGAAATAAAAATAAATTGGTTTTAAATAAGTTCATTTTCACTAATAATGACGAAATCGCCTATAGATTTAACAGAACTGAATGGTATCAATAATCTTCCTTTCTCGTCTGTTTTAAGATTCAACTCCAATAAATGTTTGGTAGGTTGATCGACAATAATATTCATCAATTCACCGCTTTCTGTAACAAAGTCTATGTTAGTAACAACCCCAAATTTTCGTCCAGTTTCTTCACTTATTATCGTCTTACCAACCACGTCTCCGGCTCTTATTCGCGTTTCTCCCATAGAACTCTAGATATAATTAGTTTATTAAATTTAATAAGTTTTATGGTAAGGGCGTTCATAGGAATATTTTTCCCCGAAGATGTTAAAGAGTATTTAGTAAGTTTGCAAAGACAATTAGAGGCTTTACAACTTAAAGCAAAATTTGTCGAACCTGAGAATCTTCACATAAGTTTGTCATTTCTCAACAATGTTGAAAGAGATGAACTTGAAGCAATCAAATCTGTTCTTGACAAAATATCCGAAAGATATACAAAATTTGAGCTTATTCTTGGAAATATAATTCTGATACCAAATGAAAAATTTACACGAGTTATAGCCTTAGAAGTAAAAAGTGATATTTTAGAGTCTATCAGAAAAGAAATTGTAAAAACTGTAGACGGGGAGAGCAACCCCACACATGTAACACTAGCGAGGGTGAAAACAATTGAAAATAAACCACTTTTTATTAAAGGTATATCAAAAATGGTTTGTAAAGAAACATCCGTAAAAGTTGATAGTATATGTTTAATTGAAAGTGTATTAACAAGAACCGGCCCTATTTATACAATCTTACACAAAAGTTATTTAAAGTAACCATTCAATTCTTCTATTTTATTCACATGAAAAATGTGTTTAAATTTTCTGCGTATATCATCGTCTATTTTTACTTCATTTGAAAGAAGCAATTTTTTCAGCCTTTTATATTGCTTTATACCTTCTCTATCAAAGTCTGTTAGGACTGCAACTCGGGTACATGTGGTTTTAATAAGATCAGCTATTTTTTCGAGTTGTCTCCCCGAAATTTCAAATATATTATCGATACCCGCTTTTTTCAAAGCTTCATAATCTTTCTTACCTTCTACGAGAAGAAGGACGTTACTTTTTTGTATATCCGATAGAAACTTTTTTTGATGCTCCTCGAACATAATTCAGATCAATTCTATTATATCCCTTTCAGTAATTATACCTTTAAGCATGTTTTCTTCATTTATTACAGGTAAACCGCCGATATTATTCTCTAACATTATTCTTATAGCATCTGATACATCATCGTGCTCTGTGACGTATTTCACAGGAGTTGACATTATACTTTCCACATTTTCATTCAGTCTGGTTAAATTATAATTTGTTTCGTTAATAAACTGTAGTACATCCAACCCTGTAACAATTCCGATAACTTCTTTGCCACTAACTATGGGTAGTCTTCTGTAATGTGTGTTAACCATTGTTTTCATGCAGTTTAAAATAGATGTGTTCGGCGTAATAAAAAACGGTTTATGGGTCATCACTCTTCCTACAGGAATATCAAAATATTGGTTTAAAAGAATTCGAATAAAATCTCGCTCACTTACCATTCCGATTAACTTCATATTTTTAACAACAGGTAGACCTCCGCGCCTAGATAATTTTAACTTTTGTAAAACAAATTTGATGTCTTCGGTAGATTCACAAAATATAACTTCTCTTGTCATAAATGTTGAGACTTGTGTATTTCTGGTCAGACCTCTTAAAAGAGCATCAAGTATATCCATGTAAGTTAGAATTCCAACTAAGTTATTATTTTTAGAAACAACTGGTATCCTTCTATGACCTGATGAAATTATTGTCTTGACGGTATTTGAAATATTTTCAAAATCAAATACATAAGCCGGTGATAAATTAGCTATATTTATAATGCTTTCATTACTAATATCACTTTCTAGCTTAATCATAATTCACTTTCTTCTCTACAATCTTCACAAAGCCATTGGTCATCTACAATTCTAAGATCATCCGAGTAATTATCACACGAATCACATATTCCAATAGTCGTTTTCTCCTTTATTTCAAAAGGCTTTTCTTTCATTTTAAGTCTGTACTCAAGTAAGTCTAGCATTTCTGGTGAAGTTCTTGCTATATCAGTTAAAGATATTACGCCTATGACTTTACCATTTTCTATAACAGGTAATCTGTGTATGTTGTTTTCTTTCATTTTTCTAGATGCGGTCAAGATAGTATCTTCTGGACCAACCGCGATTATAGGTTCGTGCATTAAATTCTTTAATTTTACTTTATCGGATCTGATATTTTTACAAACAACTTCTTCTATCAAATCACTTTCAGATATTACGCCTACGGGTTTGGTTTTTTCTGTAACTATAAGAAATCCTCTTCTATGCTTTCGCATTAACTTCCCTGCATCCCGAGCTGTTTTATTAATATCGATTGTAAGAGCGGGTGATGACATCACATCTTTAACTAAAACTGCCAACCAATCACCGATTATTAATTTAAAGATTTTATTATTAAATCTTTTTAAGAAACTCTTTTAATGAATAACCATCATGAATGGATATCTTTTTTTTCGGATGTAAGACGCGAATTTTTCCATAACCAAAGTCCACAACAAGAAAGAATGGAAATCCTTCAATAGTCGGTTTTTTGTATCCATAATAATAAAAAGTTGTTTCCCTCGTCGATTTGATCTGAAGTAGGAGACATTTTTTGTTTTTTAAACAAATCAAATCTGCGTCGCCTAAGCTAGCACCTGCACGTATAACTTTCCATCCGAATTTCTGAAAAATTAACCGTATCTTTCTTTCAATTCTATACCCCTTTCTTTTTAGGTGCATTATTTAATATTTGCATTTAAGATAAATTGATATGACAAACATAGCCGCGATCGGGTGTATACATGGTGATATTGAAAATCTAATGAAATTCTTAGATAAACTCATGCTTCTGAATATCGATATCATTGTTTGCCCCGGTGACTTCACAGATTTTTTGGTTCCGAAGGGGTTTAGTAGAATCGATGTTGGAAAGATAATCTTAGAAGAATTAAGGAGTTTAAACAAACCTATTATTGTAGTACCTGGAAGTTGGGATGGTGAATTGATAGATTTTTTCAAGAAAGAGAATGTAAGTGTTCATGCAGAAGGTAAAATAATCAATAATATTGGTTTTTACGGGTATGGTGGAGCAAAAACACCTTTCAACACACCATTCGAACCAAGTGAGGGTGAAATAGAGTTGGGTTTAGAAAAATCTTATGGTGAAATCAAAAAATCCGCTGTCAAAATTCAAGTTACTCACGCACCACCCATTAGAACAAAATTAGATATGATAGTAAGCGGTGCTCACGTTGGCTCGGAATCTGTAAGGAATTTTATCGAAAGGAATCAACCAGATGTAGCCATTTGCTCACACATACACGAAAGTAGAGGTGTGGATGAGTTAGGGAAAACAAAAATTATAAATTCTGGTCGCTTTCCCGAAGGTTATTGTGGTTTAGTAGAAGTTAACGATTTGGAAATAACGACGAAAGTAATTAGTTTAATATAATGTATCGAGAATACAAATTAATTTTTAAAACTTAATAATAAACTATTCTTAAAACTGGGATATGATGACCGAAAATACTCTACAAGAAGTTTTTACACCATCTAAAGATAATGTTAACACCAATTTTGAAGAAGCTATCGCCCTCGCCGAGCGCCTAGATTTTCTAGATATACAGCTGCTCCGAAAGTTTTATATGAGTGGGAGAGAACCACCGTTTAATTTGCAACCCTATTGTTTCCCTTTACTTTACAACGAAATGAAAGTTAACCATAAAATAAAAATAGGTGTTGAAGCTTTAAGGAAAAGGTTGAACAATCTGGTTAAGCTTGGTTTATTGGAAAAAATAAAACATTCTAACCCAACAAATTACAGTCCTATTGGAGATAAAGAACGTTTTGTGCGGGCTGTAATTACCAAGTTCTTTGTAATAAATGGTTTAACCAAATTTTTATAATGTTTCTAAAAAATAAATTAAATATTTCAAATAAAAAAGTCTAAAATTTCGGCCGAATTTTTCAAATTTTTCCACCGCTAATATTAATGATTTCAGAACCAAGATAGTTTTAATAGGTATTTTATATAAGATTTTATTCGACTTTCATAAAAGTTACTAAGACATTTAATAACAATGTTATTTTTTTAATCCGATTTTATCAACATTGAAATTAATTCAAAGCAATTAACTATTACTGTAACTTAAAATTGAAAGATTACAAAAACCGAAAGAAAGTTTATAATAATATTTGTTAACAATAGGTTTATATGAAACGAGGAAGACCTAATCTAAGACGCATAGTCCAAAAAGAAATAATTGTTATATTAGAAAAGTTATCTACACCCACAACTATTGCAGTTATCTCCAAAGAAATTTCTAAAACACTCAATAGACGAATAAGTTGGAATACGGTTCAAAAATATATTCAAGAACTTGTTGAAAGTGGTAAAGTTCAAGCAATTCAATTACCACATTCGAAAATAGAAAACAAGTCAGGATTGGTTGTATATACTTTAAAAAAATAAAATGTTTTACCTCTTATATGGAAAAATCAACAATATTAAAATTGTTCTTAAATCTTGGTCTACAGATTGATCAAAGGGCTTTGAATATATTGAGTGAAAATCCAGATATTTTAGAACTTGTATTAAAAACTGAAAAAGAAAGTTTACCCACAGTTATAACGGGGGAGTTTTTAGAGTCTTTGTTAAATAAAACAGAAGAACAAAAAATCTCAGTTGAACAATTATCAAAGGTGGCAAATTACCGTTACGAATTTATACGCGATTTGTTTATAACTCAACAAAAACTGAATAATTTACTATCAATTAATAAGATAACCGATAAAACAAAACAATTCTCGGTTATAGGAATAGTGAGTGAAATAAATGATATATTAACCTTGGAAGATGTAACCGGTCAAGCAGTGTTTGAGATAGATAAAGAACAATCAAAATATATTGTAGAAGACGAAGTAATTGGACTTGTGTGTGAAAGGAAGTTTGGTGTAAATGAAGTGAAACAAGTGATATACCCTGATATACCCATAAAAAAAGAAATTTCTAAAACCCAAAGTTCCGAAAAATGTTTTTTCATATCGGATATACACCTGGATTCCCCAAATTTCAATAGAAATTATTACAAAAACTTTCTCTCCTGGATAAAGGAACAGAAAAATATACATATTTTTGCTTTTGGAGACATCTCCAGAAAAAAAGAAGATATAATAAAATTCATATCTGATATGCCCCAATCTACACGTTTTTATTCTAAGGCCGATGCACTTAAACCGATTACACTCAACATCCAAAATATACAAATTTTATTATCACCCGGAGAACATTTGCACCATTACATGAATTTATGGAATACGACATTAGAAACAACAATAATAAATTTGCTAAAAAAACGGAATCTTAACCCTATTTTAACTCCATCCTCGTACAACAATGCATTTTTACTAGAAACAATTCCTGATATAATAGTATTCTCAGGTGTCAATAAGGCCACAACAATAAACTATAAAGGCATAACAATTGTAACCAATGGAAGCTTTCTTACAGAACCTATATATTGGTTAATAAATTTACAAACACGAGAAACATTTAAAATAGATTTTTCATAAGTTTAGGTATGGAGTTGGAGTTTCAACTTTTGGATTGCGACTATATAATGCTTGATAACTCCCCGGTTATAAGATTATTTGGAATAACAAATGAAGGTAAATCTTCTTGTGTTTTTATCAAAGATTACCACCCATACTTTTACGTATTACCAAAAAAATCAATTGAGACAAACTTTGAAGAAATCGTTAAAAAAAAGTTCCCAGGGTTGGTTTTGAAAGTTGAAAAAGTTCAGAAATATCTACCAATAGGTTATCAAAAAGAAAAAAATAATTTGGTAAAGATAACACTAACTGACCCTTCACGTGTCCCCGAAGTACGTGATACGTTACAAAAAGAAAAGATGATTGATGATGCATATGAAGCAGATATACTTTTTAAATACCGTTTTATGGCCGATAAAAACATTTCGGGGCTTAAATGGTATAAAGTAAAAGGTACATTAACTAGAACAAAAACTGTAAAATGTGATATTACACTAGAAGGCGAAGAAATAAAAGAACTTGAAAGCTTAGAAAACGCCCCCTTAAAATTCTTAGCTATAGATATAGAGACAATATCACAAAATGGTATACCCGATTCAAAAAAAGATATTATCGGAATAATTAGTCTATCATTCTATCCAAATTTCAATTCACATAAATCACTAGTTTTAGTATCTAAAATATTTCCAAAAACTGGAAAAGATGTGCGAGATTTCACAAATGAAAAAGAAATGTTGAAAGAATTCATCAAGATCTTAGACGCATATAATCCCGATGTTTTGTTAGGTTATAACATAAACAATTTCGATTTCCCCTATCTACTTTCACGACTTAGAGAAAATGATTTGTCCTTGATGCTAGGAAGGTGTAATTTAAAACCATCCGTTTCCAAAAAAATAGGCTCACATTATAGAAATTCGGTTATAGGTAGAGTTATTGTAGATGCTTATGAATTGGTCAAAGAATCAACCAGAAAAGGCACCCTGAGATTAAAAAGACTTGGTTTGGGAGACGTTGCAAGAGAGTTATTAAAAGACGAAAAAATTGATATAGCCCATAGCGAGATATTTGGGCATTGGCATGGAAACGAAGATCAACTAAACAAACTTGTTGAATATGCCAAAAAAGATTCTGAACTTGCATTAAGGTTAGTAGTCGAAAAAGAATTCCTTGATAAATTTTTCGAATTAAGTAAAGTTTCGGGTTTACTTTTACAAGACTGTTTAGATGGAGGTGAGGCTCAAAGAGTAGAGAATTTATTACTTAGGGAATTTGATAAAAATAATTTTGTCTTGCCTTCTAAACCCAGTGAAGAGTGGGGTGAAGACGGTAAAAGTCAAGAATTAAAAGGAGCTTTAGTTTTAGAACCGAAAATAGGTTTACACACAGATTCTGTCGTTTACTTAGATTTCAAATCAATGTACCCATCCATTTTCGTCGCGTATAACATTTGCCCTACAACATTTGTTAAAACTAAAGAAATCGATGTAGAAACAATAGAAACTCCTTACGGAACAAAATTTGTTTCAAAAAATGTTAGAGAAGGTATAATGCCAACTATACTTAAACGTCTGATTAATGAAAGAGATAAAATAAGATTAGAAGCAAAACGAACTACGGACGATAAAGTGAAACGTTTATTGGACGCAAAACAACTTGCGTTAAAAATTATGACCAACGCATTCTACGGATATACAGGTTATCAGAGGGCACGACTGTATGTGCTTGATATAGCCAATACAATAACTGGTTGCGGTAGGTTTTTAATCAACAAAACAAAAGAAATCATCGAAATGAACACGAATTATGAAGTTGTTTACGGCGATACAGACTCGATAATGGTTAATGTAAAAACAAAAGATATAGAAACTGCTTATGATTATGGGAAAAAACTTGAGTTGATGGTAAATGAAAAACTCCAAGGTATAGTTCAAATGAAAATTGAGAAAGTTTTTAAAACATTACTCATTCTTTCAAAAAAACGTTATGCAGGACTAACTTATGAAAAGTCTGATGGCGGATGGAAAGAAGATATCATGATGAAAGGAATCGAAACTGTTAGAAGAGACTGGTGTGACGCAGCCACTAAAATCCTATTTGGTGTTCTTAACATTCTTCTTAAAGAACAAAACCCAAAAAAAGCTTTTGGGTATGTTAAAGAATACCTTGGAAAACTCGAAAGAAATGAAATTCCGATTGAAGATTTAATAATAACCAAAAGTATTTCGAAGTCTATTGTTACATACAAGGGAATTCAACCACATATAGAACTGGTAAAAAAACTTAGAAAAAGAAACGGAACTGCTCCAAATGTTGGTGATAGAGTGAGTTTTGTTATTGTTAAAGGTATGCAACTTCTCTCTGAAAGAGCTGAAGATCCGGAGTATGTAAAAGCTAACAAAATCCCGATAGATTCTAAGTATTACATTGAAAATCAGATATTACCACCACTTGAAAGAGTTTTCGAGGTTATTGGTATTAGTAAAACTGAGTTGATGGGTATAGGTAGACAAACCCTGTTAAGAGAAATATTTAAAACACAAACTACAGATGGGAATTTTGTTGAATCCCTAAATAGTTTTGATGGTTTTGTTTGCAACAAATGTAATAAATTTTATAGACGCATACCAGTAATTAGTAAATGTTTCGATTGTCAAGGAGAAATTTTATTTCTATTTAAAGACAAAAAGTCTCGGATTTTATCATTTTAATCTAAAACATATTTCCATTAATTGCTAGCGTCACATACCAATACTCTAAAGATTTTATCTTTATAATTCCTGTAGCAAATCAGTTGAAATTGTTGCATAAATTATTGTAATGTCATATCTGAATAATTGCATAGGTGAAATGTACGCTCAACTTTATCTAACCACCTTTCACTGATCGGCATCGTACTTCTTTTTATCCCAGTCAAATAATAATTAATAATTTTTAACTTCCCATCAAGATTTTAAAAGATTAACAACTGATAATTATTTGTGTGTGTATGATTATAAGAAGCCGTTCTCCAGTTAGAATTTCATTTGGTGGTGGTGGGACAGATGTATCTCCATATTGCGACGAAAAGGGCGGATGTGTAGTTTCGGCAGCTATAAACAAATATTCCTACGCAACTTTAATCCCCAGAAACGACAGTGAAATTCATATAGAGTCTTGGAATTTTTTGAAAAAACTCAGGTTCACTAGTATCGATCAAATACAATATAATAACGAATTAGACTTGCTTAAAGCTGCAATTAAAAGATTAAACACAACCAGAATGGGGTTAGATATCTTTTTACGGAGTGATGTACCACCAAAATCCGGTTTGGGAAGCTCAGCTGCAGCTTTTGCTGCGTTGATCGGGCTGTTTAATCACATTAGAGCTGATAAAATGACACCATATGAAATAGCAGAATTAGCATATAAAATAGAAAGAGAAGAATTGAAAATAGCTGGAGGCAGACAGGATCAATATACAACAGTTTTCGGTGGCTTAAACTTTATAGAATTTGGTAATGGATGGGTTAAAGTAACACCATTAAAATTGAGAAAAGATTATTTATTAGAGCTTGAAAAGAATTTAGTTCTTGTTTATGTAGGTGAAAGACCAGAAAGCGATGTTATTAGAAACTATATTACAGGAGACATAATTGCCAATCAAGTAAAGGGAGTAGTTGAGAAGAAAGAAACTGTTATAGAAGCATTAGACAAAACTAAAGAAATAGCATTAGAAATGAAAAAGACTCTTTTATCAGGAGATTTTATAAGATTCGGTGAACTTTTGCATGAATCTTGGGTTGAAAAGAAAAAGTTTTCACCTATGATAACTAATAAGAGAATAGACGATTTGTATGATCTAGCTAGAAAATATGGCGCATTAGGAGGGAAACTCACAGGTGCAGGTGGTGGAGGGTTTATGTTATTTTTCTGTGCACCCAATACTGAACAAATTGTAGCTCATGAATTAGAAAAAGTTGGTGCAATTCCACTTCACTTTACCTTTGATTTCGAAGGATTGCAGACATGGGAAGTTAATTATCTCACTGGTACGGTTTTTACATGAAAGATATAATAATCAAGCGAATGCAAGAGCACTTGAAATCTGTAGAGGGCACGCTAAACAATAAGGAATTGATAGAAAAAATAGAACTTCTTGCTACGAAAATCGTTGAAGCTTATAAAAGAGGCGGAAAACTGGTTATGTTTGGTAATGGTGGGTCTGCTTCAGATGCCCAGCATATAGTCGCAGAATTTGTTAATAAATTTTACATTAATAGACCTATGCTAAATGCGTTAGCTTTAAATGTAAATACTTCTGTACTTACAGCAATAGCAAATGATATTTCTTATGAAGATGTTTTTGCTAGACAGATTGAACATCTTGTAGATTATAAAGACATTGTTGTAGGGTTAAGTACGAGTGGTAAATCTAAAAATGTAATAAAAGCTCTGCAAATAGGTCGTAACAAAGGTGCTTTAACAGTTGGGTTTACAGGTGAAAGTGGTGGATTAGTGAAAGATTTTGTAGATATACTAATTAACGTTCCTTCTAATAATACTCCACGAATTCAAGAAGTACACATCATTATAGGTCACATAATTTCTGAATTGGTAGAAAAAGAGCTTTTTGGTAAGGAAAGTGTATAGAGCAGTATTTTTAGATAGAGATGGTGTAATTAATGAAGAAGTTAACCTACTGACAGAAATTAAACAAGTGAAAATTTTACCAAATGTAGTCAAAGCTATTAAAATTCTTAAAGATCTGGGATTTTACATCATAGTTATAACTAATCAACCTCAAGTTGCTAGAGGATTATTAAGAGAAAGTGATGTTAGAAACATCAATAACTACATTAAAAAATTACTCTCCAGAAAGGGAGCGAAAATAGATGCGATTTATTATTGTCCTCATCACCCTGAAAAACACCACCAAGACATTAAACCAGAATTGTTAAAATATAGAATAGAATGTGATTGTAGAAAACCAAATATAGGAATGTTAAAAAAGGCTGAAAAAAAGTTCAACTTAAACTTCAAAGAGTGTTATTTCATAGGCGATAAATCGGTTGACATTCAAACAGGTAAAAATGCAGGATGTAAAACAATACTTTTAAAAACAGGGTACGGAGGTAAAGATAAAAAATATGATGTAGAGCCCGATTTCGTATGTGATGATTTGTATGAAGCATCTAAAATTATAGAAAAAGAAGTTAAAAAAATAAAAGCTGTAATAATAGCTGGTGGTCGTGGAGAAAGACTAAGACCATTAACCGATACATTACCAAAACCAATGTTGCCAATAGGTGGTAAGCCAATCTTAGAACATCAAATAGAATTATTAAAGAAATACGGTGTAAAAGATATCATTATTTGTGGGTACTATCTTTTTGATAAAATTAAAAAATATTTTTCAGATGGTAAAAAATTCGGTGTAAATATAATTTATTGTGAGGAAAAAGAACCTTTAGATACCGGCGGCGCTCTGAAGAATGCTCAACCTTTTATAACAAATACTTCTTTTGTTTTATACGGCGATACGATGCTAAACATGGATTTGAATAAGCTATTAGCGTTTCATAAAAATAAAGGAGGATTATTAACAGTTGTCTTACATGAGACAGACCACCCAGAAGATAGCGATTTAGTAGAAATTGATAAAAACAACAGGATTATCAAAATTTATAAAAAACCCCATAAAAAAATAAAAACCAATTTAGCTAAAAGTTCTGTATATGTTTTGGAGAAAAAAATTTTTAATCTCATACCCAGCAAAAGACATTCTTTTCATTCAACTGATTTACCAAAAATTATTAAAAAATATAGAGTTTACGGTTATGTAACAAATGAATTTTTGAAAGACGTTGGAACTTTTGATAGATACGAAATGATAAATAAAATTTATCTTTCTAAACAAAAATCATTAATCTAACATGCTTTTTATCTTGTTTTCCCATTTTTCGTAAAATATATCAATATCAAATTTTTTTGCGAAATTTAAACAGTCCTTTTTCATAGATTCTGCAACTTCTGGCGTCATACTATTTATAGCATTTACCAAATTTTTAACATCAGGTTTTATTAAAATACCAGTTTTGTTTTCTACTACAGTTTCTCTCACACCAAAATCATCCGAAACTATACTTGGTTTACCTGCTGCAGCAGCTTCAAGAGGAACCATTGTATAATCATCATTAGGTATAGCAATACAACAAATGCATTTAGAATAGTAATCTCTGAGTTCTTCTTGTGTAGACACATCTAATATTTTTATGTTTGCATAACCTTTTGCCATCGAAAGCAATTTACTTTTCTCAGGACCATCCCCTATAATAATTAGGTTTTTATCTTTCAGTTGTTTGAAAGCTTCAATTATTAAATCAACTCTCTTTATAGGATCTAATCTACCAGGTGCCAAATAGTAATCTTTAGCTGGAGATGTTTCTATCTCATCAATACAAGTAGAATAAACTACAGGTGCACGTATCCCATAGATGGTTTTGTATGTACTAAATGCAATAATTTTTATCGAAGAATTCCTTTACTTGGTAGGTGTTTTGACTGTCAAAACGAGCTGATGTTTAGTTTTCAAAATTTAAAATCTCGGATTCTGAATGAGCCTGAACCTACCAAAAAAATAAAAAATTAAAATTTAATCACACAAGTAAGTATCTATGAGATATTTAGATATTCATTATCCGATAAGACCCATAAATCAAAAGTATGCCGAAAGAGTTGCGGAGTGGTTAAATAAGAGATTCTTTATAAAACCCGGTAAAATATTAGATATAGGTTGTGGGAGATGTTATT